>JAWKUH010000097.1:0-2174 GCA_041398665.1 Planctomycetota bacterium | reverse complement strand
CGGGCGTTGCATACTCGAACTCGCCGAACTTGCGCCCGTCGGACGCGAAGACGTAGGCCGCCGTCTGCGCGCTCGAGCCCGGCGGGAAGCGCCCGACGATGTGCGCTGCGCCCTCGACGAGGATCCGGACCTCCGCGCGGTCTCCTCGAGAGATGCCCGGATCGACGACGGCTTCCCGCGAGTTCGTCGAGAGCATCACCGAACTGCTCCTCGAGAAACCGGCTCGCCAGTCGCCGCTCCCACCCGGAGTCACGATCTCGACACGAAGCGCGATGTCGGCCGGAACTTCGAGCACCAGCGGAACCTCGCAAGTCCAGTAGCGCGTGCCCGCGATCGTCGATTCGACGGTCGGCGACCCGCCGAGTGACAGATCGCTCGCGTCCGAGTCTCGGAGCCGCGTGTACGCATCGTGTCGCAACTCGGAGTCCGCCGAAGCGCCGAAGACGTACTCCGTGTCCTGCACACGACGGTCCTACCTCCGCCCGTTCCCACAGCGGACGACCACGCGAGGCGCGGGTGCCCCGCCGGGCCGCGGCTCCGCGAGTTCGACCGCGAGCGTCGCCGAGGGCCACAGCTCGACGCGCTGCGGAGCGCCTTCGTGATCGGCGAGCGCGCTCGGCAGGAACGCCCGCGGCAGGTGCGCGTCGTCGTCGAGCGCGGCGACGACGTCCTTCGCGAGATCGCCGTCCTCGATCGCGTCGTCGAGCGCGCGCGTGCGCAGCTCGAGCGACTCGTCGACGAGCAGCACGACGGCTCCGTCGAGCGCCGATCCGTCGAGCGCGTCGACCGGCGCGAGGAGGTCGCGCCACGTGCGAGTCGCGCTGCCCTCGACCGCCGTGCGCCGATCGCTCGACGCGTGCTCGACGGCGCCGATCGGAGGGTCGCCGCCCTCCAGCCGGAGCTCCGCGCCCGTCGCTCCCCGCGTCGTCGGAGCCTCGGTCGCCCCGTCCACCTTCGGAGACACGGACGCGGAGAGCGCCGCGACGTACAGGACGTACAGCCCCCCGCCGACGAGGAGCAGCACGAACGCCACGGCAAGGACGAGCCGCAGAGGTCCGACGTCGTCGCGGTCGTCGGTCATCGGAGGTGAGGAGTGCGAGTGGGCAAGAGTGCGAGAACTCGAGGCGCGCCTAGTGTGCCGTGACCTCGACCGTCGTGCCCGGGTGCGCGGTCGTGAAGCGGGTGCCGAAGGGCTCGAGGACGTACTCGGTGTTCGGCAGCAGGTTCTCGACCTGCACGGTGCTGGAGCCGTCGCCCGGCGATCCGATCCGCGTCCTGTGGTTCGGGATCGCGACCGATGCACGCGGAGTGGGCGTGGTCGGTCCTCGACGAAGCCGGGCGGAGAGTCACCGACGCGGTCGCCGGAGACGAAGCGAACGCGAAGAACGTCCGCGGTCCATCGTGTGCGGGCCTGACCTTCTCGATCTCGAGGAGGCGACGAGGCGCTCGATGCGACCGTCCTTCGTCATGCGACCGACGGCCGCGACGACAACGTGCGCCGGCGGGATCGGCGCAACGGAACCCCAGGTCGTCCTCGCCGCGTCGCCGAGCGACGACTGGAGTGGCGGAGGTCGCTGATGGGCAAGCGCGAGAGGGAGCGACACCCCACACCTGGAGCCGTTGCTCGGTGACCCCCAACGAGTCCTCGTCGATCGAATGCACGACGACCTCGTGCGTGGACACGAGTCGAACCGGGAACTCGACGCTCGTCTCACCGCCATCGAAGTCGAATTCCGCCAGAGCCCAACCCTCGACGGCGAAGTCGCTCGCGACGGCGTCCGGGAGGCGGATGTCGAAGGCACCGATCGAATAGCGACCCGCGGTCGCACCCCGGATCGAGACCCGGTCGAGAGCGACGTCGGGGAAGTCGTAGCCTTCTTCGTCGGACTCGGGATCGTCGGCGTTCGATCGTGTTGCGACCAGATGCATCCGAGCATCGCGCAGTGCGCCGCCGAGGAGACTCGGATCGCGTTCGCCGTCGACGTAGAGCACGGGGTCGAGGAGAACGGTCCCGTCGATCCCGGCAGCGAGCGTCCCGAGGTCCCGCACCTCGCCCGGTTCCAGGCGGACGTCGTAGCTCGCGAGCGCGAGCGAGCCGTCGGACTCCGTCCACGTGCACTGGACGCGGTGGCAGCCCTCGTCGAGGCCGTGGGTCGCGAAGGCCCCGAACTCGT
>JAWKUH010000096.1:0-1540 GCA_041398665.1 Planctomycetota bacterium | reverse complement strand
GTCCGGAAGTGCCGTCGAGATCGAAGGACTCCGCACGAGCGGGCGCTACCCGTTCGAAGAACTCGAGTCGCGCATGCTCTGCGGCTACCCCAACGCGAGTCCCGTCGGGGACCTTCGCGTGCGCTACGCGATCGCTGCGCACGCGGAGTCCGTCGAGCTTCAGGGGGAACCACTCTCGCGGGAGTTCTTCGAGGACATCTTCGTGCCCCAGTTCTCGGCGGATCCCGACTCCCGCGCCGAGGCGATGTGGTGGGTCGCCCGCGCTGGACTCGAGGGAGGGCCGACGCCGCTCGAACCCTTCCGCAGTGCGCTCGCCGACGACGAGCCGTGGATCCGCGCCCACGCCGCGGAAGGACTCGCACAGATCGGATCTCGCGAGCGCGCGGCGAGCGAGGTCGACCTCGCCGCGCTCGAGAACGAACTCGCCGCGACCGCGGACGACGCGAACTTCGTCGTCCGTCGCGAAGCGGCGCGCGCGCTCGCGGCCTGGCGACTCGGCGCGGACCGCTTCGCTCGCTGGCAGGCGTCGTCGTCACCGGTCGAGAAGGAACTGGCGCGCGTGTACGCCGAGGTCCTCGCGGAGCGGCGCTGACCGCGAGTCGCCGTCCGACGAGCGAGATCGGGGCGCGCCGGGGACGCCCCGGTGTGGTGCCCGGCGGCCCGATCGGCCGATCCTCTCCGGATCCGCCGGCCCGAACGCCCCCATGATCGCCCCCACCGTCGCCCTCGCCCTCGCCCTCACCTGCCGACCGCTCCACGCCGCCGCGCCGCCCCCGACTCCGACGCCCGTCGCGCAGCAGGACGCCGAGGCCGACGTCGCCGCCGGCATCGAGAACGTCTGGGCACTCCTCGAGGAACGCAAGGTCGCGGAGGCGCTCGACGCGACGAAGCGCCTCGCCGAGCAGTTCCCGAGCTCCGGGCGCGCGCACGGCATCCGCGCCTTCGTGCTGGCGGCGACGCAGCAGAGCGACGAGTCGGAGCGCGAACTTCGGCGCGCCTTCGACTGCGACGAGTACGCGCCCGAAGCCGGGATGCTGAAGGCGAACCAGCTCGCGAACGCGCAGAAGATCGGCGAGGCGGAGACGCTCGTCAGGAAGGCGCGCGAGAACCATCCGGAGTCGGCCGTGCTCGACCAGCTGCTCGGCGACATCGTGACGGCCGGCCGCGACTTCGAGAGCGCACTCGACATCTACCTCGTCGGTCTCGGCCACGCGACGAGCGACCGCGAACGCCTCGCGCTCCTCGTCAAGACCGGACAGGCCGCGACCCAGCTCGGCAAGTACGACGTCATGGAGACGGCCATGACGCGCGCGATGGAGCTGAAGGACGACCTGCGCTTCTGGTTCACGCGTGCCGACGCGCGCGCGAAGCAGGCGAAGTTCGACGCAGCTCTCGAGGACACCGCGACGCTCCTCCGTCGCGACGACGTGCGCACGACCCCGCAGCTCGCCGGCCAGATCACCGCGCTTCGCGAGGCGATCCTGCGCGACTACACCGCGAAGGAAGGAACGATCACGCCGCTGGTCTGGGCCCTGCGCTG
>JAWKUH010000095.1:0-1592 GCA_041398665.1 Planctomycetota bacterium | reverse complement strand
GGTGACGCGCCCGCGACGTCGACCGAGACCGACGCGACCGAGACCGACGCGGCCACGCAGGCGAGCAACGAAGCGGGGTCGAGCGCGAGCGGAGACGGGAGCAGCGCGAGCGAGGGCACCGAGGGCGGCAGCGAAGGCACCAGCACCGCCGACGAGCGACGGCACGGGCGAGGCGACCGACGACACCGCGGCCACCAGCGACGGCGAGACCGAGACGACCGCGGGCAGCTTCGCGCCCGTGAGCTTCGCGGTCATCGGCGACACGCCGTACGAGGATGAGGATGAGCTCGCGCTCGTCGAGCACCTCGCCGCCCTCAACGAGCTCGGGGGCGCGTCGTTCCTCGTGCACGTCGGCGACATCAAGCGCGGCGCGCCGCCGTGCGTCGAGTCCGAGTACACCGACATCCGCGGCTGGCTGCTCGAGCTGGTCGCGCCCGTGTTCATCATCCCGGGCGACAACGAGTGGAACGACTGCGACGATCCCGACGAAGCGTGGGCGTTTTGGTGGCAGCACCTGCAGGCGCTCGACGAGAGCTGGCCCGACGCGCCCGCGGCCGCGCGCCAGCCCGAGCGCCTCGAGAACTTCGCGTTCGTCGAGCGCGGCGTGCTGTTTGTCGGCATCAACCTGGTCGGCGGGGCCGTGCACGACATCGCCGAGTGGCAGACGCGGCTCGCCCAGGACGCCGACTGGGTCGAGGGTCAGCTCGCCGCGCACGCGGGCGAGCTGTACGCGGTGGTCGTGTTCGGCCACGCCAACCCGTCGTCGGCACACGCGGGCTTCACGACCCCGTTCGCGGAGATCGTCGCCAGCGCCGGCCTGCCGACGCTGTTTGTCCACGGCGACGGGCACGAGTGGCTCAACACGCCCGGGTACCTCGGCGTCGAGGCGCTGCGGCGCGTCCAGGTCGAGTGCTGCTCGGCCAAGCCGCTGCTGGTGACGGTCGATCCCGAGGCCGCCGAGCCGTTCACGCTCGAGCGCGACCCGTTCTGATCGACAGGTCGCCTGCGACCGCCCTTGACGCGTCGCGCCGCCCGAGGCCCCGCTGTTCGAGGTGCTCCTCAGGACATGTTTTTCCGCGAAGGCCCGCGGGTGCGCGCGCCGCTCGACGGACACCGTCGCGGCGATGCGGAGCCCCTTGACGCTGCGTCGCGCGCTGTTCCACATGAATCTTGAGACACCTTACTCCGCGACCGCCCGCGGGTGCGCGCCCGAGCCTCGGCGGCTAGTGCCGTCGGGCGCGTCGTGATCGAGGGCCGACGCACAGATCGATCGGGCTGTGCTCCCTGCTTTCGCGGCGACGGGCGCGGCGCCTCGGGCGGTGCCGGGCGTCGTCCGAACGGCTCGGAGACGCTCCTGGCCGCGATCGGACGGGGAGCTGCGGCCCCGCGTCCAAATCTCGGCGGAGAGCGACAGCGTCGACGCCCCCGGCTATGCTGGCCCCATGGATTCGCTTATCGACTGCCCTTCGTGCCAGCTGCTGATCGCGGCGCGCGAGCCTACCTGCCCGTTCTGTGACGCCAACCTGCGATCGACGCGCGGCCGCGCCCCGCAGCTCTTGTTTGGCCTCGCGCTCGGGGTGGCCTCGATGACG
>JAWKUH010000094.1:0-1602 GCA_041398665.1 Planctomycetota bacterium | reverse complement strand
TCTTCGCCTTCTTCGTGTTTCGATTCGCGTGGCCCGAAGGGCCACGCTGTGTTCCCCCGCGCGGCGCGAAGCGGCGCGCTGCGTTCCCCGCGCGGCCGTTGGGCCGCGCCGCGCCTCGAACGAAGCACGACACGCTCGACGCCTCGCCCCGCTACTCCACCATCCACCGCGCGGCACGACCCGCGTAGTACGTGAGGATCAGGTCGGCGCCCGCGCGGCGGATCGAGAGGAGACTCTCGAGCACGGCGGCACGCTCGTCGAGGAACCCGCGTTCGGCGGCGGCCGCCAGCATCGCGTACTCCCCCGAGACCTGGTACGCCGCGACCGGCAGGTCCGTGGCCGCGCGCAGCTCGGCGATCACGTCGAGGTACGGACCCGCGGGCTTCACCATGAGGACGTCGGCACCCTCGGCCTCGTCGAGCGCGGCCTCGCGCCGCGCCTCGCGGCGGTTCCTCGGATCCATCTGGTAGGTCTTCTTGTCACCCGCCCTCGGCGCGGAGTCGAGCGCCTCGCGGAAGGGCCCGTAGAAGGCCGAGGCGTACTTCGCGCAGTACGAGAGGATCGCGACGTCGGTGAAGCCCTCGCCGTCGAGCGCGTCGCGGATCGCTCCGACGCGCCCGTCCATCATGTCGCTCGGCGCGACGACGGTCGCGCCGGCTCGCGCCTGGACGAGCGCCTGCTCGGCGAGGATCGCGACGGTCTCGTCGTTCAGGACGCGGCCGTCGTCGCCGACGATCCCGTCGTGCCCGTCCGACGAGTACGGGTCGAGCGCGACGTCGGTCGCGACGACGAGTTCCGGGAAGCGCCGGAGCAGCGCGCGCACGGCGCGCGGGACGAGGCCCTCGGGATCGAGCGCGGCGCGCCCGTCCCTGGTCTTCAGCTCCTCCGCGACGGCCGGGAAGAGCGCGACGGCGCCGACGCCGACCGAGAGCAGCGCCTCCGCCTCGCG
This sequence comes from Planctomycetota bacterium, assembly GCA_041398665.1. GTDB lineage: Bacteria > Planctomycetota > UBA1135 > UBA1135 > Rohdeia. Next base: position 653 of record JAWKUH010000094.1, on the reverse strand, counting down.
CAGCAGTCCCTCGAGCGACAGTCGCGAGAGCCCCGGCATCGCGCGGATCGGCACGTCGCCGGCACCGTCGTGGACGAACAGCGGCTGGACGAGTCGCTCCGGACCGAGCTGCGTCTCCGCGGCGATGCCGCGCTGGAACGGACCCGTGCGATGGCGACGCGGACGTTGGCGCATGGGCGGAGGGTACGGTGCGCGGACGGTCGTCGACACCGGGGAAAGCCGAACGTGCGCTCGCGCGACGCGTCGGGCGTTCCGAGGCGTCGACTTCGTCCCGAGCACGCGGTGCGGGCGCTCGCCCCCAGCTGCTAGGCTCTCCCCCCGTGACCTGGCTCGCCGACCTCACGAGCTTCGCCGAGAGCTTCGTCCAGAACCACACCTACCTGGGCGCGTACCTCGTGCTCACGGCGTGCGGGTTCGGCGTGCCGTTGCCCGAGGAGGTGTCGATCGTCGGCATGGGCATCCTGGTGTCCCAGGAGCAGGTGCGCTTCGACCTCGCGTTCGTCGTGTGCTTCCTCGGGGTCCTGTCGGGCGACGTCGTCCCCTACACCGTCGGGCGCCTGTGGGGCGATCGAGCCTTCGAGAACCGCTGGGTCCGGCGCGTCGTCAACAAGCGTCGGCTCGAGCGACTCGAACGGCGCTTCCGCGAGCACCTC
>JAWKUH010000093.1:0-1612 GCA_041398665.1 Planctomycetota bacterium | reverse complement strand
CGTTCTCGCCCGCGCGACGCTCCGTCGCGACGAACCGGTCCGACCCGCTCCCGTGGAGCGAGGGTGCTTCCGAGCCATGATCAACGGCGCTCACGTCATCGTCTACTCGACCTCCCCCGAACTCGACCGCGCGTTCCTGCGCGACGTGCTCGGTCTCCCCCACGTCGACGTCGGCCACGGTTGGCTGATCTTCGCGCTGCCGCCGGCCGAGGTCGCGTGCCACCCGTCCGAGTCGAACGGGCGCCACGAGCTCTACTTCATGTGCGACGACGTCCGCGCGTTCGTCGCGCGGATGCGCGACCTCGGCGTCGCGTGCACCGAGCCCGACGACCAGGGCTGGGGCGTGCTGTCGACGCTGACGCTGCCCGGCGGCGGCGAGGTCGGCGTGTACGAACCGCGCCACGCGCGGCCGCCGCAGATCGTCGCGGTCGAGCCGTCGGGCGCCGCGCGCAAGCGGACGACGAAGCGCGCTGTGAAGAAGGCCGCGAAGAAGGCGGCGACGAAGTCGAAGAAGAAGGCCGCCGCGAAGGCGCCGGTCCGCAGCGTGAAGCCCGCGGCGAAGCGCGCGACCGCGACGAAGGCGGCGAAGGCCGCCGGGCAGGCCTCGACGAAGAAGTCGAAGCGCACCGCCAAGAAGGCGCGCCGCAGCTGACTCCGCTCGCGCGGTCGGCGAAGCCCACGTCCGCGCACACCCCCGTGCGCGGGAACGTCGCATCGCGGCGGTCGGGAGGGTCGCGCACCGCGCCGGAGGGCGAGGTGTGCGACCACGTCGGCCGCGCGAGCTAGACGCCCGCCGCGCCGCGGCGACCGCGGCGCGTCGCCCGCCCCACCCCCTGTCGCTCGCCGTCGCCGTCCTCGTCGCGGTCCTCGCCGCCGCACCCACCGCTCCCGCTCCGACCCGCGGCCAGGAGGACGCGGCGCCGCACGCCGTGCGACCCGACGCGCTCGACGAACGCGTCGGCGCGATCCACGCCGAGCTGCTCGAGGAGGCGCTCGTGCTGGCGCGTCGCGCGGACGAGGGCGAGCTGCACTCCGCGGCGGCGCAGCTCTTCGAGCTCGTCGTCACGCTCGAGCCGGACCACGAGGAGGCGCGCAAGGCACTCGGCCAGCGCAAGCGCCGCGGCGAGTGGCAGCAGCGCTCGAAGAAGGTCGAGCCGGATCGGGCGAGCGACGACTTCGTGCAGCGCATCGCGGCGGCGCGCATGGAGGCGGCGGACCGCTTCGAGGACGCGCTCGACGACGCCTTCGCGCCGTACTTCGTCGAACGCTCGTCGCACGACGACGACGCCGAGTTCGAGGACGGACTCGACGACGTGTTCCTCCCCGACGAGGAGGAGCGCGACGTCGAGACGTACCTGCCTCCGGCGCACGCACACCGCCTGCGCGTCGCGCTCGCCCCGGTCGTGCTGCTCGATCCGGACGACGGACCGCGGCGCGAACGCACGTGGTGGAGCTACGACGACGAGGCGCGCGCATGGGTCATGCGCGAGGTGCTCGAGACGCGGCGACACGTCCTCGAGGCGCGCGCCGCGCTCGCGACGATCCGCGCCGGGCTTCCGACCACGCGCGACTGCGACGTCGACGACGACAGCGCGGCGACGGGCTTCGTGTT
>JAWKUH010000092.1:0-1758 GCA_041398665.1 Planctomycetota bacterium | reverse complement strand
CTCGGCGCCACGATCCACCGGCACCAGGTCGAGCCGGGGCGCACGAACGTGCTCGCGTTGTTCGGCGAGCCGCGCGTCGTGCTCACGACGCACCTCGACACCGTCGCTCCGTTCGTGCCGCCGACGCTCCTCGCCGACCGCGTCACCGGCCGCGGCTCGTGCGACGCGAAGGGTCAGGTCGTCGCCCAGCTCGCGGCGATCGAAGCTCTGCTCGCCGAGGGCTTCGACCGCGTCGCCTTCCTCGGCGTCGTCGGCGAGGAGACCGACGCGCTCGGCGCCGCGGCGGCGGAACACTGGCGCAAGGAACTCCGTACGTGCCGCCTGCTCGTCGGCGGCGAGCCGACGAACCTCGCGCTCGCCACCGGACAGCGCGGCTACCAACACCTGCGCCTCACGACCACCGGACTCGCCGCGCACTCCGGCAGTCCCGAGAAGGGGCGCAACGCGATCTGGCCGCTCGTCGACTGGCTCGGAGCGGTACGCGCGAACCCGCGACCGCAGCACCCCGACCTCGGCCCCGAGGTCTGGAACCTCGGCCTGATCGAGGGCGGCAGCGCGGCCAACGTCGTCCCCGACCACGCGGTCGCCGAGGTGCTCTGTCGCACCGTGCCCGACTCGACCTTCCTCGACGAGGTCCGACGCAGCGCGCCCGACGCCGCGCGCGTCGACGTCCTTGTCGACGAATCGCCCGAGCACTACCCTCGCCTCGAAGGGTTCGAGTACGAGGCGATGCCGTTCGGCTCGGACGTTCCGACGCTGCGCAAGCTCGTTCCCGGCGCGCGCGTCGCGCTCGCGGGCTGCGGACGCATCGAGGTCGCGCACACCCAGGGCGAACACCTCACCGCCGCGGAACTGCTCGGCGGCGTCGCCCTCAATCGCGAGCTCTGCCTGCTCGAAGCGCGATGACACCCCCACAACCGCGGCAACGCATCCCCGTCACCGTCCTCGGCGCGACCGGCGTCGTCGGTCAACGCTTCGTCCGCCGCCTCGCGAACCACCCCTGGTTCCGCGTCGACCACCTCGCCGCGTCGGAACGCAGCGCGGGACAGCGCTACGGCGAAGCCTGCGCCTGGCGCCTCGGCGGCGAGCCCCACGGCGGCCTCGCCGACCTCGAGGTGCGCGCGTGCGACCCCTCCGCCGCGCCCGCGCCGATCGTCTTCAGCGCGCTCGACTCCGGACCGGCGAAGGAGATCGAACCGGCCTACGCGCGCGCGGGTTCGCTCGTCTTCAGCAACGCCTCGGCCTTCCGCATGGCGGCCGACGTGCCGCTGCTCGTGCCCGAGGTCAACGCCGACCACCTCGACCTCGTCGACGTGCAACGCGAAGCGCGCGACTGGAGCGGCGCGATCGTCACGAACCCCAACTGCACGTCGACGGTGCTCGTGATGGCGCTCGCGCCGCTGCACCGCGCGTTCGGGGTCGAGAAGGTCTTCGTCGCGACGATGCAGGCGACGAGCGGGGCGGGCTACCCCGGCGTGCCGAGCCTCGACATCCTCTCGAACGTCGTGCCGCACATCTCCGGCGAGGAGGAGAAGGTCGAGACCGAGACGCAGAAGATGCTAGGGACCCTGCAGATGGGGCGCATCGTGCCCGCCGCCGCGACGGTGAGCGCGATGTGCCACCGCGTGCCCGTGATCGACGGCCACACGGAGGCGGTCAGCGTGCAGCTGCGCGGGAACCCCGCGCCCGAGGAGGTCGCGGAGGCGCTGCGCACGTGGAGCTCCGTGCCGCAGGAAATGCAACTTCCCTCCGCGCCGA
>JAWKUH010000091.1:0-1832 GCA_041398665.1 Planctomycetota bacterium | reverse complement strand
GGCGCAGCGCGGCCTGCCGGCCGCGCAGGACAACGCAAGTCAACACAAAGAACGGAAGATCGGAAGGAAGCTTTGCGTGTCCCCGATCCAGGTTCTTCCGTTCTTCCGATCTTCGTGTTGAATCATCGGCGCCGCAGGCGCCGCGCGCAGCACCTCGCGCCGGAACCGACTCAGAGCGACCCGAGGTGCTCCAGCATCCTCGCCCGCATCTTCTCGTCCGGCATCCCCCCCGTCCCCGCCCGCATGTTGTCCACGAGGTGGCTCACCTTCGACGTCGCCGGGATCGGACACGTGACGGCGGGGTGCCCGAGCACCCACTTGAGGAAGAACTGCGCCCAGCTCGTGCAGTCGATCTCGGCGGCCCACTCCGGCAGCGCCTTCCCCTCGACCTTGTCGAACAGACCGGCCCGCTGGAACGGTCGCATGACGAGCACCGCGACGCCGTGGTCCTTCGCCGCCGGGAGGATGCGCTGCTCCACCTCGCGCTCGACCATCGAGTAGGGGACCTGCACGAAGTCGAGCCCGTCCTCGGTGATGATGCGCTCGACCTCCTTCCAGTTGCGCATCTCCGTCGCTCCGACGTAGCGCACCTTGCCCTCGGCCTTCCACCTCCGCAGCGTCTCGAGGTGCGTCGCGTAGCCCACGAGGTTGTGGATCTGCATCAGGTCGATGCGCTGCGCTCCCATGAGGCGCGCGGAGTCCTCCATCTGCGCGATGCCCTTCTCGCGCCCCTCGTCCGTCCAGACCTTGGTCGCGAAGAACAGGTCGTCGCGGCCGAGCCGTTCCACGAGCCGTCCGACCACGGCTTCCGCCTTCCCGTACATCGGCGACGAGTCGACGAGCGAGCCGCCGTGCGCCAGGAAGGAGCGCATCACCTCGACGAGTTCGCCGAGGTCGCCGTTCGGGTCGACGTCGAGCGTGCGCGACGTCCCGAGCCCGATGCAGGGCACGAGTTCCCCGGTGCTCGGGATGCGTCGACGCGCGACGGCGGCGCAGGCGTCGTCCTCCCCGTCGCGCCGCGCGGCCGACGCCGCTCCCGCCAGTCCGACGGCCGCACCGGCGGCCAGGGCTCCCTGCAAGACGTTCCGTCGCGTGTGCATCGTCGTTCCCTCCGTGTGTGGTGCCGCGTACGCGGCTCGCGCCCGAGGATAGCGTTCGCCGCCCTTCGCCGCGGCGCGTCCCACACCGCGCGCCCACGACCGTTACCATCGGTCCGGCCCGCGAGGGCCCACGATGGACGCCGCCGTTCCGCACCGCGAGGGCCTCGACGCCGACGCACGGGCGGACGTCGACGCGCCGACCGCTCGAACGGAGCGGAGCCGTCGCGCGCCCGACGTCACCGTCCTCGGCGGAGGGGTCGCGGGCCTCGTGGTCGCGCGCTGCGCGTCGCGGCGCGGCCTCTCCGTCTCGCTGCTCGAGCGCGCGCCGCACCTCGGCGGGAACGCGACGACGTTCGAGCACATGGGGCACCTGTTCGACTCGGGCGCACACCGGCTGCACGCGAAGGACCCCGAGGTCACGCGCACCTACCGCGAGCTCCTCGGCGACGACGTGCACGAGGTGACGGCGCCGAGTCGCATCCACGTCGGCGGTCGCCACGTCGACTTCCCGCTGCGGCCGGCGTCGCTCGTCCGACAGCTCCCGCTGCGGACGCTCGTGCGCGGCGCGTTCGAACTCGCGACGCGGCGCGCGCCGGGCGGCGGGGACGAGGGGAGCTTCGCGGAGCTCGCGACCTCGCGCTACGGCCCGACCCTGGCCCGCACGTTCCTCCTCGACTACTCGCGGAAGCTGTGGGGCCTTCCCTGCGACCGACTCTCGCCGCGCGTCGCGGG
>JAWKUH010000090.1:0-1905 GCA_041398665.1 Planctomycetota bacterium | reverse complement strand
ACGGACCCGAGTCGTACGGCGCGGAGCGAGGACGGCCGCGCGTGCGCGTCTCCGCCGCCGAGATCGGTGCCGACGAGGTGCAGCCCGTGGTCGACGCGACGCCGAGCGTCTTCGATCGGCGCCCGGTCCTCGGTCATCGCGTGTGGATCGAGACCGAACAGGGCGACGCGTTGCTCGGACCCGTGACCGTCGACACGGTCTCCGGCGGAACGGTCGAGGTCGACCTGCGTCGCGACGTCCTCCTCGAACGGCTCGGCACCGTGCGCATCCACGTCGACGTCGACGAGGAGGTCTTCGCGCCGCTCTCGGGCGACTACCGGGTCGACGTCCTGAAGGCCGACCCCGAGCACCCCGCGCGACCCTGGACGTGGGTTGCGTCCGGCGTCCCGCGCGATCCGGACTCGAAGGGTCGCGACCACGTGGCGACGGGGCTCGAGCCCGGGCGCTGTCGCGTCGTCGTCCGACCTCTCTCCGCCTTCGCGGACGTCGACGTCCCGGCGGGGGGCGAGATCGACGTCACGATCGACATGCGCGACCTCGGATCCGTCCGGTTCCGCGCGCCCGAGGGCGAGTCCCTCGTCGGAGGGCGCGCCTCGGTCGCGGACCCCGAGTTCAGCGACTTCTCGCGCTGGACGTCGTGGACGCTGCTCCGCGGACACGAGGACGACGCGCGGCTCCTGCTGGCCGGGTCGTACGCCGGGCGCGTCGGCTTCTTCCTCTCGGACCGCAAGGTCGCGTTCGTGAGCGACCCGTTCGTCGTGCGGAGCGGAGAGACGACGGCGGTCGATCTCCGCGCGACACCCGTGATGACCTTCGACGTCGTCGTGCGGCACGCCGAGACCGGCGAGGTCCTCGCGTTCGACGTCGCCTTCTGGGTGAACTTCGTGTTCCGCTCCGCCGAGACGGGCCGACGCGTCGTCGGTCCCATGTCGTTCGAGGAGAGCGGCGGTGCCTGCACCGGGATCGAGTTCAGCGTCGACGGGCCCGACGGCGACCTCCGACTCGAGGTGCCCGAGAGTCCGTTCTTCACGTTCGACGAGGTCGAACCCTTCGTCGTCGAGGACGGAGGTACCGTGACCGTTCACGCCAGACCCAAGAATTGAACCGAAGGATGGAGAAGAACGAATCGTCGGCCCTCGCGGTCGTCCTCGTCGTGCTGCTGCTGCTCGTCGCCGCGGGCGGCGCCTTCCTCTTCATGGGGACGCGCGCGCGGTCGCAGGCGCTCGAGGCGGAGGCGCGCGCTCGGGCGGCGGAGGAGCGCGCCCTTGCCGCGATCGAACTCGCCGCGTCCGGGTCCCGTGCGGACGATGCGTCGAGGGCGGTGCTCGCCGATGCGGCACGGACGAGCGCTCGGGATCCGCATGCACGCACGGCGACGGACGCTCGCGCGGGCGACGGCGACGACGTCTCCCTGCGCGTCGTCGTCGAGCGCAACCCGTGGCTCGACGCCGACTGGACGGGCTCGGTCGTCCGCGTCGACGCGGACGGCGTTCGCGAGAAGCACGCCGTCGCAGGACGGCGCCTCCGCCTGTCGAGCGTGCCGGAGTCGGCCGCCGAGTTCCCCTCCGTCGAGATCGCCGGACTCGTCGCTCGGGTCGTCGAGCTGAGGAAGCCCGAGAACTCGCTCCCCTTCGCCGGCTCCGCGTCGGACGTCGTGCCGGTGCTCGAACTCGTGGTCGCGATCGAGGAGGGCGCGCTCGTGCGCTGGGCGGCTTCGGTGCGTCAGGCCGAGCGTGACGGGGACGCGCTCGGCGGCTCGACGGCGCCGGTCGCGCCGCGGCGCGGCGCGAAGCCGCCCCGCGCGGGACTGATCGAACGCTTCACCGACGTCGCGCTGCCCTTCGTGCTGCCGCGCACGGCAGCGGACATGCCGCTGTGGGTCGACGCCGACGAACACGCGCGCCG
>JAWKUH010000089.1:0-1981 GCA_041398665.1 Planctomycetota bacterium | reverse complement strand
CGAACTCGCGCGGCGGACTGGTCGCGCGCATCCGTCGCACCGTGCTCGTCGAGGCCGAGCACTGGGAACCGACCTACGTCGAGCTCGTCGCACGCGTCCCGGACCGCGACCTCGGCAACCTGAGGCGGGAGGGCGGCGAGGAACTCGAGGTCGAGATCCTCGAGCCGCCGCTCGAGCCGTTCCTGCGCGTGGAGTGAGCGCGCACCGAGCGACGCGTCGACGGCGCACAGGCGCACCGCCCGCGAGTGCTCACTCGAGCCCGAGCTTCGAACGGTCGGGGAGGAGCAGCGTGCGACCCGCGCGCAGCTTGTTCGGGTCGTCGAGACCGTTGTAGGTCGCCACCGCCTTCACGACCTTGGGGCGCGCCGTGCCGTAGTAGACGCTGCAGATCTCCCCGAGCGTGATGTTCGGTTCGACGACGAGTTCGAAGTCGCGCGCGACCGGCGGGGGGGCGGGGGGCGCGACGTCCTCGTCGACGCGCGGCGGGTTCCTCGGGTCGACGGGACGCGCGTCGATCCAACCACCCTGCGGGTCGTCGATCTCGTCCCACTCCTCCGCGGCCGAGTCCTCGGCCGGAGTCGGCGCTCCGAGCGTCCGCGCGGAGAGCGCGTGGAGCACGGCCGGGCGCTCGCGCGGCTCGACGCCGGAGGGCGCGCCGAGCACGACCTCGGCCCAGCCCGGTCGCTCGTTCCGTGCGGTCTCGACCGGCCCGTCGAACCGGAGCGCGTCGCGGTGGTCCAGGAGCACGCGCGCCGGGACGGCGATCGCGACGCCGACGACGAGGATGCGCAGGAGCGTCCCGACGAACGCCCCGACGCCGACCGGTCGGACCTCGTCCGCCGCCGCCCTCGTCGATCCCCCGATCACGAGGGCCGAGTGTGGCGGGAGCGAGGTCCGCGTCCAAGCGACGTGCTCGTCCGCCCTCGGACCTGCCCGCGCGCGGGAAGGCTCGGGCCGGACGCGACGATGATGCGTCGGCGGCGGCGTCGTCGCGTGCCGCCTTCCGTGGAGAACGGACGCCGAACGGGAGCGGGCGCCGTCGACACCACGGTCGACGGCGCCCGCTCCGCTCCGAGGTCCGGCCGTGAGGTCAGCTCGTCGCGGTCGCCGTCTTCGGCGCCGTGCCGCGGGCCTTGGCGCGCTTCTTCTCCGCGCGCTGCTCGAAGAACATCAGCGCGGGGTTCGCGATGAAGATCGTCGAGTAGGTACCCGTGACGATGCCGACGAGCATCGCGAACGAGAAGCTCTCGAGCGCGTTGCCGGTGCCGAAGTTGAAGAAGAACAGCGAGGCCACCGCCATCGCGGTGGTGCCCGACGTCATGATCGTCCGGCTCAACGTCTGGTTGATCGACACGTCGAGGATCTCCTCGAGCGTGCCCTCCATGCGCGGACGGTTCTCCCGGACGCGGTCGAAGATGATGATCGTGTCGTTGAGCGAGTAGCCGATGATCGTCAGGAAGGCCGCGATCATCGTCAGGTCGATCTCGATGTCGAGCAGACCGATCCGGTTGACGAGCGCGATCGCGCCGAGCGTGATGCACACGTCGTGCACGAGCGCCAGCACGGCGGCGAGGCCGAACGAGTACTCCGCGAAACGCACGCGGATGTACATGACGACCGCGAACAGACTGATGAGGATCGCGAGGAGGGCGGCGTCGGCGAGTTCGGCCGAGGCCGCGGCGCCGCGCACGCTCGTGTTCGCGATGGCGGAGGTCAGCTTGAAGCTCTGCCCCGCGCTGTCGTTGCCCGAGCCGAAGGCCGTGTCGATCTTCTGCTGGAGCGTGCCCGCGTCGATGTTCTCCGGCACGCGGCCGGTGACGGCGAAGACGTTGGGGCGGTTCGGGTCCTGCTCGCAGGCGATGTCGGTGAGCGGCGTCCGGTCGGCGAGGCGCGACGTCACCTCGTCGACGGGGTGGGCCGCCTCGAAGTAGATGCGCAGCGAGACGCTGCCGTCGGGCCGACGCGGATCGATGTCGACCGG
>JAWKUH010000088.1:0-2008 GCA_041398665.1 Planctomycetota bacterium | reverse complement strand
TTCAGCGTGCTCGATCTCGACGTGAATCGCGCGCGCGACGTCGTCGGCGCGACCGTCAGCGACGCGAACGGCGAGTTCCGGTTCACGCTGGATCGCGGCATCGCGGTCGACGTGCACGCCATGGTGCGCGGCGACGAGGTCGGGCGCGCGCTCGACGCATTCGCAGGGGAGTACGTCGAGATTCGTCCCGAGCGGTTTCGGGTCCTCGGTCGCGTCACGCGCGCGTCGGACGACTCGCCGGTCGCAGGCGCGAGCATTCGCGCATTCCGACGAGGCGGGAACAGGAGCGAGTCGCGCAGCACGACGACGGGGACGGACGGTTCGTACGAGATCCGGCTGCCGTTCGACGATCGCGTCCAACTCGAGGTGACGCCGCTCGTCGAGCAGACTTCTCCATGGATACCGGTGGCCTTCGACGCGGAGGGCGTGGCACGCAAGGACGTCGAGGTGGTACCCGGCCTGATCGTGACCGGGCGGGTGACGTCGGCCGTCGACGGCTTGCCCATCGCGGGTGCGACCGTGGGCGAGGGCTGGCTCTACCACCGAACGGCCACGACCGACGAGAACGGTGAGTACCGCCTCCAAGGCTTCGGTCGCCCAGGAGTGCGCGACGTCTTCGTCAGGGCGCCCGGCTTCGGCCAGTCCCAGATCGCTTCCCTGCCTCAGGCGGTCGACGGCGTCCTTCGCGTCGACTTCGTGCTCGAACCCGCGAGGCGTGCGCATGGTCGCGTCGTCGCGCGCGACGGGACGCCGCTCGAAGGCGTTCTCGTCGCCGCGGTCGCGAGCGAGAACGGCCCCGAAGGCCAACGCTTCGACTGGAAGTGGGCGCGCACCGATGCCGAGGGCTCCTTCGAGATTCGCGATCTCGCGCAGGACCTCCGGCACGCCTTGATGCTGTCGAGTCACGGTTTCGCGACGCGCGTCTACGACTTCCCGAGGGACGAGATGCGACACGAGGACCTGGACCTCGGCAGCTTCGAGCTCGGACCTCCGGCGTTGATCGCCGGCGTGGTACTCGACGACGACGGCGTCGGGGTCGCCGGCGTCGACGTCTCGATGAGGGGCTCGAACACCGACCGCGATCGACTGTCGGGAAGTCGCCGAGTCGTCGGCGAGTACTACACCGACGAACGGAGGACGATGACGGACGGCCGCGGTCGCTTCTCCTTCGGCGACGCCGCAGCGGGCAAGTACCGCCTCGAGTTCACGGCCAAGGACCACCCGCCGATCGACTCCGTGTCCGTCTCGCTCGCTGATGGCGAGCAGCGCGACGACCTGATCGTCCTTGCCGGCTCGGGTGAGCGCATTCTCGGACGGGTGTTCGATCCCGAAGGGCGGCCCGCGGTCTCCGTGCTCGTCGAAGCGGAGCTGGTCGAGCCGCGCGACGGAGTCGAGTCGTTCACGCTCTCGTTCCCGAGCACTCGCACCGACGTGAACGGTCGCTTCGCGTTCGCGGGGCTCGAGCCCGGCGACTACCGGCTGGTGGCGCGCCCCGAGTCGATTCGTCGCGACGCGGCCCCGACGTTGACGACGGCCTTCGCCGAGCTGGTGCCGACCGGAAGCGAGGACGTCGTCATCCGACTCGAGCGCGGAACGACGATCAGCGGCGTCGTGCGCGACGCCGAGGGAAACGCGATCGCCGAGTGCGAGATCACCGCCCGCGACCTCGCCGGCAGCTTCCTCGTGGCGAGTTGCGACGCGGCAGGAGCATTCCGTCTGGCCGTTCCGGTCGGCGGACTCTTCGACCTCGCCGCGCGACGACCCGAGCCTGTGCAGGACGGCGATGTCGTGTTCGTGAACGCTCTCGAGGACGAGTTCGCACGATCGATCGTCGCGCGCGCCGTCGAGGCGGGCACGCAGGATCTCGAGCTCGTGGTGCCTTGACGCGTCGGTCGGCGAGCACGAGCGGTCGGAGCGTTGCTCGGAGCGGCGCTCGCAGCTCCGGCGCGGGCGACGGGCGCGACGTAGAATCCTCGGCATGACCCCGACCTCCCCCGCCCGGGACGGT
>JAWKUH010000087.1:0-2152 GCA_041398665.1 Planctomycetota bacterium | reverse complement strand
ACGGAGCGGTGTTCGGTGGCGGGTCTCGCTCAGAGCGCGATGGACAGACCGAGCTCGACGAAGGGTTCGGGGTCGAGTTCGTTTTCCGACGCCGTGGCGCCGGTGTCGTCGAGGAAGGTCAGTTCGCGCCAGATCGTGATGCCGGCGCCGAGTCGCAGCGTGGCGGCGTCCGTCAGCGCGATGCCGAGGTTCGCGCCGAAGTCGATCTGCTCGTCGCGCAGCACGGGCTCGCGCGTCGCGCCGACGTCGCCGAGGCGGTACTGGCGCTGCGCGTAGGCGGCGTAGAGGTCGAGGTCGATCGAGTCGGTGAGCTCGGTCTCGAGCGCGACCCGGTTGCCCTCGGCGGTGAGGAGCACGGAGTCGGTCATGCGCCAGCGCAGACCGATGTACGGGACGATCACGGCGTCGTCCTCGAGGCGCGAGAACGCGAGCAGTCCCAGCGTCAGTTCGAGGTCCTCGTCGGCGCGGTACGCGAGACCGAGCGTCCCGCCCATCGTCGTGCCGCCGGTGATGCCGACGTCGGGTTCGCCGGCGAGCACGAGCTCGAAGCCGCCGAAGTAGTCGATGTCCTGCGCGAAGGGCGCGTAGTACGTGCCGCCGAGTCGCGTCTCGTAGACGTCGTTGAACGGACCCGTCGAGCCGCCGACGAACGGCGCGCTCGACGAGAGGTCGTAGAAGCTCGCCTCCGTGGAGAGTCGCAGCGCAGCGCGCGCGCCTCCCTCGAGTTCGCGGCCGATGGTGGCGGACCAGCCCATGCGCTGCGTCGACACCTCACCGCCGCCGAATTCGGTCCCGGCGGCCGGCAGGTAGGTGCCGTGGAGCTCGACGTCGATGCTCCGTCGCGCTTCGTCCTCGGTGGGGACGGCGGCGCCCGACGACTCGCTCCAGTCGAGCGGGAGTGCGATGCGCGGCACCGGTCGGACCGTCGACTGCGCGTGGGCGACGCTCCCCACGAGCGCGGCACCGACGAGAGCGAGAAGAGACGAGTTGTACGAGTTCCCCACGTGCGATTCCGATTCCCCCTTGGAAGCGCGACCCCCGTCGCGCCGACCCGCGGTTCCCCGCGGCGGAGCACGTGGCGGGCCTCGACCGTCATGGCCCGCTGCCGACTCCAACGAAAGCTATCCCGGTCCGGGGCCGCGCGTCGGGGAGCCCGCGCGACCGACGCAAGTCCCGGCGCCGCGCACCGTTCGCTCGCTCCGTTTGCGCCGGTCCCCCGGTGCGCTACCGTCGCGGCATGGCGAGTCTCGAACCCGAGGTCCTGGTCGTGACCGACGAGGGGCACCGCGCCCACCGCTCGGCGTCGGCGCACGCCGAGCGCCCGGAACGCGCCGACGCCGTCGCCGCCGCGCTGCGCCGCGCGTCCTTCGCGAGCCGCCTGCGCTTCGTGTCGCCGGGACGCGCGACGAGCGCGGAGGTCGAGCGCATCCACGCGCGCACCTACGTGCAGGAACTCGCGACGGTCTGCGCCCGCGGCGGCGGCTGGCTCGACGCCGACACCTACGCGACGCCGAGTTCGCTCGACGTCGCGATGGTGGCCGTCGGCGCGGCGCTGCGCGCGGCACGCGCCGTCGTCGACGGCGAGGCCCGCACTGCTTTCGCCGCCACCCGTCCACCGGGACACCACGCCGAGCGCGACCGCGCCATGGGCTTCTGCCTGCTCGACCAGATCGCGATCGCCGCCGACGACCTGATCGTGACGGGCCGAGCGTCACGCGTCTTCGTGTTCGACTTCGACGTGCACCACGGCAACGGCACGCAGAACGCGTTCTGGGAGCGCGGGGACGTCTTCTACGCGAGCATGCACCAGTCGCCGTGCTACCCCGGGACGGGCGCGCGCCACGAGATCGGCCGCGGCGACGGCGAGGGCACGACGCTCAACGTCCCGCTCGCGCCGGGCACGGGTCCGGAGGAGTGGCTCGCGGCGCTGGACGAACTCGTCGTCCCCGCGATCGAGGACTTCCGTCCCGACGTGCTGCTGTTCTCGGCGGGATTCGACGCGCACCGCGCGGACCCGCTCGCGCAGTGCGAGCTCGAGAGCGCCACGTTCTACGAGATCACGCGCCGCGCCTGCGAAGCGGCGCGCCCCACGACGAAGGGCCGCGCGGCGAGCGTGCTCGAGGGCGGCTACGACCTCACGGCGCTGGGCGAG
>JAWKUH010000086.1:0-2257 GCA_041398665.1 Planctomycetota bacterium | reverse complement strand
CGTCCCCGAGTCGACGCGCGCCGACTTCCTGATGGACGTCGTCGCCGAGATGGAGCAACCGCTCGTCGAGGACGCCCGCGACCTCGTGCTCGGGGCGTTCCGACAGTCCGTCTCGAAGGTCGAGAACCCCGAGTGGATGACTTGGCAGCTCCAGAACCTGTGCAGCACCGAGCACGACCCTGCACTCGCGCGGGAGATGCTCGACGTGTTCGCGCAGCGCTGGGGCGAGAAGACGCAGTACAAGGCCTGGCGCGTGCGGACGCTGTGCACGGAGGGGCGGTACGACGAGGCGCTCGTGCTCCTGTTCGAGCTCTACGACGCCGCCGGCCTCGAGGAGAACTTCGACGACTGGGAGACGCTCGAGGCGCTGCAGTCCGCGGAGTCGGCGCTGCTCGAGGCGCGCTCGCAGGAGATCGTCGACCACGTGATCGAGGTCGGCGAGCGCACGGGGCAGCAGAAGGCGGCGCGCAACCGCTGCATCTCGCTGCTGCGTCGCGGGGGCAATGCTTCGGCGGAGCTCGACTTCCTGCGGCGGGTGCTCGAGCGCGACCCGGACGACCGCGAGGTGCTCGAACAGCTCGAGAAGGTCCTGAAGCGCGACCCCTCCGCGGAGTGGGAGCGACTCGACGTGCTCGAGCGCATCGCCGCGCTCGACGAGGACGACGACGGCGCGTTCAAGGACCTCGCGAAGTTCTGGAAGGCGAAGGAGAACCCGATCGAGGAGGCGCGCTGGGACGAACTCGCGAAGGCGGCGAAGAAGCGCGTGCGCGAACGCGAGAAGGCCGAGAAGGCGGCCGAGAAGGCGCGTCGCGAGGCGGAGGGCGCGTCGGAGGAGGGCGCGGTCGAGAGCGGCGACGAGGAGGTCGGTGAAGTCGCGGGCGACGCGACGGCCGTGGCGCTCGCGCCGACCGCAGCGACTCCGAGCGCAGCGACTCCGAGCGCGGCGACTCCGAGTGCTGCGGCACCGAGCGCTGCGACGCCGACCGCGGCCGCGCCGACCGGCGCCGTTCCCGCGGCGCCGCTCCAACCCGCGGCGAGCGCGCCGGCCTCGGGCTCCACGTCCGCGGCCCCGACGTCGGGCGCCGCCGTCCCGCTCGCGTCGCTGACGACCTCTTCGGGCAGTACGAGCACCTCGTCGACATCGGTGAGCACGGTCGCGGTGCCGGCGGGTTCGTTCGCCGTGCTCGGCGGCGGCTCCGTCACGTTCTCGATCGGACCCGACGGCGAGCTGATCGAGATGGGCGACGACGACGGCGACCGTCCCGCGGAGAAGGCGCCGCCGGCCACGTTGAAGAGCGTGTCCGAAGCGCTCGCGAAGGACGACACGACGACCGCGCGCGCCGTCTACCGGCGCATGTGGCGCGCCTTCCGTCAGTCGGACGACGACGGCATGTTCTTCTACTCGAGCGGTGCCGACGGCTTCGGCGGATGGAACGGCATCCCGCAACAGTGGCCGGGCGACCTGCCCGACGTCGTCGTGCCGATCCTCGACCCCGACGCGGTGGTCGAGGAGGAGGCGGCGGACGAGGGCGAAGCGGCGGAGGACGTGACGGACGTCGCCGACGGAGCCGTCGTTCTCGTCGACGGTGACGGAGCGGTCGAGGTCGAACCCGCCGAGGACGAACCGGCGAAGAAGAAGGAGCCGAAGCGCCGCGGCGGGCTCGACGACTTCCGCATCCCGACGCCCTCCGAGCAACCGCGGACGTTCGCGACCTACGACGTGCTCGTGAACACGGAGTTCGGGCGCGCCGAGATGGAGCGCCAGCTCCGCACGCGCAACGCGCAGCAGCTCGACCACTGCCAGCCGTTGTTCCGGGCGATCGCGACGCGCGACCGCCGCGTCCTCGGCGACGAGGCCGCCGTCGACGCACTGATCGCGCGCTTCGACGAGGGGCGCGCCGACCGGGTCGATCTCGAGTTGCTGCTCCAGCACCTCGTCGCGGGTGTCGGTACCGATCGCGACGACGTGCGCGCGTTGCTCGACCAACTGCTGACGAGCGTGGGGACCTCGGACTCGGCCAAGCTGACCGAGATCGCGCGCCTCCTGGCGCTGTGCGGCCGCGACGACCAGTGCGCGCGGCTCCTGCCGTGGTGCGGTTCGCTCGCGACGCTGTCGGGTCGCGGCTACGAGTTCAGCGGCGGCATCGTCATCGTCAACGGCATCGTCCAGCAGCCGACGGGCCCGGTCGGCGTCGACGCGTTGGTGGCTGCGGCGCGCGACACGCTCGAGGGCGAGCAGCGCATCGAGACGATCGCG
>JAWKUH010000085.1:0-2356 GCA_041398665.1 Planctomycetota bacterium | reverse complement strand
GGATGCGTTCGGCGAACCACGGTCCGCCGTCGGGCGAGAGGTTGACGTGCGGATTGCCGAAGAGGTGCACGTCCGCGGCCCGCGATCGGTCGACGTGCTCGGGGACGTCGATGGCCGCGAAACCCTCGCCCGCGTCGACGAAGCCGACGCCGCCCGGTGAGACGCGCTCGTTGCGCGCCGACTCGAGCAGGCCCGGTACCCAGGCGTGCTCGAGCGCGAGCCCGACCTGGACGAACACGTCGGCGCGCGACACGGCGACGAGGTGCGAGGGCTTCACGCGTACCGCGTGGAGGTTCTGCTCGGGACGCGCGAGCACGGTGACGTCGACGCGGTCGCCGCCGATCGCCCGGACGAGGTCGCCGAGGTCCTCGATCGTCGCGACGACGCGGAGCTTCTCGGCGGCGCGGCTCGGTGAAGCAGTGGCCCGGTCGCCGACCGCCGAGGCGATCAGCGCGAGCACGAGGAGCGCGAAGGTCCGTGTGATGCGATGTGACATCGGGATCCCTACCAGTTGACGCCGTGGGAGTGCGGGCCGAAGAACGTCGTGAGTTGGAGCGCGACCTGGGTCTCGTCGCCGCCCTCGTCGCTGTCGAGCTGTCCGACCGAGAGGCGCAGGCGCGCGAACTCCGAGAGGTTGCGCGTGTAGAAGCCGGTGACCCTGAAGTCGCGCGGAGTGCCCGGCTCGGGATGCTCGAAGCCTCCGAGCACGGCGCCGACCGAGTTGTAGGCATCGAAGCGCCGCTCGCCCCAGGCGTACCAGCCCGAGACGCTGTCGTCGAAGACGTCGAGCGCGGTGAGTCCGCCGTTCGGCTCCGCCGAGAGGTCGCCGTCGTCCACGAGGAACTCGCCGCCGAACGTCCAGCCGGAGAGGCCGCTCGCGTCGGTCCAACCGTACGTGAGGTCCGCGCCGTAGACCGTGTTCGACAGGCCCGTGGCTTCGAGACCGTCCTCCTCGTCCTCGAAGGAGAAGTCGCCGAGGTGCCGGGCGGAGAGGCCCCATTGGAGCACGCCGTTCTCGCCGACGTCGAAGAACTGGGTGACGCGGCCCGTGAAGGCGAGGTCGCCGAGCCCACGGCGGTCGGCGAGGACCGTCTCGACCGGCGAGCCGCCCTCGTCCTCGTGTTCACCACCGAGGTCGGCGAAGACACCGAACGACACGCGCAGCGCGGAAGCGTCGCCCGTCGCCCACCAGTGGTCGATCTGCGCGCCGACGCCGGGGAGTTCCTCACCGAGGTACTCCGCGAGCACGTCGGGACGGTCGAGGTACGGCAGGTCGTGGATGTGGACCTGCATCTGCTTCCCGAAGTCGGCGAAGAACTTGCCGAAGCGCAGCGTCGTGTTGCCGCCGATCCCGAGGTAGTGCGCGGCCGCCTCCTCGACACCGATCTCGTCCTCCTCCGCGACGACGACGGCGTAGGCCCACCAGTCGGGGTCGACGCGGCCGTTGATGCCGATCTCGAGCGCGCGCAGCGTCGCGTCGAACCCGTCCTCGCCGCCGTCCGGGTCGCGCCAGTCCGCGACGGCGTCGATCACGGCACCGATCGCCGGATTGAACTCGTTGGAGAATCGGTCGGTCTGGCCGCTCGAGCGCGACGTGGGCATGCCCGGCGTCGTGAACGCGGACTGTTGAGCGGTAAGTCGGGGTGCGGCGAACACGACGCCGAGCGCGGCGCCGAACACTGCCGTGAACGGATGCATGGGTCTCCTCCTGTGGAACGAGGCGGGAGGATGACGAAGCCGCGAGTCTCGCGACTGGACGCTTGTTCAAGACCGCAGCTGTCCGCGCGAGAAGGTCGAGCGACCTGGTGCCGGAGCGGTGACCTCACTCAGGCACGGCTCACTCCATCGCGTGGTCGAGCGCGTCGCGCACGAGGTGCAGCACGTGCTCGTCCGCGAGCGCGTAGTGCACGTGGCGCCCGTCGCGGCGGCGCGACACCAGGCCGGCGTGCTCGAGCAGACGCATGCGGTGCGAGACGGTCGAGAGCGGCTCGTCGAAGGTGGCTGCGATCTCGCTGACGCAGATCTCGCCGCGCGCGAGCAGCTCGAGGGTGCGCAGCCGCTGCTCGTCGCCGAGTGCCTTGAACAGTTGGACCGCGCCGCGGAAGGCGACGTCGGGGAACGTCGGAGCGGGGTGCGCGCCGTGTTCGGTCGGAGCGCACGCGGGTTCGGCGGCGGGCTTGGTGTCGTCGGACGACATCGGGTGGAAGTGTACGGGGGCGAAGGCCGGGGCGAGGTGCTTCGCTCGGCGCCTTCGGCGCCGAAGACCACGCAATTTCGACACGAAGGGAACGACAGGAAAGGACACGAAGAACACGAAGGCGCCGCTGCGCGGCGCGGACGCAGGGACCCGCGGGGC
>JAWKUH010000084.1:0-2357 GCA_041398665.1 Planctomycetota bacterium | reverse complement strand
TCGCCGCGCGGGCGCGACGCCGACGTCGCGGGGAACAGCTCGGAGAACGTCGCGCTCGCGTTGCGCAGCGGCTCGCCGTCGCCCGCCGCAGCGCCGCCCTCGCGGAGTTCCGCGTCGAGGTCGCCGAAGTCGTCGATCCACTCCACGAGTTCGCGCGCGCGTTCGCCGTCGGTCTCGCCGAACACGACGCGGCCCACCGCTTCGGGGTCCGCGCCCTCGCTGCCGGCGTTCCAACCGGCCTCGGCCGCGTCCGCCAGACCGCGCAGCGTGAAGGCGAAGCCCTGGCGATGGCCGAGGTCGCCCCAGGCCGTGGTGAGCAGGCCGTTCGCACCGAACTCCGCGGCAGCGGTGCTCGCCGCCGCGAGGTTGCCGCGCCGCTCGCTCGTGCGTCCCGCGAACGTGCGCCAGCAGGACGTGCCGGGCGCGACGCGGAAGCTTCGACCGAGGTCGCGCAGCGCCGCGGCCTGCTCGGCGAGCGGGCTGTCGGGCTCGTAGCCCCAGGCCACGGGTTCGAGATCGTCCGGCAGGAGTTCGAACGCGCGCGGATCGCCGAGCGCGACGTCCGCCCAGAACATGGGGTGCAGTCCGAACTCGTGCGCGGCGCGCGCGACCTGCGCGGTGAACTTCGCGCACACCACGGCGCGACCCCGCGCCTCGACCTCGGCGCGCGAGCGACCCTGTCCGACGTCGAACGTCTCGTCGCAGCCGACGTGGACGCGCTTCGAGCCGAAGGTGTCCGCGATCGTGCGCATGAATCCGCGCACGAGCTCGAGCGAGCGCGGGTCGGTGGGGCACAGGCTGAACGGCCCCTGCTTCTCGAAGTCGAGGAAGCGGAACACGTCGTGCGTCTCGGCGAGCGCGGCGAACGACGGCGCGCGCAGGATGCCGGCGAGGTGGCCGAAGCAGTTCTGGTTCGCGACGAGCTCGACGCCGTGCTTCGCGCAGCGCGCGTCGAGTTCCCGCACCTCGTCGGTGGTGAGCGGGTCGAGGTCCTTCCAGACCTCCTCGAGACCGGGGTACGCGAAGACGTGCTCGACGTAGAGCTGGAGCTCGTCGAAGCCGAGGCGCGCGAGCAGCTTCGGCAGGCGCAGCAGCTCTTTCTGCTTCGGGATGCGGTCGCGCGAGACGTCGAGCATGAAGCCGCGCCGCGGGACGTCGGCCCAGTCCTCGACGAGGACGACCGGCATGGGCTCCTTCTTCGGTCGCTCCTTCGCGAGCGCACGCAGCTGGTCGAGCGTGCGCAGCGCGGCGCGGACGCCGGAGTCGTCGCCGGCGACGACGAACGGCCCCTTCGGCGACAGCGTGAGCTTGTACTCCTGCGGTCGCGCGAGCGATCGCTCGAGGTGCACGTTCGGCTCGCGGTCGAGCTTGCCGGCGTCGAAGCGTCCCGCGTCGACGTGCTTCGGTCGCGGGATCAGCGGGAGGTCGATCGGTTTCATGCGTGGACGGCCTCCGGTCGTGCGCGTCCGCCCAGTGCGCAGACGACCGTCGTGACGGCGACGGCGAAGGTGAACTTCCAGGTGAAGTCGAACGCGGCGATGCGGTGGGGCAGCGGGAGTTCGGCGAAGGACGCGCCGGCCGGAGCCGCGCCGAACAACACCGTGACGAACCAGGGCTGCAGCGCCCACACGATCGCGAACCCGACGAGCAGGGCTGCGATCACCGACCGCGCGCTCCCGCGCCCGAGCAACAGCACGCACAGGAAGACACCGACGAGACCGGAGTAGGCGAACGTCATCACGCCGAGCGCGAAGCTGATCAGGTCCTGGCCGTCGCGCATCTCGATGCACGCGAGTGCGAACACGGCGAGCAGCGCGCCGAAAGCGACCACGCCCGAGCGACCGACGCGGAGGTAGTGCGCCTCGTCGCACCCCGGACGGGCGCGGCGGTAGACGTCGCCCACGAAGGTCGAGCTCATGGCGTTGATCGCGCTGTTGATGCTCGACAGCCCCGCCGCGAAGATGCCCGCGAACATCGCACCCCGCATGCCGCTCGGCAGCTCCTCGAGGATGAACTCGAGGAAGACCTTGAGGTCGGTGTGCGGCGGCCCGTCCGGTGCGTGCGAGCCGAGCATCTCGGGGTGGCGGTAGAAGATCCACAACGCGAGTCCGACGCACAGGAACATCGCGACGGCCGGGATGCCGAGGCCGATGCCCATGAGCACCGAGCGCGAGCCCTCGCGCGTCGTTCGGCACGTCAACATGCGCTGCGCGAGGTCCTGGTCCGTCCCGTAGGAACCGATGCCGAGGAGCGTGAAGCCGATCAGCGACGTCCACAGGGTGAAGCCTGCCGTCGGGTCGAGGCTCGTGCTCACGAGTGCGAGCTTCGACGCGCCGTCGCCGGTACCGTCGGCCGCG
>JAWKUH010000083.1:0-2366 GCA_041398665.1 Planctomycetota bacterium | reverse complement strand
ACCGAGCCCGGCCATCGACTCCGCCGCCGTGAGGACGTACGGCGCGAGCGCGTCGTCGGTGAGGTAGTCGCTCCACACCGCGCGCGCCTCGTCGGGCCGACCCTTCTCGATCAGGAAGCGCGACAGACCCTCGCGCCACACGATCGAGGCGGGGTGCGCCGCGACGAGGTTCCGGTACTCGCGTTCGAGCAGGTCCTCGCGCCCCCACTCGCGGCAGAGGTCGAGGAGCTGGCGCCGCACCTCGTCGTCGAGCTGCCCGCCGCCCTCCTCCTCGCTGCTGCGGAACCACGCGAGCGCCTCCTCGAAGCGCCCGGTCTCGCGGAGCAGGTCGATCCACACCTGCGTCTCCTCGTCGGTGCGGTCCTCGTTCGCCTCGAGGATCGCGACGAGGTCGCCGAGCGAGTCGTCGAGCCGGTGCGCCTCGACCAGGATGCCCAGCGCGTAGCGACGGTCGCGCTTCGGACCCGCGAGCTGCACGGCGCGCAGCGCGTGCTCCTTCGCGGCGTCCGCCTTCTCCGCGCGGATCGCCCACTCGGCGTCGCGCAGTTCCCGGCGGAAGGCCTCGCCCTGTCCCGTCGACTCGTCGCCGACGCGGAAGAGGTCGATCGCCGCCTCGAAACGGCCGTCGAGCGACAGCACGACGGCGGCGCGGTTGCGATCGTCGTCCGAGCGCCCCTCCTCCTCACCGAAGGCGATCAGCGCCTCGGCGGCCTTCTGCATCTCCTCGTCGTCGTCGCTCTGCACGCCGAGCTCGAGCATGGCGAGACGCAGTCGCAGCCGCGCCTCGAACGCCGCGTCGGGCGACGCCTCGAGCGCCGCCTCGTACGCCTCGCGCGCCGCGTCGCGGTCGTCGAGCGTGTCGCACAGACAGCCGAGCGCCCAGTGCGTCTGCGCGCTCGGGAAGTCCTCGTCGAGGTGCTGCATCCGG
This sequence comes from Planctomycetota bacterium, assembly GCA_041398665.1. Taxonomy (GTDB): domain Bacteria; phylum Planctomycetota; class UBA1135; order UBA1135; genus Rohdeia. Next base: position 1,438 of record JAWKUH010000083.1, on the reverse strand, counting down.
CTGCGCGCCGAACGCAGGCGACCGTCGTTCCACTCGAGGTGCGACTCGAGCCAGCGCGCGTTGCGGGCGCGCTCCTGGTCGTCGCTCCCGAGGACCACGTCCTCGAGCGCGTCGAGGACGGGGTCGACGGAGGACCACTCGAGCATCGCGAGCCGGTAGAGCTCGGCGTGCGCGTCGTCGGCCTCGCCGCGGGCGAGTGCGGCCTCGAGCTCCGCCGCGACGGCGGGAGTGAGCTCGGACTCGTCGTACTGCGCGGCCGGAGCGGCGCACGCGATGAAGGACAGCAGGAACGCGATCATGGGCGCGCGGCGGAGTACGAGGTGCGCGGGAGTCGGCGCAACAACACGTCGGCGAGGTAGACGAGGAGGGCGATCAGGGCGAGGAGCGGCGCGACGTGACGCACGTCGCGCGAGCTCCGAGCCGTTGCCGCCGCCGCGACGCCGCCGACGGCGACGTCGTTGCCGTTCGTCGCGCGAGCCAGGGCCTCGAGGTCGAGGGCGTGGTCGGGATCGACGGCGAACTCGGGGACGACGACGGCGCGTGCGACGAGGCGGCGCGAACCGCTCGCCGAACCGTCCTCGTCGGAACCGACGAGGAGCGCGACGTCCGCGCGCGGATCGGCGACGGTGCGCGCTTCGTAGCGATCGCGACCGATCGACTCGAAGACGAGCGACTCGCCGCCGTCGACGCCGGCGACGGGTCGTGCGACCGTCGGACGGTGCGCGGTCGCGGTCACGACGACATCGTGCCCCTCGCGCCGCGCGGTGAAACGGAACGGGCCCTGGTCGGGCGACGCGCACAGGGCGAGGAGGCGCCCGAGGAAGCGGCCGTAGTCCGGCCACTCCTTCCAGGGCTCGGTGCCGTCGCCCGTCGGCTCGGTCGCGAAGGTCGCGGTCCGTCCGGCTCCCCACATCCAGGTCGCGACGAGCGGCTGCTTCGTCTCGCGGACGCGCAGCAGCACCTCCGCGCCCGTTCGCGTGTCGCTCTCGACGTAGCCCGCGACGGGCGGGAGTTCGCTCGGACGTTCACCGCCCCACCACAGCGGACCGCCGTCGGGGTCGACGGCGTACTCGCCGGTCCGGTAGGCCGGGAGCTGCGCACTGGTCGGCTGCTTGAGCAGCACCTCGGGCAGGTTGAAGCGGTTCGGCACCGCGTAGAAGCGGCCCTTGCCCCAGTTCGCGATGTCGACGAGGAACTCGGAGTGAAGAGTCCCGCCGACGAGCACCGTCGACACCGTCATGCCCTTGTCGGCCATGCGACGGACCAGTGGTTCGAACGCGCCGCGCTCGACGCCGCCGTCGGTGAGGACGAGCACGTGCTTGTAGCGCGTGTCGACGTTCTGCAGACCGTAGAAGGCCTCCTCGATCGCGGGCAGGATGACCGTGCCGCCTCCCGCGTCGAGTCGGTTGAGCGCGCGCTCGATCTCGATGTGGTTCGA
>JAWKUH010000082.1:0-2822 GCA_041398665.1 Planctomycetota bacterium | reverse complement strand
CGATCGTTCTCGTCGGGACCTCGGCGCTCGTGCTCCTCGCCGCGAAGGTCGCGGTCGAGGTCGCGTCGTCCGGCTCCGCACTCTTCGCGCACGGGCCCTACGTCGTCGCGTCGTCGGCGCACGCCGCGGGCGCCCTGCTCGGGATCGCCGCCGCGCTGCTCGGTCGCGTCGGGAGCGACCGACGAGAGATCACGGTCGGAGGTGCCGCATGTTCCTGATCCACGCCTTCGCCGTCCTGCTCCTCACCGATCTCGTGTCCGGTGTCGTGCACTGGGCGGAGGACACGTTCGGCACGGAGCGCACACCGGTCGTCGGACCTCTGATCATCGCTCCGAACGAGGAGCACCACGCGCGACCCGCGGCGATGGTCGCGAAGTCGTGGTGGCAGACCTCGTGGGAGCTGTGGTGCGCCTCGGCCGCGATCGTCGTCGTCGCCTGGGCGCTGGGCGCGCTCACGTGGGAGGTCGGGCTCTTCGCGGCGCTCTGCGCGAACGCGAACCAGGTCCACAAGTGGACGCACATGCGTCGCCGCGACGTCCCGCGGCCCGTGCGCTGGGCGCAGCGCGCGGGACTCCTCCAGTCGCCGCGCGGCCACGCCGCCCACCACCGCGGAGCGAAGAACACGCACTACTGCACGCTGACGGACTGGCTCAACCCGCTGCTCGAGCGTGTGAACTTCTGGCGTCGGCTCGAGAGCGTGACGGTCCCGCTGTTCGGAGCGCCGCGCCGCGCCGACCTCGCGCGCCCGGGAACTCGGGAATGAGCGAGGAGCCGGCACCCGAGAGCGGTGGCCGGCTCCTCCTGCGTGCAGCGCCGTCGCGCGCGCGGCGCTCACGCGCCGACGAGGATGTCGAGGCCGTTGCTCGCGGCGAACGCGCCGTCGTACGGCCCGACCGCGAAGGACTGCGCGTAGAGCTGCAGACCGAGGAACTCCTTCTCGTCGGGGATCGGGAGGGCGAAGCCGACGTACGGACCGCCGTCGGCCGTCGTCATCGTCACGGAGTCGATGGAGACGAGCAGCTGGCAACCGCCGTGTCCGAGCGCACCGAGATCGAGCGGGAGCCGCCCACCCCTCCACTCCGTGTTCGACGTGCCCAGCACGAGGACGACGGCGTCGCGCGGTTCCGCGCCGGTCACGACGACGGCGAAGTTCGAGTTGCCGACGTGCGGACGCGAGTTCGCGGCGGTGCGCAGCGCGCGGTCGCCGCAGCCCTGACCGAACGACTCGGTGTGGGCGATCGGGACCTGAGCCCCTTCGCCGGCCGTGGCGAGAGCCGGCAGCGCGACGGCCGCGAGTGCGGAGGCGACGGCGGCGCGAACGAGGGTGCGACGAGCGTGGACGAGCTTCTTCATGACCTGCTCCTATCGTTCGGAGGACGTGGATCGCGAGGGCGGCCCCGTTCGGGGTCGGAGGCCATCGCTTCCTGTCTCGAAGAACGCGGATCGCAGCGACTCCCCGCCCGTTCCGTCGAAATCTCGTGCGCGCCGACGACGCACGGAACGGCGCGCCGACGACCCGTCGAACTTTCTCGCGCGAACGGCGGGGAATCGCGCGCCTTCGCGTTCTCCGGGTGTGGGGACCGGCGCGGTGCACGGCCCTCGGGCCGCCGCACCGCGATCGGGGCCCGCCCCGATGGGAGTCCTTGTCCCTGGACCCGTGACCCGGAAGCGGGTCCTCGCCGCCCGCCCCTGCTCGCAGGGGTGGGCGGCATTCGTTCGGGGGCGCCGGTCGACGGATCGACGCGACGAGATCCGCCGCCGATCCGACCGGAGTGCGCCGTCAGTCGGGAGCGCCGGTGAGTACCCAAGCCGCCCAGTCGCGGATCGGGTACCCCTCGCTACGCAGCGCCATCTTGGCCTGCCACAGGGCGTCGGCCTTGCCGAGGCCGTCCATCCAGAGTTTGGCGTAGAAGAGTTCGAACAGCCGGCGCGTCGCGGCGTCGCCGACCTTCCACAGCGAAGTGATCGCGGTCCGAGCGCCAGCCGCGAGGAGCGCGGACTGCAGCGACTGGATGCCCTGCCCCGCGCGCCGGACGCCGACGTTGGTCTCGCACGCCGAGAGGACGGCGAGCTCGCACCGAGAGAGGTCGAAAGTCGCGAGTTCCTCCGCCGTCAGGATGCCGTCCGGACCGTGGTTCGCGCCGGCGAGGGCGAGGCCGCAGAGGGATTCGGGCAGCAACCCGACGACGGTGGCCTGCGCACTCTCGAATCGCTCGGCGTCGGAATCTTCTCGAACGCAGTACTCGAGGCTCCGACCTCCACTCGGGCCGAACGAGAACCAGCCGTGCGTCGCGAGGTGGATGAAGCGCGCGCCCACGACGGCTCTCGCAAGCGCGCCCTTCGCGGCGGCCTCGCGCGTGAGGGCGATGACGGGTCGCTCGAAGGTCGACTCGAACATCCGCTCGATGGCGAGCGCTTCGTCGCCCGTCTCGTCGAGGCTCTCGAACGACTCCGAGGTATCGACCGGCGTACCCGTATCGGGGCCGGGAGCGTCGTAGTCGACATCGCCGACGACCACGAGACCCGAACCGATCTCGCCCTCGCCGACCAACGGGCAGACCGACGACGACACGCGAATCCGAAGACGATCGCCGACCACGCCGTCGCCGTCCGGAAGGGCGTCGAACGGGACGAGGTAGAGGCAGTCGTCGGGCACGAGGTACAGGACGCGCGCGTCGGGGAGTCTCGCTGTCACGGGATCGAGGAGGATCTCCCGCAGCACGACCGCGGGGTCGGGTCCGACCGACGGTCCAGCCTCGACGCGCGTTCCGATGTCCGGCGAACGCTCGTCCTCGCCGCGTCCCGTCCTCTCGCGCCATTCC
>JAWKUH010000081.1:0-2998 GCA_041398665.1 Planctomycetota bacterium | reverse complement strand
CATGGGCATGCTCGGCACGGTGATCAACGGCATCGCGTTGACCGAGGCGATCGAGCAGGCGGGTTGTCACGCGCGCCTCATGACGGCGCTCGAGATCCGGCAGGTCGCCGAGCCCTTCGTGCGCCGCCGCGCCCTGCGCCACCTCGAGAAGGGGCGCGTCGTGATCCTGTCCGCGGGCACGGGCAATCCGTTCTTCACGACGGACACCGCGGCGTCGCTGCGGGCGACCGAGCTCGCCTGCGACGTGCTGCTCAAGGCCACCAAGGTGGACGGGGTCTACACCGCCGACCCGAAGCGCGACGCATCCGCCGTCCGCTTCGAGCGGCTGACGTACATGGAGGTCCTGAGCAAGGGCCTGCGCGTCATGGACGGCACCGCGATCACGCTCTGCATGGAGCAGAAGCTGCCGGTCGTCGTCTTCGACATGTTCGAGCCCGGTAACATCGAGCGGGTCGCCCGCGGCGAGGAGATCGGCACCCGCATCGAGGCCGTCTGAGCACCGGGCCGAGGACCAACCGCCGGGGTGCGCCCCGGCGACAAGGAGGAGGAGCATGACCGTCGAACACAGCGTCCTGAAGGACACCAAGTCGCGCTACCAGAAGGCTCTCGACCACCTCGGCGACATGCTGCGGTCGATCCGGACGGGTCGCGCGACGTCGACCCTCGTCGACAACATCCGCGTCGACTACTACGGCACGCCGACGCCGATCTCGCAGCTCGCCTCGGTGACGATTCCCGAGGCGCGTCAGATCGCGATCAAGCCCTTCGACGCCTCGATCCTGAAGGAGATCGGCAAGGCGCTCAGCAAGAGCGACCTCGGCGCCGCGCCCCAGGACGACGGCAAGATGGTCCGCATCACGCTCCCGCCGCTCTCCGGCGACCAGCGGCAGAAGTTCGCGGCGAAGGCCAAGGAGCTCTGCGAGGAGACCCGCGTCGCGATGCGCAACGTCCGACGCGACATGAACAAGCACATCGACCAGATGAAGAAGGACGGTGAGCTGACCGAGGACGAGCACAAGAAGCTCCACGACGACATCCAGCACGCGCTCAAGGACTGGGAGGGCAAGATCGACCAGGCCCACGAGAAGAAGGTCGCGGAGATCATGGAGTAGGTCGGGCGGGGCCGACTCGCGTGGAGCCGACCGGCCGGTCCCGACGGGGCGGCGGGTCCGCCCGACTCCACGTCGGAGAACCGGCGCGCCGGGGACTTGCCTCGGACTCCCGAGGCCGTATCCTCTTCACCGCTCGTCCGCTCCCCGGACGGACACGGGTGCATAGCTCAGTCGGTAGAGCAACTGGCTTTTAACCAGTAGGTCCTAGGTTCGAGCCCTAGTGCACTCACCACCCACCTCGGCCGCGCGCGGCAGCGACAGCACGCTGCAACGCGAGCTCGGCGCGAGGACACGAGTTCGCTCGAGGATCTCCTCGGGCACGGGTGTATAGCTCAGTTGGTAGAGCAACTGGCTCTTAACCAGTTGGTCCTAGGTTCGAGCCCTAGTACACCCACCACCATGCGAGGGGCGCCGCCGGTTGCCGGTGGTGCCCCTCGAGCTTTTCCGGCAGCGCCTGCGGCGCCGAGAACCACCAGGTTAAACACGAGGCGACCGGGAGGACGGGAGGTGGAACGGTACCTGTGATCGACGAGCCGCTGCGGTGCGCGGTACCACGGGTCGCCGGAATCGTCGAGTTGCGGAACGACTCGCAGGTGTCCTCCTCGTCCTCCCCGGCTCCTGGACTCGCGTTCCCCGCGCGGCGCGAAGGCGGCGCCTTCCGTTCTTCGCGTTCTTCGTGTTTCGATTCGTGGTCGCGCGGCCGGTAGGCCGCGCGCCGCGCCTCGAGAGGAGCCCGAATTGCTGCGCGCGGCGCCTTCGGCGCCGGGAACACTGGTTCACAGGGAGCCGGGGAGGACGGGGAGGTGGAACGCCACCGTTGATCGACGAGCCGTTGCGGTGCGCGGTGACGACGGGTCGCCGCAGTCGTCGAGTTGCGGAACGACTCGCAGGTGCCCTCCCCGTCCTCCCCGGCTCCCTGTGAACCTGCGTGGTCCCGCGCGCCACGGACTGGAGCGTCCTTCCTCGCGCGCACGCGCCTCGCCACCCCTTCGACCCTTCCGAATCAGAGACAGGCGTCCGCCATCTCCGCACAGGCGTGCTCCACGTCGTCGATCTCCTTCGGCACGTCGACGGTGAGCACCTCGTGGCCCTTCTCGGTCACGAGCACGTCGTCCTCGATGCGGATGCCGATGCCGCGCCAGCGCGCGTCGCTGAGTTCGTCGTCGGGCGCGACGTACACGCCGGGCTCGACCGTGAGGACCATGCCGGGCGCGAGCCTGCGCGGCTCGCCGCCGCCGTCGAAGTACGCGCCGACGTCGTGCACGTCGATCCCGAGCCAGTGGCTCGTCTTGTGCATGTAGACGCGGGAGTAGCTCCGCTTCGAGATCACCTCGTCGAGGCTGCCCTCGAGGATCCCGAGCTCGATCAGTCCCTCGCACAGCGTGCGCAGCGCGGCGCCGTGGACCTCGTCGAAGGCCGCGCCCGGGCGCACCGCGGCGATCGCGGCCTTCTCGGCCGCGAGCACGACCGCGTAGAGGTCGCGCTGCTCCGGCGTGAACGTCCCGTCGACCGGGAAGGTGCGCGTGACGTCGGCGGCGTAGTGCGCGTACTCGCAGCCCGCGTCGACGAGCAGGAGCTCGCCCGCAGCGAGCGGCGCGTCGTTCTCGTGGTAGTGCAGGATGCAGGCGTTCGCGCCTCCCGCGACGATGTTGCCGTAGGCCTCGCCCGTGCCGCCCGCCTTGCGGAAGTGGTAGGAGAGCAGCGCGTCGATCTCGGCCTCGTTGACGCCGGGCCGAGCGAGCGCCATCGCCGCCCGGTGCGCCTCGCCGGTGATCTGCGCGGCGCGGCGCATCACGGCGACCTCGGCCGGCGTCTTGAAGAGGCGCAGCTCGCCGACGAGCTCGGTCGCGCTCGACCACTCGACCGGGGCGCGGCGACCCAACTTC
>JAWKUH010000080.1:0-3228 GCA_041398665.1 Planctomycetota bacterium | reverse complement strand
TCCCGGTCGACATCGAGCGCTTCGCACCGGACGCCGCGAACAAGCCGAACCTGCCGGGGGGCGGCCACTTCACGGCGCACGAATGGGCGCGCTTCGGGGAGTGGGTGCTGCGCGGCGGCGCGCACGTCGGCGAGGACGGGACGCTCGTCCGCGACCTCGGGGAACACGCGCTCGACCCCTGCTTCGAACCCAGCGCGACCAACCCGAACTACGGACTGACGTGGTGGTTGCTGAACGGGGAGCCCGGCAGCACGCCCGACGTCGCCGACGGCTTCCTCGAGAGACTGCGCCCCGCGGCCGGGCAGACCGCGCAACTCTTCGACGTCGACGGCGACCCCGTCGAGATCGTCATGGCGGCGGGCGCGGGCAAGCAGCGCCTCTACCTCGTGCCGGCGCTCGACCTCGTCGTCGTGCGCTTCGCCGAGCAGCGCCGCGAGGGCCAGGGCTTCGACGACACGGTGTTCCTGCGTCTCGTGCTCGGCCTCGGCGAACAGGCGGAGTGAGCGCGGCGCGCCGCCACGGGGCGGCGCATAGGAAGGACGCGCGACGACCCGTCGGGACTACGGCGGGTCGCGCCGTTCCGTCGCCGGGGTCGAGGTAGCTTCGAAGGGATCGTTCCTCGTCCTTCGACCCGCCGCGGCCCGCGGCGATCCGCATGACCACTCGCCCTTCGCGGTCGACCGCCGTCGCCGCGTCCGCGCTCCCGCTCGTCGTCCTGCTCGCCCTGTCCTCGTGCCGTCGCGGCGAGGGAGCGCCCGGCGTGTCGAAGAGCGCCGTGCTGCACTGGAACCAGGTGGCGTACGACGCCAGCGGTCTCGACCACACGCCCGAAGGCCAGGGTCCGGCGCACGATTTCGGCGACCAGCTCGGTCCGTGCCGCGCGTCGCGCGCCATGGCGATCGTGCACCTCGCGATGTTCGAGGCGGTGAACGCGATCCACGGGACCTACTCCGGCTACGCCGGCGTCCCGTCCGCGCCGTCGTACGCGTCGCCCGAGGCCGCGCTCGCGCAGGCCGCGCGCGACACGCTCGTCGCGCTGTTCCCGTCGCAGGTCGCGATCTTCGACGCGGAGCTCGAGAGCGCACTCCTCGCGATCGTCGACGGACCGGCCGAGGACCTCGGCGTCGCGGTCGGGAAGCTCGCAGCGCAGACCGTGCTCGACCTGCGCTCGTCGGACGGCTCGGCGCACGACGAACCGCTCGTCGGCGTCGATTTCTTCTGCAGCGACGACCCGGGCCGTTGGCGGCCCGACCCGATCGGGATGCACGAGGTCGCGCTCGGCGGGAGCTGGCCGTCCGTCGTGCCGTGGACGTTGCTCGCCGCGGAGCAGTTCCGCGCCCCGGCTCCGCCCGACACGTCGATGCCGGAGTACGCCGCGGCGTTCCAGGAGACCTACGAGCTCGGCGGTGACGGTGACGTCACGCCGACGCTGCGCACCGACGAGCAGACGCACATCGGCATCTTCTGGGCGTACGACGGCACGCCGAGTCTGTGCGCGCCGCCGCGGCTCTACAACCAGATCACGTCGCAGCTCGCCGTCCAGCGCGGCACGAGCGGGTACGAGACGCTGCGTCTGCTCGCCACCATGAACATGGCGCTCGCCGACGCCGCGATCGCCATCTGGGAGTCGAAGTACTTCCACGACTACTGGCGACCGGTCTGCGCCATCCGCGAGGCCGAGGTCGGCACGGGCCCGACCGGCCTCGGCGACGGCAACCCGTCGACGGTGGGGGACCCGACGTTCACGCCGCTCGGTGCGCCCGCGAGCAACCTCTCGGGCCCCAACTTCACGCCGCCGTTCCCGACCTACCCGTCGGGGCACGCGGGCTTCGGCGGAGCGCTGTTCCAGGTCTTGCGCCGCTTCTACGGCACGGACGACGTCGCGTTCACCTTCGTGTCGGACGAGTTCAACGGCGTCACCGTCGACGACGAGGGCAATGTGCGACCCTACCTCCCGCGTCACTTCACGAACTTCAGCGAAGCGGAGGAGGAGAACGGCCGCAGCCGAATCTACCTCGGCATCCACTGGTACTTCGACTCGGACGAGGGCATCGCGCTGGGTCGGAGGGTCGGCGACTGGGTCTACGACGGCGTGTTCCATCGGCTCTGACGGGCGAGCGAGGCGCGCGCCGCGTGCCGAGCACCGCGCGCGCCCGTACCATCGCCGCATGGCCTGGATCGAGCTCCCCTCCGTCGAGTCGGCGACCGGTCGACTCGGCCGACTGTTCGCCGCCGCGATCGAGCGCGCGGGTCGCGTGTGGCGCATCACCCACGTGATGGCGCCGAACCCCAAGGTGCTCGAGGCGTCGATGGCGCTCTACCGCGCGATCATGTTCGGCGAGTCGCCGCTCTCGCGCGCGCAGCGCGAGCTCGTCGCGGTCGTGGTGGCGAAGACCAACGGCTGCCACTACTGAACGCAGGCGCACGCGCACGACCTCCGTGCCGAGGTCGTCCCAGAGATGTGCGAGAGAGAGGCCGCGGACGCCTTCGTGCACCAGGTGGTCCGCGACTGGCGCGCGGCGTCGCTCGGCGAGGTGGATCGCGCGCTGTGCTCCTTCGCCGAGAAGCTCACGCTGGACCAGAGGTCGCAGGAACCTGGTGACCTCGACGACCTGCGTCGGTACGGCCTGGACGACCGCGCGATCCACGACCTCGTCCAGGTCGTCGCGTACTTCGCCTACATCACGCGCGTCGCCGACGGACTCGGCGTCGAGCCGGAGGAGTTCATCGAGACGTGGGGCGACTGACGCTCAACCCACCCGCTCGATCCAGCACGCCGAGCCCGGCTCGGCGACGAGGCGCGCGACGGTCGCGGGCGGGACGCCGGGCGGCATCGCGGTCGCGAGGTCGTGCTCGAGGCCGAGACCCTTGCGCAACTCCTCGGGGTCGCGCGACAGCACGTGCGTCAGGTGGAAGCGCACGGCGAACGCGCGGTTGAACTGGAGGAAGAGCCGCAGCGCGTAGGCCTCGTTCCACGCGCGGCCCGCGTCGACCCATTCGCGCGGGTACTCGAAGGGCCAGGGCACGTCGTGGAAGTGGATCCAGACGCCCTTCGCGAGGTTCGGCAGCACACGGTCGAAGAGCCACCAGAGGTCGCTGCCGGTCTTGAGCACGTGGCTCGAGTCGACGATCAGGAGATCGCGCTCGCCGAGCTCCATCACCCACGCGAGGTCCGAGTCCTGGAGCGTGTTCTCCTCGACCGTGCCGTCGGCGCGGTCCGATTCGCGC
>JAWKUH010000079.1:0-3552 GCA_041398665.1 Planctomycetota bacterium | reverse complement strand
AACGAGCACGAGGCGCTGCGCTCGGCGCCTTCGGCGCCGAAGAACACGAAGTTCACAGACGCTATGGAGGCCCGGTCTCCCGGCGTGGCACTCGTGGGTCGTCCAGCTCTAGGCAGGACGCGCCACATCGGGCAGATCTTGGGCAGATCGTGCACGTGGTGTGCGACGTCGTAGCGTCATCTGCCAGGAGGCCGAGCCGTGGACCATGGTATCGCTCTTCAGTTCGTGGGTGTGGACGCCCACCAGGAGACCCTTTCGATTGCCGTGCTCGCAGAGGGCGCCGAGCGCCCCTTGCGAGCACGCACGATTCCGAACGATCCCGCGCAGATCCGGCGCGAGTTCAGCAGGCTGCTCGAGCGTGGGCGAGTCCGCGCGGTGTACGAAGCGGGCTGCACGGGCTTCGTGCTGTGGCGCCAACTCACGGCTCTTGGTGTCGACTGCGTGGTCGCAGCACCGAGCCGGATCCCGATTCTGCCGGGCGAGCAGCGCAAGACGGACCGCCTGGACGCGGAGCGTCTCGCGGTCTACCTGCGTGGCGGTCAATTGACGGCGGTCACGCCGCCGACGCCGGAGACGGAAGCCCTGCGGACGCTGGTACGCACGCGCGACCAAGCTCGGCGAGACGTCGTCGCTGCCAAGCACCACATCACGAAGTTTCTCCTCAACCGAGGAGAGATCTACCGCAGCAAGACGGGGCTTTGGAGTCGTGTCCACCGGACGTGGCTGCGCTCGGTCGAGATGGCGAACGAGGACGACCAGATGATGCTGGAGCTCAAGCTCGGGCGTCTTGCGCTCCGTGAGGCGGAGCTACGCGAGCTCGACGAGCTCATCGAGAAGCGGGCGAAGCGTGCCGACATCGCCGAAGCCGTGCGAAACCTGCACGCCTACCGAGGCGTCGGGATCCTGACCGCGGTCAACGTGATCGCGGAGATCGGAGATCCGAGGCGTTTCGCGGACAAGGCGGCGGTCGCCGCGTACGTCGGGCTGGTGCCCGGAGAGCGCTCTTCGGGCAGCAAGGTCAGGCGTACCGGCATCACGCGAACGGGAAGTCGCCACCTGCGGCGTCTCCTCGTCGAGGTGGCACAGCACTACCGGCTGAGAGCGCACGAATCGAAGTCCCTCTCGGCGCGACGCGAGAAGGCATCCATCCGGACACGTGAGCACGCGCGGCTCGTCGAGAAACGACTGACGAAGCGTTACCGCGCGCTCACCGCGGTCAAGCACTCCAACGTCGCCAAGACTGCGATCGCCCGAGAGCTGATCGGACACCTTTGGGCGTCGATGCATCCAGACATCGGACTCGACCGCTGAGCACTGGGAGCCTGTCCCGCGACCATCGACAGACGAGCAGCCTCGAACTCCCTGTGTCGCTACGGCACCTGCCGTGAGCACGATCACAGACTGAAGGCACCGAGACGGAACCAGCCGCATGCGGGCTCGACCCGCGAATATCAGACTGACTCCCGTCGCTTCCGTCGGCCGCAGGACACGACTCCCGAACACCGCCAGAGCCCTGGCCACGACCGAGAGGCGTGGTCCAGGGCTCTCTTTGTCTACTTGACAAGTGGGCCTCCATATCAGGGAGCCACAGAGGACACAGAGACCACGATCGTGAACACCCACGTGGAGGACGACGGAGTGCGTGTCGCGCCCAGTCTTCCCGCGTCTCTGCAGGCGGCGTTGCGTGGCCTCTGTGTCCTCTGTGCCTCCCTGTGAACTGTGTGGTTTCGGCGCCGAAGGCGCCGAGCGCAGCCCTTCGAGCCCGACCTCGCGCGACGTACGGGGTCGGACGCATGGCGCGTTCTCCGAACGAGCGATAGGTTCCGAGGAGAGACCCGCGCCACACGGAGGCCCGCCATGCACGTCTCCCTTCCACCGCTCGCGTCGACGGTGTTCGTCGTCGCCCTCCTCGCACCGTCCGCCGCAGCGCTCGGCGTCGGCGACGTGTGGGTCGTCGACGACGGCGGCGGACCGGGCGTCGACTTCACGCAGATCGCGGCGGCGATCCAGGCCGCGGCCCCGGGCGACCTTGTGCTCGTCGAGCCCGGCACGTACGGCGGCTTCATCATGAACGGCAAGCCCGTCTCGATCGTCGCCGAGGTCGAGGGGACGGTCGTGTGCCAGGGCGGCGTGTCGGTGCGGTCGATGCCCGCGGGCTCGTCGGTCTCGATCCGCGGACTGCGCACGGTCGGCGCGCTCGAGGACGGCATCCAGGTGAAGTCGTGCCAGGGTCGCGTCTGGATCGAGGCCTGCGAGTTCGAAGGAGCACAGGGCGACGGCACGTTCGTCGACCCGAACGCACACCCGCGCGGCTACCACGGAGCGAACGTCGTCGCCTGCACGTCCGTCGCGTTCGTCCGCTGCGAGCTGCGCGGCGGACGCGGTTCGGACTACGTGCCGCTCCTGATCGCACCCGGTGACGGCGGCGACGGCGCGTACGTCGACGGCTCGTCCGTCGCGTTCCACGAGTGCGTCCTCACCGGCGGCGGCGGCGGCCACGTCAACGACGACGACGCCGCGTGGACCGGACCCGACGGAGGACGCGGCCTCGAGGTGGAGACCGGGACCGCGACGGCGTCGGGTTCGGCGCTGCGCGGCGGCGAGGGCGGCATCGGCGGCGAGGACTTCGACATCTTCCAGGGCTTCCTCTGCGGCGACGGCGGGGACGGCGGCGACGCCGTCGGCCAGGACCCGTTCTTCGCGGGGACGGCCGACGTGCACCTGCTCGGGTGCACGCTCGTGCCGGGGATCGGCGGACCGCCCTACCCCGGCGCGTCGTGCAGCAGCGGCGACGACGGCGTACCGATCGGGATGTCGTTCGGGACCGCGACGGTCTCGAGCGACCGGTCGTTCGCCCACGTCGTGTCGTCGCCCGTGCGCGAAGGCGGGACGATCCAATTCACGGTCGACGGCGAGCCCGGAGCGCTCGTCGCCATGACCGTCGCCGCGGCACCGTGGTTCGGCTACGACGCCTTCCTCCAGGGCGCGGTCCTCGTCGATCCGTCGAGTTTGGTGCTCCTCTTCCTCGCCCCCGTCCCCGCGGGCGGCAGTCTCGGCGTCGCGGTGCCCGCCAACCTCGCGGTCGCCGCGGGTCAGGGCCGCACGTTCTTCACCCAGCCCGCGTGCTTCTCCTTCGCGACGGGTGCGCCGGTCGCCGGTTCGGGCTCCTGGCTGGTCGTGCTCGACGCGGCGTTCTGAACGCGGTCGCCGGCGCTACGCTCTTTCCATGAAGAGCAGCGCCACCACCGTCGACGCCTACCTCGCCTCCCTGCCCGCCGACCGCCGCGAGGCGATCGAGGCGGTGCGCGCCGTGGTGCGCAAGAACCTCGACCGCAAGATCGCCGAGGGCGTGCAGTACGGCATGGTCGGCTGGTTCGTGCCGCACTCCGTGTACCCCGCCGGCTACCACTGCGACCCGAAGCAGCCGCTGCCCTTCGCGAGCCTCGCGTCGCAGAAGAGCCACATGGCGCTCTACCTCTTCTGCATCTACGGCGACGCCGAGGAGAAGGCCCGCTTCGTCGAGGAGTGGAAGGCGACGGGCAAGAAGCTCGA
>JAWKUH010000078.1:0-3651 GCA_041398665.1 Planctomycetota bacterium | reverse complement strand
GGGCGAGCGTCGACCACGTGTCCGTCGTGCCGTCGAAGCGCTGCACGAGCGTGGAGTACGAGGAACCGCCGACGAGCGACGCGTCGCCGCCGATCGAGTACAGACGGTGCAGGTCGTCGTCGGCGTAGGCGAAGGAGCGAGGAGCCGCCGTCGCCGCGCGGTCCGGGAGGGTCGAGAGCACGCCTTCGTCGCGGTCGTACACCCACACGCCTCCGATGTCGCCCTCCGGGTCGGGACCGTCGATGCCGCCGTAGACGACGATGCGGCCCAGCGCATCGACGCCGATGCCTTGGCTGATGATCGGACCGTCGAAGGGCTTGGGCGTCGTCCAGACGTTCGAGCCCGGGACGGTGACGTGCACGACGGAGTCGCCGGTCGGGCCGCCGTCGTACGGACTGCCCGCCATCGCGAGCACCTCGCCGCCCTCGGTGAGCCCGACGGCGTCGAGTCGCGGCGCACCGCCCGTCGGTACGACCGCGTAGGCCTCCCAGTCCTGCGCGTACGCGCTCGAGGTCGTGGCGGTGGCGAGGACGACGGCGGCGCGCAACGCGCCGAGGGGGGAGCGCGTCCTGTCGGTGCGCGGCGCCGACGGGTGGTTCGATCGAGGCACGAGGTCTCCTGTGGGTTCGTGCTCGCGCCCCGCGGCAGCCTCCAAGACGCAGCGATGGGTCAGGCGCGGGCCCGGGTCGACCTTGACCCGTCGCGACCCGTCGCGGTCATGACAGGCCTTTCATGCCGCGCTTCGACAGCACCAGCGTGGCGACGGTCCCGCCGCCCTCGCGCGGTTCGAGTCGCGCGTCGCCGCCGTGCAGCTCCGCCGCTCGGCGTACGAGCGACAGGCCGAGTCCGTATCCCGCGCGTCGACCAGGACCCTGGTCGAGCCGCGTGAACGGTTGGAACGCGCGCTCGAGGTCCTTCGCGGGGATGCCCGGTCCGCGGTCGAGCACGCGCACCGTGACCGCCGTCGAGTCGCCGACGAGCTCGAGCTCGACGTCCGTACCGGTGCGCGTCCACTCCAGTGCGTTCGCGACGAGGTTGCGCACGGCGCGCATGACGGTCTCGCGGTCGCCGTCGAGGACGAGGTCGCCGCTGCGCCTCACGACGAGCTGCGCGCCGGCGCGCTCGGCGTAGGCGCGCAACCGCTGCTTCCTGAGGTCGAGCTCGGTGCCGAGGTCGAAGCGCTCGACCTTGACCTCCGACGTCGGGTCCTCGCTGCGACAGAGCGAGACCAGGTTGTCGACGGCGTCGCCGAGCTCGCGACCGAGGTCCATCTGACGCCCGGCGTAGTCGCGGAACACCGGGTCGTCGTCGTGCTCGAGCATCGCCACCTCGCTCTCGAGGACGAGGTTCTGGATCGGAGCGCGGAGCTCGTGCGCGAGTCCCGAGATGAGCAGTCGCGTGCGCGCGTCCTCCGAACGCGCGCGTTCGACGAGTGCGCGCAGCGCCTCGACCACCTCACGGATCTCGTTCGGCGGGTCGGGCAGCGTGATCGCGAAGGGCTCGCGCAGGCCGGGTTGGGCGCCGACGCTCTGCGCCACGCTCGCGAGCATCCCGGTGATCCGCCGCGCGAGGAGCTCGCCGACGAGGAGGGCGAGCAGGGCGGCGCCGAGCGTCACACCGCCGACCGCGAACTCGAGCCGTTGGAGCCTCTCGATCTGTTCCTTCGCCTCGATCGCGCACTCCACCGACGCGCCGTCCTCGAGGTCGCGCCCCGACCAACGCACCGCTCGTCCGAGGGATCCCACCACGTCGATCGGCGCGCGCCGCGACTCGTTCTCGACGAGTCGGGCGGCGCCCAGCGTGAAGATCTCGGCGTTCGCCCCGGGATCGATCCTGAACGCGAGCGCGACGTCGGGGTGCTCCCTCTGGAGCTCTTCGACCACCGCGACGTAGTGGTCGCGCGTGCGCGGTCCGTTCTCCCAGTTCGCCTTGAACTCCTCGAGCTCCTCGCGGACGAGCGCGGCGATCTCGCCCTCGACCGCCTGTTCGAGCAACCAGAAGTTGATCGCGCCGACGACGATGACGATCCCGGTGGTGCCGACCGTCAGGGTCGCGCGCAGTCGGCGCGCGAGGCTCCACCGGCGTCCGGTCACGCCTCGTCCTCGGAGTCGGCCGCGAGTCGGTAGCCCTCGCCGACCACGGTCCTGACGAGGTGCTTGCCGTTCGGGCCGAGTCGGCGGCGCAGCCGCGCGACGTGCACGTCGACGGTGTTCGTCTCCGGATCGAAGTCGATGCCCCAGACCTTCGAGAGGAGGTGCTTGCGCGAGACGGCGTCGCCATTCGCGCGCGCGAGTTCAGCCAGGAGGTCGAACTCCCTGGGGCTCAGCTCGATCCGCCGTCCCTCGAGCACGCACGTCCTCCGCGCCTGGTCGATCGACAGCGGCCCGACGAAGATCGTCGGCAGCGACGCGCGCCGCCGCGCGATGGCTTCGATCCGCGCGAGGAGTTCGTCGAGCGAGAACGGCTTCGACATGTAGTCGTCCGCGCCGGCGGAGAGTCCGCGCACGCGCTCCTCGACGGCGTCGCGCGCCGTGAGGAAGATCACGGGCGTGTCGTCGCCCCGTGCGCGCACCGTCTCGAGCAGCGACCAGCCGGTCCGGCCGGGCATCATCACGTCGAGCAACACGATGTCGTAGTGTCCGTTCGCGAGGGCCGCCTCGGCGCCGTCGGCGTCGGGGACGCCCTCGGCCTCGTGACCGGAGTGGGCGAGGCCGACGCGCAGGGTCTCGCGGAGGCGGGGGTCGTCGTCGACGATCAGGATGCGCATGGATCGGGGGGGAGGGACGCGCCGCCGATCCTAGCGATCGGCGGACCTTGGGTCTCCCGCACCCAAGCCGTCGTCCCGGCTCCCGATGTTCCCGGGATGACAGTGAGTTCATCGATCGGGGCGTCCCGGCGGGAACAGACTCACCTCTCCGTTCGCGGCGAGAGTCCCGCGCGGTCGCGCCCCGGTGTTCGGGGAGCGCCGACGCGACTTCGACCTGCGTTCCCACGAGGCCCCGTTGTCCACCGTCGACTTCCTCCCGTTCTCGCGTCCCTCCATCGGCGACGAGGAGGTCGCCGCCGTGGGTGACGTCCTGCGCTCCGGCTGGATCACGACGGGACCGAGGTGCGCCGAGCTCGAGGCCTCGTTCCGCGAGCGCACGGGCGCGGAGCACGCCGTCTCGATGACGTCGGCCACCGCCGGGATGCACCTCGCGCTGACGGCGCTCGGGATCGGTCCCGGCGACGAGGTCGTGACGCCCTCGATGACCTGGGTCTCGACGGTCAACGTGATCGAGCTGGCCGGGGCGACCCCGGTCTTCGCCGACGTCGACCGCGGCGACCTGATGGTGCGCCGCGAGCACGTCGAGCCGCTCGTGACGGAGCGCACCAGGGCGATCGTCCCCGTGCACTACGCGGGGGCGTGGCTCGACGTCGAGCCGCTGCGTGCGCTCGCACGCGAACGCGGCATCCCGCTGATCGAGGACGCGGCGCACGCCGTCGCCACCTGCTCCGGCGACGAGCCCGTCGGGCGGCGCGGCACCGCGATCTTCTCGCTGCACCCCATCAAGAACGTCACGTCGGGCGAGGGCGGCGTCCTCTGCACCGACGACGCCGCACTCGCGGACCGCGTGCGCCGACTGCGCTTCCACGGCCTCGGCGCCGACA
>JAWKUH010000077.1:0-4979 GCA_041398665.1 Planctomycetota bacterium | reverse complement strand
CTTCGGAGTGAGCGGGGCACTCGAAGGACTCTTGCTTCGCCGTGTACTCGCGTCGTGACGGTCGGTACAGCTCGGCCGGAGTCTTGTTCCCGATCGTTTCGTCGGGGCGCTCCTCGTCGTACTCCCGCAGGAAGTGGGCGATGGCCGTCTGCTGCGCACGTGCCGGAGCCTTGGACGGCCTCGCCGTCTCCTGCTTCGGCGTTCGATGGAAGCGTTCGTGCCGACCGTTCTCCTGCGGCGGGCCGGGCGTGATCCGGTCGGGCCTGATGCCGAGCTCGATCCATCACGCCGACAGCTTCGTCGGCCCCGCCGTTCCGCTCGACGCGAAGGGCGCCCCGTCGTCCGTGCGGATGCCGTCGGAAGCCCGTACTCCCCGAAGGCACGCTCGAAACACGGCTTCACGAATCGGTGGGTGGGACGGCTCAGTCATCGTCCTTCGTGCGGAACCAGCCCCTGAAGTCGCAACACCACAGCACGATCGGCGCGGTGACGTGGCTCAGAGGCTTCACCGACGGCGTCGGGAGACGCTGCTTGCGACGTGGCTCGAGGCGGACTTCGACCGGGCCGCGGCCACGCGGGATCTCACTCACCGTGCTCTTCGCCGGGAGTTCGAGCTCGGATGCTGTCGCGCGAGGAAGGGCATGAGCGGCACCTCCGGCCGTTCATGCAAGTGTCACCCATGTGCCCGGAGACATCTGGTACCGATGTCCCCGGAGAGCACCCTCAGTCCGGCTGGCCCGTGAGCACCCAACCCGCCCAGTCGCGCGTCGGCGCGCCGGAATCGCGCACCTCCTCCTTCGCGCGCCACAGGGCCTCGGCCTTGCCCATGCCGTCGATCCAGAGGTGGGTGTAGAAGAGTTCGAACAACATGCGCGTGGCTGCATCGTCGACCTTCCACAGGCTCGTGATGGTCGTGCGCGCACCCGCGGCGTGCAGCGCGGAGCGCAGCGACTGGATGCCGCTCCCGGCGCGACGGATGCCGACGTTCGTCTCGCAGGCGGAGAGCACGGCGAGTTCGCACCTCGACAGATCGAGTCCCGACAGGAGCTCGGCCGAGAGCACGCCGATCGCGCGACCGTTCGCGTCGACGCCGCGGTTGGCGCCCGCGAAGGCGAGACCGCACAGGGCGAGTGGCGCCAGGCCGCGTGCGATCTCCTCGCCGGACGCGCGCGCGCGATCCGCCGTCGTGAGGTCGTCGCCGTCGACCAGCGAGGCCACGTCCTCCGTCGCGAACCAACCGTGGGTCGCGACGTGGACGTAGCGCGCGTCGCCGACGCTCCGCGCGAAGGCTTCCACCGTCGCTGCGTCGCGCGAGAGGAGCACACCCTTCGTGTCGAAGCGCTCCTCGAACAGGTCCGCGACCGAGCGCGCCTCGAAGCGGGTCTGGAGCAACGCGGGCAGGGCGCCGACGACGGCACCGCGCACCCCGGTCGTCCCGACTCGGACTCCTTCGCCGTCGTCGGACCCGTCGCCCTCCACGTCCGCGTCGTAGTTCGCTCCGCCGACGGCGAGCAATGCCGGCTCCCCGTCGGGTCGAGGCGCGTCCACGAGGAGCTGCGCGAGAGAGACCATGTCGACGATCTCGTAGCGGTCGCCGAGCAGACCCTCGCCGAGCGGTAGCGCGTCGAGCGGGACGAGGTGCAGCGCGCCGTCCAGGCACACGTGGACGCGTTCGACGTCCTCGCCGAGCAGCGCCAGGACGGGGTCGAGGAACGCGGCGCGCAGGGCGGCTCCGGCCGTACGCTCCGCGTCGTCCGAGTCCTCGTCGACGTCGAGCCCGCGCTCGACGGGCTTGCCGAGTGCAGCACGCCAGGCCTCGACCAGGTCGTCCAGGTCCGCCGCGAGGCCGAGTTCGACGCGGCGCAGGGGCTCGCCGCTCTCGACCACGAACGCGAGGACGACCGGCGCGCGGTGGACCAGCCAGTCCTCGGCGTCGTCGTGGTCGAGATGGCGCGCGATGCGGAAGGTGACGGCCGCCGAGCCCTCGGGCAGTGCGGCCGAGACGGCGCTCGCCTCGATCGGACCGCCGAGCTCGCCGCGTGCGACGAGCCTCGACCTGAGTTCGCGGTCGACCCGATCGCGCTCGCGCGCGAGCTTCGCGACCGCCGCGCCGGCCTCCGCGCTCGCCCCGTCCCCGGACTCCGCGATCGCATCGGCAAGGCGTCGACGGGCGTTCGTCGACCGCTCGACGAGCCCCGCCAGTTCGGGATCGTGCCGATACCTGCCGCCTCCGGCACCGGCGGCGACGTCGCGGGCCGTCTCGACGTACTGGAAGATCAGCGCGTCGAGCGTCGCGTCGCGTGTGCGCCGGGCGGCGCCGACGAGGGACATCACTTCCGACTCGTACTCGGCGAGGGCGCGGAACAGCTCGTTCGGCGCACCGCCGCGAACACGGTCGAGCGCGCCGAGGAGCAGCGACGCGAGCTCGACCGCGTCGGACGTGAGCGCCTCCGTGTCGCCCGTCGCGACGTCGACCCCGACCAGGTCGTCGTACGACGTCATCGCGCGCATGGAACCGGGGTCGTCCGTGCGTCCGACCGCCTCGAGGATCGCTCGATGCTCGGTGCGCGCCTCCTCCCACTTGCCTTGTCTCTCGAGGCAGATCGCGAGCTGGCGACGCGCGAGGAGCGCGGACCGCGACTCCGCGCCGTCGCGCGCGCGGACCCGCTCGTACACCGCCTCGAGATAGGGCTGGGCGCGCTCGGGCTCGCCCTCGTCGGTGCAGCTCGCACCGAACCGGGCCCACAACTTCTCGAACAGCGCGTGGTCCGGAGGGAGCGCCGCCTCGGCCCGTTCGAGGATCTCCTCGAGCTGTGCGTGCGACTCGGCGCCCCGACCGAGCTGGGCGAGCAGGATCGCTTCGTCGCTGCGGCAGTCGAGCACCGACGGGTGATCCTCGTCGAACTCGACGAGGAGCACGGCGAGCCGCTCCCGCGTCGTCGCGAGCGCGGCCTGCGTGTCGCCGAGGATCCGTTGCGCCTCGGCGAGCCAGTCGAGCGCGGTCAGTACCTCTCCGTTGCCCGCTCGGTCGAGACGGCGTGCCTCCTCGAGCAGCCGCTCCCAACGCTCGACGCCGCCGACCGGGTCGGCGTAGCAGTCCGCCATGTTCTCGAGGCTGATCCGCGTCTGGAGCGCCGTCCGCGAGTCGCCGAGCCCCGCGCGTTCGAGCTCCTCCAGGAGGTCGCGGAGCATCGCGTCGCCCTCGTCCACGCGGCCCACGCGGCGGAGCGCGAGCGCTTGGGTCCTCGTGCACTCGATCAGTCGGAGGTGCGTCGGCGGGAGCGCGCGGAGGAGTTCGACGCGCGCCTCTTCCAGCATCGGGAGCGCGTCGGCGGTCCGTCCCGCGTGCACGAGGAGCCGAGCGACGCCGAAGCGGTGGATCGCGATCTCGGGGTGCCCCGGCGGCGCGACGACCGCGACCGTCCGCAGTCCTTCCCGAGCGGACTCGATGGCCTCGTCGATCCGCCCGAGGTCGTCGAGCACGATCGAGCGGTTCCGCAGCAGGGTGGCGACGTGCATCGAGTCGGAACCCTCGGAGCGCCGCGCGGCGTCGAGCACCGCGTCCATCTCCACGAGGGCCTCGCCGTAGCGACCGAGGGCCTGGAGCGTCGACGCTCGGCACTCGCGCGCGACGTTCAGCGTCCGCTCGTCGGGCTCGTCGGAGCGTTCGAGTGCGGCGACGACCTCGGCCGCGCATCGCTCCGACTCCTCGAGGCGGCCGACTCCGGCGAGTGCAACCGCGACGTTGACCTTCGTCGCGAGCGCCTCGGTCGAGTCCGGTCCGCAGCGGGCCGTGTCGACCTCGAGATCGATCTGGAACACCGGGAGGGCGAGGTCGGGTCGCGACGCGTCGATGCAGGCCACGGCGTAGTGGTTCCTGATGAAACCGTGCCACGCGTCGTCGAGCGGACGAGCGACGCGCACGCCTTCGTACGCCGCCCCGAGCATCTCCAGCGCGATCGCCTGTCGACCGAGTCGCGACGCCGCGCGACCGAGGCTGGATCGCACGATCCAGACCTGCGCTCGCGTCGCCGGGGCGAGGGTCGAGATCGCCGCCTCCGCGGCCGCTGCGAGCTCGAAGTAGTCCTGGTCCGGGATCCGACCTTCGGCGACGTCGGCGAGCTCGTCCGCCGCGACGACCCAGTCGAAGTCGCGCTCGTGGAGCGGCACGGCGAGGATCTCGGCCGCGAGTTGCGCCGCGTCGGGGCCGAGGTCGGCGCCGGTCGATCCGTCGCGCGCCGCCACGAGCGCACGCGCGCGCTCGCTCAGCGCGACGTTCGCGCCGCGACGATCACCCGCGACGTCCTCGCTCAGTCCGAAGCGCACCGTCCGCACGCCCGTCGCCCCGGGGTCCTTGCTGCTGACGACCACGCGCGGCTCCGAACCATCGACGACGAGGATCCGGCCGAACGGGACCGTACCGCCCCCCGAGTCGTCGTCCTCGAGCAGGAGCTCGCCGGATCCGGAGTACACGCGCAGCACGAGGTCGTCGTCCGACGGCTCCGTCCAGACCGAGAGCACGCCCTCGGCGTCCGAGGTCCACGTGACGGCGCCGCTCGGCGGGGTGCCGCCGTCGGGGGTGCGTTCGAGGACCGCCTCGGCGGTCCAGCTGCAGTAGGACGGGGCCTCGACGTCCTGCGGGGAGACGGCGACGGCGAGCAGGAGGGCGGCGCAGGACACGACGAGATCGTAGTGCGTCGTGCGCCGCGCGGGGCGGTGGGCGGAGCGTCGAGCGGGAAGGGCGACGCTCCTGGAACCGGATCCTCACCGCGCAGCGGAACCACGCGCGCGATCGCGCCGCGAGACGCGGCGGCGGGTGAGCCCCGACGCTCGAGTGCGCGGGGAACGTGGAGAGGATCTACGTCCCGCAGTACGTCACGTACGGCTCGGCGTCCTTCGGGCCGGGGCGCTCGAAGCCCTTCGCCTCCGGGCGTTCCTCGAACGGTCGCACGACGACGGCGAGCAGCTCGCGGAACGGC
>JAWKUH010000076.1:0-5127 GCA_041398665.1 Planctomycetota bacterium | reverse complement strand
GCTGCGCGGCACGGCGGCGGACGGCTCGCCGGTCGTCTACATGGCGCGCGTGCGCACGGGAGCCGGCGGCTGGGAGTACTCGGTCTCGGGTGCACTCGTCGGGACCCACGGCCAGACGAAGTTCGTGCTCGTCGACCAGGACCTCGACGGCACCTACGGCGAGGTCGGCGAGGACGCCCTCGTGGTCGGGCGCGGCAAGGACGCGACCTACCACTCGAGCGTCGTCCTGGTGGAGGGCAGCCTCTACACGACGCGCCTCGACACGAACGACGACGGCCCGGTGCTCGTCCTCGACCCGTACACCGGCGCGACGGGCACGCTCGACGTCGTCGGCGCGTTCGAGACCAAGGCCAAGATCCAGTCGATCCAGGTCGTCGGCGGCGACGACACGATCTTCCTCGACCTCGCGCGCGAGGATCGGGGCGCACCGGTCCCCGTCGGGGAGTACCGCATCGAACAGGGGCGACTCGTGCTCGGCGACGCGCACGTGACGATCGCGAACGGTCGCGCGAAGCCGATGGTCGTGACCGAGGGCGAGGTGACGCGCCCCGAACTCGGCGGTCCGGTCCGCGCGGAGTTCGCGATGGGGCACGCCGGTTCCGACTTCCAGTTCACGCCCGACGGGATCTGGTGGTACGGACGTTCGGGCGAGGAGTACTACGACTGGTACCCGCTCGGACTGTCGCCGCGCTTCGTCGTGTTCGACACGAAGAGCGGTGAGGAACTGGGAGCGACGAGCTTCGCCGGCTCGTCGTGAGGCTCCGGCTTCGTACCGGCCGCCGTGAGCGTGCCGGAAGTCCTCGAGGTCGAGAGCTACGACGTCCGCATGGAGCAGGAGACGTGGGCGTTCGGGACCGTGCGCGGGGCCCCGCGACGCTGACGACCGCTTCCGCGACCGCCGTTCCGACCCGGGCGGCGCCTCGCCCGCACGCCGCGTCCCTCGGGGCCGCGGTCCGACGGGACGGTGTCCGCCGCGTCGCTCCGACACGGTGTCGCTCGAACCCGGCGCCGTTCACACCTTCCGCCTCCGCACCGCGACCCACGTCCATCGAACCCATGCGAACCACGAGACACGCCGGCGCCGCCGCCCTGTTCGCGTTCGTCGCGATCGCGACGGTGACCGACGGAGTCGTCCAGGCGCGAACGCAGGATCCGTCGTCGCGACCGACGAACGCCGGCCCGACCGAGTCGACGGCCGGCTCCTACGGGCGGATCAGGGTCAAGGTCGTGGGGGGCAAGCTGGTCGCCGCCTGCGACCTCGCGACCAACGTGAGGCGCGTACCGGCGAACCTGTTCATCGACTTCGACCGGGCCTGCAGCCTCGAGATCCACAACGGGTTCTCGAGCCCCCAGGGGCTCGCGATCGAGACGGTCCAGCCGCCGCGCGACGTCCACGTGATCTTCCCCGACTTCGAGATCGTCCACCAGGGACGTGAGCACGGCGACGAGGACTTCCTGAACGACTTCACGAAGTACCACTCGCACGAGATCGGCGAGAACGCGGTGGTCGGGACGATCGGCTCCAAGATCCTGAACAAGTACCGCGTCGTGTTCGACCTCGGTGCCGGCACGATCGAGCTGCTCGAGCCCAGCGCGCCGGGCTCGGCGGCGCCGCGCACCGCGGCGACCGGAGCGGACGACTTCGACGTCCCGATCACGCTCGACAACGACTTCGTCTGGTGCCCCGTGCGGCTGCCCGACGACCTCACCGGCGTCGTCGCGCTGTCGACGAGTCGCTACGACTCGCTGATCGACGAGGTCGTGGCCGACCAGTTCGACCGTCCCGCGGGCGACGTCGACTCGATGATGCTCGGCCCGCTCGACGTGACGAAGGTCGTCGCGCTGCGACCCGAACCGTCGACGCTCGCGCACCCCGACGGAGCCGTCGGGACGCTCGGCATCGGCTTCCTGATGAACCACCGCGTCGAGGTCGACCGCGTGAACCGCTTCGTGCGGGTCCAGCGCACGCGGCCCTACGCGTTCCCCGAGGCCGACCAGGCGTACTTCCGCGCCCGCGTGCTTGAGGACGGCGACGCGACCGAGGCCTACCTCGACGCGTATCCCGACTCGCGTCTGCGCGAGGAGGCGGCGAAGCTGCTCGTCGACCAGCGTCTCGAGGAGTTCGCGGACGACGAGGCGGTGGGGCGTGCGCTGCACCACTACTGCCAGGCGTACCCCGAGGACCTGCGCGCCACGGCGTCGCTCGACCTGATGAAGGCCATGCTCGCCGACGGGAGCCGCGACGCCGCGATCCTCGCGGGCGAGGCCGGACTCGAGTGGTCGCGCAAGGACCGCTACCCCGAGGCGCCGCACCAGATCCGTTCGCGGCTCGGACAGGTCCTGTACGAGCGCGGCGACCTCGATCGCGCATGGAAGCACCTCCTCTCGGCCGCCTTCGGCGTGCCCGACGACGGCATGGTGAACCTCTACCTCGGGCGCATCTACGAGGACCGCGGTTGGTACGAGCGCGCGCAGTCGCGCTTCGTCCAGGCCGTCATCGTGCCCGAGAGCGGACCGCAGGCGCTGGAGGGGCTGGAGCGCGTCTCGAAGCACCTCGGCGACACCGGCGGCCTCTCCGTCGACACGATCGACCGGCTGATCGCCGGCAAGGTCTACGGCTTCGGGTCGGCGACGCGCTACGAACCGGATCCCGCCGTGAAGCCGAACCGGCGCGTCCTGTTCGAGTACTTCACGAGCGCCGACCTCGACTACCGCGCCGCGCTCGGCGGGGCGCTCGCGTTCGAGGGCGTCTCGAGCCACTTCGACCGCGAGTACGTCGTGCCGATCACGTACGTCGGCGAGGTGCCGAAGCTCTCCCCGCTCAGCAACCGCATCGCCGGCGTGACCGCGCGCCGACGCGGCGTCGACTTCGCGTTCGTCGCCGACGGCATCGCCGCCGTGCGCTCGACCGGTCGACAGCGCGACGCGGAGGCGCTGTTCAACAACGCGCGCCGCACGATCGAGGAGGAGCTGTCGCAGTTCGTCGACCACGCGATCGAGTGCGACGCGGAGTACCGCGGGGGACGCCTCGTCGGGAGCGTCCACTGCGACGGCCCCGCGGACGAGGACATCGACCTCATGGTCCTGCTCGTCGAGCGCGGCGTGCTCTTCCCCGGTGCGAGCACGGTGGTGATCCACCGCAACGTCGTGCGCGCGCTCCTCACGGACCGCACGAACGGCGTGGGGTGGGGCGAGGAGGACGTCCTCGACACCTCGTTCGACGTGGCGCTGGCGGACCTCGTCCAGGAGAACCGCGACTGGCTCGCCGAACAGGTCGCCGACGGTGCCGCACCGATCCCCGACATCGGCGTCCGCATGGACCCGAGGCAGCTCTCGATCGTGAGCTACCTCGTCGACCGCTCGAACGGCGAGGTCCTGCAGGCGCTCGAGACGCGCGTACGCATCCCCGAGGAGGAACTGTGACCACGTCCGACGGACACCACTTCGATCGCGACGCGCTCCACGGCGAGCTCGACCGGCTCGCGGAGCGCACGGCGCACGACCTGGCCCAGCGCCGGGCGGTGCGCGTGGCCTCGCGCGAGACCGTGCGCGCGCTGCCGCTGCTGCTCGTCGTCCCGGGACTCGTGATCCTCTACCGCGGCATCGAGTGGCTCGGCCGCGAGACGGTGCCCGCGGCGGAGCCTCGCGGTCTGCTCACGGGCACGCTCGCGTTCGCCCTCCTCGCAATTCTCCCGGTCGCCGCGTGGGTCGCGTACCGCTGGTGGTCGACGCTCGGGCGGCGCGCGAGTCGCGAGCGCGCCCTCGCCGTCCTCGATCGCCACCTCGGGCTCGCCGACCGGCTCTCGACCGCGGACGAGTTCATCGAGCTCGACGCGCGCGGACCGTTCGAACTCGCCGCGATCGAGGACGCGGGGTCCGCGGCGCGCCGCGCCCGCGGCGCCGTGCTGCCGGAAGTCGTCTACGCGCCGCGCTTCGAACGCTCGGGACTCCTGACGATCGCCGCGGCGCTCCTGCTCTGCCTCGGCGCCGCCGCTTTCCGCTTCGACGTCGTCGAGCGCGACCGGCCCGACGATCCGGACCGCGACCGCGTCGCCGCGCTCGACGGTGGAGCCGCCGCCGAGCGGTCCGCGCGCGAAGCGGCCGGCGACGAGGACGTGCCCGAGGTGACGACCGAGGAACCGCGCGAACGCAAACCGCGACCGCCGCAGGACGCGATGCGCGCCGACGCCCAGGCGACCACGGTCCCCGAGCAGATCAAGAAGGGCGAGGGCACGACGCGCGAGGGCCAGTCGTCGGACGCGCAGTCCGCGAGCGGTTCGGGTCAGGCGAAGGGCTCGCCCTCCAACCAGGAACAGAAGTCCCTCGGCGAGTCGAAGCCCAAGAAGGAGCCCGACAAGCCGAGCAAGCCGAGCGAACCCAAGAAGGACGAGGAGCAGGCGCCGAAGACCGCGGACGAGGACTCCGGGTCCACCGCCGGACGCGGCGCCGCCAAGGGCTCGAACAAGAACTCCGTCGCCTCGCCCTGGTCGAGCAAGGACCACGTCGACACGCCCGAGGACGAGGAGATCGAGGACGACGACGAGTTCGAGGACGACGCGGAGGAGCAGAAGTCGCGCGGCGGCATGCAGCCGAACCTCCGCGACCGGAGGCCCCCGGTCTCGCGCGACCTCAGCATCGGCATGGGCAACCGCCCGAGCCCCGACGCGAACGGTCGCGGCGGACCGAGCGACCAGAAGAAGTCGCGCGGCACGGCGTCGCTCGTCCTCGGCGTCCCGGTGCCCGACCGCGTGAAGGGTCAACCGAACCGCGGCAAGACGAAGATCACGCAGGAGCGGATCGAACCGCGCGCCGAGAACTCGGACCCCGTCGTCGCGGGCGACCGCGCTCCGAGCACGACGCCGATCGGCTCCGTCCCGTCACCGTTCGTCTCGCCGCGCGTGCGCGAGACCGTCCGTCAGTACTTCCTCGAACTCCGAGAACGCCGGGAACGCACGAACTCCGAGTGAGCTCCGCGCTCCCGAACGGGAGCGCTCGCGAGTCCCCGCGACACCTCTTCCGCGCCGGTGCGGCGCACATCCCTCGAACGACGCCGGCGCGGGCGCGTCCAAAGGACGCGACCCACGACACACCCTCCATGACTCCGGAAGCGACCGCAGAATCGGCCCG
>JAWKUH010000075.1:0-5146 GCA_041398665.1 Planctomycetota bacterium | reverse complement strand
AAGGTGCGGCGGGTGGTCGTCCAGCTCACCGACGTCAACGGACCTCGCGGCGGACGGGACGTCCGCTGCACGATCCGCGCACGACTCACGACGGGTGGAGAGCTCGTCGTCCAGGAACTCCACGACAGTCCGTTCTCCGCCGCGGCGGGAGCGAGCGACCGGATGGCGCGAGGCCTCGCGCGGCGGATCGAACGGCTGCACCAGCGCTGGAGGGGGCGCGCATGAACGGGTGACCCCGCCGGGCGTCGCGCGAACGACGCGGACGGCGCGGGTCCCTCCCCTCGAACCTCGGAGCCTCCGCCGCCGCGACGGGCGGCGGAGGCGGGCCGCGTCGAGCGCGAAGATTTCGCCCGCGACCTGCAACCCCCGCACGTCCCGTGCGGTCGTTCCGCCGGCCGACGTGCTCGCGCCGCATCCGTGGACCAGGAGCGAGTCCGCGTCACTGCACGCCCGCCCGAGCGCGCGTCGCAGCACCGCGCTGTGGTAGGACACCGAGATGACCGACGCCTACGTCTTCGTCGCCGAGTCGTTCGCTCCCGTGAAGGGCCTCACGGGCTTCAAGAAGGGCGTGCACGGCGTGCCGCAGGAGAAGAGCGCGCACGGCGACGCGCTCGTCGCGAGGCTGGCCGAGGGCGAGCTCGCGGCCGAGCGCGAGGAGCGCGCGTCCGCGCTGCGCTCGGCCTTCGGGTTCAAGCGCAAGGAACTCGAGGCGTTCGGCCCGGAGGACGGTGTGATGACGCTCGCGACGCCGCTGTTCGACTACGAGGTCCAGGTCGACGTCGATCCCGACGACCCGAGCCGCGCGCGCACGCGGCGCCGGCTGCTGCGCGTGCGTGAGCCCGAGCGCATCGACGCGTCGGCCTTCGCGGCCGCGTTCGGTCGGCTCTTCCTCGGCCTCGAGTTCCGCACGGGCGGAGCGATCGACGTCGCCGAGGTCGTCGACGCGATCGAGGACCGCGACGACGAGTCGATCGACCTCGACTACGACACCGGACTCACGCGCTGTGCGATCGCGATCCGCGGCGTCGACGCGAGCGTGGAGGTGACGCCCGAACTCGTGCGCGTCGCCTCGCGCACGCCCTGCGACCTCGAGGACCTCGTGCGGGCGTTCGCGCGCGTGCGCGAGGTGCTCGCGGGCGCGGCCGGGTTCGCGGGGACGGCGTCGGCGGGCTGAGTCGGTTCGCGCGGCTCGTGCGAAGCGCCGCGGCGCGCGTCAGCGCTCCGGCAGTCTGCGCAGCGGCGCGACGCGCACGTCGACGCCCGGCGAGAAGGCGACGTGGTCGGGCGCGCGGTCCGGCTCGATCGGCACGCCGGCGGCGCCCGTGAGCGACTGGCGCACTTCGCATGACGCGACGTCGCGCAGCGCATAGGGCTCGTGGTGCACGCGACCGCGCCAGCGCGTGCCGTCGCGCTTCTCGGTGAACAGGAGATAGCGCTCGACGAGGAAGTGCTCGAGCGTGTCGGGCGGAGCCGGTCGCGCCGGTCCGTCGCCGAGCTCCGCACGCAACGCGTACTCCGCGCGGGCGTCGCCGACGCGCGCGCCGCGGTAGGTCACGGCACGCACGTCGGCGCCCCGCGCTCCGCCCGGCTCCACCGCGAGTTCGAGCCGCGCGCGGAAGTAGGGGAGGTGCCAGAGCGCGCGCGCGACGCGCACGGCGAGCCGCTTCGTCGCGTCGAGGCTGAAGAACCACACGCCGCGCTCGCCGGTGCGCGGATCGACGACGTACGTGCGCACGTTCGTCTCGAGGAACCACGACACGCCGGGGACCGGAGGCGACCACCAGGGGCGCACGCGCTCCATCGAGAACGGCACGACGCCGATCCACGCGTCGCCCGCGTCCGTGTCGACCTCGAGCCACGCCGGCACGTGCGGGCGGAGCGCGGCGACCGGAACGCGCCAGTGCACGAACGCGAGGTCGCGCCACGCCTGGTGCCCCGCGGTGCGCGGGTCGATCGGGTTCTCGGTCACGGCGGCGTGGGGCGGGCGGGCGCTCGCGCGGCGTCGTGCGACCGGGTCGAGCGCTCTCCGCGGCGGCGCCGCGAGCGTACCAGCGCGACTTCGCCGACGAGGCTAGGCTGGACATCCGCGCGGTGCTCGCGCCCCTTCCCCCAAGGTTCGTCATGACCGCCACCGTCGGATGCCGCGGCGTCCTCGCCGCCCTCCTCCTCGTCCCGCTCGTCGCCTGCCACGCGCCTCGACACGGCCGCCACCACGGCGGCCCCGCCCACCACGGCTGCACGACCTGGTCGTGCGGGGACGAAGGGTGCGACGACGGTTGCGACGACGACGCGTGCGAGCTCGACGAGCGCGACCTCGGCGACGAGGACCCGCGCGCGGAGATGCTGGAGGACCTCGAGGAAGCGGTCGCGGCGCTCGACGAACTCGGTCGACCGCGAGAGCGCGACGCGGTGGCGCGCGTGCTCGACGAGCTCCGGGACGGCGATGCACGCGAGCACGCCGCGGCGAGCGACCGGCGCGCGCCGGACGCCGCACCGTCGGCGCTGCACGCCGAGCCCCGCCGCGACCCGTGGGCGGAGTCGGAACAGCTCGTGCAGGCGCTCGAGGTCCTCCGCCGCACGGACCGCGGCGACCTCGTCGACCTCACGGAGCGCGCGATCGATCGCCGGCGGAGCGGCGGCGACCCGCGCCGAGCCGGCGGGCCCGACGACGGCGTGCTCGCCGAGTCCACGTGGGCGGCGTCGCGCTACGCCCGGTCGTGGGGCGACCTCGCCCTCGCGGAGCGACTCGCCGACACCTCGCGCGCGTTCGCGGACCGCTGGCGCGCGCGCGAGCGCCGCGACGGCGACCTCGACGAACGCGCGCACCGGCTGGCGATCCTGCGCGACGCGCGCGACGTGCTCGCTCGGTCGGGCTACGAACGGGGCGAGGACCTGATGGCGCGCTTCGTGCACTTCGGCGAGCTCCAGTACGACGGAGCGACCGACGACGCACTCGCGGCCGTGGTCGGCGACGTGCGCATGCCGCTCGTCGTCGAGACGCTGCGCAGCGCCGTGCGCCTCCACGCGGACCGCGGCGCGCACGACCTCGCCGGCGACTGCCGCCGACTCGCGTTTTTCTACCCCCGCCGGGAGGCGGATACCGCCGCGGCCCACGAGGCCGCGGCGGACGCCGACGTCGACGCGCGCCGCGAGATCGAGTCGATCCGCGCGCGCATCGCGGAACTGAGCGCACAGCTCGGCTCGCTCGAGGCGCAGCGCGGCGCGCAGCTGCGCAAGTGACGGCGCGGGTCGAGGTGGTGGGGGCGGTGCCGCCGCGGCCAGCCCCGCCGCTCACTCCCCGAGTGACAACGTCGATCCCGGCGCTCCCGTCGTGAAGCGCACGCCCGTCTCGACCACCTCGTACTCGGTGTTCGGGAGGAGTCCGCGGAGCACGTAGGCTGCGTTCCCGTCCGTCACGACGATGGAGAGTTCGCTCGCGAAGCGCGGCAGCCCGACCGGGAGGAACGAGAAGCAGCACGTCCCGAACTCGTCCGGCGTGCCGCCGAGATCCGCGGCGGTGAACGAGAGCATCGTGTTCTCCTCGAGGTCGAGGTCGAGTCGCGTCGTCTCCGCCGCCGTGGTCGCGACGTCCACGAGCGCCATGTAGTAGGTCGGACGGTTCCCGATCGTCGGCTGCGCCTTGATGAGCACCTTCCAGTGACCGGCGGGCAGGAGCCCGCGGAACTCGACGGGTTCGTCGTCGTCCTCGGAGCGGAAGAAGTTCGTGTTCTCGAGCCAGACCGTCCATCCGCGTTCCACCTCGAACGCGAACGCCATGTGCGGCCAGAAGTCGGTCGACCCATCGGGGACGTCGGCAGAGATCTCGATCGGTGCTGCTTCGACGAAACCGAATTCGAGGGGGACGACCTGCTCGTTCCCGACGAGCTTCACCTCCGTCGTGGAGCCGGGGATCGGGACGAGCTGGGGCCCGTCGGCGTCGCTGTCCGACCAGAAGTTCGCACGCGCGTCGACGAGGTAGCGGCCGGCCGTGACGCCGCCGAGTCGGACGGGCGCGTCGAACGAGTCGGAGCCGCCCAGGAAACGACGCAGGTCGAGGCGCTCTCCTTCGACGCGGTCGAGCGGCACCAACGAGGCCGACCAACCCTGTCCCTCGAGACGCGCGCTCATCTCGTCCGCGGAGAGAGGTCCGCCCTCGATCCAGCGCGGCTCGAGGAGCACCGCGAGGTCGCCCGCGGGCTCCGCCGTCCCGAGGTCGACC
Organism: Planctomycetota bacterium; assembly: GCA_041398665.1. Lineage (GTDB taxonomy): Bacteria > Planctomycetota > UBA1135 > UBA1135 > Rohdeia. The sequence continues at coordinate 927 of JAWKUH010000075.1, read as the reverse complement.
GTTCGACCCGACTCGAGTGGGACCAGTCGGAGCGATCGGAACAACGTCCCGGACCCGTCGACCCACAGCAGGCTGCACACGTAGTTGCCCGGCGGCGCGTCGCCCGAGTACGAGCCGTCCTCCATCTCCTCGAGCCAGAAGACCATGTCGCCGTTCGTGACCCCGTCGAGCGTGATGTCCGAGGCGAGCATGTCGCAGCCGTCGGGGATCCGGACGGCCACCCTTCCCCTGCGCACGGGGTGCGCGGTCAAGCGGATCGGTGCGCTCGCTCCGATCGTCCCGACCTCGGACCGAGTCGGGTCAGAGCGATCCGGTCGCTCGTCGCCCGAGCACAACGCGACGTGGACCAACGCGTCGTCCCCCTCGTACTTCGCCACTTCGACGTCGAAGGCCGTGCCGACCGGGAGTCGATCGATGGAGTACGGGAACGCGGTGACTTCGACGGTGCGGTCCGCGACGAACCCGGCGACGTCCATCGGACCCTCGAGGCCGACGAGCGCGCTCGACGGTCCTCCTCCTGCGAGGCGGCGCGCGAGCGTGCGTCGACGCTTGACGTCTGTCGCTGCATCGAGGAGTTCGTCGAGCGATTCGACGACGTTGCGCTGACGCGGGTCGGAGTCGCCCCCGTAGATGATCTCGCTGACGATCTCACCGGACGCGCGGTGCTTCGCCGTCTCGATCTTCAACGTGAGCTCGAACGCGTCCGCGACCTCCGCGTCGCCGAGCGCGACCTCGATCGAGCCCGCGGGAGCGAGTGCGACGCGTCGGGGTTCCTGCTAAGCGAGTTCGAGGTACGCCGGCGCGAAACAGCGCGGCAGGTAGCCCTCGGCCCGCAGCACCGCCATGGAGAAGCCGTCGAGCTCGGGCTCGCCGAGCGGCTCGTCGAGCGCGTGCTCGATCAGTTCACCGTCCTTCGCGACGAAAGCG
>JAWKUH010000074.1:0-5917 GCA_041398665.1 Planctomycetota bacterium | reverse complement strand
CAGAACTCGCGCGTCCGGACCGCGGCGATGGCGGAGCTCGCCGACCGCGGCGACAAGTCGATCGTCAGCCAGGCGCGCGCGACGTTCCTCAACACGCAGTACGGCGCCACGGAGCGCGCGCAGTGTGCCGCGGTCTACGGCTCGGCGGAGAAGTGGGAGGACGTCTTCGCCGAGGTCGAGCGCTCGCTCCTGACGGGCGACGGGCGCGGCCCGGCGTCGCCGAAGGACGTCGCGGAGGGCACCGGATTCGTGCGCGCCTTCGCCGAACTCATGTCCGAGCGGCAGGACGACTCCTTCGCGACCGCCGTGTCCTCGGTGTTCGACGACTCGAGCCCGGGTGCGCGCGCGATGTACGCGCTCGCCGTCTCGCGCAACGGGGCGAAGGCCGCCGAGAAGGTGCTGCGCAACGCCATCGACGACGAGGACCTCGCGGTGCGCGTCGAGGGCCTGCGCGCGCTCGCGCAGCGCGGCACGGAGGGAGCGCGCAAGCTGCTCGACACACAGCTCAGGAAGGCCGACACCGAGTCCGAGAAGGGCATCCTGGTCGAACTCGTCACCGAGCTGTACGGCGGCGACCCGAGCTGGGTCGCCGAGCTCGAGAAGATGGCGTCGGGCGAACCGTCGCTGACGAAGAACGCCGCGCTCACGTGCCTCGCGCGCGTCGGCGGCGCGTACGAACAGGTCGCCGACGCGGCGCTCGACCCCGAGGCTCCCTGGGGCACCCAGCGCGCGGCGATCGAGGCGCCGCGCGACCTCCGCACGAAGGAGGCGACGGAGAAGCTGATCTTCGCGCTCGAACGGCTCGACGAACGCGCCGCGGATCTCGCGTGCGAGGCGCTGCGTCGCCTGACGGGCGAGAAGTTCCGTCGCACGTCGGTCTGGCCGCGCTGGTGGGCCGACCACTCGGAGGGCTTCGTGCCGCTCACCGCGAAGGAGTACGACGACCTGCTCGCGAAGCGCGAGGCGGCCGCCGAGGAAGCGTCCGAGCAGATCGAGAACAAGACCGTCGTCGGGACGTTCTTCGGCGTCGAGCTCGACTCCGAACGCCTGGCGTTCGTGATCGACTGCTCGGGTTCGATGCAGGAGCCGATGGGTCCGCGCACGGGCGGTCCGGGCGGCAAGTCGGGTCCGACGACCGGCGGCGGCAACGAGAAGGACCCGCCGCACGTGCCGCGCGGGAGCACGCGCCTCGAGGTCGCGCAGAACGAGCTGCTGCACTTCCTCGGACTGTTGCCGGAGACCGCGCTCGTCAACGTCGTGCGCTTCTCGAACGACGCGAAGCCCTGGTCGAGCCGCCTGGAGAGCATCGGCAAGGAGAAGACCGCGAAGTCGATCCGCGCCTTCGTCGAGAAGCTCAACCCGGACGGCGGGACGAACGTCTACGCCGCGCTGAAGCAGGCCTTCGAGGACCCCGACGTCGACACGATCATGTTCCTGTCGGACGGCGTCCCGTCGGTCGGCGAGGTGCTCGACATCGGCACGATCGCGAGCCACGTGCGCATCTGGAACGCCAACCGCGGCGTCGAGATCCACATCGTCTCGATCGGCGTCGAACAGCCCGTCCTGAAGGCGTTGGCCGAGGAGACGGGCGGGTCGTACACGACCATCCGCTGAGACCGTCCGGACCCTGGTGGAGCGCCCCGCTCCCGTCGCGCGCGCGGCGGAAGCGGGGCGCTCTCGTCCACCCTCGACACGCGGTGTTCAGCCGCCCGACAACGCACCGAGCAGGTGCACGAGCTGCACGCCCTCGAGCGACGCCGAGAGATCGCGCACCGAACGGTTGTCGAGGAACAGATGGATGTGCTGGCGCAGTCGCCCCTGCTCGTCGACGACGCGGAAGCGCAGCCCCGGACAGACTCGGTCGAGGTCCTCGAGCAGCTCGGCCGCCGTGCGTCCCTCCGCCTCCACGAACTCCGCACCGTTCGTGTAGGCGTAGAGGTGCGTGCTGACTCGGATCCTCACGACAGGACGGCCGGGTACAGCGAATAGATCTCGGGCAGGTTCTTGGCGATCTGCTCGAACTCCGAGCCGCCCTCGTGCCCGAACCATACCTCGCCGCAGGTCGCGCCGAAGCACACCGCGGGGTCCTTCGGGTCGCCGAACGTGCACAGCGCCTGACGCTTCGCCGTGAACCACGCGTTCTCCTGGGGCAGGCCCTTCGCGAGGCGCTTCCAGCTCGTTCCGCCGTCGTCCGTGCGGTACATCGCGAGCTTGCCGCCGGGCGCGGTGCGCGGCCAGACCGACGTGCCGTCCATGGGCATGACCCAGACGGTGTCCTCGCGCCGGGGGTGCCCCACGACGCCGAAGCCGATGTCGCCGATGCCCTCCGGCATGTTCGCGCCGATGTGCTCCCAGCGCCGCCCCTTCGCGAGGTCGAGCGAGTAGATGCCGCAGTGGTTCTGCTGGTAGAGCCGGTCGGGGTTCGCGGGGTGCTGGATGACGCAGTGCGGGTCCTGGCCGTGCTCCGGGTACTTCTCGGGGCCGAACAGGACCTGGACGTTCTCGTTGACCGGCTTCCACGTCGCGCCGGCGTCCGTCGACTCGAACGTGCCGCCGATCGACATCGACAGGAAGAGGTGCTTGGCGTCGCGCGGGTCGACGAGGACGGAGTGCAGGAACGAGCCGTCGGGCACCGTGTCGGGGTCGACCGTCCACTCCTTGTACTTCGCGTTCAGGTTGAAACCGTCGACGCCGCTCCAGGTCGCGCCGCCGTCGGTCGAGCGGAACAGCCCCTGCGGCGCCGTGCCGACGTACCACGTGCCGGGCTCGTCCGCGTGCCCCGGCGCGAGCCAGAAGTTGCTCTTCACCGCGAGCCCGCGCGAGGTGCCGTCGCTCTGCGGCGCGTCGCCCTCGTTCGCGACCGTGTGGAACTTCGGCGGCTCCGTCGCCTCGGTCCACGTCGCGCCCTCGTCGGTCGAGCGGAACACCGTCGGCCCGAGGTGGAAGCCGCCGCCGGTGTGCAGCAACACGTTCGGCTCGCGCGCGTCCTGCTGGAAGTCGAAGACCTTCGTGCCGAGCTCGCGCGGCTCGGAGAGCTTCCACTTCGACTTCTTCTTCCTGAGGACGAAGGCGCCCTTGCGGGTGCCGATGAGCAGTGCGTTGGTCTTCTTCGCCATCCTTCGCGAGCCTCCACGTGCCGGTGATCGTCGGTGCGGCCGGACAGTCTAGGACCGCCCCAGCCGCCCGTCCGACCCTCCGAGCGAACCCCGACCGAACCTGGTCGGAACGACCGGGACCGGGTTCGTCCGTCCGCCTCTCCATCGAGAGTGCGGAACCGGATCGGCCTTCGCGGGCCCTCCAGGGCCGTTCCGCCCCCCCCTCCGACGAGTTCCGCACTCTGGTCTTGGGCAAACGAACCAGGTTCGGTTCGGTCGGGACCACCTAGGATCGGCGCCGCGTCGACCTTCGATGTCGGACCCTGCCTGCGCTCCGTCGAGGTCGACCGGGCCGGTGACGCCGAGACCGTCGTCGTGACGCTGTTCGATCCCTGGGATGCGTGACGCGAGGAAATCGCGATCGAGCGTGACGCTCGCCGCCCCTCGCGCACAGGACCGCCGTGACACCCATCGACCAGCCGACGACGGCACCCGAGGACGAGGCCTTCCGGCGCTACCGCGCGAGCGGCGCGCCGGACGACCTCGCTCGCGTGTTCGACGCGACGGCGCCGCGGCTCGCGGTGCTCGCGGCCCACCTCGTCCGCGAGGCGGCCGACGCCGAGGACCTCGTGCAGCAGACGTTCCTCGTCGCGTTGCGCGACGCGGCGAGCTGGGACGGCAGGCGACCCGTCGTCGCCTGGCTCGGCGGGATCCTGCGCCACCGTGCGCTCGACCTCCTCCGGCGCGAACGGACACGCGCGACGACCGGCGACGAAGCCCTCGCGGCGACGGCGTCGGACGCTCCGTCCCCGCTCGACGCCGCCGCCGACGAGGAGCTCTGGAACCGCGTGCTCGCCGCGATCGAGTCGATCGACGGCGAGTCGCGCCAGGTCCTCGCCCTGCGCCTCGTGCACGGACTCGAACCGTCGGCGATCGCGCACGCGCTCGGCCGCAACCCGAGCACCGTGCGCATGCAGCTCATGCGCGGCCTCGAGAAGCTCCGCCTGCTCGTCCCCGCGAGCGCCGTCCTGCTCACCGCACTGTTCGCCGACACGGCGAGCGGCCTCGCGTCGGTGCGCGCCGCGGTGCTCGCGGAGTCCGCGCGGCTCGCCGCGACGTCGGCAGCAGCGGGCGCGGCGTCGACCACCGCGTCGACGTCGCCCGCCGCCGCGACCGCCGGCAAGGGTGTCCTCGGAACCTCCCTCCTCGGAACCCTCGCCATGAAGCACTGGATCCTCGCGACGGCGGCCGCCGTCGTCCTCGCCCTCACGACCTTCCTCGTCGTCGACCGCGACGACCCGCTCGGCGACGTCGACGCGAGCGGCGCGCGCGGCGATGTCGAGCTCGCCGTCGAGAACGACGCGGCAACGAACCTCGAGACCGCAGAGTCGCGGTCCGCCGTCTCGACGCGCACGACCATCGACGAGGCGCCGCTCCCGGTCGCCGCACCGACGAGTGCGCGGCTCGAGGTCGCGGTCCTCGACGCGAGCGGCGCGCCGGTCGCGGACGCGCTCGTGCTCGCGCGCTCCGCGGACACGGGCACCGCCGTCGAATCGCGCACCGACGACCTCGGGACGACCGACTTCGAGGGACTCGACCTCGGCGCCTACACGCTCGTCGTCGATCGCTCGCCGCGCCGCTTCGAGATCGTGCTCGAGCGCGACATGCGCCACGAGATCACGCTCCCCCGCGGCGTCGACGTGCACGGCATCGTCGTCGACATCGACGGCACGCCGGTCGCGGGTGCGAGCGTGCTGCGCCTCGAGCGGCAACATCGGAGAGCCATGGTCCTCCTCGCGACCTCGGACGCGAACGGCGAGTTCGTCGCGCACGGCGTCGACGAGGAGGCGCACCTCGTCGCACGCATCGACGGGATGCAGCCTTCGGGCGCGGCCTACGTGCGCGAGAAGGTCGAGCTCGTCCTCGGCGCGGTCGGTCACCGCGTCACGGGTCGCGTCGTGCAGCGCGACGGGACGCCCGTCCCCTTCGCGCGCATCGCGTTCGGCGTCGACGAGGACGCGCGCGAGACGCGCGAAGGCTCGCCCGCTCGCCCCGAGGATCGCCCCGACGCGAAGAAGTCGATGGACCTCGACGCGGTGCTCGCCGTCGCCGACCAGGACGGCTACTTCGAGTCGACCGAGGTGCCGGCGGGCTACGTGCTCGCCGTCGCGCGGTCGGAGAGCCCCGCACTCGTCGGTTGGACGCAGATGGACCTGCCGTTCGGGAGCGAGCGCAGCATCGACGTCGTCGTCGACACCGGCGGCTCGTTCACGGGCGAGGTCCGCGACACGCGCGGCGACGCGATCCAGGGCGCCGTCGTGTCGATCGAGTGGGAGGGCACGATCGAACTGGGACAGTTCGAGGACGAAGCGGGACCGCTCGTCTCCGACCCCGCGACCAGGACCGACGCGAGCGGTCGATTCGCGTTCGGCGGCCTGCTCCCCGGCGAGTACGACGTCCGCGTGATGCTCGGCGACTTCGCGCTCGCGCGCCACGAGTTCACGCTCGAGGAGGGCGGGACGGAGCACTGGGACGCCGCCGTCGAGCACGCTCGCTCCGTCCGCGTGCACGTCGTCGGCCCGGACGGCGCGCCGCTCCCGCGCTGGCGCGTCGAACTGTGGAACGGCGAGGAGATCGGCACCCCGTACCGCCGACTGCACGAGACCGACGAGCTCGGCTTCGCGACGTTGCACGGCCTGCCGGAGGCCGAGGCCTACGACCTCGCGTTCGGTGCGCCGGGACCGGACGCGCGCTACGACGACGTACCCGAAGCGGTGCGGCGCGACATCGCGGCGAGCGACGACCTGATCGAGGTGGTCATC
>JAWKUH010000073.1:0-7942 GCA_041398665.1 Planctomycetota bacterium | reverse complement strand
GCAGCTCCTCGTGGCCGTCGCGTCGAACGACGACGCGAAGCAGCCGACCGCGAAGGACACGCTGAAGGCGGCGTTCGCGGAGGCCTCGCTCACGGCGAAGGTGGAGGTCTACGAGGGCGCGCTCCACGGGTGGTGCCCGCCCGATTCGCATGTATACGCACGCGAATCCGCCGAGCGCGCGTGGAGCGAGCTCCTCGCCCTCTTCGCGCGCGCCCTCGCGTGAGGCGCCCGCGCCTCGCGTGAGGCGGCGGGGATCGGAGCGGCGTCCCCGCGCCCACCGGCAGCGGCGCCGACGTCACGTCTGGACGCGTCGCAGGCCGACCGCAGACGACAGGAGCGCATCGCGGACGGCGGTCACGCGATCGCGGGCGACGGGCACCCGGAGATCGCCGCCCGTGAGGACGAGGCGGCTCTCGCCGCTGTCTCTCTCGAGCGTCCGCACGGCCCCGAGCGGAACGAGCCAGTTCCGATGCACCCGAACGAACTCGGACCCGAGCGACGACGCCAGGGCCGAGAGCGAGAGGTCGACCTCGTAACGCGCGTCGGCGAGATAGACGTAGCTCAGGCCCTCGGCGGCTTCGAACGCGCACACGTCGTCGACCGACACGAACACCAGGTTCTTGCCGTCGCGGGCGACGACACGTCGAGGCGGAGGCTCGCTCGTCGCTTGCCTCGGCGGCATCGCCGAGGCGACGCGGCGGAGGCAGGACAGCACGCGATCCTTCGTGAACGGCTTCACGAGATAGTCGGCGACGCCGAGCTGATACGCCTCGAGCGCGTGCTCGCGCGACGCCGTGGTGAGCACGAACTGGAACGGGCAGTCGCCGTCGTGCGCGGCGGTGACGGAGCGGATCCAGCCGACGCCCGCGTCCATCTGCGGCTCACCGGCCAGCCGGATGTCCACGAACGCGACGTCGATCCCGGACGACCCCGGATCGCCCTGCAGCGCCACGCCGGCCTGCATGGTATCGGCGCACGCGGCCACGACACGCGCGAGGCCCGAGCCCTCGAGCAGCTCCACCAAGAAGTTGCGCGCCGCCCACTCGTCCTCGAGGACGAGCGCGCGAAGGACCGGCTGCGTCATGCCGCGATCTCCGCGCGAGCCTCTTCGGCGAGCGGGAGCCTCGCTGTCACGCGCGTCACGCCACCCTCGCTCGCGACCGAGAGCGACGCGTCCCGGGAGAAGAGCCGGAGGCGTCGCTCCACGATCGACAGGCCCTGCGCGCCGGCCCGACGCGCGCCCGGCGCGAAGCCCGGACCGTCGTCTTCGACGACGCACACGAGCGCCCCGCCGTCGACCCGCGCCCGAACGCGCACCGTGCCCCCTCCGCGCCTCCGCAGGACGCCGTGGAGCACGGCGTTCTCGACGAGCGGTTGGAGCACGAGCCGCGGGACGCGCTCGGCACGCGCTCGTTCGTCGACGTCCCACACGAAGCGCACCATGCGCCGATGACGCGACTCGTGGATCGCGGCGTAGCGCTCCAGCCACGCGATCTCGTCGGCCAGCGGGTGAACGTCGTCGCCGCCGTCGTGCGCGGCGTCGCGGAAGAGATCCCCGAGGAGGCCGATCATGCGCCGCGCCTCCTCGGGATCGTCGGTCACCAGACCCGAGATCGTGTTGAGCGTGTTGAGGAAGAAGTGCGGGTCGAGGTGCGCGCGCAGCCGCAAGACCTCCGCCTCGCGCCGCGCTACCGCGACCTGGACGCGACGTCGCTCGGCGCGTCGGTATGTGAGCGGGAAGAGGAAGATGCCTCCCCAGACGACCATGAAGATCGACGCGTTCGAGATGCTCGACGCGAGCACACGCGTCAGCGTCGCTTCGTCGGGCTCCGGGGGGAGAAGCATGTGCGGAAACGCGAGCCGCACGCCGTACCGGAGGAGGTTGAGCACGAGCGTGACGACGAGGCACGTGATGAACGCGTCGAGGCACGTGCGGACGAGCGTGTGGCGACGCCGGAGGCTCCTTCGATACGTGCGGAGGAGGGACGCGTAGATGGCGATGAACGTCCCGATGCACAAGCTCCAGTCGAGGACGACCACCCACACGGGAGCCACGTCCGTGACGGCCCGAATGGTCATCGGCACGGCGCCCAGGATGATGGGGCAGACGTACCCGAACCAAACGAGGCGCCGCGTGTTGAGGAGCCCGTTCGGCAGCGCGGCGGACGCACGCAGGCCGTCATGGCGCCGCCTCGCCTTGGCGGGCGCCCCGCCCTCCGCGACGTGCTCCGAGCCCTCGACGAGCTCCGCGGGCCGGGCGCGCGCCTCGCCCAAATCGCTCACTTTTGCCGCCATGGTCGATGGATCCTAGCAGTCGACGCCGTGCCGACCCGTGATTGTGGCGAAGGGGGCCCCCGGCGCCGTGAAGGGGGCCCGGCGGACCGTGAGCCGGAGCCGCCGACACCTCGGACGCCATTCAGCCCTTCACCTCGAAGCGACACGTGTATGTGATGAGCGTCGCGACCGGACGGCCCGCCCTGTCGATGGGCGGGGACCACGGGCCGCTCCGGACCGTTCGCTCGCACGCCTCGCCGAACGCTTGCGCGGTCTGCGAGACGCGGCGCACGACGCCGACGCTGCCGTCCGCGAGGATCTGGACGGAGAGGATCGCCGTGCCGGACATCCCGCTTCGGCGCGCATCGGCGGGATAGTTCCGCTCGAGGACGCGGTCGAGCTGCGGAGGGCGCGGCGCCCGAGAGAGATCGTGGACCGGGACCATCTCGGGAGCGCGCCGCACCGCGGGGGACGCCTGCGAAGCAGCGGGCGTCGCGACCGCCGCTTGTCCCGTCCGCACCGCGACGCCCGGCCCGTCCGCGCTCGAGAGGACCGTCGCCGTGAAGTCGACCGGCGCGTCGTCCAACGGGGCGGGAGCCGTGGCGATCGCGGCCGCGGCGCGCCGCGCGCTCGTCGTGGTGCGCTCGACCCTCGTGGGAGCCGCGACGCTCGGCGCAGGCTCTTCCACGACGGGCTCCCGATCCAGAAGTGGCGGTGGCGGCGACGGCAGAAGGTCCGCGATCTCGACGACGCTCGACGTCACGCTCAGCGCGCGCGCGCCTCGCTCGGGCATCACGAAGCCCAGCGCCGCGTGGAGCGCGGCGCTCGACGCGACGACGCACGGGAAGAGACCCCGCGGAGGATTCACGGAGCCGTCCCCTTCACGACGATCGCGATCTTCGACACCTTCTCCACGCGCAGCAGATCGAGCGCGTGGACGACGGCCGCGTGACGCGCCCGCGCGTCCGCCGCGACGACGGCGCTGCCGTTTGCCTCCCGGGCGCGCTGGCGCACCTCGAGGTCGGTGGCGCGCCGCTCCTCGAGATACAGCGCGCCGGACTCGTCGACCGACACGACGAGCGGCGCCTTCTTGCCGTCTGCCGTTCCGGAGGACGCCTTCGGCAGCTCGACGGCGATGGACTTGTTCGCGATCGCCGTCGCCGTCACCATCATGATCACCAGGAGCACGAGCACGACGTCCACGAGCGGCGTCACGTTGATCTCGGCTTGCAGCCCGCCCTGCGAAGCGGTTCCTCGCGAGCCCATCACGACACCGCCTCTCCCAGGCTCTTCCGCTCGTCCTTCACGAACGACAACATCTCGCGGCCGAGCGCCTCGGCCCGGCCCACGCGCGCCCCGATCGCGCGCTGGAAGAAGTTGAAGAGCGCGACGGCCGGCAGCGCGACGAACAGGCCGACGGCGGTCGCCGTGAGCGCTTCTCCGATCTCGCTCATGAGCGCGGTCGACACCTGGCCGGCGCTCGCGTCGAGCGCGTGGAAGGCGCGGATGACGCCGATGACCGTGCCGAGGAGACCGATGAAGGGCGCGTTCGCGCCGATGGTCCCGAGCACGGCGAGTCGACCTTCGAGCGCGAGCCGCACGAGCTGCGCTTCGCTCGCGAGCCGCTCTTCTACGGCCGCCGGGCCGCGCGGCAACGCCCCGAGCCCTGCCTCGAGCACGCGCGCCTCGATCGAACGCGACGCGAGGACGCACCTGCGTGCGGCGACGAGATCACCGCTACCGAGCGCACCGGCGAGCTTGCTCCGCAGCGCGGTGACGTCGCCGCTCGCCCGAAAGAGCACGAATCCACGCTCGATCGCGATCGCGAGGACGAGCACGGAGAGCGCCACCAAGAGCCACATGATCCAGCCGGCGCCGTGCTCGGCGATGGCGCGAAGCTTGTTCTCGATCGACATGAAATCTCCTCTTCATCTTCAGATCACGGCGTTACGGCCGCACGCACACCGAGAACCGCGCGAAGCTCGCGCCGCCGCGGTCGTCGCGCAACAGGGCGTAGAGTCGAACCACGCGACCGGCCGCGGGCACGTCCTCGGGGGCCTTCCACGCGACGCGGACCTCCTTGGGCGCAGCCTCTTCGGCGTCGAAGGTCGAGTACTGCCGATCGAGCTCGCCCCCCGTCACGATCGTCGAGAGCGTGACCGACTCTCCGGGCTCACGGACCGCACCGCCGAAGACGTGGACGACGTCGACGGCCGCCCCCGGCGCGACCTTGTGCGCGACGTCGCAACCCTCGCCGCGCTCGTCCGGTGCGAGCGGCACGTCTCCGAGGCGAACGGCCGGCGCTGGCGGGTTCGCGTTGGCACCATCGACGCGCGCCAGGACCGAGGCGAGCAGCGCATCGCCCGACGCGCACGTCGCGGTGAACGCACGGGGGTCGAGCGTCGGGGCTCCGTCGCTGCAGAACGCGGCGAGGACGAGGAGCTCTCGCGCGCCGGCGAGAGCTTGCGCGGGCGGAACGGCGAGCTCGGTCGTGATGAGCTCCGACGAAGATTCCCCGGAGCCCGAGGCGACGACGGCACGCTCGCAGCGAGGGCGCGCGAAGAGCCCGTCGGGTGCATTGCAGACGGCGAACGTCCACGCGAGCCTGGGTGGCCCTTCCGGCGAAGCGACGAGCCATTCGACGCGCGCCCGCTCGCCAGGAACGAGCGCCGCACGATTCGCGTCGGCGACGGCGGACACGCGCGCCCCGAGGACGCGAGGCCGGTCGACGAGCCATCCGCCGTGGATCGAGTCCTCGCACGCTGCGACCGCGCCGATCGCGACGAGGAAGAAGAAAGAGACGTGTCTCACAGCTCACCTCGCAGCCCGAGGATGGGCAGGATGGGCAGACCGCGAACGCCGTCGCGGTTGCGGTAGTCGTAGCTGTACGCGAAGCCTTCGCGGTTCTCGGCGTTGAGGACGTTCTGGACGTCGAGGTACGCGGCGAGGCTCCATCTCGAGAAGGTCCACGTCTTCTGCACGCGGAGGTCGATCCTGCTGAACGGCGGGTTGCGCGCGCTCATCGCGCGCCCGAGGCGCGGCACGTAGACGTCGTTCGTCGCGTCGTAGGTGCTCGACGCGACCGGCGTGTAGGGCGTCCCGCTCGTGTAGCGGAGCGTCGCGCCGACCTCCCACCCGCGCCCGAGCTGGAGGCTGCCCGCCGCCGCGAGGATGTGGGTCTGATCGCGGTCGAAGAGGCGCAAGCCCGCACCCGCGTCGCCGCGCTCGCTGCGCATCAGCGTGTACGACGCGAAGCCCGAGAGACGTTCGAACGGGCGAAAACGAAGGAGGACCTCGGCGCCGAAGACGCGCCCGCGTTGCGAGTTCACGAAGAACGGCTCGACTCCGTCGGGAGTCGTCGTCGTGACGCGGTCCATCCACTTCACGAAGCCTTCGATCGAGATCGAGCACTGGTCGCGGAGCTTCTCCTCGAAGCCCCCGCTCACGTGGATCGCGCGGGGCAAGAGGAGGTTCGGGTTGCCGATGGGGCGGAGCACCTCGGCCTCGGATGGGATCTGCGAGTAGCGGCCGACGCCTGCCTTGAGCGTCGTCGAGTCGCTGACCTCGAGGCGCGAAGAGAGCCGGGGATCGACCGCCCCGCGGCCGACGATGTTGTTGTAGTCTGCACGCAATCCTGGCGAAACGAGGAGCTCCGGGACGGGACGGATGCCCGCCTCGAGGGAGGCGCCCGGCATCCACGACCAGTCGGCTTGCGAGACCGAGATCTGCCGCTGGCTCGAGATCGGCGGCGAGTGGTCACCCTCCCCCGGCGGAATGGGGACGCCCGCGTAGTTGCCGCGGAAACGATTCCCGAGGAGGTCGACGCCGCCGATGACGCGGAACGCGGGTGACACGACACCGGTCCACTCGGAGCGGAGCTGGACGGTGTCGACGTCGTAGTCGAAGCCCGCGACCTTCCCGAACCGGCCGACGCCGTCCTCGCGCCCGTAGGTGATCTCGGTGCTCTGCTCGGAGCCACTCGACCAACGATGCCGCCAGCCGAGCTGCACGCGATGGAACGTCGCGGTGCTCTCGACTCTCCCGCGCAGCGCCGGATCGACGTCGGCGGGCTTCTTCAACACCAGCGCGAGCCGATCGCTCGATCCGTACGCGATCAGTCGAATCCTGTCGCGCTCCGTGGGCTTCCACGCGACGACCGACTGGTAGTCCCAATAGACCGGCGCGGCCGTGATGGCGAAGCTCTCGTCGCTCGTCGCAGAGTTGAGGAGGGCGTCGATGTTGCTCCGGCGCACGGTCGCGAGCACCGCGAGCTTGTCGTGGATCGGCGTCTCGACGAGGAGCGACGAGTCGAGAAAGCTGAGCTCGCCGATCCCGTGGGGCCCGTCGGTTCGCGGGTCGCGCAGCCGGACCTCGATGATGCCGCCCATCTTCCGGCCGTAACGAGGCGAGAAGTTGCTCGGCTGCAGCTCCACGCTCTCGAGCACGCGCGAGTGGACGAAGCTCGTGAGCCCGCCCACGTGGTAGAGCAGCGGCACCGGAGCGCCCTCGAGAAAGACCTGGCTGTCGAACGCGTTGGCGCCGCGCAGGATCGGCGGTCCACCGTCCGGCGCAGGACGCGAGACGCCGGGCAAGAGCTCGATCGCCCGGAGCGAGTCGCCGCGCGTTCCGGCGACGGACGCCAAGGTCTCGCGGTCGAGGACGCGCTTCGTCACCTCGCGCGGCGGCGCCTCGACGCGCGCGGTCGCGCCCAGCTCGCCCGGCGTGCGCGTCTTGTCGAGCCGCACGCGCGCCTCGGTCAGGGTGCCGTCGTCGAGCTTCTCGTCGAGCTGCGTCGCGTCGTAGCCGTCGGCGCGCACGACGATCCGCGCAGCGCCCGGAGTCACGCCGTCGATCCGAAACCTGCCGCGCGCGTCGGTCGTCGTCGTGAGCGTGGTCCCGTCGGCGGTCGTGACGACCACGGACGCGCCCGCGATCGCCGCGCCGGACTGCGCGTCGAGCGCGCTCCCGCCCACGGAGGCCTTGGGGACCGCCGCGGGCGGCTTGGGCTCTTGCGCTTCGAAGACGCTCTCGTAGCGCACGCGCGCGGCGGCGGGCTCGCCGTCGCGTGTCGCCGGCGCGAACACGAAGCTACGCGACGACGCGATCGCCGCCGCGTCGAGCGCCTCGCCGCCGGAGCGAACGACCCGCACGTCGGTCACCTTGCCGTCGCGGTCGATGTCGATCTCGAGCTCGACGACGACACGAGGTACAGCGCCGACCCGCGGATCGCGCGCCGCCGCGCTCTCGACGAGCTTGGGTGGAACGAGCGCGGGATCGTCTGCTCGCGCCGGGAAGGAAGAGCAGATGAAGGCCGCGACCGCTCCGCAGAGCACCACGCGGATGGGGCATCGCATGTCCCCATCTATGAAGACCCTCGCGCGCTCTGACCCGCGGGATCCGATGAAGGGCGCGGGGGATCTGGTGAAGGGGGGCTGCAGGTGCGTACGCCGAGGGCGCCCGCGCCTCGCGCGTCACTCGACGGGGTCGAGCGCCTCGAGCTCAGGAGACTGCGCCACGTCACACCCGCCCGTGCACGAGCTCGCGCAGAACGCGGCGCAGTCGTCTTGTTGCGCCGCGGAGCAGGCCGCCGTCGTCCTGGGCAAGATCGAGCTGCGGCTCGCGCATAGACGCGAGGTCGTGTGGAGCCCGTCGCAGCTCGCGCACGACG
>JAWKUH010000072.1:0-9249 GCA_041398665.1 Planctomycetota bacterium | reverse complement strand
GTGCTCGAACAGCGTGCGCCGCTTCTCGGGCTCCGGTTCGTACTCGCCGTCCTCGCCGAAGGGCGGGACGAGCCAGTACTTCGAATTCTCCTGGCTGTAGACGATGCGGTACTCCGCGCTCCGCGCGATCGCCTCGGACCGCGCGGTCTGGATCATGTCGGAGAGTCGACGCACCTCGGCGTTAAGCGTCTCGCGCGGCAGGATCGCCTGCCAGGAGACGGTGACGATGCCCGCGATCAGTCCGATGATCGCCGCGACGACCATCAGCTCGACCATCGTGAAGCCGCTCCGGCTCCCGTGCGTGCGTGCGCCCACCGCCATCGACCCGTGCGGACGGGGGCCGCGCCCCCGTCTTCCGATCAGTTCTCCTCTTCCTCGAACAGCTTGATGTTGTCGAGGTCGGCGTTGTCGCCCTCGCCGCCCGGCGACTTGTCCTTGCCCAGGGTGAACACCCTGAACGTCGAGTCGCTGCTCGAGGACGGCGGCTCGTAGCCGTAGGCCATTCCGTAGGGGTCCTTGGGGACCTTGTTGAGGAACGCCGGGCCGCCGTCCGGGGGGCTGGTGAGTTCCTCGAGCGACTCCGGCTTGCGGTTGTAGGAGAGCTCGAAGTTGTTGATCGCGCTGACGATCTGCTGGATGTCCGCCTTGATCTTGGTCGTGTTCGCGCGACCGAGGTAACCGATCACGTTCGGCACGACGAGCGTCGCCAGGAGGCCGATGATGACGATGACGACCATCATCTCGGCGAGGGTGAAGCCGCCGCGGGCGCGCTTCTTCGTGGTGTGGAGGATCTTCATGGATGCGTGGGAGCCGGCTCGTGACGCGGCTCGAGGCTCGGCTGCTACTTGATGGCACCGACCTGGAGGATCGGTTGGATGATCGAGAGGACGATGAAGCCGACGACGCACGCCAGGACGACGATCATCATCGGTTCGAGGACGGAGAGGACCCGCTCGGAGACCACCTCGACCTCCTCGTCGTAGGCGTCCGCGATGCGGTCGAGCATGGTCTCGAGTTCGCCGGACTGTTCGCCGACCGCGACCATGTAGCCCACGACGGCGGGGAAGACGCCGGACTGCTGGAGCGGGGTCGCGATGTCCGTTCCTTCGAGGATACGTGACCGGATGACCTCCGTGGCGTCCGCGATGACCCGGTTGCCGACCACGTCGCGCGTGATCTCGAGGGCCTGGACCGCCGCGACGCCGGAGGAGAGCAGGGTCGAGAGCGTGCGCGTGAAGCGCGAGACCGCCCGTTTGCGCAGCAACTCGCCGAAGATCGGCGCACGCAGCAGGTTCCGGTCGATCAGGAGCCGCCCCTTCTTGGTCCGGTACAGGCGGCCGATCAAGGAGGAGATCGCCGCGAGACCGAGCAGGCCCAGCCACCAGTAGTTCTGGAAGAGCCCGCTGACCGTCATCAGTGCCTGGGTCGTGGCGGGGAGCTGCTGGCCCGAGTCCTCGAGCATGCCCGTGATCTTGGGCACGACGACGGTCATGAGGATGCCGACCACGACGACGCCGAGCGCCATCATCATCAGCGGGTAGGTGAGCGCCGAGACGACCTTGCGCTGCATCGCGCGCTGCGCCTGGATGAAGTCGGCGAGGCGCGACAGGACGATGTCGACCTGACCGGTCGCCTCGCCCGCGCGGACCATGTTGACGTAGAGGTCGCCGAAGAGCTCGGGGTGCTCCGCGAGCGCGTCGGCGAGCGACGTGCCCTGCGTGATGCGTTCGCGCAGTTCGCGGAAGAGCGACTCGATCCGGCGCGACTCCGACTGGTCGATGATCGCCTTCAGTGCGTCGGAGAGCGGGATGCCGGCGCCGAGGAGCGTTCCCATCTGCCGCGTGATCGCGGAGACGAGCTCGACGTCGCGACCGGTCGCGCCGTTCCGGCTCATCCGGCGGTGCTCGAGGTAGCGGTCGACGACCCCGGGGCGACGGACCTTGGCGTCCTTCGCCGCCTTGGCCGGGTTCTTCGAACGACCGCGCCGCGCGACCTCCTGGATCTGGCTGACCAGGAGGTTGTCGCGGCGGAGGCGCGACCGGGCGTCCTTGGCGGAGTCGGCGTCGATGACGCCGGCCTTCGTCGCTCCTCCCGGTGCGTAGGCCTTGTACTCGAAGATGGGCATGGCGGTTCTCGTGCCGGCGGCGCGCGCCGCGGCCGGCGTCGGTTCAGTCGACGACCAGGGCGATGTCCGACTGGGTGACGCGCAACACCTCGTCGGGCGTCGTCAGTCGGTCGCGGACCTTCTGGATGCCGTCCATGCGGAGCGTGACCATGCCGCGTTGGATGGCGCTGGACTGCATCTGGCTGGCCGTCGCGTTCTCCATGATCTGGTGCGGAGCACCTCGTCGACCGGGAGGAACTCGTAGATGGCGGTCCGACCGGAATAGCCCGTGTGGCAGCACTCGTCGCAGCCCGCGCCGACCGCCACCTGGTTCTCGAGATCCTTCTCCTTGAGCCCGAGCTTGTGCAGCTTGGCCGCCCATTCCGGCGTGATGTCGGACATCGTGCGGCAGTTCGAGCAGATCGTCCGGACGAGGCGTTGGGCGACCACGAGGACGAGCGACGACGAGACGAGGTAGGGCTCGACGCCCTGGTCGACCATACGCGCGATCGTGCTGGCCGCGTCGTTCGTGTGGACGGTCGAGAACACGAGGTGGCCCGTGAGCGCCGCGCGGATCGCAACTTCGGCCGTCTCGAGGTCGCGGATCTCACCGACCATCATCACGTCGGGGTCCTGGCGCAGGAAGGAGCGCAGCCCCGAGGCGAAGGTCAGGCCCTTCTTCGTCGCGACCTGCACCTGGCTGATGCCGGGCAGCGAGTACTCGACGGGGTCCTCGATCGTGAGGACGTTCTTCATGCGTGGTGTCGATCTGCGTGAGCGCCGCGTAGAGCGTCGTCGTCTTGCCCGAGCCTGTCGGCCCGGTGACGAGGATGATCCCCGACGTGTAGTCGCAGAACTCCTCGAGCATCTTGCGCTCTTGTCCGCGAGCCCGATCTCGCTCAGCGTGTAGAGCCGCGCCGTCTTGTCCAGCAGACGCATGACGATGCGCTCGCCGCCCGAGGTCGGCACCGTGCTGATACGCACGTCGACCTCGCCCTCGCCGAGACGGATCGTCGCGCGACCGTCCTGCGGCAGGCGCCGCTCGGCGATGTCCATCTTGCCCATGACCTTGACGCGACTGACGATCGCGTCGTGGGCCTTCTTCGGGATCGAATCCATGTCGTACAGGATCCCGTCGATGCGCAGGCGCACCTGGGTGCGCTCGGGGAACGGATGGAAGTGGATGTCCGAGGCCCGCATCTTCAGCGCTTGGAACATGATGGTGTTCACCAGCTTGATGATCGGGGCCTTGTTGGAGACGTCGAGGACGTCCTCGACGTCCTCCAGCTCCTTGGCCATCCCCGCGATGTCCGCGTTCTCCTCGACGTCGGCGAGGGCCTCGTCGACGCCGTCCGCCTTGTGGCGGTAGGCGCGCGCGATCAGCGTGTTGATCGCCTGCGAGGGGACGAGCACGGGCTCGACCTCGACGCCGAGCATCGCCGACAGCTCGTCGAGCGGGTTCGGGTCGAGCGGGTTGCAGGTCGCCACGCGCACCACGCCGTCCTCGTTCGCGTCGAGCGCGATGAGGCTGTAGTTGCGCGAGAACTGCACCGGCACGTCGTTCACGAACGTGGCGGGCGGACGCACGCCGTCGAGGTCCGGCCGGAACTCGTAGCCGAGCATCGAGGCGTAGGCCTCGAGCACGTCCTCCTCGGGGAGGTAGTCCTTGTGGATGATGACGCGGTCGAGCGACTCGCCGGAGATGGCCGCGGCGCGGCGGCACTCCTCGAGTCGCTCGCGCGACAGACCCTTCTCGATGAGGAGATCGGCGACGTTCGTCATGCTTCGTTCGCTCGGCGGCTCGCGCCTCAGGGCTGGTCGTCCGCGGCCGACTCGAGGAGTTCGTCGCGCTCCTCCGGCGTGATCCCGACCTCCTGCAGCGTCGAGTCGCCGGTCTTCGTGGCGCGGTACATCGGGATGTCGAAGGCCTCGAGCTCGGAGCGCTCGGAGTTCGAACCGAAGTCCGGGTCGACCATGCGCAGCTTCTCGGAACCGATGACCTCGGCCGCCTTGACCTTGATGCCGTAGGAGTACTCGGCGAGGTCCGTGAAGTCCTTGTCCGAGAGGATGTGCGGCGTCACGAAGAAGTACAGCGTCCGACGGTCCTCGGAGTCCGCGTCGCGGCGGAAGAGGGCGCCGATGACCGGGAGGTCGCCGAGCCACGGCGTGGAGCGGCGGCTGAGGGCCGTGTTGTTCGTGATGACGCCGCCGATCACCATGGTGTCGCCGTCGGGCACGTTGACCGAGGTCTTGAGGGTCCGCGTGACCTTGGGCGGCGGCACGTTGCCGATGGCCTCGCCCGTGAAGTTCGAGACCTCGAGCTCGATGCCGAGGCGCATGTAGCGCGACGCGCTGATCGAGGGGGAGATCTTGAGCTTGATGCCGGCGTCCTCCGTGCCGCCGTAGTTCGACTGCGTCTGTCCGCCGCCGCCTCCGAAGGCCGTGACCTGCGTGTAGGGGATCACGTCCACGATCGAGATCTCGGCCTCGCCGTTGTTGTTGACGAGGATCGACGGGACGGAGAGCACGTTCGCGCCGTTGCGCGTCTGCAGCATCCGGATCAGGAACGGCAGGGAGAAGTTGTCCCCGTCGATGATGCCGGCGGTGATGCCGTCGGCCTGGTTCGGCACGCGCGCGTCGAAGATGCCGTCGTTGTCGAGGTCCTGCAGGGTCGACAGGCCGAAGCTGGTCACGCCGAAGCCGCCCGTCTGGTTCGCGGCGGGGAGGTCGGCCAGGCCGAGCTCGACGCCGACGTCGAGCACGTCGCGGTTCGAGAGTTCGACGAGCGCCGTCTCGATCAGCACCTGGTCCTGGCGGCGGTCGAGCGAGCGGATGAGCTCGACGACCTCGGCGTAGCGCGTCTTGTTCGCCGCGATGATCAGGCTGTTCGAGTTCTCGTCGGGGACGACGACGACGTCCTCGGCGTTCGGGTTCGACTGCTGGCGGTTGTTCTGGCCGCCGGTCGCTCCGGGCAGGGCCGTGACGCGCCGCGCGTCGTCGAGGAAGGTCTCGAGCGTCTGGGCGAGCTCCTTCGCCGCCACGTTCTCGAGCTGGTAGATGTGGTAGTTGCGCTCGGGCTCGAGCACGTCGGTGTCGAGACGCGCGATCAGGTCCTTGATCCGCGGCATGTCGTCCGCCATCGCCATGACGACGAGCGCGTTCGTGCGCGCCTCGACCAGGATCTTCGCCGTGACGGCGTTGCGCGGCCGCTGCTGCTGGACCTGTTCACCGGCCTGGCGCAGCGCCTCGTCCTGGATCTGCTGACTCGCGGTGAGCAGGTCCTCGACGATCTTCTGCACGTCGGCCGCCGCGGAGAACTGCAGCGGGATGCGGTCGAAGATCGGCGGGTCGGGCGTCTCGACGGCGGAGCTCTCGTCGATCAGGTAGAGCAGCTGCGCGAGCTCGTACACGTTGCTGCCGAAGCCGACCAGGATCAGGCTGTTCACGCCCGCCGGCAGCATGTTCTGGTTGTTGTTCGTGCCGGCCAGGGCGCGCAGCGAGTTCGCGAGCTGGCGCGCGTCCGAGTTCGGCAGCGTGACCACGGTCGTGATCAGCGTGGCGGGACGGTCCGCCCAGTCCGCGAGGTCGTCCGGCAGGACGTAGGTCGCCTTCTGCGCGACGCCCGACGGCTGACCGCGGCCGGCGGCCAGACTCTGGATCACGATCACGGTCAGCGGCGGAGGTCCGACCTCGACGCACGCGAACTCGTTGATGAACATCACGATCTGGAAGAACGAGTAGAACTCGCTCTGCGGGATCCGCTTCGTCCCGTACATCCGGACCGTCTGGTTCTTGAGCAGTTGGACGGTGTCCTTCGTCACCACGAAGTTGAGACCCGTCGCGCGCTCGCAGTTCTTCACGAAGTCGAGCAGTGTGAGTCCGCTCTGCTCGTCCTCCGAGAAGTTGACGATGTAGAAGTCGCCGTCGCGCTGGATCGGCGGCGGCTGGTCCTGGTTGCCCGCACCGGCGTTGCCGCCGCCCGGGTTGCCGCCCTGCGCGAGGACCGCCGGCGCCGTGCCGACGAGGAGCGCGAGGAAGGTCGCGGCGCCCACGAGGGCCCGGCGGAAGGAGCTCACGGCTCGGCCCTCGGGGGCGGCGGCCGACCGGACGTGGGCGGCGGCGCGGGCGGCGAGGGTCGAAAGCGATCGCTGGATCATGGGCTCTCGTGGGGTCGGTACGGGTCGGTCGGGCCGGTCGTGGGAGTGCCGGTCGGTCGGGGGGAGAGGGAGCGCTGTGCCGTGGCGCCGCGCCGATCCTCCCGCGACACCGCACCTGCGGGGTCGCGGCCGAGCCGGGACGTGCCTGGATGACGCCGTCGTGCGGGGGATCTTCCTGGAGTGGGGCGCCGCAGTGCCAAGAGGCTACCGCCGCGCCGCGCACCTTCGAGGCCGGTCCACCCGACGTTCCCGCCAACGGTGGTCACCGTGGAGCCCCGGGCGGGAGCCGAAAGAGGCGGCGCGCGGTCGCCGCGACGCCTCTCGCGCTACCCTCTTCGCCTCGCGCGTGCCGGCCGGCCGCGACCGGGCCGCAGCTCCGCCCGTCTCCGGCCGGGGTCCCGCGCCGTGTCCCCCCCCGAACCCGATGCCCCAGCGCTTCACCGAATTCCTCGGCAGCAAGGACGTCGTCCTGCCCCTCGTCGCGAAGGACAAGTGGGAGGCCATCGACGCGCTCATGGCGCACGTGGCCGCGCGCCACGGGATGGCGTCGAGCGAGGCGGGAGCCCGGCGCGAACTCGTCCTGGCCCGCGAGCGCTCGATGCCGACCGGGATGGAGCGGGGGAACGCGACCCCCCACGCCGCCGTCGACGGGCTCGACCGACCGGTGGGGGCGCTCGGGTTCGTGAAGGACCCCGCGGGGCTTCCCTTCGACTCGATCGACGCCCAGCCGACCAACTTCGTCGTCCTGCTCCTCATCCCGCGGGACCAGAAGCTCCAGCACATCCGGACCCTGGCCGACATCGCGCGGCTCCTGTCGCGCGACGACGTCCGCAAGGGGCTCCTCGAGAGCGAGGACGGGGCCGAGGCCTGGCGCGTCGTGGACTGTGCTGAGGTGGAGAACCGCTGACGCGGTCTTGGGGCTGAAGTCGAGACTCGCTGACGCGGTTCGGGGCTGATGTCGAGAACCGCTGACGCGGTTCGGGGCCGGCGCGCGGGAACGGCGCGACCCGCGTCAGGCCCAGCTCGGCGCGCGCTCGCGGATCGCCGCTTCGATCGCGTCGGCGCAGCGCAGGTATTCCGCGAGGTCCTTCCCGACGGGGTCCGGCACGTCGCGTCCCTTCGGGTCGAGCAGCTCGACGCGCCCCGCGAGCCGCGGCGGCAGGATCGAGACCAACGCCTCGACGTGCGAGCGCGTGAGTCCGTAGATCGAGTCGAAGGTCGCGAGTCGCTCGGGCACGGCGGGCGACGCGCCGTGGCGCGAGAGGTCGAGTCCGCGGCGCGCCATGGCCTCGACGGAGTGCTGCGACGCGGGCGCGCCGGGTCCCGCGAACACGCCGAACGACGCGACCTCGAATCCGACCGACGCGAGGTCGCGCGTCCCGACGCGCTCCTCGACCGCGCGCCGCGCGAGCGCCTCGGCCATCGGGCTGCGGCAGGTGTTGCCGGTGCACACGAAGGCGATGCGCCGTCCGCTCGTCGCGACGAGTTGCTCGCGCGAGAGGAGTCCCTCGCGCAGCACCTCGAACCGTCCCGGACCGATCGCGAGCACGACCGAGGCCTCCGCGACGCGGCACGCACCGCCGTCGCCGAGTCCCGCGAGTTCGCTCCCGAAGGCCGCGCGCACGCACGCGGCGTCGACGCACGGCGACTCGCCGGAGCGGTTCGCGCTCGACGCGACGACCGGGAAGTCGCACGCCGCGAGCACCGCGCGCGCCCCGGAGTGCGCGGGGCACCGCACGCCGATCCAGCCGTCCTTCGCCGCGCGTTCCAGTCCGGCGGGGACGCCGGGGAGGACGAGCGTGAGCGGGCCCGGCCAGTAGCGCGCGGCGAGCCGACGAGCTCGCGGCCCGAAACCGGCGAAGCCCTCGAGCGCCGACGCGCTCGCGACGTGCCACGTCGTCGCCTTCGTCGCCTCGCGCCCCTTGAGTTCGACGAGTCGCGCCATGGCGCCATCGTCGTCCGCGCGGACGGCGAGGCCGTACACCGTCTCCGTCGGGATGCCGACGACGCCGCCCGACCGGAGCGCGTCGGCGAGTTCCTTCGCGGCGGCCGGGACCGAACCGTCGTCCGGCAGACGCTTGATGTCGTCGGTGTCGAGCATGGGGAGCGCCGGGCCCCCGTAGGGTACGCTCCGCGCCGCGGTCGAACGGGCACGCTCTCCAGCCCGCACTCGGCGCCGAGAATGGACAGAACCGGTTCGGGAACGACGGACGGCTCCGCCGAGCGACTCGCCTTCCTCGCGCGGCTCGCGGGAGGTCTCGCCCACGAGATCAAGAACCCGCTGTCGACGATGGCGATCAACCTGACCCTCCTCGAGGAGGACCTCGGGCGGTCGTCGGCGTCGCGCGGCGGGGAGGCGACGGCGTTCGAACAGCGCTCGAGCAAGCGCATCAAGACGCTCCAGCGCGAGGTGCAGCGGCTCGAGAGCATCGTCCGCGAGTTCCTCGACTTCGCTCGGCGCGGCAAGGCCAACCGACGCCCGCACGACCTGGGCCAGCTCGTGCGCGAGACGCTCGAGTTCGTCGAGCCCGAGAACGAGGCCGCCGGCATCCGCCAGCACGTCGACATCCAGTCCGGCATGCCGCTCGTGCTCGTCGACGAGGGCCAGGTGCGCCAGGCGCTCCTCAACCTCCTCGTCAACGCGCGCGAGGCCATGCCGGAGGGCGGCGAGCTCCTCGTGCGCGTCAACCGCGTCGGCAAGGAGGCCCACGTGTCCGTGACCGACACGGGCGTGGGGATGACGCCGGAGCAGCTCGAACACTGCTTCGAGGTCTACTGGTCCAACAAGCGGGGCGGCACCGGCCTCGGTCTCGCGACCGCGCGGCACGTCGTCGAGGGGCACGGCGGCCACATCGCCGTCGTGTCGGAGCCGGGGCGCGGGACGTCGTTCGAGTTCACGCTGCCGCTCGCGGTGGAGCTGACCCACGGTGCCGACGGTGCGCGCGAGGTCCGGGTCGAGGACGCGACCGAGCCGTACGACGAAGAGGG
>JAWKUH010000071.1:0-10239 GCA_041398665.1 Planctomycetota bacterium | reverse complement strand
TCGTCCTCGCCGGCGAGGAACTCGATGCGTTCCGCTACGCGCTCGACTGGGCGGATCCCGGCGACGTCCTCGTCCTCCTGGCGCATGCGCGCCGCGAGGAAGCGCTGGCGCTCGTGCGCGAGCGTGCGGCGCGCGGGCGCTGAACCGTCGCGCTCGCCGAACGGCGCCTGCGGCGCCGGGAATCTCTCACAGAGGAACAGGAGGAATGGGAGGAAGGCCCGCGTCACGGGCCTCCCTCCTTTTCCTCCAATTCCTCTGTGAGCGAATATCGCGCGGCCGGGAGGCCGCGCGCACGCCTCTCGGCCTTTCGATGCCGAACCGGAGCCTCCACAGCGCGGCGATCAACGCTCGACCAGCACCGCACCGTCGTCGTCGATCTCGACGACGTAGTGGTCGAAGCGGTCGCGGCTCGTCTCGTCGTCGTTCGCCTCGAACTCGAAGGTGTGCATGGCGCGGCGCCCGTCGCTCCACGTCACGCGGATCGTCCGGCTCGCGACCACGATGTCGAGGTCGGTCGACTCACCGGGCTCGAGCGTCCTGATCCCGCGGAGCGAAGGGGTGTCACCGGCGTCGGCCATCGGCATCTCGACGGTCGCGCTCGAGACGTTGCGCACCGTGACGCGGTCGAACATCCGGTCCATCCGCCGCGTCTTGAGCCAGAAAGAAGCGCCGACCGCGGTGACGACGAGGAGGACGGGAGCGACGGTCCGCCACGGGATCGATCCCTGCCCCGCTCCTCCCCACTGACCGACCCGCGAGCGACGTGCCATCGCGGGAGCCTAGCGTTCGAGAGCCTTCGTCGTGCGCTTCGTGTCTTCGCCGCTCACCGCCCGAACGGCGCCTGCGGCGCCGGGATTCGCTCACAGAGGAATGGGAGGAATCGGAGGAAGACCGACGCAGCGGGTGTTCTCCGATTCCTCCTCATCCTCTGTGAGCGAAATCCGCGCGGCCGGTAGGCCGCGCTGCACCCGAAGTCCGGAGGAGGCGTCCGGGTCAGCGCACGATCAGACTCGTACCGGTCATCGACGCCGGCTTCTCGACTCCCGCGATCTCGAGGAGCGTCGGCGCCACGTCCGCGAGGATGCCCATCTCGCGCAGCCTCGTCCCCCGGAGACCGTCACCGCAGAAGACGATGGGAACCGGATTCGTCGTGTGCGCGGTGTGCGGTTGGTCGTTGACCTCGTCCCACAGCATCTCGGCGTTGCCGTGGTCCGCGGTGATGACCGCGACGCCGCCCTTCGCGACGACGCGCGGCACGATCTCGCGCAGACACTCGTCGACGGCCGCGACCGCCTTGCACGCCGCGTCGAAGTCGCCGGTGTGCCCCACCATGTCCGCGTTCGCGAAGTTGATGACGTACACGTCCGTGTCGCCCTTCTCGACGGAGCGCAGGATCGCGTCCTTCACCTCGAACGCACTCATCTCCGGCTTCAGGTCGTAGGTCGCGACCTTCGGGCTCGGGACGAGCGTGCGGTGCTCGCCCGCGTACTCCTTCTCGCGCCCGCCGGAGAAGAAGAACGTGACGTGCGCGTACTTCTCGGTCTCGGCGATGCGCTCCTGCTTGAGCCCGAGCGAGCTCACGATCTCGGGGAAGATGCCCTCGAGCTTCGTCGGCGGGTACGCCACCGCGAACGGGAAGTCGTCGCGGTACTGCGTCATCGTCGTGATCACGGGACGCACGCGCGGAGTGCGCTCGAAACCGTCGAAGTCGTCGAACGCGAGCGCCTGGCAGATCTGGCGCATGCGGTCCGCGCGGAAGTTGAAGCACAGCACCTGGTCGCCGTCGCGGATGCGCCCGTGCTCCGAGTCGCCGACGACGAACGGCTCGACGAACTCGTCGCCCTTGTTCGCCTCGTAGGAACGGTCGACGGCGTCGAGGGGCGCGCCCACGCGCTCGCCGACCCCCGAGACGAACAGGTCGTAGGCCTTCCGGACGCGGTCCCAGCGCTTGTCGCGGTCCATCGCGAAGTAGCGACCGATCACCGAGACGATGCGCCCGACGCCGGCCTTCGCGACGTCGCGCTCGAGCTGTTCGAGGTAGCCGCGACCGCTGCGCGGCGGCGTGTCGCGACCGTCGAGGATGGCGTGGATCGCGACCTGGTCGCCGGCGAGGCCGCGGCGCCTCGCGAGCTCGAGCAACGAGCGCACGTGGTGGTCGCTCGAGTGCACGCCGCCGTCGCTGACGAGGCCGAGCAGGTGGACCCGCCGCCCCTCGGCGCGCGCCGTCTCGAAGGCGCGCACCAACGCTCCGTTCTCGAAGAAGTCGCCGTCGTCGATCGACTTGTCGATGCGCGTGATCTCCTGGTAGACGATCCGGCCGGCGCCGAGGTTCGTGTGCCCGACCTCGCTGTTCCCCATCAGCCCGAGCGGCAGTCCGACCTCGCGCCCCGAGGCCGAGAGGAGCGTGTTCGGGTAGCGCCCCAGGAAGTCCGCGAAGCCCGGCGCGGAACGGGCGATGGCGTTGTACTCCGTCGCTTCGCGGTGTCCCCAGCCGTCGAGGACCATCAGGAGCAGAGGGCGTCGGGTGATCTTCGAGCTCATGGCGCGTGCCCAATGCTTGCGTGCCGCCGGATCGCGTCCGCGGCCGCGCACGTATACTCGCGGCGGCGCGCGCTCGCAGGCGCGATCGCCGACGACCGTACGAGAGGAAGAGGAAACGATCGAGATGTCGCAGAACCACGACCGTTCGACCGCGAGCGCAGTCTACCCGAGCGGGCGCACGCGCCTCGCGAGCCGCGTGCTCCTGCCGATCGCCGCGATCGTCGCGGCCTGCACGACGGTGCCGATCACGGGGCGACAGGCGTTCATCCCCTTCCCGGTGGAGCAGGACACCCCGCTCGGCGAGGAGGCCTACACGGAGGTGCTGCAGACCGAGAAGCCGATCACGTCGGGACCGCAGGCGGCACTCGTGAAGAAGGTCATGCAGCGGCTCGTCGACGCGGCGAAGTCCGCGGACTTCGACCCGGGCTTCGACTGGCAGGTGACGCTGCTGACGCGCCCGACATCCCGAACGCGTTCTGTCTGCCCGGCGGCAAGATGGCGGTCTACACGGGCATCCTCCCGATCACGAAGGACGAATCCGGGCTCGCCGTCGTGATGGGCCACGAGATCGGCCACGCGATCGCACGCCACGGGGCCGAGCGGATGGGACAGGAGTTGATCAAGTCCGGTCTGCTCGGTGCCGTCGTGACGGCCCGTCCCGACTGGAAGGAGTACGCGGAGCTCGGCTACCTCGGCACGGACCTGCTCGTCTCCCTGCCGTGGGGGCGCAAGCAGGAGCTCGAGGCGGACCGCATCGGCCTGATCCTCATGGCGCGCGCCGGCTACGACCACGCAACGCCGTCGACTTCTGGCAGCGGATGAAGTCCATGACGGGTCCGAGCGGGACGCCAGGTGGCTCTCGACCCACCCGAGCAACGACGCGCGGATCCAGCAGCTCGAGGACCTCATGCCCGAAGCACTGGCCGAGTACGAGGGCGCGTGAGTCACGACGCACGATCGCTGCGACCGTGGTGCAGGGCGCCGTGGATCCTCTCGCGGAGCGGGCGGACCGCCGCCGTCGCACGCGCGTGCGGTCGCGCGCCTCGCGTCGGTCGTGCTCGCGTGCGCCGCCCTCGCAGGGTGCGGGAACGCACCCGAGGACGCCGCGCCGCGCAACGTGATCCTCGTGACGATCGACACGCTGCGCGCCGACCACACGTCGCTCGCCGGCGACGACGTCGACACGACGCCCGAGCTCGAGCGCTTCGCCCGCGGCGGCGTCCGGTTCACGCGCGCGTGGTCCCTCGCGTCGTGGACGCTGCCGTCGATGGCGACGATCCTCACCGGGGCCGAGCGGAGCTCGAACGACGGCTCCGTCCGCGCCGTCGACGTGTCGATCGCGGAGCTGTTCGCGGAGGCCGGCTACTCGACGGCCGGTGTCGTCGCGAACGGGCTCATGACGCCGAGCCTGGGCTACGACCGCGGCTTCGACGCCTACGCCGTGCGCGACGTCGAGCAGGACGAGTGGACCGCGACCGAGATCGTCGACCGCGGCATCGAGCACGTCGTCGGTCGCGATCCCGAGCGACCGTTCTTCCTGTTCCTCCACTTCTTCGACCCCCACCACCCCTACACGCCGCCCGACGAGTTCCTCGAGCCGCCCCTCGACGATCCCGCTCGACTCGAGGCGTTCCGCGCGGCCCTGCCCGCCGAACTCCGACCGACGCTCGACGGCCCGGCCTACCGCGAGATCGAGGACGAGATCGCGCGCTACGACGGCGAGACGCGCTACGTCGACCGGGAACTCGGTCGGTTCTTCGCGAAGCTGGAGGAGCTCGACCTGCTCGACACGACGATCGTCGCGATCACCTCCGACCACGGCGAAGGTCTCTGGCAGCGCTACCTCGCGCCCGACGAACAGCGCAAGTCGCACGACCCGTTCCCCGACCTCTACCAGTCGCACGGCGTCCAGGTGTACTCCGAGCAGACGCACGTCCCGCTCGTGTTCCGCGGCCCGGGGATCGCGATCGACGGTGTCGTGGATCGACCGGTCGCGGGCGCCGACGTGGCGCCGACGCTGCTCGCGCTCGCGGGTCTGGACCCTGCGCCGAACACGACGGGCTTCGCCCTGCTCGGCGGCGGCACACCGCCGCCCGACGATCGCGACATCTTCACGACGTGCTCGCGCGTCACGGCGGTGACCACGGAGGACCGTTGGCGCCTGCACCTACCGAGTCCGAACCGCGCGAAGAAGTTCGGTCGCGAACCCGAGTACTACGACCTCTCGAACGACCCGCTCGAGCTCGAACCCATCCGTTGGGACGAGCGCGCGGAGGAGCTGCGCGACCTCGTCCAGGAGTGGCGACACCGCTACCGCGGACCGGCTCCCGAGCGCGCGATGGACGCGGCGGAACGCGCGCGACTCGAGGCGCTCGGCTACTCGAGCGAGGCCGACCGCTGAGCGGAGGGCGCGCCGGCGGGCGTCCCGGCGGCTCCCGCCCCCACGTCCCGGTTCTCGAATCCGGCAAGATCTGTCCCGGACAAGGGGGCCAACCTCCCATCCGAGGGGGTTCGATCGGGGTTCGGGGGGCCCTCCAGTAGGATTCCCGGGCCGCGGGGCGCGCGACGCCCCTCGTGCCCACCCCGATCCCGCGGGCCCCCCGATCGGGACACGCCTTGGTCAAGGTCGCCTTCGTCACTCCCGAGCTCCAGCAGCTCGTCCGCCGTACGAACCTCGCGAGCGTCGCGCAGGATCTCGCGCGCCATCTGCGCGACGCGGGCAGCGACGCGCGCGTGTTCATTCCCTGGACGGTGGAGCTCCAGGTCGACGCGCTGTCCGAACTGGACGAACTCCGGTCGGTGACGGTTCCGGACTTCGAGGGACCGCAGACGTTCCGGATCCACCACGGGACGATGGGCGACCTCCCGGTCTACCTCTTCGACCACCCGAGGTTCTTCGAGGGCAAGCACCCCTACGGCAACGAACAGGGGCCCTACCAGGACAACTGGCGCCGCTACGCCGCGTTCTCGCGCGCCGTCCTCGCGAGCTTCCCGCAGCTCGACTTCGCGCCCGACGTGATCCACGTCATGGACTGGACCGGCGGGATCCTGCCGCTGATCCACAAGCTCGAGTACCTCGACAAACCGGACGACGAGAGCACGAAGGACAACGCGGCCTGTCGCGCCGGCACCTTCCTCTCGGTGCACAACCTCGCGATGCAGGGCACGTTCGAGCGCGAGGTGCTCGCGCGCATCGGCGTCCCGCACGAGTACTTCCGCACCGTCGAGGGCGTCGAGCTCGCAGGCAAGGTCAACTTCCTGAAGGCCGGCGCCGAGTTCGCCACGATCATCGGCACGCACTCGCCGTACCACGCGCAGGTCATCCAGGAGCGCGACCGCGGCTACGGACTCGAGGAGACCTTCGCGCGCCGCAAGAAGGAGATCGTCGGGATCCACAACGGCATCGACTACAAGGCCTGGGACCCGTCGAAGGACCCGCTGCTGCCGCGCCGGTTCGACGCCAAGGACCCGTCGGGCAAGCTCGACTCCAAGGCAGCGGTCCAGGCCGCGCTCAAGCTCGACATCGACCCCAAGGCTCCGCTCGCCTGCCACATCGGTCGCTGGGACGCGGACAGCGGCTTCGACCTCCTGGCCGAGGTCATGGCGCCGATCCTCGAGCGCGACGTGCAACTCGTCGTGATGGGCGCGGGCGGCGAGGACGTCACCAAGCGCCTGCGCACGATGGAGACGACGTTCGTCGGCCGCATGCGCGTGCTCTCGAGCTACGACGGAGCGGCGGCGCACCGCCTGATGGGCGGCGCCGACCTGATGCTGATGCCGTCGCACTACCAGCCCTCGAACCCGCTGTTCGGGATCGCGCTGCGTTACGGCGTCGTCCCGATCGTGTACGCGCAGAGCGGGCTCGAGGACACCATCCGCGACGTCGACGAGGCGCCGGCGGAGGGACTCGGCTTCCACTTCTCGCCCTACACCGGCGACGGACTGCTCGAGGCGACGCTGCGCGCGTCCGAGCACTTCGCGTCGAAGAAGTGGCCCGCGCTCGTGAAGCGCTGCCTCGAGCAGGACTTCTCGTGGGAGAACGCCGCGAAGGAGTACCTCAAGGCGTACCGTCGCGTGACGCGCCGCATCCGCGGGCGCTGACGCGGGAGCGCGCGATGGGCTCGACGAACGGCGGTGGACGCGGGCCGGTCGCGGTGCTCGGCATCGACATCGGCGGGTCCGCGGTGAAGGCGGGTCGCATCGACTCGAGCGGGAAGGAGCTCGACGCGCACCGTCGCGGACGCAGCGGTGTCGAGAGCTTCGACGCGCTCGTCGACTCGATCGGCGAACTGGCGCGCGAGATGGGTCCGTTCGAGCTCGTCGGCGTCGGCGTGCCGGGGCTCCTCGACGAGGCGGCGGGCGCGATCGAGAAGTCGCCCAACCTGCCCTGGATCGACGGCCGTCCGCTGCGCCGCGCGATCGCGGAACGACTCGGGCTCTCCGAGGATCGCGTGCACGTCGAGAACGACGCGAACGCGGCGGCGCTCGGCGAGTCGTGGCTCGGCGCGGGACGGGACCGCGCGGACCTGTTCGTCGTCACGCTCGGCACCGGGATCGGCGGCGGCATCGTCCTCGGCGACCGGCTCTGGCGCGGCCGCGGCATGGCCGGCGAGATCGGACACACGAAGGTGCACGACACGGGCCCGGTGTGCGGTTGCGGCCGCGTGGGCTGCCTCGAGACGTTCGCGTCGGCCACCGCAGCGCGACGGCGCGCGGAGGAAGCGGGACTCCCCCGCCACGCGCCGGGCGACGTCGAGGCGCTGACCGCCGCGGCGGAGCGCGGACCGGGCGCCGAACGCGACCTCCTGGAGGCGATCGGCGTCGACCTCGGCCGCGGCGTCGGCATCGCCGTCGACCTGCTCGACATCCGGACCTTCGTGTTCGGCGGAGGATTCTCCGCCGCGCTCGAACTGATGGAGCCGGGCGTGCGCAGAGGCATCGACCAGGCCAGCTACGGAGGGCGCGTCGAGGAGATCGAACTGCGCCGTGCGGTGCTCGACAACGCCGCGGGCTGGATCGGAGCGGCGCGAGCCGCCATGCTCGAACGAACATGAGCAGCGCGATCATCGACGTCAGGGATCTGCGCATGCGCTACCGCAAGGGGCTCTTCGGCAAGGGCTTCGAGGCGCTGCGCGGCGTGTCCATCGCGGTCGAACCGGGCTCCGTCTTCGGCCTGCTCGGGCCGAACGGTGCGGGCAAGACCACGCTCATCAAGGTCCTCCTCGGACTCACCACGCACTTCAAGGGCGAGGCCTCGCTCTTCGGCGAGCGCGCCGGGCGACCGTCGTCGCGCTGGAAGGTCGGCTACCTGCCCGAGGCGCACCGACTCCCGCCCTACCTCACGGGTAGGCAGGTGCTCGAGCTCTTCGGCGGTCTGTGCGGCCGCTCGCGCTCGTGGCTCGAGGCGCGCATCCCCGCGATGCTCGACGCCGTCGGCATGACGGACGCCGCGCACCGGAAGATCAAGGAGTACAGCAAGGGCATGCAACAGCGGATCGGCCTCGCGCAGGCCCTGATCCACGAGCCCGAGCTCGTCTTCCTCGACGAACCGACGGACGGCGTCGACCCCGTGGGCCGCGCGCAGATCCGCGACGTCATCGCGAAGCTCAAGGCGCAGGGCGTGACGGTCTTCATCAACTCGCACCTCCTGATGGAGGTCGAGCAGATGTGCGACCGGATCGTCATCATCGACAAGGGCCAGGTCCTGCGCGAGGGCACGATCGAGGAGCTCACGCCGTCGACCGGCCTCGTGACCTTCGACCTCGGAGCCGGGAGCGAGCGCGCGCGCTCCATCGTCGCGCCGCTCGTCGAATCGCTCGACGAGAAGGAGCGCGCACTGGTCTGCCGCATGGACACGGAGCGCACGGACGCCGTGATCGACGCGCTGCGCGCCGGCGGCGTCTCGATCCGCGCGGTGCGTCCCGAACGCCTCTCGCTCGAGGCCTCGTTCATCGACCTCGTGGTCGCGCAGAGCAAACAGGAGGCGAAGCGATGAACGACTCGAACCACGAGGGACTCGATCGCCGCGAGGTCTACCGCGCCCTGGTGCGCGACGCCTACCTCCAAGTGGCGGACAACCTCGTCTTCCGGATCCTGCTGGTCATCGTGCTCGTCCTCGTGCTGCTCACGTTCGCCGTGGGTTTCAAGGAGGACCGTGTGGACTTCCTGTTCGGGCTCATGAGCACGAGCTACTCGAAGTTCCTCGGGACGATGGGCTTCCTCTTCCCCGTCGTCGGCGGCACGAGCCCGCGCGACGCGATCGTCGAGGGCTTCCAGAGCCTCTTCACGCAGGCCATCGCGGGGAGCTTCGGCGTGTTCATCGCCGTGGTCGCGACGGGGTTCTTCGTGCCGCGCATGCTCGAGAAGGGTGCGGCGGACACGCTGTTCTCGAAGCCGGTGAGTCGCGGCCTGCTCGTGATCTCGCGCTACTTCGCGTCGGTGCTGTTCGTCGGGCTCCTGTCCGTCGTGCTGGTCGGCGGGATGTACGCGGGCTTCGCGGTCTCGTCGGGCTACACGAACCCGCGCTTCCTGTGGTCGGCGCCGATGCTGATCTACCTGTTCGCGATCCTGGCTGCATTCTCGACGTTCTTCGGTGCGCTGACGCGATCGAGCGTCGCCACGCTGCTGCTCACGATCGTGAGCTGGATCGGTCTGTCGGGCGTCCACAACATCTGGATGTTCATGGACTACGCACAGGAGCACGAGGTCCTGGGCAAGGGTGAGGAGCCGGGCCCGATCCAGACCGCGTTCCACCGCGCGTTCACGGTCGCGCACCTCGTGCTGCCGAAGACGAACGATTCCGCGCACCTCACGGAGCTCCTGCGCAAGCGAGTCACGCGAGAGGAGCGCCGGCTGCTCGGAGGAGTTCCGATCGGCGACGACGCGGCACCGCTCTACCGACAACTCGACGGCACGGTCGCGCTGCAGAACCCGTACGGTCAGAACGAGGTCGTCTTCGAGCCGGACGGCGAGCGCCGCACGCGCACGGTCGTCGCGGGGACGGTCGTGTACCTCGAGATCTCCCCCGACGACGTCGCGGTCTGGACGGCAGCGCGGCGCACCGACTCGCGCGAACGCGACCGCGTCGAGGACGAGGCGAAGGCGGCCGGGCTCGAGGAGCCGGAGCTCTCCTGGCCACCGACCTGGGCGCAGAGCGTGTCGCTCGTCCCCGCCGACGAGGTCGACGTCACCGGCGGCAACCCTGTGACCTCGTACGTCCGACGCTTCACGTGGTCGCAGCAGCGCCTCGGCTACAGCCCGCTCTACTCGCTGGGTTCGTCGATCGTGTTCTGTGTGCTGCTCGTGCTGGGAGCGATGTGGCGCGTGCGGCGGATCGACTTCTGAGCCGCCCGGCTCCGGAGGGTGCACGCGGCCTTCCGGCCGCGCGGGTGGAACCACGGAGCACACGGAGCACACGGAGCACACGGAGCACACGGAGCACACGGAGAAGATCCCTTCGTGTTCCTTCGTGTGCTCCGTGGTTCCGCGGCCCGCAGGGCCGCCGCGACCCCGGGCGCTTCGGGCACCGACGGAAAGGCTCCCGTCCGGCTCGCGCACGCGCCCCACGACAGGGACCCCTTTTCCCCGCCTTTACTCCCGGCGCTCCGAGCGGACAATGCGGCGATGCCGCTCGAGGCGGGACTCCTGCACGAACTGCGCGCCGTCCTCGGCGAGAGGGGCATCGTCCACGGCGCGGCG
>JAWKUH010000070.1:0-11233 GCA_041398665.1 Planctomycetota bacterium | reverse complement strand
GCCCGAGTTGCTCGAGATCGAGGCCTTGGTCGCAGCGGGGGACGAGCGTCGCGCTCGCAGCGCTTGGCGGAAGTGGAAGGCCGACCGGGTCGAGCTCGTCGAGAGCGTCGTGCCGGAGCGGCGCCTCGATCTCGCCCACAGGCTCGACGCGGCCGCGACGGCGCTGGGACGCGATCGAGACAGTCTCGAGCTGCGGGAGTGGATCCTCGCGGAGCTCCTGCGAACGTCCGATCCGAGTGATTCGTTGGTCGTCGAGGCCATGCGCGACGTCGCCGACGCTCACTGGGAGCTCGGCGACCATGCAGCGACGCTCGAACTCAGCCGAACGATTCTGTCGATCCTCGAGTCGTCGCGCGATCCCGACGATGCGGATGTGTTCGAGGCGCGGCGGCAGGTGGCCGCCGCCACCTTCACCACGGGCGACGACGACCGAGCGATCGATCTCTTCGAGGGGATCCTCGCCGAGGGCGAGGTACTCGGCCGAGAGGACGAGGACGTCTTCCTGCGCGCGAGGGAGAACCTGTCGATCGCCGTGGAGGCAACAGGTGATCTCGAACGCGCACGGATGCTCCAGGAGCAGGCCTACGCTGCTCGCTGTCGCGCCGTTCCGCCGGACGCGAATGCGGTGCTCCGTGCGATGCGACGCCTGTCGGAACTTCGACTGGAGTCCGGGGACATCGACGGCGTCGTCGAGCTGGAGACGGCCGAGCGACCGGGCGCACCCGAGTTCCTCGAGCACGAGGAGCTCGGACGTACGTTCGGTCTCGCGTCCTCGCTCGAACGGGACGCCCGACCGGACGCCGCCGCTGCGCTGCTCGAACACACGCTGCCGCACTGGGCGCACCGGTTCGGACCGGACTCGGACGAGGTCGCGACCATCGAGCGTTCGCTCGCGAACGCGCTCATCGGCGCCGGTCGGTACGAGCGCGCGCTCGAGGTCCGACGGTCCCAGCTCGAACGATTCGCCCGCACGCGCGAGTCGACCGACCTCGAGCTGCTCGAGACCAAGAGGTTCGTAGGTGCTCTCCTCTTCGAGCTCGGCGATCTCGAGGGTGCTCTCGCGCTCGAGGCGGAAGCGCTCGCCGGGCTCTCCGAGCAACTCGCCGCCGCGGATCCCGATCGACGCGCCGCGACCTACGCCGTCGTCCTCACGCGTTACCGCCTGGGCGACTACCAAGGAGCGCTCCCACTGGCCGCCGGGTTGCACGCGGTGTGCGAGCGAGTTCTCGCTCCGACCGATCCCGAGCTGCTCGAGGCGAAGCAGATCTACGCGATGGTTCTCGGATCCATGGCGAGGTACGAGGAGGCGCTCTCGCTCGAGGAGGAGGTTCTGACCGGTCTACTCGAGACTCACGATCGCGACCACCCCGACGTCGTCGGGGCGAAGCAGAACCTGTCGACGACCCTCCGGGATCTCGGGCAGATCGAGAGGGCCGATTCCCTCGCCGAGGAGGTCCTCGCAGCCTTCGAGCGGACCCAGCCGAGCGGGCATCCGGACGTCGTCGCGGCGAAGTTGAACCTGGCGGTGACGCGCGGCGCGCTGGGCGATGCCGAACGCGCACTCGAACTCGTTCGCGAGGCCGTCGACGGATTCGAACGACTCGTGCCGCCCGACCACCCCGACCTGCTGCGTGCCCGTTTCAACCTGATCTCCCACCTCGAGGACGTCGGTCGGATCGACGAGCTCGCCGCGGCGAGCGACGCATACCTCGAGGCTCTGATCGACCGTGGGGCCTCGGTCGTCGTCGGATCTCCGCGACTCGTGCGTGCAGCCGCCGCGCGCGAGCTGTCTCGCGTCGAGTGGCTCGCGTACTACAGCGAACTCGTCGCGGCGGAGGGCGGCGAGCCCTTCGACCGGCAGCTGCTCGCGGCACTCGAACTCCTGCGCTCCTTGTCGGTCCGCGACGCGGCGATCGCTCGCACGGCACGCGAGATCCCCGAACTGGCGCGCACCATCGAGGAACTCGCCGACACGAGGGCGCGCTTGGCCGGGGCCGGAGCGTCGGCTCCGGTCGATGCCGCCGAGGTCGACCTGTGGTCGGCGGAACTCCTCGAGCTCTCGCGGCGACGGGACGATCTCGAGGCGCGGGTCCGCAAGACCGTCGTCGAACGCGGGCTCGACCTCGGCCTCGTCACCGCGGCCTCGATCGCGCGCGAACTCGCACCCGACGAGGCACACGTCAGCTTCTGGCGCTACTGGAGGTTCGACGAAGCGGCGGGGCCGGACGGAACGGCTCCGTCGACGGAGTCCTTCCTGGCGTTCGTCGTCACCCCGGACGCCGAGATCCGGCGGCTCGAGCTGGGACCTGCGGGAGCGATCGAAGAGGCGGTCGCCGACTGGCGCCTCTCGATCGGGAAGGCGATCGACGCGCGAGGTCTGGGACTCGAGGCGGCCGATCCGTCGCCCGAGGACTCGGTCGAGGCAGGCGTGCGCCTGCGCCGGGCGATCCTCGATCCGATCCTCGCCGACGTTCCCGAGGTTCGGAGGTTCCGA
This sequence comes from Planctomycetota bacterium, assembly GCA_041398665.1. Lineage (GTDB taxonomy): Bacteria > Planctomycetota > UBA1135 > UBA1135 > Rohdeia. Next base: position 8,739 of record JAWKUH010000070.1, on the reverse strand, counting down.
CTCGTGCTCGACGACGCGCTCCACCTCGTGCCGTTCGACGCTCTGCCCCGCGACGGCGGTGTGGTCGGCGATCTCTACACGATCTCCGCCGGCGCCACGGTGCGGCACGGGGGCCCGGCGCCGTCGTCGCACGAAGGCTCCGTAGAGATGTTGGTCGTGGGAGGTGTCGACTACGGCGAGCTGTCGGAAGCGCCCGGCGACCCGTCTCCACGTGCGGTACCTCGGAACAGCGAGTTCGTTCCCCTTCCTGGCGCGACGGCGGAGGTCGCCGCGGTCGCGCAGTCGTTCGAGGAGGCGAACGATCGAGAGCCGCGATCGCTCTCCGGCTCCGCAGCGACCAAGGCCGCACTCTCGGATGCCGTCGTCGGCGCGCACTACGTGCATCTCGCGACGCACGGTTGGTTCACGCCAGGATCGGCTGCTGAGACTCTGCTCGACGGTTCCGGGGACGGCGCGAGCGTGGTTTCGCGAGTGTCCGTCGAACGGGCGAACGACGTGGTCACGAGCTTCCTGCCGGAGACGCTCTGCGGCCTCGCACTGGCCGGTGCGAACGGAGGCGCCGAGGGCACCCTGACGGCGGAGGAGCTCGGCTCGCTCGACCTCACGAGTTGCGAACTCGCCGTGCTCTCGGCCTGCGAGACCAACGTCGGCATCCGCCGCGCGGGTCAGGGGATCCAGAGCTTGCAGACCGCACTCCATGCGGCCGGAGCGCGCACCGCGATCTGTTCGCTGTGGAAGGTCGACGACGCGGCGACACGACGGCTGTTCGAGATCTTCTACACGAAGCTCTGGAAGGAGCACCTCGGCAAGGCCGACGCGCTGTGGGCGGCGAAGATGGCGCTGCGCGCCGAAGGCCACCCCGTGCGCGACTGGGCGGGATGGGTGCTCACGGGCGCGCCGGAGTGAGGTGCGATCCCTGGAGATCGAAGCTCCTGACGTACGAGAGACCGGACGACCGATGTGTCGAGCCGATCGCTCGGCGCGCGTTCCGAGCAATCGGCTTCCCGTCCTCGCCCCTCACGTCCGGCCGCGCGCGCGCCGTCGAGTCCGACTCGCGGCGGTCGCCGACGGCAGCGTGATCGCCCCGTCGAGGACGTGGCGTCGAACCGCGAGCACGACGTGACCGAGGGCTCCAGCCGTGTCGTTGGAGCGCGAGCGGTGATCTCGGCGACATGCGGGATCCGCCGCTAGACTGCGGAGACCCCGCTCGTCGCGACCACGCGTTCCTGCCCAATTCCATGCGTCACGTCCTCCTGCCGGTCGTTCTCGTCGTCGCGACCGCTGCGCAGGCTTCTCCGGCCACCGCAGCCGAATCGAACGCAACGCGGACGATCGCGTCGGCCGTGCCGTTCGGCCAGGAATCGGAGAAGGGCTCCGACAGGCGCGACGCGGACCGTGGAGCGGATGCGTCCGCCGAGCGGGAGTGGCCCGAGTTGCTCGAGATCGAGGCCTTGCTCGCAGCGGGGGACGAGCGTCGCGCTCGCAGCGCTTGGCGGAAGTGGAAGCCCTCCACGTCGTGGACCGAGGGCCTGCTCGGGGCGCGCAGTGGGACCCGAACGGTCACGCGCGCAGCGTCATGGCTCCGGGCGGCTACGTGCTCGAGGTCGATCCGTCGAACGGCGCCGCCGGGATGGTCGCCGCGGGTCTGCGCACCCAGCACCTACGACCTCGCCGTCGCGCCGACGGCGAGGATCCTGACCCCGACTCCGACATGGAGTGGGACCTCGGCTCGCCGTGGTACCGACCGACGCGACTCGTCGAGTTGACGAGCGGCGCCGACTTCGGCTGGCGCAGCGGGTCGGGCAAGTTCCCGGTCTGGCGCGAGGACATGGCGCTGCCCGTCGCCGACGTCGGACCGGGCTCGCCGACCGGCGTGCTGTTCGGCACCGGCGCCGCGTTCCCGCCCGACGACCAACGCGCGCTCTACCTGCTCGACTGGACGTTCGGGACGATCCACCGCGCGAGGTTGCGCAGCGACGGTGCGGGACACGCCGCGCAGCTCGAACCGTTCATGACGGGACGCGCGCTGCCGCTCACCGACGCCGTGATCGGCAGCGACGGCGCGATGTACCTCACGACGGGCGGACGCCGCACGAGTTCGCACCTCCTGCGCGTGCGCTACGTCGGCGACGGTGCGACGGAGCCCGCGACCTGGCCCGAACCGAGCGACGCCGCGCGCCGGCGCACGGAGCTCGAACGCGCGCACGTCGCCGAGGTGTCGGACGCGGAGCTCGACGCGCTGCTCGCCGCGCTCGGCGACGACGACCGGCGCACGAGGTACGCCGCGCGCGTCGGACTCGAGCACCAGGAGCTCGAGCGTTGGCTGCCGAAACTGGAGGTCCCCGGGGGCCCGCGGTCGCGCGTGCAGGCCTGGCTCGCCGCGCTGCGCGCGACGAGCCGGGACGACTCGGTCGTCGACACGGCGCTCGCGGGCCTCGGGAGCCTCGATCCGCGGTCCCTCGACCGCGCGGACCGGCTGGTCTGGCTGCGCGCGCACCAGTGGGCGCTGATCGGACGACCGGAGGTCACGGTCCGCTGGCGCGACCGCCTCGTCGCGCGGCTCGACCCGCTCTACCCGAGCGCGGACCCGGCGGCGGACGTCGAGCTCGCGATCCTGCTCGTGCACCTCGGCGCGCCGCGCGTGGTCGAACGCACGCTCGATCTCGCGGAGTCCGCACCGCCGCCCGACCTCCACGGCCTCACCGAGCACGCTGCGCGCAACCCGCAGTACGGCGACACGATCGCCGCGCTCGTCGCGAACCCGCCGCCGACCGAGGGCATGCGCTTCGTCTTCGCGCTGCGCGACGTCGAGGAGGGGTGGAGCCTCGCGACGCGCGAGCGCTGGTTCCGCTGGGTGCACGAGGCGCGCCGCGCGAACGGCGGCGTGAGCTTCGGCGGCTACCTCGACCGCGCCGAGGCGCAGGCGCTCGCGACGTGCGACGCGGAGACCCGCCTCGCGATCCAGCCCCTGCTGGTGCGCCCCGGGGCGGGGAGCGCCGCGACGGGTCGCGCGCCGCGCGGACCGGGCCGAGCGTGGACCGTGGACGAGGCCGAGCCGTTGCTCACGGGCCGCATCACCGGCGCCGACTTCGTCCGCGGCGCCGAGCTCTTCGCCTTCGCCTGCTCGAACTGCCACCGCATCGGCGGTTCGGGCGGCAGCGTCGGCCCCGACCTCACGAGCGCGGCGACGAAGTTCACGCTGCACGACCTGCTCGTCGCGGTGCTCGATCCCGACGCGAACGTCTCCGACCAGTACCGCCTGCACGAGTTCCGCTTCGCCGACGGATCGCGTCGCATCGCACGCGACCTCGGTGTCGCGGCGGACGGGCAGCACGAGTACGTCGAGAACCTGCTCGATCCCGGAGCCGTCGGACGCGTCGCGCCCGGCGACCTCGTGTCGGTCGAACCGTCGCCGCGCTCGCCCATGCCGGCGCAGCTCACGCACGCCATGAACGCGGGCGAGCTGCGCGACCTCGTCGCCCACGTCGCCAGCGCGGGCGGTTCGCGTCGCGACCTCGGCGCGTGGCAGGGCGTGGCGGTGACGCGGCCCGACCCGCCGATCCTGTCGGGTCTCGCGCTGCGCCTGCTCGGCGGCGCGGTCGCCGTCCTGGCGGTGCTGGTCGTCGTCCTCGTCGCCGCGTCGCGGCGGTTCGAGCGCAGCGTCCGAGCGTGAGCAGGGACGCGAACGGTCGCACGGCGGTCGTCCCGACGGAGACGAGAACCCCCGGCCGGCGCCGCCGCGCGACGCTCCGACGACCGCGACGACTCCGGCCCGCGGACGGAAGTGCGGGCGCGGTGCAGGGCTCCGCGGCGCCCCGTCCCGGCGCCGAACACGCCCCCGTCGATTCCGAGTAGCTTGGCAGGAACCCTGCCCTCGGAGCCTCGATGAACCCTTGTCTCGGTCCGCTCCTCGCGACCCTCGTCCTCTCGGCCGGCTCCGCCTCGCCCGCCGCACCGCCCCCCGCCTCCGACCCGCCGAACTTCCTCGTCCTCGTGTGGGACGACGTGGGTTGGGAGGACATCTTCGAGGCGCAGACGCCGCTGCTCGACATCGGTGCGCAGTTCTCGCGGAAGTACGTCCAGGCGAGAGCGTGTCCGACGTGCACGCCGTCGCGCGTCGGCTTCCACTTCGGCCGTCTTCCCTCGCGCGACAAGGTGAGCGGCGTCGACCTCGGGTCCGCGTCGGATCCGGGTGTGCCGCCGTCGATCGAGTCGTTGGCCGACAGCATGAAGGCCGGCGGCTACAGCACCGGCATGTTCGGGAAGTGGCACGTGTCGAACGAGGTCGAACTCGCGCCCGCGCCGATCGTCGAGGCCGCGAGGATCCACGGCTACGACGTGTGGAGAGCGGGTCGCGTGGCCAACGTCACCGCGCAATTCCCTCCCGGCCCGTGGAGCCACTACAACTGGCCCAGGATCGACGACGGCGTGGAGACGCTCAGCACGCAGTACGCGAGCGAGGCGGTCATGCAGTCGTGGAGCGCCTGGTGGGACGCGACGCCGGGGCCGAAGTACGCGCACGTCTCGGTCTACGCGCCGCACACACCCTACGACCCGCCTCCGTCCTACCTGCTCCCGCCGGGCTACCCGACACCACAGACGCAAAGAGACTTCTATCTCGCGGACATCGCGGGGCTCGACCGCATGCTCGCGGAGGTGGCGATCCACGTCGACCTCTCGAACACCTACGTCTTCCTGGTGTCGGACAACGGGACGCCCGGCGGCGTGTCGAGCCCGAACACCGTCTGGAACGGTCACAAGGGCACGCCCTGGGAGGGCGGGGTCCGCATCCCGTTCTACGTGTGGGGCCCCGGCGTCCTCCCGGGCTTCGACTCCGACCTGGTGCAGGTCTCCGACATCCCGGCGACCGTCTGCGAACTCGCCGGACTGCCCGTCTCGCCGGACGCGATCGACTCGATCTCGTTCTCGGGCACGCTGTCGGGAGGCGTCGGCTCGAGGACGTACTCCATGTGCCACTACTTCACGTCGCTCTCCTCGGGCCACGGGGTCGCCGACCGCTGGTGCGTGGTGCGGGACGACGGGATGAAGCTCGTCCACGACTCGGGCCTCGTCTCGCTGTACGACCTCTCGATCGACTACTCGGAGAAGTTCCCTCTCAACTTCGGCTACGCGACCAACGCCATGGCGGCCCTCGACCTGTTCGCCTACGCGCAGTCCGTCCTCGGGCCGAACTGGCCGAACTGACCGGAGCGCGTCGTCGGCCCGGCGGCTACGATCGACCGCCATGCTCCGCGCCGCGGCCCTCGCTCTCCTCGTCCCGATCGTCGCGGCCGTCCACGTCGCGGACGACGACTCGGTCGGGTCGGGCGCGCGGGCGAGCGACGACGACGTGGCCTGGTTCGAGTCGGAGGTGCGCCCGCTGCTCGCCGCGCGCTGCACGGAGTGCCACGGCGGACTCTTCCCCGAGGCGGACCTCGACCTCGAATCGACCGGAGGCATCCGCGCGGGCATCGCCGAGCTCGGTGTCGTCGCCCCGGGCGACGTCGACGGCAGCGTGCTCCTGCGCGCCGTGCGCTACGGCGACGCGAAGCTGCGCATGCCGCCCGACGGCAAGCTCGACGCGCGCGAGATCGAGACGCTCGAGGAGTGGGTGCGGCGCGGCGCGGCCGCCCGAGGCGAGGCGGCGGCGCCGCGCGCCGAAGCGTTCGACCTCGAGGCGCGGCGGGAGGCGCACTGGTGCTGGCAGCCGCTCGGCGATCCCGACGTTCCCGCGGTCGTGCACCAGGATCGCGTGCGCGACCCGCTCGACGCGTTCCTCCTGGCTCGCATCGAGGCGGCGGGACTCGAACCCGCGCCCGACGCGGAGAGGTCGGTCTGGCTGCGCCGCGCGACCTACGCGGTGACGGGGCTCCCGCCGACACCCGAGGAGCTCCTCGCGTTCGAGCGCGACGCCTCGCCCGACGCCTACGAGAAGCGCTCTGCGACCGCTTGCTCGACGACCCGCGCCACGCCGAGCACGAGGCGCGCCGCTGGCTCGACCTCGTGCGCTACGCCGAGACCAAGGCGCACGAGTACGACTTCCCGATCCCGAACGCCTGGCAGTACCGCGACTACGTGATCCGCGCGTTCGACGCGGACGTGCCCTACGACCGCTTCGTGATGGAGCAGGTCGCGGGCGACCTGCTCGGGAGCGCGGAGGAGGGGCCACGGCTCGACCCGACCCACACGTTCGACGAGTCGGTCCTCGGGACGGGGTGGTGGTTCCTCTACGAGGACGTGCACTCGCCGGTCGACACGCGCGCCGACGAGTGCGACCGCGTCGCGAACCAGGTCGACACGCTCGGCAAGGCCGTGCTCGGCGTGACCGTGGCGTGCGCGCGCTGCCACGAGCACAAGTTCGACGCGATCTCGGCGGAGGACTTCCACGCCATGGCGGGCTTCGCGCTGTCGACGGCGTACTCGCAGGTGCGCTTCGAGACGCGCGACGTCGAGCGCCGCGTCGCGTCGGACCTCGCCGCGCTGCGCGACGTGGGTCGAGCGGAGCGGCGCGCCGCCGTCGCCGCGTTCCTCGACGGCGAGCGTGCGGCCTCCCGTGCGCTCGAGGAGGACGCGCGCGCGCTGCTCGACGCGGAGGAGGGCGCCGATCGGCTCGGGACGACCTACGACGAGCTGCCGGAGGCCGCCTGGCTCGACGTCGTGCTCGAGGACTTCGAGAGCGGCGACCTCACGACCGCCGACGGACCGCTCGCGCCGTGGACGGCACGGGGCGACGCGTTCGCGCCTGGCGCGGTGACGCGCGAGGACTGCCCGGCGTGGCACGACGTGCGCGCGTTCCGCGGCACGCACTTCCTGAATTCGCACGCCGGACACGACTCGCGCGACGCGGCGGCCGGCGACGCGCCGAAGGGGACGCTCACGAGCTCGCCCTTCACGCTGCGGCGCCGCTACCTCCACCTGCTCGTCAGCGGCGGCGACCACGACGCGACGCAGGTGCGCGTCGAGGTGCGGCGCGACGGCGAGTGGCAGGTCGTCGCGCGCACGTCGGGTCGGCGCTCCAACACCTACGCGCCGCGCACGCTCGACCTCGGCGAGTACCTCGGCGCGCGCGCGCGGATCGTCGCGGTCGACGAGCAGGAGGGCGGTTGGGGTCACGTCGGGCTCGACCACATCGTCGCGAGCGACGACCCGTCGCCCGACGCGCTCGATCGCGCGCTGACGCCGGGGAGGTGGGGGCTGCGACTCGCGCTCGCCGAGCGCCTCGCCGGAGCGGAGGGAGCGCTGGAGCTCGCGCGCGCGGCGACGCGGCTCGCCGGCGCGACCCGCTCCGACGGGACGACCGAGCTCGAGGACCCCGGCGACGCGCCGGCGCGCGTCGTCGTCGACTACGGCGCCGGTTCGCCGCTGATCCAGAACGGCTCGGCCTTCGCCGTCGTCGAGGCCGGCGACCCGTACCTCGAGCCCGGCGACGACGGTGCGGTGCGCGTGCGCGAGGTCGCGTGCGCCGCGGCCGAGCCCGGCTTCGGCGTGCTTCGCACCGACGGCGAACGGCACGGCGGTGCACTCGACTGGGTGCAGGCGGGACGCACGCTCGTCACGCCGACGTTCGAGCTCGAGGGCGGCGTGCTGTGGTACCTCGTGCGCGGTCGCGCGAAGGTGTACGCGGCGCTCGACTCGCACCGCATGGTGAGCGGGCCGCTCTACCTCGAGGCGCTGAATTCGTTCGACACCGGCGGCGAGTGGCGCTGGGTCGAGCACGACCTCCGCAAGCGCGACGGCGCGATGGTGCGCGTCGAGTTCACGGCGACCGGGGACACGCTCGACCTCGCCGTCGCGCAGGTGGTCGACCTGCCGCCGGGCGTTCCGCCGCCGCCGCTCCCCGCGGCGTGCACGCGCGGCGACGACGCACTCCTGCGCGGGGCGCACCGCGAGCGGCGCGACGCCGCGCTGCTCCTCGGGTTTGCGTCGTGGCGCGCGCGGGAATCGGCCATCCTCGCGTCGCTCGTAGCGGAGTCCGCCATCGCGCCGGCCGCGCTCGAGCTCGAAGGTCGCGACGAACACGTGCTGCGCCGCGGCGACGCGCACAGCCCGGGAGCGCCCGCGCCGCGCCGCGACCTCGCCGCGGTGCGCGCGACGCTCCACGAGGACGGCGACGCGTTCGCGCACGACGGCGACGGCTCGGGACGCCTCGGACTCGCGCGGTCCTTCGCGCGGCCCGACCACCCGCTCGTCGCGCGCGTGTGGACGAATCGCGTGTGGCACCACCTGTTCGGACGCGGCATCGTGTCGAGCGTCGACGACTTCGGCGTGATGGGGGCGGAGCCGAGCCATCCGGAGCTGCTCGACCGACTCGCGCGCGACTTCACGACGGACGGTTGGTCGACCAAGCGCCTCGTGCGGCGCATCCTGCTCTCCGACGCGTACCGGCGCTCCTCCGCGGCGACGCCGGAGATGCGCGAACTGGACCCGGAGAACGTGCTCCTCGCGCGCGCGAACGTGCGCCGCGTCGAGGCCGAGGGCGTGCGCGACGCGCTGCTCTTCGTCTCCAGCTCGCTCGACGAGACCCGCTTCGGCCCGTCGGTGCCCGTGCACCTCACGCCGTTCATGAACGGGCGCGGGCGACCCTCCGAGAGCGGACCGCTCGACGGCGAAGGTCGGCGCTCGATCTACCTCTCGGTGCGGCGCAACTTCGTGACGCCGTTCCTCGCGGTGTTCGACTTCCCCGTGCCGTCGGCGTGCGCGGGCAGGCGCACCGTGAGCAACGTCCCCGCGCAGGCGCTC
>JAWKUH010000069.1:0-13383 GCA_041398665.1 Planctomycetota bacterium | reverse complement strand
GCGCACGGTGCAGCGGGCAGAGGTTCGCGCCGTGCGACTGCAGGCGGAGCGGACACGTCTCGATCCGCGGGATCGGGTCGACGCACTCCACGACGTCGAGGAGCGTCAACTTCTCGGGGTCGGCGACGAGCGTGTAGCCGCCCCCCACCCCCCGCTGGCCGGCGATGATCCCGGCGCGGATGAGGTGCTGGAACACCTTGGGGAGGTAGGTGGCCGACACCTGGGTCGCCTCGGAGAGCTGCTGCGTCGTCTGCGGCTCGCCCGGGTTCTGGGCGAGCCAGACGACGGCGCGCAGGGCGTACTCGGCGGTCTGGGAGACGGTCATGGGCTTTGCGGCGAAGTGGACTTCCAAGTCCACAATGCCACTCCTCGACCAGGATTCAAAGGGACCTCTTTGTCTTTTTGGGCTCTTGGAGCCGCTGTGCCGCAACTCGGAACCTAGCCGTGGGTTGCAGCGATCGGTGAAACGGGGCTCGGTTCGGGCGCAGCGCCGGGACCCCGCTCCCCGGCCCCAGGGAGGACCCTTCGGGGTGGTCCCCGGGGGCCCGCGGAGGCCATGCTGCCCCCATGGCGACGACCCCCGAGCACGCGGCCCACCTCGCGGCCCTGACCGAGGGCCTCTCGCGCCCCGAGGCCTTCCCGGTGCCCGCGGAGCGCGTCACGACGCGCCGGACCCACGTGTCGGTGCTCTTCTTCGCCGGCGAGCGCGTCTACAAGCTGAAGAAGCCGGTCGACCTCGGCTTCACCGACCAGACCACACTCGCGCGGCGCCGCGAGCTGTGCGAGGACGAGCTGCGCCTCAATCGGCGCACGAGCCCCTCGATGTACCTCGGCGTGCGCGCGGTGCGCCGGCGCGCCGACGGTTCGCTGCACGTCGACGGGGCGACGCCGGGCGAGAGCGAGGTCGTGGACTTCGTCGTCGAGATGCGGCGCCTCCCTTCGGAGCGCATGCTCGACGTGTTGATCGCGGAGGACGCGATCGACGACGGCGACCTGCGGCGCGTCGCGAAGAAGCTCGCGACCTTCCACGCGAACGCGGCGCACGGCGCACGCGAGGCGTCGCACGGTACACCCGCCCACGTCGCGGAGAAGCTCGACGAGAACGCGCGTCAGCTCGTCGAGGTCGCGCTCCCCCACCGCGGTCGCGTCGACCCCGACGCCGTGCAGGAGCTGCGGCGCCGCTTCTCACGCTTCGTCGCCGAGCACACCGAACTGCTCGAGCGCCGCGTGCGCGAAGGGCGCATCCGTGAGGGGCACGGCGACCTGCACGCCGGCAACGTCTGCCTCGTCGGCGACGAGGTCTTCGTGTACGACTGCGTCGAGTTCGATCTCGACCTCAGGACCGACGACGTCGCCTGCGACGTGGCCTTCCTCGTGATGGACCTCGAGCAGCGCGGGCACGCCGAGCACGCGCGCCGACTCGTCGAGCTCTACGCCGAGGTCTCGGGCGACGCCGAGCTCGCGCGACTCGTGCCGTTCTACGCGGCACACCGCGCGCTGATCCGCTGCAAGGTCGACCTGTTCCGCGCGGCGGACGCGACGGAGGACGAGCGCGAACAGGCCCTCGACGAGGCCGCGCGCTATCTCGAACTGGCGAGCAGCTACCGCTTCGAGGGCTGATCGCCCGCTCCGACGCGGACCGGCTCGAGCACGACGTGCAGCACGGCGTGGCCGTCGAGCTCGAAGTGCCGCACCTCGAGCTCGACCTCGCGCGGCTCGGCGAGCGTGAACTCGGCGTCGTGCTCCGTGGGCCCGTGCCAGGTCCAGTCGTCGACGACCACCTCCCCGTCGAGCAGCACGCGGATGCCGTCGTCGCTCAGCGTGGCGATGCGCCACGTGCCCGCGGGCAGTTCGATCGACGTCCGCGCGAGCGTCCCGAAACGCTCCGCTCCGATCGACTCCACCGGCCCGACGGTGTCGACACCGAGGGCCCGCAGCGCCATCACCGGCCGACCGCCCCCGAAGTCGAGTCGCAGCTCGGGAACGCGGAAGGACGGTGCCTCGTCGAGCGCGGCATCGAGTTCGCTCGCGTCCTCGCGCGGGTCGACCGTCCAACGCGCGAAGCGCACGTCCCAGGCCTGTCCGAGCAGCACGCCTTCACCCGTGAACTCGCTCGCGCCGGAGCGCGCGCGGAAGGCGTACCTCGCGGTCGTGCCGTCGCGCGCGGGCCGGATCGTGACCACCGCGCTCGCGATCCCGTCGGGACCGACCGGGCCGTCCTCCGCGCGCTCGACCGTCGCGACGACGTCGTCGCCGCCCTCCGTGAGTTCGAACGCGTCGAGCGCCGTCCCCTCCGGACCGAGGAGTCGGTAGCGGTGCAGCGACGGTCCGCGCTCGAGCGGCTGCAGCATCGGCTGCGACCAGTCGTAGGGCCCCCACTCGCCGATCACGACGTACTCGCGGCCGCGCGGCCGCGGGCCGAGGTCGAGCGGTTCGACGCCGCGCGCGCGGAGCGCCCCGGTGCGCACGCGCTCGAGGAGCTCCGCGGTGATCGTGCGCGCCACGGCCGCGGCGCCCTTGTCGCCGTCGAGCCTGCGGATGCTCGCGCGACTCTCGTCGTCCGCCGCGATGCGGTCGTCGGCGAGGTCGGTGACGGTGCGCGCCGCGCCGTCGAGCTCCATGCGCGGTCCCTCGCCGTCGTGGAGGTTGCCGCACACGTAATTGTCGCGCGCACCGCGTCCGTTCGCGCGCACCCAGGGCAGCTCCGCCATGTTCGGGTCGGCGTCCGTCCAGAAGCGCAGGTCCAGGGCGTTGTCCTCGAACGAGCACGCGGAGAAGGAGAGGCGCTGGCCGTGCTCGGCGCACACGCCGCCGCGCTCCGCGCCGTATCCCGCCTCGCCGTTGCCGACGAAACGGTCCAGCGTGAACTGCGAGTCGCGGCCGTACCCGTACCAGATGCCGCAGATCGCGTTGCGCTCGAACAGGCAGCCGCGCACGAGCGTGTCGAACGAGAACGTGAGTTCGAGCCCGTGCGCCGCAGCGAACGAGAGGTCGTTCGACTCGAACGTGTTGGCGTTGCAGCCCGACCTCTCGTGGTCGAACCCCGGCACGTCGGCCCCCTCCTCGCCGAGCGCCTCGCGCCCCGCGAACCCGAACACGCCGTCGCCGCCGTGCGTGATCGAATTGGCCTCGAAGCGGTTGCGCGAGGACTGCTCGAACAGGAGGACGCCCGCCGAGTCCTGCCCGCGGTTGTAGCGGCCGTGCGCATAGCCGCGGACGCAGAAGTCGAAGCGGTTCCCGACGATCCGGTTGTCGCACGAGCGCCACAGCGCGAGGCCCCAGCCGGAGAGGAACGACGCGTCGCAGCCGATGACCGAACTGTTCGTCGCGCGGTCGAGCACGATGCCGTTCTGCACGTCGCGCGCGACGAGACGCACGACGTCGGTCCCGCGCGAGTCGTGGACGAGGAGCCCCGCGCCGTAGTTCGCGGCCCACTCGCCCTCGTCGTTGCGGTGCGGCCAGAGCCAGTCCGCGCCGTCCTCGCGCTCCCAGGTCGAGCCGAGGTGCTGCCGTCGGTTGTCGGAGACGTCCGCGTCGACGACGTGCGCGGCGAAACTGCGCTCGACGCGGATGCCGACGCGGAAGCCGCTGACGCGCGGCGCGGTGAGCTCGTTGCGCTGCCCGCGCAGCACGATGCCGACGCCCTCGTACGCGTCGGGTCTCGTCCCCGGCGCGGCGCCGCGCAGCCGCCCCTCGCAGACGACGACGAGGTCGTTGCCGACGACGTGCACGACCCCGTCGCCGTTCGCGTCGAGCACCGGCTCGTCCGGGAACACGAGTCGACAGGACCGGTCGACCCGGGTGTCGTCGTGCTCGACCCGGACGACGGGGAGGTCGTCGGGCGACCCCTCCTCCTGGGGCCGGACGGCGCGGCCCGCGTCGGCCGGTGCCGCGCCGGCGAGGGCACAGAGGCCGGTCGCGACCAGGATCGCGACGTTCCGTGCGGTCGTTCCGATGCTCCCCTCCATCCCGGACCCTCCGCGGTACGAATCAGGCGCCATGTGTCGCTTCGTGTTCTACCACGGTCCGTCCCTGCTCCTGTCCTCGCTCCTGACGGAGCCCGCGCACTCCCTCATCCGCCAGAGCTTCGCGGCGACCGACCGCGAGGAGCCGCTCAACGGCGACGGGTTCGGGGTGGCGTGGTACGCGCCCGAGATCACGCGTGAGCCCGCCGCGTTCCGCATGATCACGCCGGCCTGGAACGACCGGAACCTCATGGACCTCGCGCGGGTCGTGAAGAGCCGGACCGTGCTGGCCCACGTCCGCGCGGCGACGCAGGTGCGCGCGGTGAACGAGGCGAACTGCCACCCGTTCCGCTCCGGCCCCTTCGCGTTCATGCACAACGGCGACGTCGGCGGATTCACGCACTTCAGGCGCAAGCTGGTCGAGCGCCTCTCGGACCGCGCGTTCGAGGAGATCGAGGGCTCGACCGACTCGGAGCACGCCTTCGCGCTGCTGCTCGACGAGCTGGGACACGCCGACGTGCCGTCGCCGTTCGCGCTGTTCGACGCGGTGGAGCGCACGATCGACACGCTGGTCGCACTGTCGGCCGAGTTCGGTCGCGGCGAGGCGAGCTACCTCAACTTCGCCGTCACGAACGGCGAGTGCGCCGTCGTGACGCGCTTCACCACGCTCGAGGACTACGACGGCGAGTCGCTGTACGTGCACCGCGGTCGGCGTTACGTCTGCGACGGCGGCGTGTGCCGCATGGTCGCGCCGGACGAGTCGGGCGGCGCGGTGATCGTGAGTTCCGAGCGCCTCTCGGACGATCCCGGCTGGGAGGTCGTCCCGAGGAACCACGCGGTCGTCGTGAGCGACGGCGGCGCGGCATTCCGCGCGCTGTCGGTCACGTCGCGTTCGCTCCGTCGCGCGGCTTGACGCTCCCGTCGCGCGACGAGTCGACGGCGCTCGCCACGCCCTCGAGCATCGCGCGGAAGACGACACGGTGCAGCGGCAGGATCGCGTACCAGTACGCGAGCCCGAGGAGCCCGACCGGGTCGTACAAGGCGGTCTGGCGGATCTCACTCCTGCCGCCCGCCAGTGGCGCGACCTCGAACTCGAGCCACGCGCGCCCCGGCAGCTTCATCTCGGCTCGCAGGCGCAGGACGCGGTCGGGCTCGAACGACTCGACGCGCCAGAAGTCGAGCGCGTCACCGACACGCAGCTGGTCGGGCGACGGCCGGCCGCGTCGCACACCGACGCCGCCGGCGAGCAGGTCGAGCGCGCCGCGAAGCTTCCAGAGCCAGTCGTAGGCGTACCACCCGGTGTCCCCGCCGATCCGCCGGATCGGTCGGAACGCGGTCGGGCGACGCGTCCACGACCTTCGCGCGCACGTCGGAGAGACGGCGTTGAAGTGTGCGCCTTCCGAACCGTGCGAGGCGCCTCCCGACGAGAAGGCGTCGTACCAGCGGCTCTCCGCGACCTCCCGCTCCTCGTTGACCAGGGCGCGCGCAATCGCCTCGCGCACGCCGCGCGGTCGCACGGTGAACACGCGACTCGCCGAGTCGTCGACGACCACGGTGGGGTGCACGATCGACTCGATCAGGGCGCGACCGAGCCCGCGCGTAGAGCGGCGTGACGAGTCCGAGCCACAGACTCGAGAGTCTCGGCGTCAGGACGGGGACGCGGATCATCGCGCGAGAGCCCGCGCTGTCGCGCGTACTCGCGCATGAGGTCGCCGTAGGTCACGCGGTCCGCACCGCCGATCTCGAAGACGTGCGAGCCGTCGAGGTCGACGTCCCCCGCCTCCACGAGGAGGGCGAGCAGGTCCTCGACGGCGACGGGCTGGGCCGCGACATCGACCCAGCGGGGCGTGACCATGATCGGCAGTCGCTCGACGAGGGCGCGGACCATCTCGAACGAGAGGCTCCCGAACCGATCACGATCGAGGCGCGCAACTCGACGACCTCGCGCCCGACTCGAGAAGGATGCGTCCGACCTCGTGGCGACTGCGAAGGTGGGGCGAGAGGTCGTCGCCGCGGCCGAGTCCGCCGAGGTAGACGATCCGCCGGACGCCGCCGCGCGCGCGGCCTGCGCGAAGTGGCGCGCCGCTCGACGGTCGCGTTCCTCGAAGCCGGGGCCCGCGCCCATGGAGTGCACGAGGTAGTAGGCGGTGTCGACACCGTCGAAGAGCCGGACCGAGCGTCGCGGGGTCGAGGAGGTCGCCCTCCACGACGTCGGTGCTCGGAGCGACGCGGGGCGACAGGACGCGCGCGCGCCGCGCGAGACAGCGCAGCCGCGCGCCGCGTTCCTCGAAGAGACGAAGGAGCCGTCCTCCGACGTAGCCCGTGGCCCCCGTCAGGAGCACGAGTCGCGGTTCCAGCTCGTCCGTCCGCACGACCAGGCGTTCGTCCGAGCGCGACGCGCGGATGCGGAACGCCGCGCGACGGCGCGCGCTCGCGCCGGGATCAGCCCGCCGCCTCGGCCGCCGCGGCGAGCGCGGCGTCGTAGTCCGGCTCCGTCGCGACCTCCGGGACGATCTGCTCGTAGCGCAGCACGCCCTGCGGGTCGATCACGAAGACCGCTCGCGCGAGCAGCCCGTTCTCGCGGATGCGCACGCCGTACAGGTCCGACACGGAGCGGTACCTGTAGTCGGACAACAGCTCGACGCGATCGACACCCGCCGCCGCGCACCAGCGCTTCTGCGCCATCGGAAGGTCCATCGACACCGTGAGGACGACGACGTCGTCGCCGAGCGACGTCGCGCGTTCGTTGAACGTGCGCGTCTCGGTGTCGCAGACCTTCGTCTCGACCGACGGCACGGTGGTGAGCACGACCGTGCGCCCGCGGAAGTCGGAGAGTCGCTTCTCGCCCATGTCGGCGGCGACGACGACGAAGTCGGGCGCGGACTCACCCACCGAGACGGGCGAGCCCAGCAGCGTGACGGGGTTGCCGCGCAGCGTGACGAGCCCGGTGCGCTCCGTCACGCGGCCGTGGGTCGAGGCGCAGGCCGGGAGCAGGACGAGGGCCAGGGCGGCGAGCGGTGAGAGCACGTGCTTCATGGCGGAGATGATGCCAGGGGCGGGCCGATTCGCGACCCGCGTGCGTCCGTCGCGGCGCCCGCGGCGTACACCTTGGCCGTGGGCGCGGAGCCGGACGATGCAGGACGGCCGCCGAGGGGGCGGCGCGTGTGGCGCAGGCGCGCGCTGCGGGCGGCGCTCGCGGCGCTCGTGCTCGTCGTCGGACTGCCGCTCGGTCTGGGACTCCTGTTCGCCGCGCCCCGCTACCGCGGCCCGGTGAGCGACCACTTCGACGGCGAGCGCTTCACGAACCGCGTGCCGCTCCCCGGTCACGGCGCGATCGACATCGCGAGGTGGCAGCTCGGTCGGGAGCGCGGCGGTTGGGCCGACTACGCGCCGCAGGTCGTCCCGACCGTCCCGGAGGAGCGCGTCGCGGGCGATGCGCTGCGCGTGACGTTCGTCGGCCACGCCACGGTCCTGGTGCAGACCGCGGGCCTCAACGTCCTGCTCGACCCCATCTGGTCGGATCGCGCGAGTCCCGTCGGCTTCGCCGGACCGCTCCGGCACGCCCCGCCCGGCGTCGACTTCGACGACCTGCCGCCGATCGACCTCGTGCTCGTGTCGCACAACCACTACGACCACCTCGACGTCGCGACGCTGCGGCGCCTCGCGGAGCGCGACGGACCGACGATCCTGCTCCCGCTCGGCAACGCGGCGCTGCTCGAGGAGGAGTCGATCGCGGGAGGTCGCGACCTCGACTGGTGGGACTCGTTCGACGTCGCGGAAGGTGTGCGCGCGACCTGCGTCCCGGCGCAGCACTTCTCGGGGCGCGGCATCGGCGATCGCATGGCGACCTTGTGGTGCGGCTTCGTGCTCGCGACGCCCGGCGGGACGATCTACTTCGCGGGCGACACCGGAGCGGGGCCGCACTTCGCGGAGGTGCGCGAGCGCTTCGGACCGCCGCGCCTCGCGCTCCTGCCGATCGGCGCGTACCTCCCGCGCTGGTTCATGTCGCCGGTCCACGTCGATCCCGCGGAGTCGGTGGAGGCGTTCGGCGAGGTCGGTGCAGCCTTTGGACTCGCCGTGCACTTCGGCTGCTTCGAGCTCGCCGACGACGGACCGTTGCAGCCCGTGCGCGAACTCGAGCAGGCGCTCGACGCGCGCGGCGTCGCGCGCGAGCGCTTCCGCGCCCTCGCGATCGGCGAGGCCTGGGACGTACCGACGAACGCGACGTCGGGCGCGGGCTCAGTGCTGGAGCAGCACGACGTCCGCTGACCAGGAGACGGCCGCGACGAGGTCGAGGTCGCCGTCGCGATCGACGTCCCGGTAGACGAGTCCGCGCACGTCGCCCGGGTTCGCGAGACCGGCTCCGAGCGCCGCGAAGTGCCCCGCGCCGTCGTTGACGAACAGCGTGTCGACGCCGAGCGCTCCTCCCGCGACGACGTCGAGGTCGCCGTCGCCGTCCGCGTCCCCGATCGCGAGGCACGTGTGCGGCAGTGCGCCGAACGTCGTACCGAGTGCGACGAAACCGCCGGCACCGTCGCCGTGCAGCACGCGGTCGTCGCCGGGCGTCGCCGACGCCAGCACGGCGTCGAGACGACCGTCGCGATCGACGTCCGCCAGGACGACCGAACTGGTCGCGCCGCCGCCGAGGAGCGCGCCGCCGTCCGTGAACGCTCCGCTCCCGTCGTTCAGGTACACGCGATCGCCGCCCGTCGCGGCGACGTAGAGGTCGAGGTCGCCGTCGCCGTCGACGTCGCCGAGCGCGACGTCGGTCGAGTCGTCGAGACCGAGGAGCTGTCCGCTGTCGGCGAACGCGCCGTGGCCGTCGCCGAACCACACGGTGTCGGGTTCGTGCGCGCCGTTCGCGACGACGAGGTCGAGGACGCCGTCGCCGTCGAGGTCGCCGAGTTCGATCGCGACGGACGACGAACCGCCGAGCGCCTGACCGGAGTCGGTGAACACGCCGCTCCCGTCGTTCAGGTACACGCGGTCCGGCGCGAGCAGGTTCGCCTCGACCAGGTCGAGGTCGCCGTCGCCGTCGAGGTCGGCGAGTCGAAGGTCGGTCGACGGACCGGAGCCGAGCGACTGGAACGTGTTCGCGAAGATGCCGTGGCCGACGCCGCTCCAGACCTCGTTCGGTCCGTCGAGCGCGACGACGAGGTCGAGGTCGCCGTCGCCGTCCACGTCGCCGACGTCGACCGCGCGGTCGGGGACGGGCGCGAGCAGTTGGCCGGAGTCCGCGAGCTCGGGTTCGCCGAAGGTGCCGCCGAGCGACGCGCGGTGCACGCGGCAGCCGCCGGTGCGCGTCGCGACGACGAGGTCCTCGTCGCCGTCGCCGTCCATGTCGCCGGCCGCGAGCGCGGTCGACTCCGCGTAGCCGAAGTCGAGCCCGCTGTCCGCGAACTGACCGAGTCCGTCGTTCCAGTAGACGTGGTCCGAGCCCCAGTCGTCGGCGCTCGCGAGGTCGAGGTCGCCGTCGCCGTCGAGGTCGAGGAGCACCGCGCCGTTGCTCGAGTCCGTGCCGAGCACCTGACCGGGGAAGTCGAACACACCCGTGCCGTCGTTGACCCAGACGGTGTTCGCGCCCTCGCGCGCGCGCAGCACGTCGACGTCGCCGTCGCCGTCGATGTCGCCCATGACGATGGCGTGCGCACGACCGTGGAGGTCCTGTCCGCTGTCGGTGAGGTTGCCCGCGCCGTCGTTCAGGTACAGCGTCGTGCCCTCGTCGAAGTTGCCGTAGACCGCGTCGAGGTCGCCGTCGCGGTCGACGTCGCCGAGCGCCACGGAGGTCGTGCTGTTCGGCGCCGCGGACTGTCCGGACAGCACGAACACGCCGCCGACGTTCGTCCAGACCGTGTTGAGCTGGTACTCGTTCGCCACGACGAGATCGAGGTCGCCGTCGCGGTCGAGGTCGCCGAGCGCGAGGCCGCAGGTGTTCGCGTTGCCGAGAGCCTGGCCGCTGTCCGCGAACACGCCGTGTCCGTCGTTGAGCCAGACCGTGTTCGGCTCCGCGTAGTTCCCGACGACGAGGTCGAGGTCGCCGTCGCCGTCCACGTCGCCGAGCTCGACGTCGCGCGTCTGCGAAATCCCGAGCGACTGCCCGCTGTCCGTGAGCCCGCCGTGGCCGTCGTTCAGCCACACGGTGTCGCCCGCGCCGAGGTTGCCGACGACGGCGTCGAGGTCGCCGTCGCCGTCCACGTCGCCGACCGTGACGGCGCGCGCGATCGAGGCCGCGGTGGACTGTCCCGTGTAGACCCAGCCGTGGACGACGTCGATCGGCGCGGACGGCGTCGCGTCGACGCCGAGCGCCGACTCGATCGCGTCCTGCGGCATCGCGGCCGACACGTCGATGCCCGAGGCGGCGTTCGCGACGAGGTCGCCGTCGTCGAAGGCGAGCCGCGTGCGCAGGTGCGCCGCGCTCCCGAGCACGATCGTGACCTCGTTCGGCAGCGGACCCGCGTGGATCGTCGCGCCGGACCCGAAGCCGTCGCCCGCGACGGCGAGCGAGAACGCGTCGGCCGAGCGTGCCGTGGACGACGACCGCGTCGTCGAACGGGACGACGACGAGGTCGCCGGCGCCCGCCGCTCCGTCGCCGTCGACGTCGCGGAACGTCGCCGCGCCCGAGACGTGGGAGCGCGGCGGACCGGCGACGTCGTCGTCGGTGATCGTGATGGTGTGCTGTCGAACGGGGCCGAGCAGGGCGGGCGCGCCCGCGTGCCGCAGGCGCAGGACCGCGGTCTCGTCGTCCTCGTGCGCGGCGTCGTCGAGCACGACGACGTCGCAGCCGTCCGTCGCGCCGACGACCGAGCCCGCCGGGAAGCTGATCGCCGCACCGCCGAACACGAGGTCGACACGGGCGTCGCGTCGCCCGCGACGAGCGAGACGTCGACGTCGAGGTCACTCGAGAGCACGGCGCCGGGCGGGCCCGTGAGGACGCCGGGGACGGTGTGCGTTCCGCCGGACTCGACGACGCTCGAGGCGGCCGACGCGACCTCGACGCGCGCGACGTCGTCGTCGACGATCGTGACGCGGTGCGCGGTGCGTTGACCGAGCGCTCCGCCGCGCGCGTGCGAGAGGCGCAGGTCGAGCGCCTCGTCGCCCTCGACCGACATGTCGGGCAGGACGTCGAGCGGGACGGCGATCCGCGATCCGTCCGCGGATCCCTTCGGGAACACGACGCGCCGGTGGAGCGGGACGAAGTCCAGTCCGGGGAGCGCGCCCTGCGGGCTGCTCGCGACGTCGAACGTCAACGGCCGTCGCAGCCTCCCGCCGCCGCGGACGGAGAGGACGACGGACACGTGGTGGGTCCCGGACTCGCGGGCCGCGCTCGAGGCGACCTCGAAGTCCACGCTCGGCGCTCCGACGACGCCGCCCGCGAGGTGCAGCGCGGGCGGGACGAGGAAGGCGAGTCGGAAGAGTTTTCGCAGTTGCACGCTGGGTCGGGTCGGACGGGACCCCACCCGCTGCTCGACCCGATGAGGTCTACCTCGCGCCGGGCGGCGAGGTCGGGTTCGCGCGCTCCATTCGAGGTCGAGCGGGCCCCACGGTCGCGGCGTACCCTCTCGGGATGACCGCGATCGACGGAGCGGCGCCGGTGCGCGGCGCGGGGCGGATCGCGATCGAGGCGCCGCGCCGCGTCGTCTTCGATCTGCTCGCCGACGTCGAGGGCTGGCCGAGCTGGAACCCGGACGTGCGCAGCGCGCGACTCGACGGACCCCTCGCCGTGGGGACGCGCTTCCGCTGGGCCGCGGGCCCCTCCTCCATCACGTCGGAACTCGTCGAGGTCGCCGAGGGCGAGTCGCTCGCCTGGCGCGGCAGGAGCCTCGGCGTGCGCGCGATCCACGTGTGGCGCCTGCGCGACACGGACGGCGGCTGCGAACTCGCGACGGAGGAGTCGATGGACGGCCTCCTCGCGCGCCTGTTCAAAGGTCCGCTCCGGCGCACGCTCGACGCGGCGATCACGAACGGTCTCGATGCAGCCAAGCGCGAGGCCGAGCGCCGCGTGCGCGTCGGACGGACCTAGACGATCGAACTCGGACCGCTCCTGCCGACTCTCACCCTCTCGATCGCGTGCGCGCCACCGCGCCAGCTCTGCCATCGAGAATATGGTCGGGGCGAGAGGATTCGAACCTCCGACCTCTGCAACCCCATTGCAGCGCGCTAGCCAAACTGCGCCACGCCCCGACCGGGGGGAGGGAGGATAGCGGCGGTCGCGGGGAGCGACAAGCGCGGGGGGCGTTCCCGGCCGGGGTATCGTGGGGGCCGTGCCGCGCCTCTACCGCTCGCTCCGGCCCCGCGGCCGCTCCGCCCGGCGGCGCCACCGTGCGTGGGCGTTCTCGATGTGCCTCGCGACGTGCGCGTGGGGCTGTTGGTGGACCGAGCTCGTGATGTCGCGCTTCGTGCCCGACGTGCTCCCGTCGGTCGCACTGGTCGCGACGGTCGCCAGCGTGTTCGCCGGCCTGGGACTGGTCACCGGGATCTTCGCGCTCCGCGGTCGCAACCGACTGTGGCTCGCGATCGCGATGGTGCCGATCCTCGCGAACGTGTCGCTGCTCGCGACGCCGTTCCTGCTAGGGGGTGATCGGCTCCGCCCAGAGCAGCATGAGGCTCCCGGTGGCGGTGGTGACGACGGTGAGCGCGAGCACGACGAAGGCGAGCTTCCCGTGCAGGTTCCGCCAGCGGTCGTTCCTCCAGGTGAGGACGCCCGTCACGACGGGTAGCAGGTAGGCCGCGGTCGTCACCTTCGCGATCCAGAGGTGGATCGGCGTGACGATGCCGGCGGCCTCGAGGTCGTAGTGCTCGCCGACGCCGAGCGCGGCGCGGATCGCGAGCGCGAGACAGACGACGGTCGCAGCGACCGCGACGACGTGCGCCTTGCGTGCACCGCGCATCCCCGTCACGACGACGACCACGAGCGCGACGACGGTGGAGACGAGGAAGACGACGAACTGCGCGGTGGGACTCAAGCGGGCTCCTGCGGCGATCGACTCGGGGCGCGCAGGATCACGGTTCGCCCGCGCCGCGGTCGAGTCCCGCCATCGCCTGCGTCGGCTCGCGTTCCATCAGCGCGCCGACGGCCTGTTTCGGGGGGACACCCTCGAAGAGCACGCCGTGGACCTGTTCGGCGATCGGGAGATCGCGCGGACGCGCCTCCTGCTCGGGCCCGAAGAGCGCGCGCGTCGTCCACACGCCCTCCGCCACCATCTTCATCTCGGAGAGGACCTGTTCGAGCGTCGCGCCGCGGCCGATCGCCTCCCCCACCCGGCGGTTGCGCGAGTGGCGCGAGAAGCACGTGGCGATCAGGTCGCCCGCGCCGGCGAGTCCGAAGAAGGTGCTCGGGTTCGCGCCGGCGCTGCGTCCGAAGCGCGCCATCTCGACCATGCCGCGCGACACGAGTGCGGCCTTGGCGTTGTCGCCGAG
>JAWKUH010000068.1:0-13699 GCA_041398665.1 Planctomycetota bacterium | reverse complement strand
CGTTCGCGCTCGTCCGGACCCGTCTCGTTCGGCTCGCTCACGGCGGAGGATCCTACACGCCGGGCGAACCTCGGGACCAAGGGAACCGGCCGCCCGGAGGAGCTCCGGACGGCCGGTTCCGACCGCAATGACGACGGCTCACACGTCGCTCACATGCGCGACATGTGGAGCACGAGGAACAGGGGCTCCGCGCCGACTCCGCCCAGGATCGTGAAGCGACCCGGCGTCAGCTTGGCGGAGGTCTTGAAGCCCTGCTGCGACGACTCCGAGGCACCGAAGCCGACGCACTGGAAGTCGATCTGGTCGACCGAGAGCGTCCCGGTCTGCTCGTCGAACGCCGTGGGGTACATGCGCAGGTCGAAGCGCGCGTTGCCGACCCCGTCGCTGAACGACTTCTCGGCGAGCGCGTCGCCCTGGAGCACGCCGAACGACTCGAGTCGCACGCCGACCATCGGGATCAGGCTGCGCAGGCTCGGGAGGAAGTCCTCGACGTACATGTTCGGGTCGAGGAAGTGGTCGGTGTAGAGGTCCGAGAGCTGCCAGCCCTCGTCCTCCGCCGACTGTTCCGTCGTGTAGCCGCGGATCAGGTAGTAGCGCAGGCTCACCTGCGCCTCGGGGCGGTCGATGCGCTCGAGGACCCGTTGGACCTCGGCGATGCGCGCCTCGGTGTCGCGCACGATCACCGTGCCCGTGTCGCGCACGATCGTGACCGACGCGGCGGTGTAGACCGGGCCGCGACTGCCGCGCGGGCTGGCGTTCTGGATCGTGCTGCGGAACGGCTCGAGCGCGCGTTCCACCGCGTTCTGCGAGACGTGGCGGATCTGGTACTGGAAGGTCTGGATCTCCGCCCCGCTGGTGTCGGCGAGCTCCGCGTCGATGCGCTTGATCTGGTCGAGGATCGGCGCGAACCACTCCTGCGGCGTCGCCACCATGATGGAGTGCTCGCCGATCGCGCGGACGGTCACGGTCGAGAGCTTCTGCGCGTCGGTGTCGCCCAACCAGGTCGAAGCGATGTTGAGGTTCTCGAGCAGGCTCCCGATGGGACCCTGGACGTCGTAGGCGTTCGAGTGCTCCGTGCGCACGTACTCCACGACGAACTTGCCGGGCTTCTTCGAGTCCTGGGTGTTCGCGGCGAGCGAGTTGGCGTCCGAAGCGAGCGCTCCTGCGTCCGCGGCGAGCGGGGCGGTCGCCGTCGACGCGGCGGCGAGGCTCTGCTCGACGCGCACCAACTTCGATCCGCCCTCCTGGAACCCGCCGATCAGCGGGAGTGCGACCACGGCGGCCGCTGCGAGTGTCTTGGCGATCATCGTTCTTCCTCCGCCCGGAGTTCGTCCGGGCCGGTTCGGGCTTCGTTCTCGTTCGTGTCGTCCGCGGTGCCGACGCCGAACGTGTCGGCGCCGGAGTTCTCTTCGTCCCGGTCCCGGACGTCCTGCGCGTCCAGCCAGACCAGCGTCACGTTGCCGGTGCTCATGACGACGCGACCCGCGTCGTCGACGTCGCAGGAGATCGCGTCGGGCTCCGGCGTCGGCACGACGTCGGTCGGCTCCGGCCGGTCGACGTCGATCTCCGTCGCCCCGCCGCGCGCCGTCCGTTCCGCGTCGTCGCGTCGCAGCGCGTCCCCGTCGCGGAGCAGGCCGAGCCCGAGCAGCGCGCCGATCAGCAGCGCGGCCGCCGCGGCGATCGCCGCCACCGTCCGCACCACGCGCCGGCGGCGCAGCGCCCAGGGCACGAGCGCGGGCGGCGGCTCGATCTCGCGCCACGCGCGGCGCATCCACTCGACCGCCGGCTCGTCGTCCGCGTTCGCGGCGTCGGGCTCGGGCGACTCGAGTCGCGACCACAGCGCGCGCAGCGCCTCGACCGGGTCGCGTTCGTCGCGTTCCTCAGGAGCGCTCATCGACGCCCTCCCGACGTTCGTCGCGCGGCTGGAGCCGCGGCGCGAGCCGTTCGCGCAACCTGCGTCGCGCGAGGGTCGTCAGCGAGCGCACCGTGCTCCGCTCCACCCCCATCGCGAGGGCCGCCTCGGCGTTCGAGAAGCCCTCGAGCTCGCACAGCACGAAGGCCTCGCGCTCGCGCTCGGGCAACTCGACCAGCACGTCGCGCACGAGTTGTTGGAGCTCGGCCTGCGACGCCACCTCGCTCGGATCGGGCAACGGCCGTTCCGCGCGGACCTCCTGCGCTCCCTCCTCGGCGCGCCGCCGCGCGTCGGCGCGGCGCATGCGGTCGCGGCAGAGGTTGACGACGACGCAGGTGCGCCAGGCCGCGTAGGGCTTCGTCGCGTCGTAGGCCTCGAGCCTGTCGTGGAGCTTCAGCATGGCTTCCTGGGCGGCATCGTCGGCATCGGCGCGACTCGCGAGGAGTCCCAGGCACGTCCGCCAGACGGCGGGATGCTCCGCGCGGTACCAGCGATCGACGGCCCGGGGGTCGCCGGCGCGCACGGCTCGCAGCAGGTCGGCGTCGACCGGAGCTGCGGGTCCGAGGTCGCCCTGTCCGCGGCGCTCACCCATGTGTCGCGAGCCTGACGCGCGCGGGGCGCGGGGCGCTGAGGGGTTTCGGCGGGAATTCCACGGCGGGCACGAAGGGGGCGAACGATCGCGGCGTGCGGCGTCTTCCCGGGCGTCGATCCCCGTGCGCGACGGCGCGTTGCAGGGGTGCAAGGACGGACGTCGCGGCGAGCCGACGGACCTCGGTCGCGAGCGGCGCGCAGCGGTACGATCGTCGCTCGATGCTGCGCGCCACGATCGCCGGGCTCGGCTCCCTCCTGCTCCTCCTCGGCAGCCCCGCGACGGGCGGGAACGGCGGCGACGGACCCGTCCGCTTCGCGCGCGACGTCCGCCCCATCCTGTCGAACCACTGCTTCGCCTGCCACGGTCCCGACGCGGCGGCGCGCAAGGCGGACCTGCGGCTCGACACGTTCGAGGACGCGACGAAGGACCGCGGGGGCTACGCCGCGATCGTGGCGGGCGACGCCGGGGCGAGCGAGGTCGTGGTGCGCGTGCTCGGCGCCGACGGCACGGACGTCATGCCGCCCGAGGGCCACGGGAAGGCGCTGACCGAGCGCCAGGTCGACACGCTGCGCCGCTGGATCGACGGCGGCGCGGCGTACGAGAAGCACTGGGCCTACGTCGCGCCCGTCCCGGTCGAGGTGCCGGAGCCCGCGTTCGACGGCTTCGCCCGGAACGACGTCGACGCGTTCACCTCGGTCGCGATGGCGGAGCACGGGCTGCAGCCGCGCCGCGAGGCGTCGCGCACGACGCTCGTGCGGCGACTGTGCCTCACGCTGTGGGGCCTGCCCGCGCCGATCGACCTGCTCGACCGCGTCGTCGCCGATCCGCGCGAGGACTGGTACGACCGCTTGCTCGACGAACTGTTCGAGAGCCCGCGCCACGGCGAGCAGATGGCGCGCCTGTGGCTCGACGCCGCGCGCTACGGCGACACGCACGGGCTGCACCTCGACAACGAGCGCTCGATCTGGCCCTACCGCGACTGGGTGATCGACGCGTTCCGCAGGAACCTGCCCTACGACGAGTTCGTGGTGGACCAGCTCGCGGGCGACCTCCTGCCCGAGCCGACGCGCGACCAGCTCGTCGCGACCGGCTTCAACCGCTGCAACCCGACGACGGCGGAGGGCGGGCTGATCGACGAGGAGTACCTCGCGAAGTACGCCTTCGACCGCGTCGACACGACGAGCACGGTGTTCCTGGGTCTGACGATGGGTTGTGCGAAGTGCCACGACCACAAGTTCGACCCACTCACCATGGACGACTACTACGCCATGTTCTCGTTCTTCGACGACATGGAGGGCAAGGCGTCGGACGAGAACAGCATGGTGCCGGGGCCGGTGCTCGCGGTGCCGAGCGCGGAGCAGGAGCGCGAGCTCGACGAACTCGCGGCGCGGGTCGACGCGCTGCGCGCCGAGCTCGAGGGTCCGAACAAGGAGTGGGACCGCGGCCAGGTCGAGTGGGAGCGCGAGTGGCGCGCGAAGGACGCCGAGATCTGGCGCGCCGTCGCGATCGAGGCTCCGACCGCCGATCCGCCCGTCGAGTTCGTGCCGCGCGAGGACGGCGCGCTCGAGGCGCAGGGTCCGCAGGGCGACTTCGGCGACTACGTGCTGCCCTTCGCCTGGGGCACGGACGACCCCGCGACCGCGCCGCTGCGCGCGGTGCGACTCGACGTGCTCCCGGGCGGCGAGTTCGGCAAGGTCGGACGCTCCGAGCACGGCAACATCGCGATCAGCGCCGCGATCCTCGAGCGTCGCGACGGCGAGGGTTGGGTGCGCGTGCCGATCGCGCGCGTCGACGCGGACTACGAACAGCCGGACTACGAGGCGCGCGGTCTGCTCGACGACGACCCGCGTAGCGCGTGGGCCGTGCAGGGCGGCGTCGACGACGTGCGCAGCGTGCGGCTCGTGCTCGCGGAACAGGCGCCGCTCGGCGAGTACCGCCTCACGCTCGACCTCCACAGCGACCACCGGCAGCACTTCCCGAGCGCGGTGCGTCTCGCGGCGACGTCGTCGTCGCTCGTCGCGCCGATCGAGTTCGGGACCTGGGCGCAGGCCGGACCGGTGCGCGATCCCGACGGCGGTCATCCGTTCGCGCGCGACCTCGGCCCCGATCCGGGCGGCGCGGACGACGGCCTGGCGTGGACGCCGATCGAGCTGCGAGAGGGCGAACGCCGCGACTTCGATGGCGACCGTTCCGCGGTCTACCTGCGCCGCACGCTCGAGGTCGCGGAGCCCGTGCGCGTGCGCCTCGCGTTCGGCAGCGACGACGGGCTCGCGGTGTGGCTCGACGGGACGAGCGTGCTGTCGCGCGACGTCGCGCGCGCGTACGCGCCGCGCCAGGACGAGGTCGCGCTCGAACTCGGTCCCGGTCCGCACGAATTCCTGTGCAAGGTCGTGAACCAGCTCGGCGGCTTCGCCTTCGGGTTCGAGACGCTCGAGGTGCGCGGCGGGTTGCCGTCCGAGAGCATCGCCGCGGTCCTGCGCCGCGAGGCGTCGTCGCGCGACGACGACGACCGCGCGCTCCTGCGCACGGCGTACCGATCGTCGGAGTCGCCGGAGTGGGCGGAGCGCAACCGCGAGCTCGGCGCGCTCGAGGAGCGCCGCACCGCACTCGACGACGCGCTGCCGCGCACGCTGATCGCCCGCGACCGCGCGATGCCGGTCGAGACGCACGTCCTGCTGCGCGGTCAGTACGACCACCCCGGCGCGGTCGTCGCGTCGGCGGTGCCGGCGGCGCTCGGCTCGCTGCCCGCCGGCGTGAAGGCCGACCGACTCGCGCTCGCGCGTTGGCTCGTCGACCCCGCGAACCCGCTCACCGCGCGCGTCGCGGCGAATCGACTGTGGCAGGTCTGCTTCGGTCGCGGACTCGTCGAGACGCCCGAGGACTTCGGCGTGCAGGGCGCGTGGCCGACGCACCCCGAGCTGCTCGACCACCTCGCGCTCGAACTCGTCGCGAGCGGCTTCGACCAGCGCGCGTTGCTGCGCGAGATCCTGAGCTCGGCCACGTGGCGCCAGGACTCGAGCGCGCCCGACTCTGCCTGGCGCGCCGACCCGGGGAACCGCTGGCTCGCGCGCGGTCCGCGCTACCGCGTCGACGCCGAGGTGCTGCGCGACACCGCGCTGTTCGCGTCGGGTCTGCTCGTCGAGCGCGTCGGCGGTCCCAGCGTGAAGCCCTACCAACCGGCCGGACTGTGGCGCGCCGTCGCGTACCCCAGCTCGAACACCGCCGACTTCGTGCGCGGCGACGGCGAGGACCTCTACCGCCGCTCCATGTACACCTTCGTGAAGCGCACGTCCCCGCAGCCCAGCATGTCGATACTAGACGCGCCGGACCGCGAGATCTGCGTGGTGCGGCGCGAGCGTACGAACACGCCGCTCCAGGCCCTCGTGCTGCTCAACGACGTGCAGTTCGTCGAAGCGGCGCGCGCGCTCGCGATGCGCTGCACGGCGGAGACCGACGGCGGCGACGCCGCGGCGATCACGCGCATGTTCCGGCTCGTCGTCGCGCGGCTGCCGCAGGACGACGAGCTCGGCGTGCTGCTCGGGCTCGTGCGCGACGCGCGGGCGGAGTACGCGGAGGACGGCGCGGCCGCGTCCGCACTGCTCTCCGTCGGCGAGTCCGCCGCACCGATGGGCGCGGACGCCGCGGGGCTCGCCGCGCTCACGCTCGCCGCGTCGACCGTCCTCAACCTCGACGAGGCGCAGGTGGTCCGATGACACCCCACGACTCGATCCCGTCGCCGCTGCTCGAGCGCGCGCGGCTCCTGACGCGGCGCGCGCTCCTGCAGGGCTCCGCGTCGTTCGCGGGCGCCGCCGCGCTGGCGAAGCTCGGCCTCGCCGCGCCGTCGACGCAGGAGGGCGCCGCGCACGTCCCCCACTTCGCGCCGCGGGCGAAGCGCGTCATCTACCTCTTCATGTCGGGCGCGCCGAGCCAGATCGACCTGTTCGACTGGAAGCCGGGCCTCGCCGAGCGCTTCGACCAGGACCTGCCGGACTCGGTCGTCGACGGCCAGCGCTTCACGACGATGACGTCGGGACAGAAGCGCTTCCCCGTCGCGCCGACGAAGTACGCGTTCGCGCAGCACGGCCGGTCGGGCGCATGGGTCAGCGAGCTGCTGCCGAACGTCGCGAGCATGGTCGACGACCTCGCGATCGTGAAGTCGATGTACACCGAGGCGATCAACCACGACCCGGCGATCACGTTCATCCAGACGGGCCACGAACAACCGGGGCGGCCGAGCCTCGGTTCGTGGCTCAGCTACGGGCTGGGTTCACCCAACGAGGACCTGCCGGCGTTCGTCGTGATGCTCGCGAGCTGGACCGGGCGCAAGGACGCGCAGGCGTTGTTCTCGAGGCTCTGGGGCTCGGGCTTCCTGCCGTCGCAGCACCAGGGCGTCGCGCTGCGCAGCGTCGGCGACCCCGTGCTCTACCTCTCGGACCCCGCCGGCGTCGACCGCACGCAGCGGCGCCGCATGCTCGACGCGCTGGCCGAACTCAACCACCGCGAGGCCGAGACGAGCGGCGACCCCGAGACGCTCGCGCGCATCGAGCAGTACGAGATGGCCTTCCGCATGCAGCGGTCCGTGCCCGAACTCGTCGACGTCTCGGGCGAGAGCCGGGCGACGCTCGACCTCTACGGCCCCGACGTGACGGTGCCCGGCACGTTCGCCGCGAGCTGCCTCCTCGCGCGCCGCCTCGCCGAACGCGGCGTGCCGATGATCCAGATCTTCCACCGCGGCTGGGACCAGCACGACGACGTCGCAGGGATGCTGCCCAAGCAGTGCCGCGACGTCGATCGCCCGAGCTACGGCCTGATCAAGGACCTCGAGCAGCGCGGCCTCCTCGACGACACGCTCGTGGTCTGGGGCGGCGAGTTCGGCCGCACCGTCTACTGCCAGGGCCCGCTGACGCGCGACAACTACGGCCGCGACCACCACCCGCGCTGCTTCACCATGTGGCTCGCGGGCGGCGGCATCAAGCGCGGCGTCGTGCACGGCGAGACCGACGACTACAGCTACAACATCGTGAAGGACGGCGTGCACGTGCACGACCTCAACGCGACGCTGCTCAACCAGTTGGGCTTCGACCACGAGCGCCTGACCTACCGCTTCCAGGGCCGCGACTTCCGCTTGACGGACGTGCACGGGCGGGTGGTGAGGGAATTGCTCGCGTAGGGGAAGCCGCTGACTCGCTCACGCCGGGCGCTCAGACGACGATCATCGGTCGGCCGTCGCCGAGCGTGATCTGCATGGACTCGGTCGCGTCCGAGTCGTCGACGAGGTGCATCGACAACCCGTTCTCGAACTCGATGACGAGGAGACGGTCGTTCGCGACCTCGCAGCGAGTGACCACGGTGTTCATCACGTCGTAGAACGCGATGTCCGGCCAGCGTCCCTCCTCCCATCCGCCGACGCGAACTCCGTCGCGCCACAGGCTCAGGGCGGACTGGACGGCGAAGTTCACCTTGCCGAAGGCGAACTGGATGTCGAACTGACCGACGCGCACCTGCGTCGTGAATTCACCGACGACGCTCGAGAGGTCGAGATCGAGGGGGATGCGGTACATGGTCGTTCGGTCCCAGGCTCGGAACCGCAGCATCGGGCGGCACCGGCCGCGGTCACCGACTCACTCCTCGCCGTTTCGACTGCGCGCGATCGCGCGCAGTTCGACGACGATCTGGTACAGCCGTCGTTCGATGAAGACCACGCCGAGCAGAGTCAACAGGAGCGAAGTCGCAGCAAGGAACATGGATGTCTAGGAGTTCGAGAAGGTGGCCGCGCGG
The DNA here is from genome assembly GCA_041398665.1 of Planctomycetota bacterium. Classification (GTDB taxonomy): domain Bacteria; phylum Planctomycetota; class UBA1135; order UBA1135; genus Rohdeia. The sequence continues at coordinate 5,417 of JAWKUH010000068.1, read as the reverse complement.
TGTACCACCCGAGGCCTCGCTCCGCAACGCCGGCCGCGCGACCGGGTCCTCCGCGAGATCCGTGGGGATGCCGTCGCACGGAGCTCCGGAGCGGAGCTCACCTCGAAGATCCGAGCCGCCCCCGGCGCCACTGGTCGAAGCGGCGATCGAGCATCGCTTCGACCTTCGCACGGTTCTCCGGCGAATCGGCGACGTGGTAGAGCGTGGGGAGGTCGGCACCCACGCACTCCGCGTAGTCCTCGAAGTAGCCCTTGGCGTAGTAGGCGCCGGCAAAGCGATTCCCCTCGTCGTCGAGTACCTCGTTCGTGAACTTCTCGTCGCACAGGTCGAGCAGGAACGCACGGCCGCTCATGCGCCCGTCGGCGACGGCCTCGACGGCTTCGGGGTCGAGCTCGCGATGCAGCTCGCCGACGAGCCCGCGCCTGATCGCCCAGCCCACGAACATCCCGATGTGGGTGGCTCCGTTCTCCCGGGGCAGGTCCTTCGGGAAGTCGCCTCCGTAGTGCCAGTCCGCTCGATCGATGTTCATGGAGTGCTCGGTGTCGCAACGACCCTCATGGTAGGCCGTCGACGCTTCGGCTGCGCCCGCCTCCGCTCCGCCAACAGCACCCCGACCAGGATCGCGACCCCCGCGACCGCGAGGCGCGACGAGAAGGCCTCGCCGAGCAGCGCGACGCCGCCGAGCGCCGCGATCACGGGGACGAGCAGCTGCACCACCGCCGCGCGCGTCGCGGTCAGGCCCCGGAGCGCCGCGTACCAGATCGCATAGCCGACGCCCGACGTCAGCGCGCCCGACGTGGCGGCGAGGAGCGCGCCGCGTGGCTCGACCGTGACGCTCCCCGCGAGCCAGGCGGCGCAAAGGATCGCGACCACGAGCGGTACGGCGCGCGCGAAGTTGCCGGCGGTCGCGGCGAGCGGGTCGACGCCCGTCCCCGGCCCGCGAGCCCGGCCGCGCAACGAGTACACGCCCCAGGCTGCCCCGGCCGCGGCCATCAGCGCTCCACCCGCTGGATCGGGCGCCGTCGCACCGGGCAGCGCGAGCCAGACCAGCCCGCCGAACGCGAGCGCGATGCCGAACCAGCCGACCGCGCTCGGCCGCTCGCCGCGCGCGAGCCCCGCGCCGATCATCACGGCCTGCACGGCCGCGAAGAGGATCAACGCACCGGTTCCGGCCGACAGCCGGAGGTACGCGAAGCTGAACGGCACGGCGTACCCGACGAGCGCGAGCGCCGACGTCGTGCTCGACGCGCGCCGCGGTCCGCGACGCGCCGCGAGGAGACACAGTGCCGCGGCGCCGCTCGCGATCCGGATCGCCGTGAAGCTCGCCGCGTCGATCGATCCCGAGCGGAGCGCCTCGCGACAGAGCAACGAGTTGCCCGCGAAGGCGAGCAACGCGAGGACCGTGGACAGGGCGGTTCGGAACGGCACGGCGTGAGCGTAGTGCGGCCGCCCCGCGCCGCGAGTACCCTGCTCGCTCCGCACGCCTCGACCATGCCCCCCGAACTCGAGAACGAGCGAACGCCGCGGCCCTCCGCGGCGCGCACGCGGCCCGCGGCGCACCGCGGTCCCGACCGGGAGGCGGCGCGGTGAACTTCGTCGAGCAGCGCTTCCTCTGGTTCTTCCTCGCGGTGTTCGCGGTGCACTGGTTGCTGCCGTGGCACCGCGCGCGGAAGGTCTGGCTGCTCGTCGCGAGCTACGCCTTCTACGGCGCCTGGAACTTCGAGCTGCTCTTCCTGATCGCCGGGTCGACGCTGGTCGACTACGGCGTCGGACTCGGGCTCGCACGCGCGACCCGGACGGGAGCCCGGCGCGCCCTGCTCGCGACGAGTCTCGTCGCCAATCTCGGCCTGCTCGGGCTGTTCAAGTACTTCGACTTCTTCTCGGAGTCGTTCGCGGAGCTGCTCGGGTACCTCGGCCTGCACGCGTCGCCGGTGACGCTCGACCTCGTCCTGCCGGTCGGGATCAGCTTCTACACGTTCCAGACGCTGTCGTACTCGATCGACGTCCTACCGGCGACAGCTCGCGCCCACGCGCGACCTGCTCGACTTCGCGCTGTTCGTCGCCTTCTTCCCGCAGCTCGTCGCCGGCCCGATCGTCCGCGCGCGCGACTTCCTGTGGCAGCTCGCGGACAAGACGCGCCTCCGCGAGGTGCCCTTCCGCGCGGCCCTCACGCTGCTGCTCTTCGGCTTCGTCAAGAAGGCCTGCGTCGCGGACAACGTCGCGACCTTCGTCGACACGGTCTTCGCCGCGCCCGAGCAGTACTCCGCGCCGATGCTGTGGCTCGGCGCCGCGCTGTACTTCGTGCAGATCTACGCGGACTTCTCGGGCTACAGCGACATGGCGATCGCGACCGCCGCGCTGCTCGGGTACCAGCTCCCGCTGAACTTCCTGTTCCCGATCTGGTCGCGCAGCGTCACGCAGTTCTGGCGGCGCTGGCACATCAGCCTCTCCACCTGGTTCCGCGACTACCTCTACGTGCCGCTCGGCGGCAACCGGAAGGGGCCGTTCGCGACGTACCGCAACCTCTGGCTCGTCTTCCTCCTGTGCGCGCTCTGGCACGGCGCCGCCTGGACCTTCGTCGTGTGGGGCACGATCCACGGACTCGTCCTGGTCGCCGAACGGCTCTTCGGGATGCAGCGCCCGCTCGAGGCCTCGCCGCTCGGCTGGGTCTGGACCTTCGCACTCGCGACGTTCGCGTGGGTGTTCTTCCGCGCGACCACGATCGCGGGCGGCGCGACCTACCTCGCGGGCATGTTCGGACTCGGGAACGGGACGTCGGCGGTCGAGGACTGGCGGCGCTGGGCGACGGTCGGCGCGATCTTCTACGTGTTCCACGGCCTCAACCTGCTCGTCCGCGTCGACACGCGCCTCGAACGTCTGCCGCGACCCGTCTTCGCGGTCGTGATCGGGGTGCTCTTCGCGCTCGCGCTGCCGTTCGTCGCCGTCGGCCACGTGCCGTTCATCTATTTCCAGTTCTGATCGGCACCGACCCACCGTGCAGCGCTCCCTCCGACCCGCCGGCCTCGTGCTCCTCGCGCTCGCGACGTACCTCGCGATCACGAGCGCGGTGCGCGCGGTGCTGCCGCCGACGGAGGAGTCGGAGACGCACGACAAGCTGGCGTACCTCGCCGACCACCGCGACGACTTCACCGCGCTGATCCTGGGGTCGAGTGCGATGTTCCGCGGGCTCGACCCGCGCGTCGTCGACCCGATCGTGCGCGAGCACGTGCCGGACTTCCGCAGCTTCAACCTCGGCGTGCGCGGTCTGCGCGGGTACGAGGGCGACCGGCTGCTGCGCGAGGCGGTGGCGACCATGGGGCCGCAGCTGCGCTACCTCGTGCTCGAACCGAACGACTGGTCGCCGGTCGTGAACCCGTGGATGCGCGGCACGCGGCGCGACCGCGACTGGCACGACCTGCTCCAGGGTTCGCGCGTGATCGCGGCCTCGCTCGACCCCGCCTACGACGCGGGCGTGCGCGAGACGTGGCTGCCCTACCACGTGGAGTCGTTCTTCCACCGGCTCGGGAACTACGGCGAGCGCGACCGGCTGTGGGAGCTCGTGCGCGGCGTGACGCCGGAGCCGTACGTGACGGAGGAGCAGCTCGACCGCGGGCGCGGCTACGTCTCGATCGAGGAGTCGCTGGGCGAGCGCTGGCGCGACCGCGTCGACCTGTTCCTCTTCGACACGGCGCAGTACGAAGCGGACGTGCGCAGCCTCGCGAGCGGCGAGGTCGTGCCCCTCGCGCCGACGGCGCTGCACTACCACCGCGCGCAGCTCGCCTGGTGCGAGGCGCACGGGCTCGAGGTGGTCCACGTCGTGCCGCCGTTCGCGTCGGGCGCGCGTTTCGTCGCGCCGCTCGTCGAGGGCGGCGACGCGCCGCGTCTCGCCGCGTTCAACGACCCCGTCCGCTTCCCCCGCTTCTACGCGATCGAGGCGCGCATCGACGAGGAGCACCTCCAGGCGGGGCCGGCGAAGGAGTTCAGCCGGCTCGCCGCCGAACGCATCGCCGACCTGCTCTCCGAAGGAGGCGAGTGAGTCGCGATGCTGTTCACGACCCTGCGCTTCATCGGCTTCTTCCTCCTCGTGTTCGTCCTGCACTGGGCGCTGCGCAACCACCGCGCGAGGAAGGTGCTGCTGCTCGTCGCGAGCTACGTGTTCTACGCGGCGTGGAACTGGAAGTTCCTGGGCCTGATCGTGCTGTCGACGGCGGTCGACTACGTGATCGGACTCGCGCTCGACCGGGAGGAGCGCTCGGGGAGGCGGCGCGCGCTGCTGTCGGCGAGCCTCGTGCTCAACCTCGGCGTCCTCGGGCTGTTCAAGTACTTCGACTTCTTCACGGAGACGGGGGCGCAGCTCCTGACCTGGCTCGGCGTCCCGACGTCGCCGATCCTGCTGCACCTCGTCGTGCCCGCGGGCATCAGCTTCTACACGTTCCAGACGCTGTCCTACACGATCGACGTGTACCGCAGGAAGCTCGCGCCGACGCGCGACGTACTCGACTTCGCGCTGTTCGTCGGGTTCTTCCCGCAGCTCGTCGCGGGCCCGATCGTGCGCGCCAGCGAGTTCCTGCCGCAGCTCACCGAGCCCCGCCGCTTCGACCGCGTGGCGTTCCGCGGCGCGCTGACGCTGTTCCTGTTCGGCTTCGTCAAGAAGGCCTGCATCGCGGACAACCTCGCGATCCTGAACGACGCGGTCTACGCCGATCCGGAGCAGTACGCGCCGGGCATGGCCTGGCTCGTGATCTTCCTCTACTACGTCCAGGTGTACTGCGACTTCTCCGCGTACTCCGACATGGCGATCGCGACGGGCGCGCTGCTCGGCTACACGCTGCCGCTCAACTTCGACTTCCCGCTGTTCTCGCGCACGTTCACGGAGTTCTGGCAGCGTTGGCACCTCTCGCTGTCGACCTGGTTCCGCGACTACCTGTACGTGCCGCTGGGCGGGAGCCGCGGGAGCACGCTCCGGACGTACCGCAACCTCTGGCTCGTGTTCTTCCTGTGCGCGCTGTGGCACGGCGCGGCGTGGACGTTCGTCGCGTTCGGCACGATCCACGGCTGCATGATCTGCGTGGAGCGCGCGTTCGGGCTGCGCGAGCGCTTCGGTCGGAGCTGGCTCCCGCTCGTCTACGGCTTCCCGGCGATCTCGCTCTCCGTGATCTTCTTCCGCGCGCCCGACATGACGAGCGCGCGCGGGATGATCGCGTCGCTCGCGGGCGGCGCCGGCGGGACCGAGCTGGTCGCGGACTGGCCGATCTTCCTGGGCGTGGGCCTGGGCTTCATGCTGTTCCACGTGCTCAACCTGCGCTACCGCTTCGACCACGCCCTCGAGCGCCTGTCCCCCGCCGCCTTCGCCGTCTTCATCGGCGCCGCCGCGGCGATCGCGCCGATGTTCGTCGCGACGGAGTACCGTCCCTTCA
>JAWKUH010000067.1:0-16653 GCA_041398665.1 Planctomycetota bacterium | reverse complement strand
AGCTCTCGCGCATCACGAGCGAGCCCTCGCGCTCGAGCCAAACAGTCAATCCTCGATGGCCAATCTTGCAGATGCGTTGTCAGCTCTTGGACGCCTAGTCGAGGCGGAAGCATACTTTCGCAAGGCGCTCTCAAGATCGCCGCAAAACGCGCTACTTCACGAGCGTCTCGCCGGTCTCTTACTGAAGAAGGGAGACCCTGATGGATACCGCACATCATTGCGAGAAGCGCTGGAGTGCGCCCGCCGTGAGGCGCTCGCCAGATCGGAGAGCCCACTGCACTGGAGACGATTGGCCCGGATCGCTGAGAGTCTCGGCGCTAGCGATGACGCTCGCCATGCCCTTCGGAGGGCAGACGATCTTCAGATCGACGGAGAATACGGAGACGACCACACCTTCCTGCTGTCCGGTCCGGACGGTCGGCCACACTGAGCACGGTTTCCATGGGCAAGTCAAGACGGAAGCAACCCGACAAGGCGCGGTCCCGAACCAAGTCGCATTCGAAGAGGCTCCGAGAGCTAGTGGGTGCATTCGAGCATGCCAGTCGCGAGGCACGCGAGAACGCAGATCAGATTCATGAACTTCTCGGCGACCTGGAGAGGAGCGCTCAACGCGAGTGCATCTCGAGGCTCGCGCTCTCGTTGCGAGATGAGGGGATCCTCGACGATCTTCTCGCGCTGCAGGCGGCGTTCCGTGACTCGAAAGGTCAAATCGGAGGGGAGATCGCGGCCTTCAGGCTCCTGCCAAAGGCACTACTCGCGTGGATGAATTCGTACCTCGGCCTTCGCACTCTTGGGAGTCTTGACGAAGTTCTCACGCTGGATTCAGCGAAACTGGCCAGGGGGGAAGCGGCTGACTTTGTTCTGAACGATGATGCGATAGTGCCCTCAAAGGGGACCTGCCAAGTCACTGTTGTTCAGGCGGGCTGGAAGGTCGGCAAGTTGGTGATCGCTCCCGCAAGAGTTCAGCTCATCGGCGAATCGGGTATCTGACGATTCCGCTCTTCCTGACACCGGCAATGAACGGCCGAGGTTGCCCGCGCGCCATTCGGAGCATCTTCGGAAGGTGATGCTCGAGGACCTCGGCCATCTCCTCGCCACGTAATCCACTCGTGACGAAGACAAACGCTCCGACTCCTGCTGCTACGAGTGCGTCACGCTCGATCGAACGGTGTCGAATCCTCTTGTCACGGTGCAGAACCAGCCAACCCTCGCCACCGGCCCTTGTCAGCCAGTCCTGGTCGGGTGCGTCGGGAGGAAAGTGATCTCGATGTCGTTCGACGACGACACCAGCTCGCTCGAGCACTTCGATGATCGACCGGGTCTCGATGCTCCGATCGACGAAGAAGTGGACCTCAGGCTGCTGCCCCTTGTTCCTCGTAGCGGATCGCTTCTTCGATGTCGATCGTGGCTTGGCCATAGTCCTCGGCGATGTCCGCGATCGTGTCGCCTGCGCGGAAGCGATCGATGATGGCGTCGGTGGGGATGCCCTTCCCCGCGAGACAGGGGCGCCCGAACTGAACTCGGGGGTCGATGGAGACAGGACGCCGCTCCTCCTCGAGCCGACGACTGGTGAATGGGAAGAGTCGCCTCGGAACTCCCGTTGGATCGCGATCGATCCGCTTCAGTGACCGCTCGAGCAGCTCACGCATCTCGAGCTGTCCCCTCTGTGACACATTGATGAGCTGTCCGTACCTTTCGACGAGAAGCGATGTCCCGTCGGTGTGCATTTGCTCTTCCGAGAGCGGATGGGTCGATCCGAACTCGTCACATAGGAACTGCAGAGCACGCCGGATCGCCGGCATCTGCACTTCGTACTTCCTTCGAATCGCGCCGAGTACGTAGACCTCGATCAAGTTCTGGAAGGAAAGGAGGCGCGACTCTTGATCCGCGAGCTCGATGAGCCTCTCGGAGAACTGAGGTCCGGCGCCCGTCTTGTAGTGCCAACCGAGCAGCCAATTGCGAACCGTCGCTGCCGGTAGACCGAGCCAGTGGGCCGCCTCAGCAATGCCGTAGCACGGGATGAGTACCGGGTCGCGGCCTCGATAGATGTCCAGGGGTTCAGGCTTCAGGGGGCACCTCACGGTAGGAAGCCAGCTTCGTCCGGCCTAGCTCGCACGTCAACCTCGGGTGGATACGCCACTCGAGTTGAGGACGGAAGCCCTGGTACGCCCGGCGGGATTCGAACCCACGACCCCCGGTTTAGGAAACCGGTGCTCTATCCTGCTGAGCTACGGGCGCTGAGGGCAGGAGGATACCGAAGGGAGGGCGTGGCCGCTCGGACCGAACTCAGCTTGGGAGCTCTGCAAGGAACTCCCGCAGCGGCAGCACGTCGACCCCGTCGACGTGCTGCGCACGGTCGCCGAGGAAGACGAGGATCTTGCGGCACGGCGTACCGAGGTGCTCCTCGGCGCGGCGCAGGCCGGCGAGCATCGAGGGGCGGACCGTGCGACTCGACTTGACCTCGACGGCCCAGAGGTCTGTGCCCGAGCGGACGAGGAAGTCGACCTCCGTTCCGCTCTGGTGGCGGAAGTGGAAGAGCTCGAGGTCGGGCCAGAGAGCGCCTTGGCGACGGTGGAGTTCGTGGGCGACGAAGTGCTCGAGGAGCAGTCCGCGCTCGTCGTCGAGAGGGCGGTCGAGTGGCCGGCGGAGGAGTGCGTTGCGCACGCCGAGGTCGAAGAGGTAGAGACGCGGATGCTTGATCAAGCGGGCGCGCGTCGAGCCGGACCAGGCGGGCACGCGGAAGGCGAGCAGCGTGTCCTCGAGGATCTGCACGTAGCGGCGCGCGGTCTCGTAGGAGATGGCGGCGTCTTGGCAGAGCTTGTGGACGTTGAGGATCGTGCCGGATCCGGCGGCCACGAGGTCGAGCAGTCGCGCGTAGCCGCCGATGTCTCGGACGAGTGCCTCGGCCTGGACCTCTTCGCGCAGATAGATGTCGGTGTACGCGCGCAGGTCGGCGGCGCGCAGGGCGGGATCCGTCTCGGAGAGGATGCCGGGCAGACTCCCGACGGCGAGCAAGGTGTCGAGCTGGGCGTGGAGGTCGAACCCTTCGCCGAGTTCGCAGGCGAGCAACGGATGGAGGTGGTGCAGGTGGATGCGACCCGGCAGGAGGTTCGCTTGGCCACGGCGCAGCTTGCGCGCGCTCGAGCCGGAGAGCAGGAAGCGCGTCGTGCGACCCTTCGAGTCGAGCAGGACCTGCACCAGGTCGAGCAGCGCCGGAACGCGCTGGACCTCGTCGAGCAAGACCGTCCTCGGGCCGGGTCCGAGGGCGGCGACCTCGTGCTCGAGCCGCTCGGGCTGGGTCACGTACTCGCGGAACGTCGCGGGGTGCGCCAGGTTGACGACGAGGTCGGGCTCGAGGGTCGCGAGCAGCGTCGACTTGCCGACCTGGCGCGGACCGAGGAGCAGGAGGCTGCGCTTCGACGCGCGCAGGTGCGGCTGGAGGGCTCTCTCGAACACATGGGTAAACTACTCGTCATTTTACCCACGCACAAGTAACTTGGTTGCCGAGAACCGCCCAAGTGGTCCTCGGGGCCCCTTGGAAGCCCTCTACCTCGTCCTCCTGCCCAGCTGGCCTTCGGCCCCGGACCCCGAGTCCCATCCACATCAGACTCCTGGACCCCTCTGACACACCGTCCGGGACCATGCGCCCATGTCCCCCACCCGCCTCGTCCTCCTCAGCGACACGCACGGCCTGCACGACCGGCTGCGCGTGCCGGACGGCGACGTGCTCGTGCACGCCGGGGACTTCACGAAGCGCGGGCGGGAGGCGGAGGTCGCGGCGTTCGGGGCGTGGCTCGGCGAGCAGCCGCACGCCCACAAGGTCGTCGTCGCCGGCAACCACGACTTCCTCTTCGAGCGGGAGCCGGCGCGCGCGCGCGAGCTGCTCGAGGGCGCGATCTACCTCGAGCACGAACTGGCGGTCCTCGGGGACCTGCGGTTGTTCGGCTCGCCCTGGCAGCCGTGGTTCTTCGACTGGGCCTTCAACCTGCGGCGCGGCCCGGAGCTCGCGGCGAAGTGGCGCGAGGTGCCGAGCGGGGTCGACGTGCTCGTGACGCACACCCCACCGATGGGTGTGCTCGACCGGACGGCGCGCGGCGAGCAGGTGGGCTGCGCCGACCTCGCGGCGGAGCTTCCGCGCATCGCACCGAAGGTGCACGTCTTCGGCCACATCCACGAGGCGCGCGGGACGGTCGCGACGGCGACCGGGATCGCCGTCAACGCCTGCAACTGCAACCTCCGCTACGAAGCGGTGCACGCACCGATCGTCGTCGACATCACCGCGGGCGGGGCGGAGGTCGTCTCGACGTGAGGCGCGGCGGCCGACGCTACGACCGCAGGATGCTCTCCATCTTCTTCCCCTTGGCCAGCTCGTCCACGAGCTTGTCCAGGTAGCGCACCTTCTGCGTCAGGGGGTTCTCGATGTCCTCGACGCGGTAGCCGCAGATCACGCCCGTGATCCTCTCGGCGTTGGGGTGGAGCTTCGCCTTCGCGAAGAACTGTTCGAAGGTCGACTGCTTCTCGATGTGCTTCGTGATCTGCGCCGCGGTGTAGCCGGTCAGCCAGCGGATCACCTGGAGCAGCTCCTCCTCGGTGCGGCCCTTCTTCTCGACCTTCGCGACGTAGAGCGGGTAGACGGAAGCGAACGTCATCGCGGCGATGCGTTCGTCGGCGGTGGCGCGGGGGGTCATTTCGGGTCGTTCGACGTGGGTTCGGAGTTCGCGGAAGTCGGCTCGTAGCGTACCGGTCGCCGGACTCGATCGGGGATCGATCGACCAGGTCGGCGGGCGGCGCGCGAGAGCGTGCCGCGCGCTCCGATCAGTTCGGACCGCTCTGCTCGGCGAGGCCGCGCCGCACCATGAACGCGACGGTTCGCGTCATGTTCTCCGGCACGAGGCGGGTTCCTGGATGTGCGTTCGCCCAGACGCGGAAGAGCTCGTCGACGAAGCCCTGCCCCACGGCGACGACGCCACGGAAGTCGACGAGGACCTCGCGGAAGCGGTCGAGGTCGCGCGCGACACGCTTCGCGTCCGATCTGGAGACGAAGGTCGTCCCGTACTCGAAGAGCAGGATGCGCACTCGCGTCCGGTCGAAGGCGAGGTCCGTGGTGTAGCGGTCGAACACGTCGACGAGACGGCGCGTCGTCGTGGCCGCGAGTGCGAATCGGACCGTCGTGCCGACAGCGCCGCCGCCGCCGGCGGAGGGGTCGCGATTCGCGCTCGCGATCGTCCAGTCCCCGTGCTCGCCCTCGACGATCCAGACGAGACCGTTCGCCTCGAGTTCGAAGTGGTCGAGCGCCTTCGACGAGAAGAACAGGCCCTCCCCGCTGTGGCGCTCCGGCATGGTCGTGAGCTTGCCCTTCGAGAGCTGCTGGACCGCGTCGAGGTGGTCGTCGAGACCGAGCGTCGCGCGCAGGGTCTCGAATGCACCGAGACCGTCGTCCGTGACCGTGCAACGGAAGACCGGCGGATCGACGTCGCCGTCGATCCAGAGCGCGACATCGACCTCGCGGCCGAGCGAGTGGTCGATCGCGTTGTTCACGAACTCGGTCACGACGTAGCGGAGGATGGATTGCGCGCGCGCGTGGTTCGCCTCGTCGAGCGTGAGCGCGACGCGCAGGTCGTCGAACGGCTCGTTCTCGTCGAGGCCGTCGAGCGCGCGTAGCGTCGGCGCCCCGTCGCGGGCGGTCCGTCGTACTCCGGCGGAGCCTCGCGGACGAATCGACCGAACCGTCTCGAAGCGGAAGCGCTCGTTCTCGTCCGCACCACGGCGATCGACCAACGGTCTCGAGCCACGTAGCGTGGCCCGACCCGCGCCGCGCGACGAGGCGCCCGTCCGCAACGCGACGCGCGAGGTGGCGATGGACGGCCTGTCGCGTCCACTCCGAGCCGGCGCGCGAGGTCGGCGCTCCCGAAGGCGCCACGCTCCGCGAGCAGGGCGCCGATCGCCGCGTCGACGGGGCTCGTGGGAACGGCCGAGTGGCCCCCTTCGGGCCCCGGCCGACCCGGCAGTCGCGAATCGTCAACCATGGAGTGGCCGGGAGAGGCTTTCGTCAACATCATCGTCAACAGCACGGGTTGACGCAAGCCCTCTCGTCAACGCCGAGTTCCGACGCCGCCGAGCCTCTCCTCGAGGAACCGCGCGATGCGCTCGACGCTCTCCCGCAGGTGCCCCTCGCTCGGACGGATGTAGCCCGCCGTCACGTCGTCCGCGGCGGGCAGCGCGTGGTTGAGCAGGACCTTGAGGTCGAGCGGGCTCACACCGACCTCGTGCGCGGCGGTCGCGAAGGTGTCGCGCAGGCGGTGCGGGCTCGGCAGGTGACGGACCTTCGCGCTCGAACCGTCGGCGCGGCGGACCGTGCGCTGCTGCTTCGGTTCCTGCACGTGGGTGACGCGGCCCACGCGGTCGCGCGTGGGGAAGACCCAGCCGCCGTCGCCTCCGTCGAAGAGCTCGGCGTTCTGCGCCCGTCGGCGCTGGAGCAACGCGGCGACGGCGTCGGCGACCGGCACGGTGAAGGCGCGGCGCGCGCCGCCCTTCGGGCTCGGGCGGTGGAGCGTCGCGCGCACGCTCTCCCCCACCTCGGTCGCGACGTGTTCGAAGGCGACGTCGGACCAGCGCACGGTGCGCGCGTCGAGGCTGCGCAGACCCGTCAACAGCAGGAACGACTGGAGGTCCCGGCGGACCGGGTTGCGCAACCGGGCAACCGCTGCTCGCCAGGCGGGCAGCTCGTCCCACGGGATCGGCTCGCGCCGGCGCTCCGTGCGGTTCATGGTGACCGCGACGGTCGGCGCGACCTGCGGCAGCTCCTCGAAGCGGCGCGCGGCGGTGTTCCAGACGGCGCGGAACTGCTGCATCACGCGGTTCGCGACGTAGGGCCCGCGCTCCGCCGTGATGCGCTCGTGCCGCAGCGCGACCTCGTGCCGCCGCAGCGACGCGAGGTCGCGCTCCATCCAGTCCTCGAGGTGCCGGTCGGTCTCCTCGAGCAGGGTCGCGACGGACCGCGGTGTACAGCGCTTCGCGAGCATCGCTCGCACGTGCAGCGCGATCGCGTCGCGCAGGTTCGGCAGGTCCGTGTCCACGGGAAACGGACCGCGTCGGCGCGCGGGGGTTGCGGGTGACCTGCCGAATTGTCGCGGGGGACGTCGCGCGGGGGCGCGCAGCGGTGCGAACGGTGTGCGGCGGACGGTCGCGCCGCATCGGCCGGCGCGTCCGCGCCGCTCAGCGGTCGTCGCCGCGCCCCGGCGCGGCTCTGAAGACCTCGAGGTCGCGCGCGACCCGACCTCGCAGTTCTTCGGACCCGTCCGCGCCGATCGCCTCGAGCAACGCCTCGGCGGCGGCGATCGCCCCTCGACGTCGCCCGTCGCGAACAGCGCCTCGCCAGGGTCGCACGCGGCTCCAGGCGCAGCGGGACCGCCAGTTCCGCGGCGCGCCGCGCGAGCAGCAGGGCTCGCGCCGCCGCAGCGCCGTCCTCGCCGCCGCGCTCGAGCAACTCCTGCGCAACCCGTCCGCGCGCCGCCAGTCCTCACCCGCGAGCGCTTCGTCGCATTCCAGCTCGAAGCGCCGGACCGCGAGCGCTTCCGCGTCGTCCACCCGCCCCGCCGTCCGATATGCCGCGTCGAGGAGTCGGAACGCGCTCGCGGTCCACGGATGGCCCATGCCGAGCACGCGGGGCTTGGCCTCGCACGTGCGCTCGAACAGCTGGATCGCTTCGTCGACGCGGCCCGTGCTCAGACAGCAGGCTCCGAGGTTCGTGACCATCGCGAGCGTGTCGGGCGCTTCGGGCCGAGCACGCGGTCCGCGCGCTCCACCGCCTCCTCGAAGTAGCTCGTCGCCTCCTCGATGCGTTCCACCGCCATGCAGCGACTGCCGAGGACGAAGAGCGTGTTGATCGTGTTCGGGTCGTCGTCTCCGTAGAACGCACGGCGCTTCGCGAGCGCGAGCTCGTTCTTGTCGATGGCCTCGTCGACCCGACCCTGCCAGGCGAGAATGTCGGCGAGGACCAGCTCGACGTCGATGAGCATCTTCGGGCCGATCGAATCCGTCCGCTCGAGACGCTGTTCGAGGTCGAGGTAGGTCGCCAGCGCCTCGTCGAGGCGTCCCGCGTCCGTCAGCGCGTTCGCGAAGTTGTACGTGGCGTAGATCGCCGAGATCGAGTCCGGGCCGAGTTGCTCGGCGAGCCCGGTCGACGCGATCCGCAACTGCTCGACGGCCTCGTCAGCGGCTGGCTCTCGCGAGCATCCCCCCGTAGTCCGAGCGCGCGATCAGCTGGTCCCGGTGGTCGTCCCCGAGCACGTCCTCGCCGATGTCGACGACCTCCGCGATCCGTTCGATCGCCTCGTCGACTCGACCGTTCCGCTCGAGCGCACGGGCGTACCGCGCCGAACCACCGAGACGGATCTGGTTCTCGCGCGGGTAGATCTGCTCCGCACGGTCCATCTGGACGCGGAAGAGCTCGTCCGCGCGATCGTGCTCGCCCAGGTACGAGTAGGCCCCGGCGATCGTCCCGACGGCCTCGACGGTCACGGGATGGAGCGCGCCGATCTCCGCCTCCATCTCGGGGAGTATCCGTTCGAGGGACTCGGCGGCCTCTCTCTCGCGACCGCTCGAGATGAGCGCCATCGCGTACTTGTTGTGCGCCTCGAACCAGCTCTCGCGATCGACGATCCCGCGACCTTCGTCCAGTTCGAACAGCTCGAGCAGGTAGGCCTCCGCGCGCTCGTACTCCCCAACGACGAGGTAGCCCTGTGCGAGGCTCAGGAGGAGGTCGGAGCGAAGCAGATCCTCGACGGAACCCGACGCGCGCAGGTCCGCGAGCACGTCCTCCATCGTCGCGATCGCTTCCTCCACGTGCCCGCGCGCGAAGCGGACGTTCGCGAGGACGCGCCGCGCCTCGTCGAGCGCCGGAGCTCCGTCCTCGTAGGTCGACTCCGCCAGCGCGAGCGCCGCGGCCGCGTGCTCCTCCGAGAGCTCGAGCTTCGAGATCACGTTGTAGGTGTTGCTCAGGAACGTGTGCACGTCGATCGCGACGAACGGGTCCTCCACGTTCCCGTCCGACACCCACCTCGAGGTCTTGTCGAGGACCATCTCGAGCAGCTCGGTGTCCTTGCCCTGCGCCGTCTCCGGGTGGATGCCGTCGAAGAGTCCGGCGACGACGTTCTTGAACTCGTTCGAGCGGGCGAGCTCGCGCTCGGCGACCTCGCGTCGCCGCTCCGACTCGGCGATGGCGTCGTCGCGCTCGCCGATCGTCCGCGCGAGTTCCTCGTTCGTCGACTCGAGTCGCGCGTTCGCCTCCACGAGGCCCTGGTTCGCGCGCTCGCTCTCGATGAGGCCGTAGCCCGTGCCGACGAGTCCGGCGACGAGGAGGAGCACGATGACCGCGACCGCCGCGACGGTCTTCTTGCGCCGCACGACGAACTTCCGCAGGCGGTAGGCAGCGCTCGGGGTGCGGCTTCGACGGGTTCGTTCGCGAGGAAGCGTTGCACGTCCTCGGCGAGAGCGGCGGGTGTGTCGTAGCGCCGCTCGCGATCCTTCTCGAGCGCGCGCATGACGACCCAGTCGAGGTCGCCGCGCAGGCGCTTGTTCAGGGTCGCGCTGTCCGACCCGCGGCTCGCCGCCACCATCGTCGCGGTGTCGCCCAGGCTCGACAGTCGCGTCGACGGCTTCTGCGGGTCGACCTCGCGGATCTGGCGCAGCAGTTCGTCGAAGCCGGTCGCGAGCGCACGCTTCACGTCGAACGTCTTCGTGCCCGTCAGCAGCTCGTAGAGCATCACGCCGAGCGAGTAGACGTCGGCGCGCGTGTCCACGTCCGTGCCGTCGCCGAGCGACTGCTCGGGCGCCATGTACTCCGGCGTGCCGACGATCTGACCGAGCTCGGTCTGCATCGTGGCTTCGGTGAGCTGCGCGCTCGTCGCCTTGGCGATGCCGAAGTCGATGACTTTCGGCGCGGGGCCGTGCTCGCCCAAGGCCACCAGCACGTTCGACGGCTTGAGATCGCGGTGGATCACGCCCTTGTGGTGCGTGCTGGACGGCGTCGCAGACCTCGGCGAACAGCTCGAGGCGCTCGCGCAGTCCGAGCCGCTGCTCGTCGCAGAACTTCGTGATCGGCGCGCCCTGACGAGCTCCATCACGAAGTACGGACGTCCGCTCAGTCGCACCCCGTCGAGCACCTTCGCGATACCCGGATGGTCCATGAGCGCGAGCGCCTGCCGCTCCGCCTCGAAGCGCTGGACCACCTCGCGCGTGTCCATCCCGAGCTTGACGATCTTGAGCGCGACCTCGCGCTTCACCGGCACCTGCTGCGTCGCGCGCCACACCGCGCCCATGCCGCCTCGCCCGAGGGCTCGACCAACGTGTAGCGGTCGATCACGTCGCCCGCGCGCTCGCCCGGGGGCGCGGCCGGTGTCGGGCGAACGGACTCGGCGCGCGCGCGATCGTCGGGGTCGTCGGGGTCGATCATGGTCGCGGGTCCTTCGTCGCATCGCGGGAACGCGGCCGGTCCCGATACACACCAGAGTCGCAGATCGGGTGGGGCGCGGTCCCGATCGACCGAAGTTCGGACACCGAACACGGCACACCCGCCGCACGAGGCGCGCGCAACGGCTCGCAGACCGCGGTCAGTCCCCGTCGTCCGCCTCGCCGTCCTCGGCCCCGTCCGCCTCGGCCTCCCGCTCCTCCTCCAACTGCATCTGGGTCTCGAAGTGCGCCCGCGCGCGCGACACCTGCTCGAAGTGCGGTGTGCCCTCCTCGAGCTTGCCGAGCAGTTCGGTCGCAGTGTCGTAGGCCTCGCGGTGACGCCCGGACATCCCGTAGCTGGTGGCGAGCCAGCCCAGGGCGTCGGTGTTCTGCCGCTGCGACACCGCGACGGCGCGTTCGGCGTAGGGCACGGCCGCCGCGGGGTCGCGAAGGTCGGCCATCGGGTGGACCAGATAGCTCTTCACCAACTCGTTCAACGCGATCAGGTCCTGCGGCTCCTCTTCGACACGCGCGACGAGCGCGTCGCGCAGCTCGAGCGACGCGACTCTGCCGCCGAGGACGTCACCCGTGGAGAACTTGGCGTTCATCACGCCGGTCAAGGCGGACCGCGTGAAGTGGTGGGTCTCGCCGAGCACGCGCCGCTCGATCGGCAGGCTCTTCTCGAACTGCTCGAGCGCTTCCTGCGGCCGGCCCATCCGCAGGTACAGCCAGCCGAGGTTCGTGATCGAGCCGAGCGTGTCGCGCGACTCGGGTCCCCAGATCTCCGTGGAGCCCTCGATCGCCTCGATGGTCAGGGCCTCCGCCTCGTCGAGCTCGCCCGCGGCCGTCTTCACGAGTCCCGCGGAGTTGATGACCTTGAGCGACTGGCCGACCTTGCTGCCGGCACCGTGCTCGCGCACGATCGGCAGGAGTTCGTCGAAGAGCGCGCTCGCGCCCGTGACGTCGCCGCGCCGGTAGAGCGTCATCGCGACGAGGTAGCGCGCGAAGCTCGTCTCGGGGTGCGAGATCCCGAGGCGTCCGGTGTACTCCTGCACGACCTCGAGGCCGAGCTCGAGGGCCTCGTCGTTGCGGCCGAGGTCGCCCAGGAACTTCGTGTGCTCCAACTTCGCGTCGACGACACGAGGGCTGTCGGGACCGACCACGCGCGTGAGGGAGTCGATGAGTGCGCTCGACTCCACCAGCGCGTCCTGCGTACGCCCCGCCATCGAGAGCGTGGAGAGACGGGCGCTCCTCGTGCCCAGGACCTGCGGATCGTCGGGCGAGGCGAGCGCAAGACCTTCGGCGAGGAGTGTGTCGAAGAGCGCGAGCGACTCGTCGAAGCGCGACAGGTCGGCGAGCAGCAACGCCTGGTTGTGTCGGATGGTATCCCTGAGCGCGATCACCCGATCGAGGCTCGCTCGTCCATCGGCGAGCGAGGAGCCGGAGTCGATCGCCTCGTCGGCTCGCATGCGCTCCTCGAGGCGCCGCGTCGTGGCGAGCGCCTCGGTGAGATACCTCTCGGCGGCGTCGTGGCGCGCGAGCGTGTACGCCGCGGTCCCCATCGTCGAGAGGACCGTCGCCTCGACGGACGAGTCCGACTCGAGGGTCGCGCGAACCACGTCGAGCAGCGCCTCGCCCTCCTCGAGCGCGCGCTCGCACTCGCCCTGCCTGCCCGCGCACATCAGCAGACTTGCACGGCAATCGAGGGTGCGACGGTCCCGCTCGCCGACTTCCTGGGCGTAGCCCGCGTACGCGCGCTCGTAGTGTCGGCGGGCACTCTCGACGTCGTCGATACCGAGGTAGGTCAGGGCGACGATCGAGTCCACTTCGGCGGCCACGAGGGGGTCGTCGACCTCGCCGGCGACGAGCTTCTGTGCGATCTCGTCCGTGATCTCGCGCAGGATCGTGGTGTCGCGACCGAGCGCGACGTGGTAGCTCGCGCTCGTGAGCATCTCGTGCACGATGCCGGTGACGGTTCTTGCGCGCGTGAGCTCGCGCTGCGCGCGCGTCTCGTTCGCCTCGGCGAGCTCGCGTTGCTCCGTCTCGCGCTCGAGCGCGTCCTGCTTCTCGTCGACGGCGACCTCGAGGTTGTCGTTCGCCACCTCGAGCTCGTCGTTGGCGCGCCGCGCCTCCACGAGGCCGTAGCCCGTACCGGCGAGGCCGCCGACGAGCAGGAGCCCGATCGTCGCGACCGCCGCGACCGTCTTCTTGCGGCGCACCGCGAACTTGCGCAGGCGATAGGCGGCGCTCGGCGGTGCGGCCTCGACCGGTTCGTTCGCGAGGAAGCGTTGCACGTCCTCGGCGAGCGCCGCCGGCGTGTCGTAGCGCCGCTCGCGGTCCTTCTCGATCGCGCGCATGACGACCCAGTCGAGGTCGCCCTTCAGGCGCTTGCTCAGCGTCGTTGCGTCCGAGCCGCGCGACGACGCGACGGTCGTCGCGGTGTCGCCGAGGCTCGAGACGCGCGTCGACGGCAGCGCGGGATCGACCTCGCGGATCTGGCGCAGCAGTTCGTCGAAGCCGGTCGCGAGCGCACGCTTCACGTCGAAGGTCTTCGTGCCCGTCAGCAGCTCGTAGAGCATCACGCCGAGCGAGTACACGTCGGCGCGCGTGTCCACGTCGGTCCCGTCGCCGAGCGACTGCTCGGGCGCCATGTACTCCGGCGTGCCGACGATCTGACCGAGCTCGGTCTGCATCGTGGCCTCGGTGAGCTGCGCGCTCGTCGCCTTGGCGATGCCGAAGTCGATGACCTTCGGCGCGGGGCCGTGCTCGCCCATCGCGACCAAGACGTTCGATGGCTTGAGGTCGCGGTGGATCACGCCCTTGTGGTGCGCGTGCTGGACGGCGTCGCAGACCTCGGCGAACAGCTCGAGGCGCTCGCGCAGTCCGAGCCGCTGCTCGTCGCAGAACTTCGTGATCGGCGCGCCCTGGACGAGCTCCATCACGAAGTACGGGCGTCCCGTGTTCGTCGCGCCGCCGTCGAGCACCTTCGCGATACCCGGATGGTCCATGAGCGCCAGCGCCTGCCGCTCCGCCTCGAAGCGCTGGACCACCTCGCGCGTGTCCATCCCGAGCTTGACGATCTTCAGCGCCACCTCGCGCTTCACCGGCACCTGCTGCGTCGCGCGCCAGACCGTGCCCATGCCGCCCTCGCCGAGCGGCGCGACCAACGTGTAGCGGTCGATCACGTCGCCCGCGCGTTCCCCCGAGGGATTGGGAGGGGGAGCACCGGACTGCATCGCGAGGATCGTAGTGTCGGAGCGAGCAGTTCGTGCACGCTCCTCCATCGACGGAGCGGACTCGCGAACCCGCTGGCGGCGGGGCGGCCGGGATCGCCGGCGGCCCCGCGCGCCTCAGGTCAGCGCCGGGAAGCGAGTCCGTAGGTCCGCCACTGTGTCTCGCCCACGACCGTCGCAGCTGCGGTCGCGGGATCCACCTCGAGAAGGAGGTTGCCCGAGAAGTCGTCGGCGTCGGAGACGACGGTCGCGAGGAGGACGCCGCGAGCGCGGTCGAAGGCGAGACCCTGGAGCTCGCTGCCCGCCTGCGAGTACACCTCGCCGATGTCCGTCGCTGCCCCCGTCGTGCGGTCGATGCTCTTGAGTCGACTCCCGTCCACGCCGTAGAGGACGTCGGCCGACGAGTCGTAGGCGAGACCACGGACGGTGTCGACGAGCAGCGAACCCGTCCCGCCCACGAAGGTCACGGAACCGTCGGTCGTGTCGATCGTGATCAGGGTGTCGGGGCTCGCGGTGCCGTCGACGCCGTAGAGGGTCGAGGTGCTCGAGTCGAACGCGAGTCCGAGGCAGTTCACGGTGTCGGACAGCTCCGCGACGAAGGTCCCCTCGCCCGTGGCCGCGTCGAACCGGACCAGGTAGTTCAGCAACGCGTCCACGCCGTAGACGACGTCCGCCGCAGGATCGTGGGCGAGGGCCTCGACGTTCCGGTAGCCGGCGCAACCGACGGCCGTCCCGGCGCCCGTCGCCGTGTCGACGCGCACGAGCAGCCGCCGGTCGTCGACCGTCGTCCCGTAGAGCGTCCCGTCGGTCGGATCGAAGGTCAGGGCGACGAGCGGTGCGCCGATCCCGACGCGCCCGACGGACGTGCCGGCGCCGCTCGTCCGGTCGATCGTCAGGAGCTGGTCGGTGTCCTCGTCGTAGCCGTAGAGGACGCCCCCGCCCGAGGGATCGACCGCGAGTCCCTCGACGTCGAAGAAGCCGATGTTGCCGACGATCGAGGTCGAGGACGCCGCGGGATCGATTCGCAGCAGGTTCTGGGTCGCGACCTGGACGGCGTAGAGGACCCCCGACCCGCTCGTCGGGTCGAAGGCGATGTCGGCGATCTGCAGCGAGCCGGGGATGCCTCCGATCAGGAACGAGGCCCCGGGCTGATTGGTCACCGGATCGACGACGCTCACGAAGCTGTCGGAACCTGCCAAGCTGCGGCGTAGATCGTGTCGGACAGCGGATCGTGGGCGATACCGGTGACGTCCACGAGGTGGGCGAAGGCGCCGAGCGGCGAGGCCGACCCGGTCTGCGTGTCGAGTTCGACCAGACCAGCATCCTCCGCGAAGGCGACGAGCCGGCGGGCGAGGTCGTCCCAGGCGATGTACCGCGTCCGCGCGCCCAGCATGGCGACGGGCGTCGTGGTCCCCGCGATCGGATCGACCTCGACCAGGAACTCGCCGTCCGCGTCGACCGCGTACAACCCGGTGGTCGCCGGGTCGTAGGCGAGCGACTCCCAGCGGCCGAGGCCCATCGCTCCCGCGCTCCCGACCGTCGTCGTGGAGCCCGAAGGGTTGACGACGACGAGCGTGTCGGTCGCGTCGTCGACTCCGAGGAACGTGTTGGTGGGCAGGTACCGCGCGAGACCGCGGACCTCGTCGCTCGGCAGCGGCAAGAACGAGAACGAGCCGAACGTCGTGGTGCCGAGCGAGAAGGAGGTCTGGAGGATGAACACGTAGTCCGACGTCGTGCTGACCCCGAAGGTGTTGGCTCCGTCGAACGCGAGCGACTCGAACGACTGCGGCGTCGCCAACGTCTCGCCACCCGCCAACGCACCGGTCCCGGCCGCCTCGTCGATGGCGAAGGCGAAGTACTCGCCGCCGCTCGGCGACGATCCGACCGCGGTCAGGCCGAGGGCGGTGTTGCGAGCCATTCCGGAGAGGCCCTTGGCGATCGGACCGAGCGGACGGGCGGAGCCGGCCAGCGGGTCGAAGCGCGACAGCAAGCCCGAGTTGCGCGCGAGCGTCAGGAGCGTGCCGTCGGAGGTGTCGAACTCGGACGCGGACACGTCGCTCAGGCCGCGCGGGCCGTAGCCTCCGACGGCGCTGGCGCGGCCGCCGACCGCGTCCAGCCCGAGGAAGAAGCCCGTGCCATCGGTGGTGGGCGCGGGCGTGGACCCGACGAGATCGGGCGCGCTCGCGCCGGAGCCGGGCGCGACCCCTCCGCCGCCGCCACCGCCGGAGCACGAGGCGAGGACGGAGGCGAGCGTGGACGCGACGGTGACGTGGAGGATTCTCATGGTGTGGGGAGAGGTGGGCAGAGGGCGCTTGGTCGCGCGTTAGGGGAAAGATAGTCGAAGGATCGCCCCCCGTGGGGCAGCCGGTCCATCCTTCCGGCGCGGCCGACGGGTGCCGGCGGACGCATGCGATCGCAGGGCCGCTCGCGGGCGCTCGTGCTCGCACGAACGGGCGGTAGGCTCGCGCCATGGCTCGACGTTCGACCAGGCGTCACGCGCTGCTCGGCGCTGGGCTCGCGCTGCTCGCGTCGTGCGCGACGGGTCGCGACGGTACGGGCGACGCGGAGCGAGGCGGCGGCCCGGCGATCGGCTCCTTCCCCGCCCGTTGGCTCGGGACGTGGCGCGGCGAGGTCGAGGTCCTCGCGCGCGAAGCTCCGCGGCCGGGCTTCGACATGGAACTCGAGGTCGCGCGCACCGACGACCCCGCGCGCTACACGTGGCGCACGACCTACGGCACCGGTGACGACGGCGTTCGCGACGTACGCGACTACGAGCTCGTCGTCCGCGACGCGTCCCGCGGCGCGTACGCCATCGACGAGGGGAACGGGATCGTGCTCGAGGCGACGCTGCTCGGCGGCGTGCTCACCACCTGGTTCGAGATCGAGACCGACGCGGGAACGACGCGGCTGCTCGTGCGCGAGGAGCTGGTGCGCGCCGGGACCGACGACGCGGCGATCATGTTCGAACTGA
>JAWKUH010000066.1:0-16989 GCA_041398665.1 Planctomycetota bacterium | reverse complement strand
GCCACGCGGTGCCCTCGAGGCGGTTGACCCGGTCGATGAGCGCTCGATTCTGCTCCTCCATCCCCCCGAAACCGAAATGTGTGTCGGAGCCGACCACGAAGGTCACGTCGCTCCCGCCGCGACGAACGCGCCTGGGCGGCGGCGACGATGCCTGCGCGCCGCTGACGTCTCCGGTCGGCGTGGGCGTGGCGCGAGCTCGGTCGCGCCGACACCCGGTGGCGGCCGCGCAAGCCAACACGCACGCGAGGACCGCGCGAGACAGAGAGGTCATGCCACCATCATCGCGCGAGCGACGCGTTCGTGACACTCGCGCAGCACGCCGGTCAGCGTCCGCCCGCGGCGAGCTGCTCGCAGACCCTACGCGTCGCGTCGTCGAGCGGGAAGCAGCTCTCCACCCGCAGCTCGTCGACCGTGACGTCTTGCGGAGCCGAGAAGGCCGTCGTGGTCACCAAGAAGCCGACGCGCATGTCCTGCCGTTCGAGCACGACCGACTGCGTGGCCGGCGCGCGTTCGGAGAAGTCGGGCGCTCGCCACGCCGCGGGCACGCCCGGGTAGGCGAGCACGCGCTCGAGCAGCGCCGCGAGCCGAGCGTCACCGCCGCGCTGCAACATCTCACGGTGGAGCCGAGACAGCATCCCGCGCGCGACGGCCTCCCACTCGGCGACGAAAGGACGCATGAACCGCGGGTCGAAGACGAGCGCGAACATGTCGAGCTCCGCAGGCAGCGCGTCGGGCTCGGCGACGAACGCGCCGAAGACGGCGTCGGCTGCGCGGTTGCGGCGCACGAGCGTGAAGTCGCCCCGCAACACAGAGAGGGGGAACGGCTCCTGCTGGCGCATCATCTGCGTGAGCGCGGCATCGAGCTCTGGTGCGATGGCGTCGAGCGCAGGCTCGGCGAACCGCGGGCCGAACCCGGCGGCGCGCAGGGCCTCGTTCTGAGCGCGGAGCGGGACGTGCAGGGCCGACATCAGACGCAACACCATCGCTTCGCTCGGCTGGGCGCGGCCCGACTCGAGAAAGCTCACGTGCCGAGACGAGACCTCGGCCTCGAGGGCGAGGTCGAGCTGCGACACGCCACGTCTCGCGCGCCAGTACCGGAGGAGCGCCGGAAAGAGCTGTCCCTGCATCGCCTCGATGGGTAGCAGCCGCGCCGAGCCCTGGCACTTACCTCATGAGGTCATTGCGAGCCGAGGCTCACCCCGCCACGTTCTGCGCATGAACCGAACGACGTTCCTCACGCTCTCGTCCCTCGTCGCCTTCGCCGTGGCGGCGTTCGCCCTGGCCGCGCCCGACGCGCTCCTCTCGTCGAAGGGCGTCACACACGGCCCCGCAGCGACCGTGTGGGTGCGGGAGGTCGGCGCGCTGATCTTCGCGTCGGGGGTGACGACCTTCTTGTCTCGGCGCTCCGTCGACTCGCACGCCCTCCGCGCGCTCCTCGTCGGCAACGCTGCGCTGCACGCCGTGCTGTTCCCGATCGAGCTCTCGGCGTTCGCCGGCGGCGTCATCACCAAGGTGGGCGGCGTGGCGCCGAACTCGGTCCTCCACGTCGTGCTCGCCGTCGGGTTTGCCCTCCTGGCGCGCCGGGTGGTGGTGAGCGACGCGACCGAGCCCAGCACCGCGCGCGGCGCTCGTGGATGACGGCGCGGCCCGGGCGCGTCTCTCCCCGCGGTCGACGCGCAGTCGCCCACGAGGAGACTCGACGCGTCGCCCCCCCGCGAGAACGTCGGGAAAACGCTACGGGAACGAACCGATCTGGATACGGCCCAGGACATGCAGTGACGCCTCGCCGAGGAGGTCTCATGTCGAAAAATGCTCGCGTGCTTCTGTTCGTCGCTCTCGTCGCTGCCCCGCTGGTCGCCTGCTCGGCCACCAGCGACGGGGGAGGCTCCACCGACGACGCCATCACCGGCGACGGCGCGCTGTGTGGCAACCCCCGCTACGCCGGCCTCACGGACGCGAGCGCGCTCGAGCACTTCTGCAAGGTCCGAGAGGCGCACGGGTACCCCTACAAGTGGGATGGGGCCAAGTGCACCGGCGGCGACGGCTCGCGGACGCCGCCGCTCGAAGCCCGCAAGGCCAAGGTCGTCTGTCGGAGCGGCGAGATCGTGGGCTTCGAGGAGTTCATCACGTTCGCGCCCACGGACGTGAGTCTGGACGGCGTGAGCTACCCGTGCGGGGACAAGTCGGAGGAGGTGCCTGCCGAAGATGTGACCTCCATCTCCAAGTTCATGGCGAAGTTCCCGTTCTCGACCTTCCGCCTCGACGTGAAGGGTCTCGCCTCGAACACGGCGGTGACGGGAACGACGAACCAGACGCTCGCCGACGGCCGCGCCAAGAACGCGCTCGAGCGCCTGACCAAGCCGGGCGCCACGGCCGCGAAGAAGATCGCGAGCGCGCTCCCCTACGCCGCGCTCCAGGCGGGCTCATCGAAGGGTGAGGTCAAGGACTGCCCTGGGCACAGCGGCACCGTCCAGGACTGCAAGGCAAACGAGGCCGCGTGCCGAAAGGTGCAGCGCGCCGTGTACGAGCTCAGCCGCGTCCAGTGATCCGCGATCCGGCCGTGAGCCGGCGTGGACCCAGTGGACACGCCGCGCTTCCTGCCGGACACTCTTCGACTTGATGAGCGACGACGATCCGAGCTCGCAGGCAGCAGACGACGGCGGCGGCGGCGCGACCGAGGAGTTCAGGCCTTCGGCGCTCGTGGCGCCTCGTCAGCTGCCGCTGCCCACCCTCACGTGGACGGACTCTCGCGGCCCTCGGAGCGCGCGCGTCGACAAGACCTCGGTGGTGGGCTCGGCAGAGTCGGCCGACATCGTCATCGTCGAGGGCAGCGTCTCGCGGGTCCACGCCGAGGTCGACCCACGCCAAGACGGCCTGTGGATCCGAGACCTGGGGAGTCGCAACGGCACGTTCGTCGAGAGCGTCCTCGTGCACACGGGCCGGCTCGCCCACGGCGTGACGTTCCGACTCGGCCGCACGTCGGTGACGGTGAGCTACCGCGAGGCGACCAAGCAAACCGTGGAGCTCTGGCCCGAGCCGCGCTTCGGCAAGCTCCACGGCGGCAGCCGCGTCATGCGCGAGATGTTCGCGCGGCTGTCTCGCGTCGCGACGGGTGACGGGAGCGTGATCATCCAGGGCGAGACCGGCACGGGCAAGGAGCTGGTCGCGCGGGCGATCCACGACGCCTCTCCACGGGCGGGCGGTCCGTTCATCGTCGTCGACTGCGGGGCGCTCCCGGAGAACCTGCTCGACGCCGAGCTGTTCGGTCACGCGCGCGGCGCCTTCACGGGCGCGGCGAACGCGCGAGAGGGCGCGATCGAGGCCGCAGAAGGCGGCACGGTGTTCCTCGACGAGATCGGCGAGCTCCCGCTCATGATGCAGCCCAAGCTCCTGCGCGTGCTCGAGTCGCGCACGATCCGCCGCCTCGGCGAGACGGCCCATCGGCCCGTCGACGTGCGCTTCGTCTGCGCCACGCACCGCGATCTGCTCGCCATGGTCGGCCAGCGCGAGTTCCGTGAAGACCTCTACTTTCGCCTCGCCGTGCTCCCCGTGCGCGTCCCGCCGCTGCGCGAGCACACCGAAGACATCCCTGCGCTCGTCGAGCTCTTCGCCGGCGCGGGCGCGGACCTGCCGGGAGAGTTCGCGCGGGAGCTGTCCACGCGCGCGTGGCCCGGCAACGTGCGCGAGCTGCGCAACGTCGTCGAGCGGGCCAAGACGCTGGGGGCCGACGAAGCGCTCGCCGCACCGCGCGCCGCTGCGAGCCCGGCGGGCGCGACGAGCGGGGTCGAGGTCGACGTCTCCAAGGTGTACCGAGACTTTCGCGAGGACTGGATCGCCGAGGGCGAGAAGCTCTATTTCAAGAAGCTCCTCGAGGCGCACGACCGCAATATCCGCGAGGTCGCGCGCGTCGCAGACGTGAACCGCAGCTACGTCTACAAGCTCATCCAGCGGCACGGCCTCTGAGCCCTCGCACACAGAGGGCGACCTGCGTCACGGGACGGTCACCGCTCCACGCGGGCGGCGCCGCTGTCGTCGAACAGGGCGGCGAAGCGCGACGCCCACGGCTCGAGCGCCCACCGCATCTGCCTCGCGTTCTCGAAACCTCCTGCCGACGCCGGAGCGAGGCCACGCGCGACGACCGCGCCGAGGTCTGCGGGGAGCGACGCGAGCGCCCGATGTCGCTCCGACGCGTTGCTCGATCCGGTCACGAGCCGGAGCAGAAGCGCCGAGGTGTCGAAAAGGTCCCGCGCCAGCGCGCCGTTCGGCGCCGCGACGTCGGGGGCGGGCCGGCTGCGTCCGTAGTCGACGAGCACCACGCGGTCGGCCGTCGTCGACGAGCGCGCCACGATCACGTTGCGCAACCGCACTCCGCCGTGCACGTAGCCACGTCGGTGCATGTGGTGCAGCCCGCGCAACAGCTCTGCGGCGACGTGCGCGGCGCGCTCGACGGGCATGACACCGACGAGCTCCACCAGCTCTGCCAAGCTCGCGCCCGGCGCGCGCTCGAGCACCAGGCGAGGGCTACCGTCGAGGTCGGCATCGGCCGCCACGAACCGGGCCAGCGCGTCGTGCCGCATCCGCGACGCCGTGCGCGCCTCGGCCTGCAACGCCGCGCGCGCGGCGCCGTGACCGCGCAGCGTCGGCTGCAGAGTCTTGACGACCAGGCTCGCTCCTGTGCGATCGTCGATGGCGAGGATCACGACATGGCGCTCGCCGCTCGACAAGATGCCGAGCGGACGCCAGTCCGGGCTCGCAGCGCGTAGGATGGTCGAAGAAGGCATGGACCGGTGCTTCGTCTTGCAAACGCGGTGCCTCGCAACGCGGCGAGCCGGACGGCCTCGTCGCGCGCCGTGCGTCTCCCCATGAGCGACTCGAAGCCCACCCGATCTCCCAGCAAGGGACGTTCGAAGTCGAGCGCGCCGGCCGACGCTCGCGGGCAGATGATCGCGTCGAAGTACCGGCTGCTCCGCCTGCTCGGAGAGGGCGGCATGGGCGCCGTGTACGAGGCCGAGCAGCGCGGCGTGCAGCGCCACGTGGCCGTCAAGCTGCTCCACCCGCACCTGCGCCACGACGAGCGCCAGCTGCAGCGCTTCGAGCGCGAGGCGCGCGCCGTCGCCGCGCTGGGGCACCCGAACATCCCTCTGCTGATCGACCTCGTGGACGACGAGGACGGTCCGCCGGCCCTCGTCATGGAGTACCAGGAGGGTCTGACGCTCAAGGAGCTCGTGACGCGCGAGGGGCCTCTGTCGCAGGAGCGCGCGGCGACCGTCGGCGCACAGATCCTCTCGGCGCTCTGCGCGGCGCACGAAGCGGGCATCGTCCACCGCGATCTCAAGCCCGCCAACGTGCTCGTGTGCACGGCCGCCGGGATCCAGGACTTCGTGAAGGTGCTCGACTTCGGGATCGCCAAGCTGATGGGAGACGCGGTCCCGCTCACCGACGCGGGCGTCGCCATCGGTACCTTGGCGTACATGGCGCCAGAGCAGGCGCGCGGCGAGGAGGTCGACTTCTCCGCCGACGTGTACGGCGCCGGCGCGAGCCTCTACCACGCGCTCACGGGCCGCGCTCCGTTCAGCGCCAGCTCCACGCCGCAGCTCTTCCGTCAGGTGGAGGAAGACGAGCCCATCCCCCTCGAACAGCTCCGCCCTGACCTCGAGCCGGCCTTCCGCGACCTCGTGCACCGCGCGATGGCCAAGAGGGCGACCGACCGGTGGTCCGACGCGAGCGCCATGCTCGACGCGCTCGTACCGTGGTTACCTTCCGGGCGCGCGCGTGTGCTCCCCGTGGCGCGCGACTCTTCGCCCGAGGGCGCGGGGCGACCCACGCCCGACGCGGGACCACGCCTGTCGCGCGAGCGAGAGATGATCACCGAGTCGGTGACGAACGAGCCGAGCCCGTTCATGGGAGCGCTCGCGTCGACAGAAGAGGCGCCCCCTTCGGCCCGCGTCGCGCGGCCGGCAACCGCGGCGCCCGCGGACTCACCTTCGAAGAGCGGCGCGACGTCACGCACGTCGACCGCGCTCATCGTCGTCGGCGTGGTGGTCGTGGTCGTGTGGATCTTGGGCGCGTGGCTCTTCGTGGCGTCGGGCGGCGACACTCCGGCGAGCCAGCCGGAGCTCGCGTTCATGCGCAGCGTGGGCAACCTCGATCGCGCCATCTTCCTGCGGATCTACGGCGGGACCGCGCCGGGCGCGTCGACCATCATCGCGGCGATCCTCGCGCTCGCGGGCTCGCTCTGGGCGCTCCCGGTCGTGATGCTGTTCGCCATCCCGCAGAAGACGCGAACGTCGGCGCTCCGCATCGCCGGCGCGGTGCTCACGACGTGCCTGGCCGCTCTGGTGATCCGGCTCGCGATCCACCGGCCACGCCCGTTCGCGACGATCGAGGGCGTCCGCTCCCTGGTCTTCGCGCCCCCGTCCGACCCGAGCTGTCCGAGCGGTCAAGCGGCGGGCGTCTTCTGCGCGGCGCTCCTCATCTATTGGATGCTCCCACGTCGTCTCACATCGACGCAGCAGCGCGGAGCGCTCGTAGGGTTGCTCGCGCTCGCGACGGTCGTGTCGCTCGCGCGGGTGTACCTGGGGACGAACTACCCGTTCGACGTGCTCTTCGGCGCGACGATGGGCGTCGTCGGGGCCGTCGCGGCCCGCCGCGTGTTCGCCCTGTAGGCTGGCGCGACACGATGCCGTGGGCGCTCGACGGCGGAGCGCGGCCCTGCGTCTTCTGCGAGGAGACACGGGTCGCGACCGGAGCGACTCCTGCGCGGCGCGGCCACTCTCGACCCCGTCGAACGTGGGGTTTGCGAGCGGTCGCCCGGTGGCCCGGGCCGTGCACCACACCGGCCCATGGTGCGTCTCTCCAAGCGTGCTCGGGCTCTCTGGTCGGGTGGCCTCGTCGCGGCCGCCCTCCTCTCCGTCTCCACCTCCGCCCGCGCCGACGGCGCGCAGCGTAACCGCGTGATCGTCACGCTCAGCCTGGCCGGGGCCGCGCTCGCCTCGGCGGGGGCCGGGACGTACTTCCTCGTGAGCGCCGAGGGCGCGAGCCGCGACTTGCGCGAGCTCCCGCGCGCGCCGACCTCGACGCCATGCCTGCACTATGCATCTAACACCTGCGCCGCACTCTCCGAGGCGCGCGCCACCGAGGCGACGCACCGCGCGCTCGTGATGCCCTTCTACGTCGGGGCGGGGCTCTTCGCGGCCGGAGCGGCGGCGACCTACCTCTTGTGGCCGCGCCTGCTCCCGCCGGCGCCCGCGGCTCACAAGGGCACGACGCGCACGGCGTTCACCCCCGACGTGCGCAAGGGCTACGTCGGCGCCGCCTGGAGCGTGAGCTTCTGATGGGCGGGCGCGGCGCTCACCTGCCCCGGCTCGCTGTCACGGCGGCGTGCGTGGCCATCGCGGCGTTCGGCGCGCGCTCGGCCGAGGCCTCGTGCCGGTCGCGCACGGTCTCTCAACGCTCGACCCTTCCCGGCTGTCAGCTCGCGGACGCCACGCGCGACTGCCAGACCTGCGGAAAGCCCCTCTACTGGCCCACGCGCTGCGTCGGATACAGCATCGAGGTCACGCAGGTGAAGTCGCTCGCGGGCGACGACGTGAAGAAGCTCGTCGACGACGCGTTCGCGCGGTGGACCAGCGTGACCTGCGCCGGTCAGGGCGGCCGGGTCGAGAACGTGAGCATCGACGCGAGAGACCTGGGGCCCGTCGACTGTCGCGAGGGCTTCCAGGTCGGAAAGCCGAGCCACAACCCGGTGATGTTCCAGGATCGCGCGTGGCCCTATGCGGCGGCGACGACCGGAGGCATCGCGATCGACTCCGACACGCTCGCCCTCACGACGCTCCGATTCGACAAGGAGACGGGCGAGATCTTCGGGGGCACGATCGAGCTGAACGCGGCTCAACACCGCTTCGAGATCGCCCCCGAGGGCGGAAGCGACGCCTACGATCTCGAGCGCGTGCTCACCCACGAGGTCGGGCACTTTCTCGGGCTCGCGCACAGCGATGATCCGGCGTCCGTCATGTACTGGTCGGCGAGCGCCGGTCGGTCCCGCTCCGAGCTCTCACAAGACGACATCCGCGCGATCTGCGACATCTACCGCGCCGGCGGCACGCGCTCGGTCGACCCCTCGGTGGCCAAGAGCGGCTTTCTCGAGGCGCGCCCGTGCGATCCACGTCCCGCGGAGGGCTTCTCGTCGACGTGCGCCCCCGACGCACCCGCGTTGGCGCTCTGCAACGTGACGCTCCCGACAGGCTCAGACGCGCCTCCCACCGCGCTCGCCGCGACGGGCGCGTTCTTGGCGCTCGCGTCGCTCCGGCGCCGCGCGCGCACGGGTACCCGCGCAAGCGCGCAGACGCCCGACCCCGAGAGGAGGGAGTGATGGCGGAGAGAAAGCTGCGTGCACCACGAGACGCGCGCCTGGGGGAGATCGTCGCGGGCAAGTGGGAGATCACATCGGTCCTGCGCGTCGGGAACATGGCGAGCACCTACGGCGCGCAGCATCGCAACGGACACCGCGTGGCCCTCAAGGTGCTGCACGCCGCGTGGTCCCGCGACGCCTCGCTCGCCTGCCGGTTCACACGTTCGGGCTACCTCGCCAACGGCGTGTGTCACCGCGGTGTCGTGCCCGCGATCGACGACGGCGTCACCGACGACGGCTGTCCGTTCCTGGTCTACACGCTCCTCACCGGTCGCGACATGGAGGCGCTGCGCGCCGAGCGAGGCCAGCTCCCCGCACAAGACGTGCTCGAACGCACCATCGAGCTACTGGAGATCCTGCACGCGGCGCACGCGCGAGGCATCGTCCACCGCAACCTCAAGCCCGGCAACGTGTTCGTCACCGACGACGGTGAGGTCAAGCTCCTCGGCTTCGGCGCGTCGGCGCTGGTCGACGGCCTGGCGACGAGCGACGTGACCGACGCGTACACGGCCATCGGCACGCCCGCGTTCATGGCGCCAGAGCAAGCGCAGGGGCTGCGCGAGGACGTGGACGCGACGACGGACGTCTTCGGCGTAGGGGCCACCATGTTCACGCTGCTCTCCGGAGAGCACGTGCACCTCGGGCGAGGGTCTCGCGAGCTGCTCCGTCGCGCGGCGGTCGACCCGGCGCGGTCACTGTCGGCGGTCGCGCCGCAGCTCCCCCAGCAGGTCGTCGCCGTCGTCGACCGCGCGCTCGCGTTCTCGCGCGAGGAGCGCTGGCCCAGCGCCCTCATCATGGCCGAGGCGCTCCGCTGGGCGCTGCGCTCGCTGCGTGGATCGGGTCGGACGCGGAGACGGTTGCTCGCCGCACCCATCGCCCTCGTCGAGGACCCGACCGTGAACGCCGAGCTCGGCGCGGACGACGACATCACGGCGACGGACGAGGTGCGCCCGCCGAGCGTGCGCGACGAGACTCCGGCGGCCGCCGAGCCCGTCGTCGAGGCGCCGCCCACGACGCGCGCGCCGCGTGTCCCCGTCCCGCCCACGACGCGCGAGCCACTCGTCGATCCCCGGGCTACGACACGCGCGCCCGTCGCGCACCGACGCGTCTTCGTCGGCGCCGCGCTCGTCGCGCTCACACTGGGGATCGCGTCAGGCGCGGGCACGCGTCGCTGGCTCGCGCGCCCCTCCCCCGCACGGATCGTCGCGGCGACGGCAGACGCGACGATCTCGCCCGCCCTTCGCGCGTCGAGCGTGCCCAGCGCGTCCGCAGCGCCGCTCGCGCCCGCGCCGTCGATCGCGCCCCTTGCGAGCGGTCGCTCCCTCGAGCCCGGCGGTCGCGAGCTGCGATGAGGCTTCTCCTGGGGCGCGACGCGCGGTCTCCCCGCGAGAGACAAGGCGCCCGCAAGGCACGTCCTTTCACACAGTTACGCGATGCCCGGGGCCTCGGCGCGAGGGCACACGCCGTGCACTTCGTCGGGTCATGACGTCCTCGACGCTCCCCCGCCCCGTCACGCCCACCGCCCCCCGCATCGGCCGCTGGTCCCTCGGACCGCTGCTTGCGCGCGGCTCGATCTCCGACGTGTTCCCCGCGACGCACGACAACGGCAGCGAGGTCGCGCTCAAGGTCTTGCGCCGGGAGCTGGCCGACGACGAGAAGCTCGTCCGCCGGTTCCACCGGTCCGCCGAGCTCGTCAACCGCGTGCAGCACGCGGGGGTCGTGAAGGCGATCGACGACGGCGTCACACCGTGGGGCGCGCCCTTCCTCGTCCTCGAGCGCGTGCGAGGCGAGAGCGCGCAAGACCGCGCCGATCGCCTCGGCGGCACGCTCAGCGACGCGGAGACGGTCGAGATCGCGACGCGACTGCTCGCGGTGCTCGACGCAGTCCACCGCGCGGGCGTGGTCCACCGCAACGTCAAGCCGACGAACGTGTGGATCGAGCCCGACGGTCACGTGCGCTTGCTCGGGTTCGGTACGGCGTTCGCGCCCGACGGCGAGCTATGGAGCGATCTCACGATGCCCGGCATGGTCGTCGGCACGGTGGGCTTCATGGCGCCGGAGCAGGCGCGCGGGCGTCGGGACGAGGTCAACCACACCGCCGACCTGTGGGGCGTCGGCGCCACGATGACGACGCTGCTCACGGGCCGCCTCGTACACCCACGGTCGTCGACCTACGAGCAGCTCCGCGCGGCGTCGGCGCAACCCGCCATGCCGCTCGCGCGGAGCGCGCCGCACATTCCAGCCGCGCTCGCCGAGGTCATCGACACCGCTCTCGGCTTCTCGTCCTCGTGGCGATGGGACGCGGCCGAGGACATGCGGCGGGCGCTGCTCGACGCGGGCGTGCGCGGGCCGACGAGCGAGCCGTACGCGAAGGACGACGAAGAAGAGCCGCCGCAGACCGTGCGTCGACCGATGGCGCTCGAGCCCAGCCCGCCGCGCGCCACGGGGTGGCTCCCGATCATCGTCGCGGCCGGCACACGACATGGCAGCTGACTCGGCGGCGCGTCCACTCGCGAACACTCTGGAGGCAAGGATGAAGAAGGTTTCTTGGATCGTCTGCGGCGCCGCGATGGCGGCGGTCGGGATCACGTCCGTCGCGTGCGGCGGAGGGGCGAGCGAGCCCGCCGTCGACGGGACGGCGCTCGAACGAGAGGGTCCCGTCACCGCGCCCCCGCGCGAGCCGGCGCCAGAAGAGTCGTTCGCGGAGCCCGCAGAGGACGCGGGGCTGGCCGACGCGGCCGACGCCGCCGATGCAGGGCCGCCGCGATGTGGCGTGGACGTCGACAAGGTGGGGGCGCAGCGCGCCGATGTCCAAGTGACGCAAGGCACACTCAAGTACGGCGTGCTCATCCGCGTCGCCAAGTGCTCGGCGCGCGGCGGCGCCCTGTCGCTCGAGATCACGTCCGGCGCGGCCAACACGCCCAAGCTCGTCGTCGGTCTGCCGTCGACCAGCGGCACGTTCAGCGGCGCGAGCGCAGATGTGCAGTACACGTACTCCGAGCGCACGAGCCCGATCCGTCCCTACGAGACGTTCACGCACAGCCAAGCGAAGGGCGGGACGTGCACCGCGTGCGTCATCAGCTCGACGACCGAGATCGCGGCGCGCATCTCGTGCAAGGGCCTCACCGAGGCCAGCGGCCGCGCAAAGACCCCGCTCGATCTCGAGACCGACGTCGTGTGCACCTTCGACGACTGAGCGCGGCGCGCCGGTGGTCCGAGAGACCGCCCGACGTCCGCGCTCTTCGCGTCATCGCCCGTCGAGCGCGTCGAGGTAACCGTCGACCACCCTGCGCTCGCCGCCGAAGCGCCGATAGTCACGAGACAGATCGTAGCTGTACGGGTTGTGTGGTCGCGTCGTGACGACCGCGTCGTGCAAGCACCACCGCGCACCGGAGACGCAGCCCGTCCCGCGCACCTCGATCGTGATGAGCTCGACGTCGGGCCGCTCGGCCAGCGCCCGCATCGCCCACGCGTTGGCCGAGTCGCCGTAGGGCAGCGTGGGATCGCGCGCGAGCACGGCGTACATGCGGATGTCGGCGAGCGTCTCGGTGGGCAACGTCTGACCGCTGCCGTCGAGGTCGAAGAACGACAGCTTGTGGTGCAGCGCTCCGCCCTCGGCCAGGGCGCCGGCCAGATCGAGCTGGCGGAGCAGCTCGAAGCCCACGAACGCGCCGCTCGAGTGTGCGGCCACGACGACCTTCGAGACCGACGCGCCGCGCGCGACCAGCTCGGCGGTGATGGCGCTGTTGGCGATCTCGCGCCCCGCGTACGCGGCGTCGCGCGGTCCGGCGACGGCGTAGACCGTGCCGATGCCCAGCTCGCGCAGCCGCGGCGAGAGCGCCTCGACCCAGCCCTCGGAGTACGCGCGCCGCGCCGTGTACCCGCCGTACGCGATGAAGACGCCCGGCGCGTCCGAGAGGCGCGCGCGGGAGACCCCCACGCCGATCGCCGAGAACGTGAGCGTGCCCACCTGCGACGTCGCGCTCTCGCTCTCGTCTGCGTCGTCGGGCTCCGCGGGCGCGGAGCACGCGGCCACGGCCAAGGCCGCCACCACCACCAAGGGACTGAATTTGAATCGGTATGACATGTCAGTGAATGTGTGCATGACCCGTGCCGGAGAGGGTGGAGCGCCGCCATGCGCGGACAGAAGCCCGTCGTACGCGGCGCGTCTCCTCGGAGGCGACAGTCTCCGTCGTCGAGTCTCCCCGTGTGCGACCGCGACGCGCTCCGGCGCGGCGCCATTGCGCCTCAGCGGCGCAAACGCGCCTCGTGCGGGGCGTCGTCGCCGTGGCCCACGCCATGCAATTGCCCGGATCATGCAGCGACTCCCCACGAAGGCCGCGCTCGTCGTCACGATCGCATTCGCGCAGCTCGCGTGCGGCGCGGGCGACAGCGCCGACAACCCACGCGCGCCGAACGGCGGCTCGAGCGGTGGCTCGGCGTACGACGAGTCGTCCTCGCCCGGCGCGACCAAGGACGATCCGGACACCACCCTCGCCGCCCCCGGGGAGAAGACGTGTCGCTGGGTGACGTGGCAGCAGACTCGCGCGCTCT
This sequence comes from Planctomycetota bacterium, assembly GCA_041398665.1. Taxonomy (GTDB): domain Bacteria; phylum Planctomycetota; class UBA1135; order UBA1135; genus Rohdeia. Next base: position 4,025 of record JAWKUH010000066.1, on the reverse strand, counting down.
CGATCGACGGACCGTTCGACGCCGACGCCGTGTCTTGCATGTCGTCGACCAAGTCGGGCCGCTGCGCCGACACGTGGAACCTCTGCAACGAGAGCCCGGAGTGCACGGCGTACGTCGCCTGCGTCGAGGCCTGCAGCGACGTGGCGTGCGTCGACGGCTGCAAGAAGGCACGTCCGACGGGCCGGGCGCAGGCGGGCGCGTACCTGACTTGCGCGACCGGTGGGTGCGCCCCCGCCTCCTCGCGGATCTCGTGCGTCGCGCGATGCTCGTCGAGCGACACGCAGGTGATGGGCTCGCTGCGGATCGACGGGAGCGAGCTGGTGGACGATCCGGCCTGCGATCCGGTGGGCCACGTGGCCTTCAACAAAGCGTCGAAGCGGTACCAGGGCTGCGTCGACGTGACTCGTGTGAGCGGGACGATGCGGCGGCGGCTCGAGGCCAAGTGTGCGGGCGCGGCGGCGGACGAGCAAGGAGGAGCCAAGTGAACAAGCGAAGCGTGGTGGGATGTGTCCTCGCGACGGTGGTGTGCGGCGTGGGCTGCGGCGGGGCCGGCGCGGACGACGGCGGCGGCGCGGGGGCGGCCGGCACCGACTCGTCGGCGCAGAGCCGCGACGAGCTCAACGGGCTGCTCTCGGAGTGCTCGCCCAAGTACGACGCCAACGAAGAGCGCGTCGACACGCCGCTCAGCGACACGACCTACCCGCAGAAGAACAACAGCTACTTCGAGTGCAAGGAGACGCGGTCGAAGGGGGTGGCGCGGTACAAGGACATCGTCGTGCTCGAGCCGCACGGCGCGGCCCTGTGGCCCGGCAACGTCATCCCGCTCAAGGACTACGTCGAGACGGGCCGCCTCACGACGGTGCCGCTGCCGCGCGCGCCCGTGAAGCTCGTCGTCCTCAACACGCTGCTCGACGCCGAATCGGGAGCGTCGGCCGACACCTTCTCGTCGACCATCGACGAGCCCGACGACGTGAGCGTCAACGCCGAGATCCAGCGCCTCCTCTCCACGCCCGGGCTGCGCGCGCCGGCGAACGTCGAGTGGCAGATGAGCGATCTGCACACCGAGCAGCAGACGAGCCGCGACTTCGGCTTCTCGGTCAGCGCCAACGCGCGCTTCAAGCTCTTCGGCGCCGGCACGCAGGTGCGCGCGTTCTTCTCCACATCGACCAACCAGACCTCGTCGAGCGAGCGCAGCGTCGTCATCTTCCAGTTCACGCAGAAGTTCTTCAGCATCGTGATGAACACGCCCAAGCAGCCCGCCGACTACTTCGCGCTCCAGGTCGGGCCCGAAGAGGTCAAGCGCTACGTCGACTGCGGCAGCCCGCTCGCGGCCATCAAGTCGGTCACGTACGGGCGGCGCGTCTACGTGCGCGTCGAGTCGTCGTCCTCGGCCGAGGAGGTGCGGCGCCACATGCAAGCCGGCCTCAGCGCGTCGATCGACTTCGGCAAGAACGGCGGCGGCGTGGACGCCGATACGCAAGCCGCGTCGCGTGACTTCTTCGCCAAGGGCGAGAACCAGGTGAAGGGCTTCATCGCGGGCGGCGACGACGGCGCGGGCGCGGTGGCCGTCGCGCAAGGGTGGGAGCTGCTCCAGACGCTCGGCGACTACCTGGGCAAGGGCTTCTCGGCGTCGAGCCCGGGCGTGCCCATCGGCTTCGCCCTCGTCGACGCCCAGGGCCGCGACGTGGCGTTCGGCGACCCCTACGACTTCACGATCCCCGAGTGCGAGCGCCGCAAGAGCACGTTCTACGTCGACGCGAGCTGGATGTGGCACAACGCGCGCTACCAGGGCGGACTGGCGATCGCGTCCTACCGCGACAACGCGCTCTTCGACGCCATCGAGCCGGTCAAGCAGCTCGTCGCCCCGTTCGCCTTCCCCGACAACAGCTCGATCCCGCCGGGCACGTTCTGGTCCGAGATCAGCAACGCGGCCGACATGCGACCGCCGCAGGGGGCGTCGAGCCTCTCGGGGCTGCCCATCAAGGTGAGCGTGCCGGTGGCCGCAGGCGCACGCGTCCGGCTCTCGGGCTTCGCGGCGCGCGAGCGCGGGGGCATCGACTCCGTCGGGCCCACCACCATCGCCGAGTGGGAGTGCGCCCCCAGCGGTCCGCCCGTTCGCGACGTGCCCGAGTGCACCTTCACGCCCGTCAACGGCGCGCCGACGATCGCCGCATCGAAGCCCCCGCTCTCCGGGGAGCGCCTCTTCAACGCGAACGGGCAGGGCAAGGCGTTCCAGCTGCGCTACAGCGTCTACCGGCGCCCATGAGGAGGCTCGCCGTGTCGTCTCCGCGACGATGGGTGTGGGGCGGGCTGCTGTGCGCTTCGCTCTCGGGCGCGTGCGCAGAGCCCGACGCGCCCGAGATGCACCCCGACGACGTGCTGCCGCGAGCCGGCTTTCGCTTCGAGCGCGACACGCTGCTCTCGGACGCAGACATGCGCGACGTGACGTTCGCGCGTGTCGACGCGATCCAGCGCTCGCTCGACAAGACGCGATACAACCAGCCCTCGTTCCTTGCGACGTACCGATCGCACGGCGTGCTCGCGAGCCAGGCCCTCGAGCGCTCTGCCAAGGCGCACCGCATCAGCCCGCGCGTGTTGCTCGTCTTCTCGCAGCTCGTCGGTCAGCTGGTGAGCGCGCGCAGCTACCCTTTGCCGCCGAGCCGGGTCGAGTACGCGTTCGGCTGCGGCTGCACGATCAAGGAGACGTGCGAGCAGAGCGCGGGCGGATACGGCGAACAGGTCGAGTGCTTGGCCAAGCGCCTCGCCGCGTCGATGGCGACGCTCGAGAAGGGCGGCACCACGCCCGCAGGCTACGCGGTGGGCAAGGTCAAGGTGACGCTCGACGGCGTGCGCGTCACGCCGTCCAACGCGGCGACGGCGGCCGTGTACGACGTGCTCCAGGACGTGAGCGAGGGCAAAGGCGGGGCGTGGCTCTTCGCCGTCCTCGCGTCGAAGGAGGGCTGGCTGTGACGACAGGCGCGCGAGATCACCGGGTCGAGAGGACGATAAACATGCATCATGCACTCTTTTCGGCGTCACTCTGCGCGCTGCTCTTCGGCTGTTCGAGCACGCCGGACGCGGGCGCGAGCGACGACGCCGTCTCGGGAGCGAGCGCGACGGGTGCGACCCCGGCGACCGGCGCCCAGGACGTGCGCGGCCCGGTCACTCTGTGGAGCACGAGCGACGGGTGCGGCAAGTACACGTACACGACCGACACCGCGCGCTACTTCGACACGACCGGCTGCGAGCTTCCGGCGTACTACGCGTCGCGCCAGACGCCCGAGGAGCGCGGCACCAACTTCTGGAAGGAGGGCGGGGCGACGTACGTGTTCGCCAAGAGCGCGCGGAGCACGTCGAGCGGGGCGACCTACGATCCCGACGCGTACGTGGCGGCCATCAGCCGCACCGGCGCGCGCGCCCTGGGCCTCGGGGGGACGAGCGCGGCGATGCGAAAGAAGGTGTGGCTCGAGCTCGGATCACGCTGCGTCGCCGTGCAGGTGGTCGACGTGATGGGCAACGACGGCTCGTACCTGGACCTGAGCCCCAAGGCGTTCACCGCGCTGACGGGGCAGGACACGGGCACGGCCACGCCGTCGATGACGCTCCTCGACGACGCCTCGCAGGTGGGGACGTACGCGTGCTCGGCGCTGCGGCGGAGCGATGCCTCGGGCGGCCCGCGCGAGGGCGGGCCCTGCTGCTACGCCGACGACGAGGAGGACATCTCCGGCACGTGGCGGCGCGACGCCCAGGGCAGGCTCACCTGCTACGCCACGAAGGACGGGCTCGTGCTCGGGCGCGCCGACGAAGGCGGGCACTACCTGCGCGACGGCGCCTGCAAATGACGCGGCGCGTGCGCCGAGCTCACGCCGCGGTCGCCTTGCCGTCCCTGAGCATGGGGAAGCCCATCGCCTCCCGCTGCGCGTAGTACGCCTCGGCCACGCCCTTGGCGATGCCACGCACCCGCCCGATGAAGCGCGCGCGCTCGGTGACACCGATGGCGCCGCGCGCGTCGAGCACGTTGAACT
>JAWKUH010000065.1:0-17146 GCA_041398665.1 Planctomycetota bacterium | reverse complement strand
GATGTCTCGGAAGTCCTGGCGAAGGACCTTCGCTCGTCCACGCGCGTTCTGCGCGTCGGTGAGCGCGGCGTCCCAGTCGCGACTCAACTGCACCGATCCGTCGTCGAGCGGGACCCAACGGAGTGCGGGGAAGTAGGCGAAGTCGAGGCTCGGGTTCCAGCGCTCGATGAAGAAGCGGTTCTTCACGTAGAACGGCCGTTGGACCTCGGGGGAGTCCCAGCCGTCGGGAAGGGAGTTCGAGAACGCTTCGCGGAGCGCCACGACGGCCCGGTAGTGGTGGATCGTCGGGAAGCCCTCGGCATTCGCCGTGAAGACGGAGTCGAACAGGGTTCCGGACTGGGCGATGTGGTACTCGACGAACCGACGTACGCTCTCCTCGGGCTCGGGCATCAGGCCGCGACCCTCGAGATCGGCGCGCAAGACCTTGAACCAGACGAGCTGTCGGAGCGCTTCCTCTTCGGCATCGGGATCGAGGTTCTCGCTGATGTAGGGCCAGACCTCGTCGACGCGCACGTCGACCACGTCGCCGCCGGACTTCCAAGGCGCCATCGCCGTGTCGTCCTTCGAGACTTTTGCGAGTGCGATCCTCAGGTACACGTCGTCGGGCATCGGCGCGTCGAGGAAGGACCAGGTGAGAGCGCCGAGGTCGAAGTTGCGCAATCCCTGTTGGACGGCACCGAGGAGCGACGTCAGACCCGAGAGCTGCCGGATGTCGAAGGTGCGCTCGTCGTACTCGTCGGCCGAGTGGAGCCGCGTCCACACCTCGCGGAGGTTGTCGATGGACATGAAGCGGACCCCGTCCCCCCCGGACTCGTCCTCGATCGACGTCGACTCCCCGCCGAAGCGCTGGAACGCCTCGAGCAGGATCGGCGAGAGATCGTCCACCGATCCGCCGACCGTGTTGTAGACGAGCGACGCCAGCATCAACTGGTGGGTCTTCCTCGCGAGCGTCGGCGGCAGCACCGACTGCGTGGCGAGCTTCGAGACTCGCTCGAGGAGCGACTCGCCGCCCTGTGCGGCCTGGTAGGCCAGGAGTTCGTCGTACAGCTCGTCCGTGAGCATGTACTCGTTGCCGCGTTCGGCGGCGAGCCCGCGCGCGACCGCTTCGGAGCATCGAGCGAGGTTGTAGGCGTTCGCGTACTGGAGGCAGAACATCCGTCGGAAATCCGACTGGGTGATCTCGACGTCACCCACACGGACGAGAACGGGCGCGTCGAAGTCGACCTGCGAGAAGTCGAGGCTCCAGAGTTCGTCCCACGGCACCACCGACTCGGGAGATGCGAACGGCTTCCGCACGACCGTGATCGGTTTGCAGTTCCTGACCGGCGCCCGGTGAGGGTGTTCGGCCAGTCCAGTTCCGGTTCGCTCCGGCCCCGCCCACACCACCGGCACCTCCGTCGGTACCGGGGTTCACGACCCCGGGATCTGGGGACGGACGGCGGGCGCCTTCTTCAGCGTGCGCACGAGGAAGAACCCGCCGAGTGCCGCGGCGAGAAGGACGAGGACCAGCAGGATCTGCTTCATCGGAGGGAGAGTCGGAGGGCTCGCGCGGTCGGAGGCCCGTCAGCAGTCAGGCTCCGGGACCGAGCCGCTCCGGTGCATCGACCCCAGGTGCCCAGGGCGTGAGGGCGAGGTGGGCCGGCTCTCGGACGGGCGAAGTGCGGCCCAGGGTGTCCTCGCACCTACGGAAGCGGCGCCGGACCGCGAGTTCCGGGCCGCCGGCATTCCGGGTGGAGAGCGAGGGGGAACAGGATAGCGTCGCTCGAAGCGCGAGCGCGCAGCCTCGGCCAGGCTGCTGGGCCCGCTCGCTGGTGATGAGCGCAGGCGGCCGATGAGGTCACCGGGACCTTCGCGGCCCGTGACGGTCGACGTGCCGGAGCCCGACGAGGCACCTGGAGGCTGCCCGCGATGGATTCTCCGAGAAGGACGACTTCCGGCGATCGATGGCCCTGGCTCCGATGGGCGGCAGCGAGCACCGGAAGCGGTCTCGACCCGCCACCGAGGGCCCCGGAGCCCGACCGAGCATCACCAGCGAGCGGGGACAGTACCGGTAGGATCCCCGGATGCCACAGCCCCCCCCCGCCGACCTGACCCCCCTGGTCCGCCTCACCGTCGCGGTCTGCCGGAACGACTGGGACGGCCTGACGGCGCTCGGCGAGACCGCCGTGACGGACCGGCGCTGGCGCGAGGCGCTGCTCCAGGTCCATCTCTTCGCCGGCTTCCCGGCCGTGGTCGAGGCCTTCACGCGGCTCGGCCGTGTCGACGCCGTCGGGGAGGTCGTGCCCCAGGAAGCCGCGCTCGAACCGGACCGGCACGAGCGCGGCCGCGGGCTGTTCGAGCGCATCTACGGTGCGCACGGGACCAGGTCGAGGGTGCTCGCGGGCGCGCACCCGGAGCTGCGGCACTGAACGGTCCTCGGGCACGCCTACGGGAGGTCCTCGAGGACGGGCTCGAAGCTCGGGAGCGCGAGCTGCTCGCCGTCGCGGCGCTGTGCGTCCGCGGTCCGGAGCGCCAACTCGCCTCGCGTCCGCGGAGCCGTGGCGTGCGGGGCCGGTACGCCTTGAGATCGAGGGCGTCCTCGACGTCGTCGCGACCGACGCCCCGGAGGTCGATCTCACGACCGCGACGCCTGCTCGAGGGCGGGCGCGCGAACGTGCGCGCTGACCCGGAGACCCGAGCACCGTAGCGAGGCCGCTCGAGATCGCCGTCGCCGGCGGAGTCGTCGGTTGCGGTGACGCCGGCGAGATCGCAGGCCGGGCGGCACCGGCGACCGGGACGAGGACGGACGCGCGCAGGCGCGTCGGAGCGCTTCAGCCCCCCGCGAGCGCGCGGAGGCGCCCGACGACGAACTGCGCCTCGTCGAGGTGCTCCGCCAGAAGGACGTTCGCGATCCACCCCGCGAGCTGCGGATCGCGCGTCGCGAGGCCGTCGCCGCCGTCGAGCGCCAGGAGGTCGAGGAGGCGCTCGGCGTCGAGCGGGAGCGGACCCTTCCCGGTCGCCTCGCGCTGGAGGAGGACCTGGAGCTGCGTCGAGACCTCGTCCTCGGGGAGCGGACCCGACTCGAAGTAGGCGCACCGAGCGGAGCTTGCCGAAGCCGACCCTCGCGCAACCGGAAGCACGCGAGGGCGAGATGGTCCTCGGGATCGAGGTCGCGCTCCGGACCGTCGAGGCCGGCGAGTCGTTCGACGTCGTTGACGACGACCTTCACCTGCGGGCCGCCGCCGCGCAGCGACATGAGCGTGGAGCCCGACGGCGGGACGTCGAGCCGGAACTCGCCGCGCTCCTCGTCGAGCACCTTCACGCGTCCCGCCGTGGTGATGTTCGGACCCACCTCGAACCTGGCCTCGCGCCCGCGCAGGTCCATCAGAGCGTCGGTCGCGCGCTCCATCACGGACCGGAGCAGTTCCGCCTCGCGCAGACGCACCCTGGCCTCTCGCGCGCGATCCTCGGCCCAGCCGCTCGCGGTCAGCGAGGCCGGCACGGATTCGCAGCGTTCGACGAACTGGGTCCACAGTCGGACGAGGTCCTCGTACTGTCGGCGCGACGCCAGGCTCGGGTGGATCGTCGAACGACGCAGCGCCAGATCGGCGAGCGCTCCTTCGGCGAGGTTCCTTCCCGCGCGGTCGCGGGCCTTCGCGGCGTCGTCGGCGAGACGTGCGTCGGCCTCGAGCCGGAAGAGCGCTTCGTCGCGGTCGAGGCCGAGTCGCTGCAACTCGGTCTCGAGCACCTCCGCGAGCACGCCCGCGGGGTCGCCGGGGATCTCCGGCCAACGCAGGTCGGAGAAGGCGTCGGTCGCGTCGGCGAGCAGGGCGTTGAGGCCGCGCTGTCGCTCGATCCAGGCGCTGCTCAGTTCGCCGCGGCGCGTCGCGGCGCGCGTCAGGACGTCGGAAGCAGCGTCCTCGAGCGCCGTGCTCGGCAGTCCGTCGACCGGCAGGTCGGCGTCGACCAGGATCTCCTCCGAGTCGCGCTCGAGCAGGTTCCAGGCGGAGCGCCAGCGCTCCTGCGCGAGCAACTCGTCGACCTTGGGTTCGACGATGTTCGTGTAGTGCGCGAGCGCCGCGCCCGCGAAGTACTCCGTGCGTGCGGCGACGGCGTCGTCGATCTGCTCGCGGAGCACCTCGAGGTCCTGGACGAGGCGGTCCCCCACCTGCCGCGGCAGCTCGGCGACACCGCGACCGAGTCGTCTGCGGAGCAGCACGTCGAAGTCCTCGAACGCCATGTCCGCGGCGACGAAGTCCTCGCGCTGGAGCGCCGAACGCACCTTCGCGAACTGGGACGCGCGGATCGCGGCCGTCGTGCGCTCGAGCCCGTCGATCGCTCGCCCGTAGAACTCGGGCCAGAGATCGCTCGCGGCGACGTCGGCCCTCACCGACTCGAGCTCGTCGAGAGCGGCGATCCAGTTGATCGGGTCCGACTCCGCGGCTTCGATGTACTCGCGCGCCTTCGACAGTTCGGCGACGTACTGGTTCGAGGCGACGCCCTGGTCCGACGGACGCGTCGCCGGACGCTGGGTCCACCAGGCGAGCCCGAGCGCCGCGGCGACGCCGAGCGTCGCCACCCACGGGAGCGGTCGGTGCCACGGACGCGGGTCGCGTTCGAGCGGGTCGAGGAGCGAACGCTGAACGAGCGGCGCCCGGCGCTCGCGCAGTCGTTCGAGGTCGGCGAGCAGCTCCGCGGGAGTCTGGTACCGGCGATCCGGGTCGCGGACGAGGCACTTGCGCAGCACGAGCGCCAGCCCGGGCGACACGCGCGGATTGAGGCGCCGCGGATCGGGGATCGGCTGCGAGAGCACGGCCGAGAGGACCTCCGCCGCCGAGTCGCCCGTGAAGGGCGGACGCCCGCACACCGCGTGGAAGAGCGTGGCGCCGAGCGCCCACAGGTCGGAACGCACGTCGACGCCGCGCGGATCCTTGGCCTGCTCCGGACTGATGTAGTGCGGCGTCCCGAGCGTGCCGCCCTGCCGCGTGAGGTTCGGGTCGTGCTCGGCGACGGCGAGCCCGAGGTCGGCGAGGCGCGCGCGCATGTGCGACGCGTCGCCCCGCCCCGTGCGCTCGAGCAGGATGTTCGCGGGCTTGATGTCGCGGTGCACGACGCCGTGCTCCCACAGGTGTTCGAGCGCCTCGCACAACGGCGCGAACAGTCGCAGCGCGTCGCGCTCGCCGAGCGGCCCCGACGTCCGGATCGTCTGCGAGAGCGAGGGCCCGTCGACGAGCTCCATCGCGAACCACCAGCGCCCGTCGACCTCGCCCATGTCGATCGCGCCGACGACGTGCGGGTGGGCGAGCCGCGCCATCGTCCGCGCCTCGCGCTGGAGTCGCTGCACGACGCGCGGTTTGCGCGCGAGTTCGGGGTGCAGCACCTTGAGCGCGACCTCCCGCTCCACCGCGAGCTGCACCGCCCGGTAGACGGTGCCCGTCGCGCCGCGCCCGATCACGCCCTCGATCCGGTAGCCCGGTACGCGCGGCGCCGTGACGTAGCGCGTGGGACGAGGTCCGTCACCGGGGACGGGACTCGGCTCGCTCGCGCGAGCCTCCTCCGCCGGTTCGGGCTCGTCGTCCTGCGTCGCGGGATCCATGGCCGGATCCATAGTAGATCGGCAGGCACCGGCCTACCTCCGGAGCGCCGGGAGCGCCCCGACGCCTCCCGATCACTTCGTTCCCGAGGACGCGCCGCCCTTCGGGACCTCCCCGTCGAGCGAGTCCTCCTCGGCGCTGCGCGCGTCGTCCTCGACGTACTTGTCGAGCTTGCGCTGCAGCGCGAAGCGCGAGAGCCCGAGCTCGGACGCCGCGCGACTCTTGTTGCCGCCGTTGCGCTCGAGCGCGGCCTCGATCGCGCGGCGCTCGAACGCCGCCACCACCGAGGGGAGGTCGCCGCGGAACGCCGCAGCGGAGGGCGCGGGTGAGTCGACGTGCACCGCCCGTCCGATCTGCGGCGAGAGCTGCGACTCGGTCACGACGTCGACGCCCGCGACGACGGCGCGACGCATCTCGTTCTCGAGCTCGCGCACGTTGCCGGGCCAGGCGTGCGAGCACAGCTTCTCGAGCGCGCCGCTCGAGAGTTTCGGCACGGGCCGCCCCATCTCCTCGGCGGCACGTTCGAGCAGCGCGCGCGCGAGCAGCGGGACGTCGTCCGGTCGCTCGCGCAGCGGCGGCAGCCTCAGCTCGAGCACGCAGATGCGGTAGAAGAGGTCCTCGCGGAACTCGCCGTCCGCGACCATCTGTTGCAGGTCCCGGTGGCTCGCGGAGACGAGCCGCACGTCGACCTCCACGGTCTGCGTGCTGCCGAGCGGACGCAACTCGCCCTCCTGCAGCACGCGCAGGAGCTTCTTCTGCATCTCCGGCGACATGTCGCCGATCTCGTCGAGGAACAGCGTGCCGCCGCTGCTCTGCTCGATCAGGCCCTTCTTCGAACGGTCGGCGCCGGTGAACGCGCCGCGGGCGTGTCCGAACAACTCCGACTCGAGCAACGAGTCGGGGAGCGCGGCGCAGTTCTCGCTGACGAAGGGACCCGTCGACCGAGGACCCAGCTCGTGGATGGCGCGCGCGACCAGTTCCTTGCCCGTGCCGCTCTCGCCGTGCACGAGCACGGGGAGCTCGCACGCCACGATCTTCTCGAGCTTCTCGAACACCTCGCGCATCGCGGCGGACCGGCCGACGATCGAGGGGAACTCGCGCGGCGCCGCTCGTTCCTCGGACGCGTCGGGCACGTCGGCACCGAGCGCCTCGAGCCGCGCCGCGAGGCCGCGCGAGCGCTCGCGTTCCGCCTCGAGCCGCCGCTGGTCGTCGCGTCGGGCGAGCGCCGTCGCGAACAGTGCGGCGAACGCGTTCGCGGTCTCGAGGTCGTGCGCCTCGAACACGCCGGGCTGCAGCCGATGGTCGAACTGGAGCACGCCGACGGCGCCCTTGCGGCCGACGACGGGCACGACGAGCAACGATCGGAGGCCGATCTCGAGCGCGCTCTGCGCGGCCCCGAGTCGCTCGTCGCGCGCGACGTCGAGCGAGAGGATCGGGCGCGACTGCTCGAAGACCTTGGCGACGAGCGTGTCCGACACGCGCCGCCCCGCCTCGGCGACGTCGACGCGGTCGAACGTGCGCGCGACGAGCGGTTCGAGCTCTCCGTCGTCGGCGACGAAGAGGAAGCCCCGCTCCGCACCCACCACGGCGATCGCGCGGTCGAGCAGCTCGGCGAGGTCGACGCTCCGCGACGCCGCGACCGACCGCGCGGACTCGGTGACGGCTCGCAGTCCGACCACGCCCTCGTCGACCTCGCCGAGCTGCGTGCGCAGCGACTCCTCCTCGGAACCGAGCACGTCGGGCTCGACCAGGATCCGCGCCGCCCCGAGCTGCAGCTCGTCGCCCGGACGCAGGAGCGCCTCGCGGAGCCGCTCTCCGTTGACGACGAGGCCGTTCGCCGAACCGAGGTCGACGACGCGGACGCCTCCGTCGCTCCTCTCGATGCGGCAGTGGTGGCGCGAGACGCGGGCGTCGGCGATGTGGACGTCGTTGTCCATCGCACGCCCGATGCGCAGGGGTTCGTCCCCGACGGCGAAGGACGCGCGCGAACCGTCGTGCTCGATGATCAGTCTCACGGGGGGAAGTGGGCGGACCTTCCGCTAGTCGCCGACCCCGAGGTCGGTCACCCCATCGTGCGCGAAGGAACCGCCGGTTCGAGCGCGACGGCGCGGGATCCGTCGGGGCCGGCCGGTCCCGCACGCCCCGGCGGAGTGCTCGACCCGACCGGCCACTATCATCGCGCCATGCAGACTCCCCCGCCGCTCCGGCCGCTCGGCGTCAGCGGTCCCCTCCCCGGCGACCGGGTGGCGGTCTACGACCCGCTCGGCGTCAGCGAGCCGGCGCGCGAGGGAGCGTTCCTCCTCGACGTCGAGGAGTGGACCTGGGCGCAGGGGTTCGACGGTCGCGCGGACGTCGGAGCGCTGGCCGAACGGATCGGACGCGGCGCGCGGGGCGAGGTCCGACCGGAGCGGATCGCGGACCTCGCGGAGCGACTCTCGCGCGCACACCTGCTCGAGGACGATCGCTTCGAGCGCGCCTTCGCGCGCGAGTTCGACGGCTTCCGCCGCGACACCGTCCGCAACCCCTTGGGCGCCGGGACCGAGTACCCCTCCGACCCGTTCGACCTGCGCATCCGCATCGGCGGCGTCGTGGCGGACGACTGGGACATGCCGCCGCTCGAGGACCCCGTCGGTGTGTGGGCGCCCGGCGGTCCGCTGCCGGCCGCGGCGGCGCTCTACGGTCGCGCGTACGCCGCGATCCGACACGCGCGTCGCGACGTGCGCCGCGTCGTCGTGATGGGCAGCGCGGGTGGACCGCTCGATCCCCTCCTCGTCCCGCTCGCGAAGCCGTTCGAGACGCCGCTCGGCACGGTCGAGGTCGACCGTGAAGCGCTGGCCCAGCTCGGCGTGCTGCCGGGGCGCGAGCAGCTCGCGCACCGCTTCGCGAGCGTGCTCGAGCGACAACTCCTGTTCGTGCGGCTGCTCTTCCCGACCGTACCGATCGTGCCGATCCTCGTGGGTTCGTTCGATGCGGAGCGCGAACCCGCGGGCGACCCGGAGGTCGTCGAGGCGCTCGCCGCGCTCGAGCGCGTGCGCGCGCTCGAGGGACGCACGCTCGTCGTCGCCGCCTCGGACCTCTACCACCTGCGTCGCCCCCACGCGCTCACGGCCGCGGCTCCGCCCGGAGCCATGCTCGGCGGCGCGCGCGGCAACGAGATCGCGGCGGGCGACCGGGCGGAGCTCGACGCGTTCGAGTCGCTCGACCCCGACGCCTTCGCGCGCGCGTCACTCCTCGACGGCGATCCCGGTCGAGCCTCCCAGGCGAGCGCGCCCTACCTCCTGCTCGCGCACGCCGTGGGCAGCTGCCCGGGGCTGCGCGCGACCAACCTCGGCTACCTGCAGTGTCCGGCTCCGGGCGCGCTGTTCACCGCCGGCGCCTCGGTCCTCTACCGCGACGAGACCATCGACGGATGACGAAGGCCGCACGACGAGTCACGACCGCTCTCGCGGTCCTGCTGCTCCAGGGCTGCGCCGCGTTCGGCGGACACGGCGACGGGCCCAGCCGGCGCGACGCGTGGATCCGACTGGACCCGCCCCGCGTCGTCGACCAGCACGCGTTCGCCGGGAACGCCTGCGGACCGGCGGCCATGGCGACGTCCCTCCTCGCCGAGGGCGGTGCGGCGCGCGGTGCCGTGGAGGGCCGCACCGACTCGGAGCTCATCACGCGCAGCGTGCGGACCTACGGCACGCGACCGTCGAGCGCGTACGAGGGCTCGCAGCGCTTCGCCCCGGCGAGCGGCGTCTGCGCGGAGGACCTCGACCTGTGGTTCGACGACTGGCGCGCCGACGTCGGACTCCCGCCGCACGACGCCGCGTACCTCGATCGTGCGCCGGACGAGGGCGACGCCGCGTTCTGCGCGCGTGTGCACGCGATCCTCGTTCGTTCGCTCGAACTCGGCGCACCGCCGGTCGTGAGGCTGCGTTCGTTCGCGACGCACTGGTACCCCGCGCGCTCCGCCTACCTGTGGGACGGGGTCGCGGCGCACTGGGTGACGATCGTCGGCGTGCCGTCCGAGCTCACGGAGGGCGCGCTCGGCTTCGCCTTCGACTACGCCGACCCGGCGACCGGGACCGTCGAACGCGGCTTCGCGAGCGTCGAGACCCAGCGCTCCTTCGCCGCCGCGCGCGGCAACGAGCGCACGTGGGAGTGGCGCGAGGGCAGCCCGTTCCTGCTCGTGACGGCACCGGCGCTCGCGGTGCTCGGACGCCGAGCCGAGGCGTTCTACCTGCGCGAGGTCGTCACGCTCGACCACGCCGTCGTCGCACGGGGCGCGCTCCCGAGCGGACCCGAGGAGTAGGAGTCGCGGCGACCTCGCGGGGTCAACGTCCCTCGAACACGGGCTTGCGCTTCTCGGCGAAGGCGGCGAGCGCCTCGAGCCGGTCCTGCGTCGGGATCACGCGTTCGTAGCAGCGCGCCTCGATCTCGAGTCCGCGCTCGATGTCGACCTCGCAGCCCTCGTCGATCGCGGCCTTCGCCGCGCGCACCGCAACGGGTCCGTTCCCGGCGATCTGCGCCGCGAGTTCGTTCGCGGCGTCGACGAGGCCCTCGCGCGAGGCCACGCGGTTCACGAGTCCGATGCGCTCGGCCTCGCCCGCGTCGATGCGACGGCCCGTGAGGATCAGGTCCTTCGCGCGCGAGCGTCCGACGAGGCGCGGGAGGCGTTGCGTACCGCCGGCCCCGGGGATGATCGCGAGCGTGACCTCGGTGAGACCGAACGTCGCGTGCTCCGCGGCGACGCGGAGGTCGCAGGCGAGCATGAGCTCGGTCCCGCCGCCGAACGCGAAGCCGTTCACGACCGCGATCGTCGGCTGCGGCAGCGCGGCGACGTCGTCCATCACGCCGCGGATGTTGCGGACGAAGTCGGGCACGCGGTCGACCGGCATCGTCCTGCGCTCCTTGAGGTCGGCACCGGCGCAGAAGGCCTTCTCGCCGCGACCCGTGATGCAGATCGCGCGCACGCTGTCGTCGTCGCGCAGCTCGGCGCACAACGTGCGGAGACGCTTGAGCGTCGGGAACGAGAGGCAGTTCATGACCTCGGGTCGGTCGATCGTGAGCCACACCACGTGGCCCTCGCGTCGAACCTCGACGAGCTCGGGCAGATCGGGCACGTCGGAGGGGAAGAGCGCGGCGACGGAGTTCATGGGTGCGTTCTGCGGTGTTCGGCGGGGACGAGCGCGCGCAGGCTACCAGGGGCGGAGGCTCGGAGCGCCGCGTTCCGCAGGCACGCTCGTTCGAGCTCGCCCTCGAGCGGACAGCGCTCGAGGTGGCACGGCGCGCAGTCGGCCTCGCCGCGCACGAGCCGCTCCGTCGCAGGGCCCTCGTTCGTGTGGCGCGGGTCGGTGGGACCGAGGAGGACGACGGCCGGCGTCCCGACGGCGCGCGCGAGGTGCCGCGGGCCCGTGTCGGTCGTCACGAACGACCCGGCGAGGCTCCAACAGCGCGACGTACTCGTCGAGCGTCGGCGCGCGCTCGTCGAGCGCGAGCACCGCGCGCCTCGGATGCAGCGCCGCCGCCACCGCCTTCGCGCGCTCCGACTCACCCGGGCCGAAGACGAGCACCACGTCGCGCGAGGCCTCCGCGCTCGCGAGCACCTCCGCCCACGGCCCGGCTCCGAGCGCCTTCGCCGAGCCCGCGCGACCCCCGACGTTGACGAGGAGGAAGCTCGCGGCGACGTCCGCCCGCCGGAGTCGTTCGCGCACCCGTTCGCGCGCTGCGTCGGAAGCCGCGAGTCGCGGCGCAGCATCGGCGACCGGCGCTCCGACCAGCGCGGCGAGCTCCGCCGCGACGGCGCCGACCGGACGCGGGAGACGCCGCGGCCAGCGCGAACGGCGCGAGCAACCGAGCGGGACCCCGCCGCGCTCGAGCGCCGGAGCGACGGCGTGCGTGAGCAGCAAGGACCGTCCGTCCCGCGCCTGTCCGATGCGCACGCGCGCTCCGGAGAGGAGCGCCCACAGCGCACTGCGGAACGATCCCGTGAGCAGCAGCGCCGCGTCGTGCCCGCGCCAGTCCCGCCAGCCGCCGCCCTGGTCCGTCGGGAGTCGGCGCACCGGTCCGCGGTCGTCGCGCAGGAACTCGAGGAACCTCGCGGGCGCGGCGAACGAGAGGCGCTCCGCCGCCCCGCTCGCACCGCTGCGTCGCGGATGGCGGCCGCCGCCGGCAGCGCCGCGACGAAGTCGCCGAGCCAGCTCGGCATGCGCACGAGCAGGCCGCGCCGGAAGTCGATCATCGCGCGCCTGCCCCGCTCCTCGGTTCCTTCGCCCGGGCGAGCACGTCGTGCGCCGCCTCCACCACGGCGTCGGCGCCGAGATCGCGCATGCAGCGGTGGTGCGCGAGCGGACACACGCGCTCGAGGCACGGCGCGCAGTCGAGCCCAGGCGCGCGGACGACTCGGCAGTGCTCGAGCGACGAGGCCGTGAGCTCCTCGAAGTTCGGGCCGATCACGCTCACGCAGGGCGTGTCGAAGGCGGCGGCGTACCAGCGCGGACCGCTGTCGCCGACGAGCAGGAGCGCGGCGTCGTGCACCCAGACCTTGAGGTTCGCGAGGTCGCGCTCCTCCTCGGGCGCGACGACGGTCGGTCGACGACACGCCGCGGCGACGGCATCGACCACGGCCTTCTCGCTCGGTGCGCCCGTGAGGAACGCGGTCGACCCGAGCTCGTCGTGCAGGCGGTCGAGGGCCTGCGCGAAACGCTCCGGCGGCCACATCTTCGCGGCGCCGAACGCGGCTCCCGGACAGCACACGACCAGCGGTTCGTCGCCGACGCCGAGCGCCCGCACGACACCGCGCGCCCGCCGCGCGCGCTCGTCCGAGAACCACAGGCGCGGGTGCAGGTCGGGCGCGAGCACCCCGGCCAGACCGGCGACGTCGCGCAGGAGGTGCGCCGTCGGGACCGGGACCCGTCGACCGAGCCGCGTGGGCGGCACGAGACGGTGCGTCAGCAGGAGCCCGCGGCGCGAGAGCGACGCGCCGATGCGGATCGGCACGCCGGCGCGTCGCGCGCGGAGGGCGGCACCGAACGAGTTCGTGAGGAGCAGCGCGACGTCGGCACCGAGCCCCGCGAGGAGTTCGCGCTCGTTCCCCTCGACGACGGCGAGGTGCGGCTCGAGCGGTCCGTCCTCGAGCACGGGACGCAGGTGCTTGCGCAGGACGATCGTGACGCGCTCGAAGCGCGGATCGGCGACGGCCGCCGCGAGGACGGGCGTCGCCATCACGAGGTCGCCGACCCAGTTCGGCGCGCGCACGACGAGGTGGCCGTTCACGGGCGCGCACCTCGGGCGAGCGGTTGCTCCCGCGGGAACCCCGCTCGGTCCGTCCCCGCGTCCTGGGGGACGTGTGCGGCGAGTCGCGCGGACTTGCGGACGACGGCGCGGAGGAGGACGCGCGCCTCGCGCTTCCCGACGCCCGTCGCTCGGCACCAGCCCGCGAAGAAGCGCAGTCGCAGCTGCGCCCCGACCTCCGACGGCGCCGAGAGGTCGAGCGCCGCGAGGTCCTTCGCGAACCAGCGCCGGCGCGGCGACGGTTCGCGCCGCGCCCGGCCGAGGTCGAGCAGGACCAGGCGGTCGCTCCCGCGCTCGAGGACGACGTGCGGCACGTAGAGGTCGCGGTGGTAGAAGCCCGCGCGATGGAGGCCGACGACCGCCGCGAGGAGTTCGCCGCACAGTCGTCGACGCAGCTCCTCCGTCGCCGACGCGAGGCGCGTCGCGAGGTGGGCGTCGTGCTCGATCCACTCGAGGACGAGGAGGGAGCGGGGACCGGCTCCGGGTCGAGGAGGGACGACCCGCGGCGCGGGCTCGGCCAGGACGAGGATCGGTCGCGGGACGCGCACCCCAGCGCCGAGGGCCGCCGTCAGCGCGTCGGCCTCGCGCGACCCGGGGTCGCGGACCGACCCGCGCAGGCGCTCGTACCACCAGTCGCGCGGCTCGTCGCCGAGGGTCGACTTGAGCGCGAACCGCCGCCCCTCGAGCTCGACGGCGCGGACGTCGCGACCGCGCGTGCGGCGGAGCACCGCGGCGCTCTCCCACGCGCGCATCACCGCTCGGCACAGTGGGTTCCCGCCGAGCTCGCGCCACGACGGCGGGGCGAGGTCCCGTCCGTACCACCGCTCCTGCGCCGCGAAGTCCTTCCCGCCCTCCATCCGTCGCCGGGCATAGCACGTCGAACCGCGTCGCGGGTCAAGCCGACGCGCGTTCGGGCCCGAGCCCGCCGACGCGTCGCGGTCCACATGCGAGCACGGCGGACGCGAATTCCCGCGACACCGTTCCGCCTCGGGCGCGCGCGCGCTGGAATACTGGGAATCGGACCGGTCCTCGGGAGCCCGAATTGGGCCCGCCGGTCGAACCTCCGTCCTCCCCCCTCGACCTCTCGTCAGCTCTCATGTCGCAGAGCACCGCGGCAGCCAAGCTCCGTCCGGACCAGGACGAATTCAATCCCTTCGAGGCCATGGCCGATCGCTTCGATCGCGCCAGCGACATCCTCGGCCTCGAGGACGGCGTGCGCGAAGTGCTCCGTGCTCCGGACCGCGAGGTGATCGTGTCCATCCCCGTCCTCATGGACGACGGGAAGGTCAAGGTCTTCAAGGGCTATCGCGTCCAGCACAGCTTCCTGCGCGGTCCCGCGAAGGGCGGCATCCGTTTCGCGCCCGACGTGCACCTCGACGAGGTGCGCGCGCTGGCCGCCTGGATGACCTGGAAGTGTTCGGTCGTGAACGTGCCGTTCGGCGGCGGCAAGGGCGGCGTCGTGTGCGACCCGCGCAAGATGTCGCGGGGCGAGCTCGAACGTCTGACGCGCCGGTACACCGCCGCGATCATGGACATCATCGGTCCGGAGCGCGACGTGCCCGCGCCGGACATGAACACGAACGAGCAGACGATGGCGTGGATCATGGACACGTACTCCATGCACGCCCGTCGCACGACGACGGCGGTCGTCACCGGCAAGCCGCTCGCTCTCGGCGGCAGTCGCGGTCGCACCGAGGCCACGGGCCGCGGCGTCATGATCGCGTGCCGCGAGGCGCTCAAGACGCTCGGCATGCGTCCCGAGAACACGACCGCGGTCGTGCAGGGCTCGGGCAACGTCGGCGGCATCGGCTCGCTGCTCCTCCACCGCGAGGGCTACAAGATCGTCAGCATCAGCGACATCTCGGGCGCGATCTACAACGAGCGCGGGCTCGACATCCCCGACGTGCTGTCGTTCATCAAGGAGCACCGCACGCTCGAGGGCTACCAGGCGGCCGACCACATCACCGCCGCGGAGCAGCTCGAGCTCGAGTGCGACCTCCTGGCGCCGTGCGCGACGGAGAACCAGATCACGTCGAAGAACGTCGACCGGATCCGCGCCAAGCTGATCGTCGAGGGCGCCAACGGCCCGACGACCGCCGCGGCGGACAAGAAGCTCGAGGAGCGCGGCGTGCTCGTCGTGCCCGACATCCTCGCGAACGCCGGCGGCGTGACCGTCTCGTACTTCGAGTGGGTCCAGGACCGCATGGGCTACTTCTGGACGGAGGAGATCGTGAACTCGCGCCTCGAGCAGTCGATGGTCGCCTCGTTCAACGACGTCGACCGCGTGCGCAAGCGCCACGACGTGTCGATGCGCATCGCCTCGTACATCCTCGCGATCGACCGCGTCGCGTCCGTGTACCGACTCCGCGGCCTGTTCGGCTGATCGAACGTCCCGAGGGCGAAGTCCGAGGAACCACACTCGAGGAGGGCGCGCCGAGCGCGCCCCGCGCCGCCGAGGCGGCCCCGATCCATGCCTGAAAGCATCCGCACGCAACCGGGCGACGAGACCGACGAGACGCTCCCGACCTCACCGGTCCTCGACGAGGAGACGCCGTTCGCCAGCGTCATGAGCCTCTTCGACGAGGCCGCCATGAAGCTCGGCGTCGACCAGGACGACTACCAACGGCTGCGCCGACCCGACCGCGAGATCGCGTGCGCGGTGCCGGTGAGGCTCGACAGCGGTCGCCTCTCGATCTTCGACGGCTGGCGCGTGCAGCACAACCAGGGGCTCGGTCCGACCATGGGTCCGCTGCGCATGGATCCCGGTCTGAAGCTCGACGACCTGCGCGCGCTCGCGGCGTGGATGACGTGGAAGTGCGCCGTCGTCAACGTGCCCTTCGGCGGCGCGGCGGGCGGCATCAAGATCAACACGAAGCGTCGCACCAAGGACGAGGTCGAGCGTTCCGTGCGCCGCTACACGGCGAACCTGCTCGACGTGCTCGGTCCGGACTCCGACATCATCTCGCCGGACTCCGCATCGGACGAGTACGCCATGGCGTGGGTGCTCGACACCGTGAGTCTCCACTCGGGACACACCACGAACGCCGTGGTGACGGGCAAGCCGGTGACGCTCGGCGGTTCGCAGGGACTGCGCGACGGGACGGCCCGCGGCCTGCGCGTCGTCCTGCGCCTCGCGCTCGAGCGCTTGCGCATCGGCTCGATGCAGCACCGCCCCGTCGTCGTCATCCAGGGCGCGGGGCACGTCGGGGGCAACCTGGCCCGACTGCTCCACGGCGCCGGCTTCGTCGTCGCCGGCATCTCCGACGTCGCCGGCGCGATCTACAACGAGGACGGCCTCGCCGTGCCGGAGCTCCTCGCGCACCGCGAGCAGTTCGGCTCGCTCGTCGACTGCAAGGTGGAGGGCGAGCGACTCTCGAACGAGGAACTGCTCGAGCGCCCCTGCGACGTCCTCGTCCCCTGCGCGGTCGCGAACGCGATCAACTCGCGCAACGCCGCCGCCGTGCGGACCAAGCTGATCGTCGAGGGCGCACACGGCCCGGTCTCCGCGCGCGCCGACCGGATCCTCGAGGAACGCGGCATCCCGGTCGTCCCCGACATCCTCGCCAACGCGGGCGGCGTCGTGACGAACTACTTCGAGTGGGTGCAGAACCGCCAGGGCCTCAACTGGGTCCCGGACCTCGTCGCGCGGCGTCGCAAGCGCTTCATGCAGGAAGCCTGGAACGACGTCGTCGCGTTCAAGGAGAAGTACGACGTGAGGCTGCGCACGGCGGCCCACATGCTCGCGGTGCAGCGCGTCGTGAAGGCCGACGGCCTGCGCGGCGTGTACGCCTGATCGCCGCGCGTCGCGCGAGGGCGTGTGCGAGCGTCAGCTCTTGCTCGGCTCGCCGGCACCGGTCTCGCCGCCGGAGCTCGGCTCGCCGTGCCCCTGCTGAACGTCGCGCAGGAAGCGCCAGGCGACGAACCACAGCATCAGTGCCAGCAGGATGCGCGCGGGTCCGTCCATCTTCGGGAGGTGGAAGATGAACACGCCGAGCGACCCGCCGACGATGGAACTCACGCCGAGCCAGCGCGCGCTCGGCCAGTGGATGCGACCGTCGCGCATGTGGAGCCACGCGCTGCGTCCCGACGTGAACATCGCCGTCGCGAGGGAGCACGCGCGCACCGGCCCGTAGCCGAAGTCCGGCAGCAGGAAGAACAGCACGGGCACGACGATGAGTCCGCCGCCCACGCCGAGGAGCGGCGCGAGCACGCCGCCGCACAGTCCGGCCACGATCGCGACGATCACGGCGCGCGCACCGAACTCGAAGGGGTGCTGCGGCAGGGGGTGCGGACCT
>JAWKUH010000064.1:0-17312 GCA_041398665.1 Planctomycetota bacterium | reverse complement strand
CCTTGCCCTGGCGACCCGAGGATCTCCTCTCCCGTCGGATCGCGCCCGGCGACGTCGACGTGGACGAGGTGGCGAGCGTCGCCGACGCCGTCGCGCGGCTCCACGCCCGCGCGATGACGGGACCTCGCATCAACCGTGTCGGCGTGACCGCCGCGGTGGAGGAGTCGTGCTCCGCCGTGCTGGAGCGGTTGGCACAGGCTCGCCGCGTGGAGCCCGACGTCGTGTCGGACGAGGCGCTCGCGTTCCTGCGCGCACGTCTCGCGTCGTTCTGCGACGAGCACCGGACCCTGCTCGAGCACCGCGTCGCCGACTGGCGCATCCGCGAGTGCCACGGGGGCCTCGCGGCCGACCGCGTCTGCCTGGGAGCGGAGGGCGTGCGCATCGTCGGCTGCGTCTCCCCCGATCCCGCCGTCCGCTGCGGGGACGTCGCGAAGGACGTGGCGGCGCTCGTGGTCGACCTCGACGACCGGGGTGCGTCGCGCGAGGCGCGCGCGATCGTGGAGCGCTACGCCGCGGTCGCCTCGGACCCCGACGTCGCGACGCTCCTCGCGCTCCACCGGACGCTGCGCGCGCTCGAACTCGCCGCGGAGTCGCTGGAGGGCGCGCTCGCTGCCGACGAGCGACCCGCGACGACGGAGCTCGTGCGCATCGCGCGCAACCGCGTGCACCTCGCGCTCGGCTACGAGATGCCGGTCTCGATCGTCCTCGCGTGCGGGGGTCCCGCGGGCGACCGACGCGCGGCGGCCCGACACCTCTCCGAACGACTCGGGGCGACGCTCCTCAGGGCCGCGCCGGGTGTCGGCGACGGCGACGTCCGCGACGCGCTGGTCCGCGAAGCGGTGCGCGAACTCCACGACGAGTGCAGCGTCGTGGTGGACGACGAGTTCGCCCGCGCCTCGCACCGCCGACCGTTCCTCGATGCAGCGGCGCGACTCGGCGTCGCCTGCTACGCGCTCCAGGTCGGGACACCGCGCTCGTTCACGCCGGTCCACGTCGACCAGCCCGGCGACGCGATCTCGGAGAGCGAGGACGCCGCGTTCCGACCGTCGCGCGACGTCGACGGGGTCGTCGAGCCCCTCGACGAGTTCCCCCGTGATCGCGTCGTTCACCGCTCGACGGCAGCACCTCCGGAGGAGCACTGTCGCGCGATGCTCGAGGCGGCGGTCGCCCTCACCGACGCATGACTCCTCCGCGTTCCGCGTCCGGGGGGCACCGGTTCAGCGCGCCGCGCCGCGCGCGACGGCCGCACTCTGCCTGCCCATCCCGTAGCTGTTGAGGCGGTTGTACAAGGTCTTCAGGCTGATGCCGAGCAACTTGGCCGCCTCGCGTTTGTCGCCGCTCGTGTGCTCCAGCGTCGCGACGACGAGGCGCTTCTCCATCTCCGCGATCGGCGTCCCGGGGACGATCTCGACGACGCGGTCGGTCGGCGGCGTCGTGTCCGAGGGCAGGTCGACGTGGTCCGGATCGATCGTCGCTCCGGTCGCCAGGATGTGCGCGCGCTCGACGACGTTGCGGAGTTCGCGGACGTTGCCGGGCCAGGCGTGTGCCCTCAAGCGTGCGAGTGCGTCGGGGTGGAACGATTTGGGCGCGTCCGCTCCTTCGTCCAGCGCGGCGAGGAAGTGCGAGGCCAGCATCTGGATGTCGCGCTCGCGCTCGCGCAGGGGCGGGACGCGGATCGGGAAGACCTCGAGACGGTAGTAGAGGTCCTCGCGCAGCTCGCCGTCGCGGACGGCCGCGTCGGCGTCGCGGTTCGTCGCCGCCACCAGGCGGACGTCGACCCGGATCGACCGCTCGCCGCCGACCCGGCGGAACTCGTCCGTCTCGAGGACGCGCAGGAGTCGCGTCTGGAGCTCCGTCGACATCTCCGTGATCTCGTCCAGGAAGAGCGTCCCGCCGTTCGCCAGCTCGAAGCATCCCTTCCGCCTCCGCGACGCGCCGGTGAAGCTCCCGGGCTCGTGACCGAAGAGCTCCGACTCGACGAGCGACGGCTGCACCGCGGCGCAGTTGAGCGCGACGAACGGCCGGTCCGCGCGGCGCCCCAGTCGGTGGATCGCGCGCGCGACGAGCTCCTTGCCCGTGCCCGTCTCGCCCGAGACGAGCACCGTGGCGTCGGTCCGCGCCACGCGCGTGACGAGGTCGTAGAGCCTCTGCATCGCGCGCGACGAACCGACGAGACCGTCGAGGCGCCCCATGTTGCGAAGGTTGCGCCGGAGGTCCGCGACTCTCGCGCCGGAGGGAGAGCGTGCGTTCGACACCTCCGAGGACGCGCGCGAGCCGCTTCGTGTCGATCGGCTTCGTCAGGTAGTCGACGACGCCGGAGTGCATGGCCTCCACGGCCGCGTCGACGCTGTTGCGCGCGGTGACGACGACGACCTCCGCCCCGGCCCCTTCGTCGGGCTCTCCGACGAGACTCGATCCCGCTGCCGTCGGGAAGGTCGGTGTCGAGGATCGCGACGTCCGGCGGGTTCTCGTCGATCTCGCGCCGCGCCTGTTCGAGCGTCTGGACGGCGCGCGTGTCGAAGCCCTGGCTCCGGACGAGTCGCTCGAGCTGCGTGAGGCAGGACTCGTCGTCCTCGACGATGAGTGCAAGTCGTGCACTCATGCGCGGACCCGCGCGCGTGGGGCGGGACGGCGTCGAGTGCGTACGCACGTCGTGGACGGCGCACGTGGTGTCCCGGACGACCATGCGGGATCCTGGGACGACGCCCCGCGCTCACACCCCTCGCACTCCCGATTGTTCAAAGGAAAAGCCGCGACCGGGCGGTGCACACCCGGTCGCGGCGAGTACGGTGTCCTCGTCGACGATTCGCGTCAGGAGGACTCGGCGAGCAGGTTCGCGAGATCGTCCGCGTGCTCCTCCTCGGTCGCGAGGATGCTCTCGAGCAGACGGCGCGTCGTGGGATCGTCGTCGCCGAGATAGCGGATCATCTCGCCGTACGCGCCGATGGCGATGCGCTCGGCGACGAGGTCCTCCTCGAGCATGTCCGTGAGCGTCTTCCCCTCGACGTAGTCCGCGTGGCTGCGCTCGCGGAGCGTGTCGGGCATGAAGTCCGGCTTCCCGCCGAGTTGCACGATGCGAGCGGCGATCTGATCGGCGTGCTCCTGCTCCTGCGTCGCGTGCTCGCGGAACTCGTACGCCGCGACCTCGGCCTGCAGCCCCTTGGACATGAACTGATGGTGCTTGTAGCGCAGCATGCAGACCAGCTCGGTCGCGAGCGCGCGATTGAGCAGGTCCACGACGTTGCGTCGGTCCGCGCGGTACGCGTCGGTCACGGCTCCGCGCTCGATGTCGTCGCGGGCCTGTTCGCGGATGGACTCGATGTCCGGGTCGAAGGGCTTCTTCGTCATGGGCGATCCTCTCGCTGCGTGGACGACGCGGTGTGCGTCGCTCCGTCACGACGGGAGCGGGTGCAACGACCGTGCCGGGTCCTGTGACTCGCCGCCCGACCCGGGCAGGACCCGCGGCACTGCGCGGTACGACGGTCGAGATCGCGCGACGACGGGACCACGATCCGAAGGGCCGACCATGACGACGACACCGACGCACGACCACCGCGAGGAGACACGGAGTCGGAACCTCGGACGCCTGCGAGCGGTGCTCGTCCTCGTGCTCGTCTACATGGTCGCCGAGTTCGTCGGCGGATTCCTGACCAACTCGCTCGCACTTCTCGCGGACGCCGGGCACATGCTCTCGGACGCGGGCTCGCTCGGTCTCGCGCTCTTCGCGCTGTGGATCGCGCGACGACCCGGGAGTCGGCGACGGACCTTCGGACACCACCGCGCCGAGGTCCTGGCAGCGCTCGCCAACGGGGTCGCGCTGGTCGCCATCGCGGGCTACGTCGTCGTCGAGGCCTGGAGCCGCTTCAGCGATCCCGGCGAGGTCGACGGTCGCGCGTTGTTCTGGATCGCGACGGGCGGCCTCGTCGTGAACCTCGTCGGACTGCGCATCCTCCACGGCGGCAGGGACGACTCGCTCAACGTCCGGGGCGCGTGGCTCCATGCCGTCGCGGACACCCTGGGGAGCGTGCAGGCGATCGTCGCGGGCGGACTGGTCTGGGCCTTCGGCTGGAACGTCGCGGACCCGATCGCCTCGCTCGTGATCGCGCTCCTCGTCGTCCGCTCCGCGTGGTCGCTGCTGCGCGACTCGGTCGACGTGCTCCTCGAGGCCGCCCCGCTCCACGTCGACGTCGAGGAGGTGCGACGCGCGATCGCCGACGTGGCCGGGGTCGTCGGCGTGCACGACCTGCACGTGTGGACGATCACCTCCGGCTTCGAGTCGCTGTCCGTCCACGCCGTCGTGGAGGGTCGCGAGCACTCCGACGTGCTGCGCGACGTGCGCCGGGTCGCGCGCGAACGCTTCGGCGTCGAGCACACCACCGTCCAGATCGAGGATCCCGGTGCGTGCGAGATCGGACGCCGCGACCGATCGTGACGCGGTCGAGCGCTCCGGCTGACCGATCGCCCGTCGAGTCGGTCCTTCCGGTGCGACCGATCCTCGCGGTTCCGCCTGGACCGAGTCCGGGGTCGCCCGTCACCCTAGGGGCTCGGTCCCCGACGAGCCCCCCCATGCACCGCGACTCCTTCCTGTCCGACGACTGCCCGCCGATGGGCATCTACGAGACGCTCTATGCCTTCCGCGACAGCTTCGGGAAGTTCATGGGCGAGCGCGGCACGCATCCCTGGTCGCAGGGATTCCCGCTGACGACGCAGCTCGAGGGCGGGCCGCCGCTGCCGGCGAGCGTCGAGGTGACGTGGGAGGACCGCTTCTACCCGAAGGCCTGGGGACACCCGGCGCTGCGCGAGGCGATCGCGGCGCACTACAACTCCTACTACGGTTCGAAGGTCGCGCCGGAGAACGTGATGGTGTTCGCGGGCGGACGGCCCGGCATCTACGCCGTGCTCGCGTTCCTGAAGAAGCACGTCGAGGTGCGCATCGGCCGCGCGGAGTGGCCGGCCTACCTCGACATCCTGACGCAGACCGGAGCCAACTGGCGCGTCGTGCCGTTCACCGAGGAGAACGGCTTCCATCCGCCGAACAGCGCGTACTTCGACCGCGAGGGGCTCAACGCGAAGACGCACCTCCTGCCGGTGATCTCGAACCCCGGCAACCCGACGGGGCACACGCGCGCGGGCGCGGAGCTCGAAGAACTGATCGCAATGGCCGAGCAGCCGAAGAACGGCATCCTGCTCGACGAGGCCTACGAGATGTTCCACCCGTCGGGCGGCGTCAGCGGCATCCGCTACGTGAAGGACCTCGACGAGAGCAACGTGTTCCTCGCGGGCGCGTGCACGAAGGGGCTGCAGTGCCCCGGCATCCGGGTGGGATGGATCGTCGCGAGCCGAAAGAACATCGAGACGCTCGCCAACTTCTCGAGCTTCGGCATGGGCGGCGTGAGCCATCCGTCGCAGCTCTACGCCGTCGAGCTGCTCAGGCCCGAGCGCGTGGCGCAGGCGCGCGAGGCCGTCGACCGACACTACAGCCGCCAGCGCGCGCGCTACGGCGAGGCGTTCCGCGCGATGGGTCTCGACGTGCGGACCGGCGACGGCGGTTTCTACCACTGGATGCGACTGCCCGACGGGCTCGACGCGCACGAGTTCAACCGGCGCCTCTTCACGCGCGGCGCCGCGATCCTCGAGGGCAAGGACTGCGACATGGGTCGGCCCCACGCGAAGGACCCCGACTACGTCTCGCCCTACCGCGACTGGTTCCGCTTCTCGTTCGGACCGCTGCTGCCCGAGACCTTCGAGAGCGACGTCGCGTTGATGCGCGAGGTGCTCGACGGGTACCGGGCGGACGTCGCGGCGGGACGGACGACGCGGACCGCCCGGACCTGACGCGCACGACTCCTGCAGCGCACGGGAGCGTCCCGCCGCGCCGCGCAAGCCGTGGTTGCGCGGGTGCTTCCCGAGCGCGCGCGCGCCGACGTCGCGTGCACCACGCGCCGCGCGGCGACACGTAGGATTGGGGCTCCGCGGGCCGTGCGCCCCGGCGCCACACATGACGTCGAAGCTCCTGTTCCGCGCCGCCGCCCTCGCGACGGGCGCGCTCCTCGTCGCAGGACGGCAACGCGACGCGTTCGCTTCGGAGGACGCGGCCGCCCTACCGCGCGAGTCCGTCGACTTCAGCCGCGACGTCCAACCGATCCTCTCCGCGAACTGCTTCGTCTGCCACGGTCCGGACGAAGCGACGCGCAAGGCCGACCTGCGGCTCGACCTCGCGGAGATGGCGGATCCGCTGCTCGGGATCGTCGTGCCCGGCGCGCCCGACGAGAGCGAACTCGTGCGGCGCGTCGCGAGCCTCGACGACGGCGAGCGCATGCCGCCGCCCGAGCACGACGAGGCGCTCGACCCGGACGAGATCGAGACGCTGCGGCGCTGGATCGCCGCGGGCGCCGAGTACTCGCAGCACTGGTCGTTCCGGCCCGTGGTGTCGCCGCCCGTGCCGACGGTCGAGCACGAGGGCTGGGTGCGCAACCCGATCGACGCGTTCGTGCTGGCGCGGCTCGAGGCGCAAGGGCTCGAGCCGTCGCCGGAGGCGGACCGCGCGACGCTGCTGCGCCGACTCAGCTTCGACCTCACGGGCATGCCGCCGACGCCCGAGCGCATCGAACGCTTCAAGCACGACGACCGTCCCGAGGCGTACGAGGAGCTCGTCGACGAACTCCTCGCGAGCGACGCGTACGCCGAACGCATGACGCTCGCGTGGATGGACGCCGCGCGCTACGGCGACACCTCCGTGCACCACGCGGACGGGCCGCGCGACATGTGGCCGTGGCGCGACTGGGTGATCGACGCCTACCGCAGCAACATGCCCTTCGACCGCTTCACGGTCGAGCAGCTCGCGGGAGACCTGCTCCCCGACGCGACGCGGAGCCAACTCGTCGCCTCCGGCTTCCACCGCAATACGCCGACATCGGACGAGGGCGGCGCGATCGACGAGGAGTTGCGCGTCAAGTACATGGTCGACCGCGTCAAGACGACGGCGAACGTGTGGCTCGGCCTGTCGATGGAGTGCGCGCAGTGCCACGACCACAAGTACGACCCGATCTCGCAGACCGACTACTACCGCTTCTTCGCGTACTTCGACCGCAGCGTCGAGAAGGGCTTCCAGACGCGCGAGGGCAACGAGGCGCCGTTGGTGAGGATCCCGTCGGCCGCGCAGGAGGCCGAAATGGTCGCCGCCGCCGACGAGATCGCGGCGATCGACGCCTTCTTCGCGAGTGCGCAGCCGCCGGCGGAGGAGCTCGCGGCGTGGGCGGAGTCGCAGCGCGAGGAGCTGCTCGCGCGCGCCGAGCCGACGCTCGGCCCGTGGTACGCACTCGGACCGTTCGCCGCGCCGACGAAGCCCGAGGCGTTCGCGACGGACTGGGGCCCCGAGGCCGCGCCGATCGACGTCGAGGGAACGTCGGGCGGGAAGCGCTGGACGTCGCGCGCGGACGACGTCGACGGGAACACCTACGCGCTCGACCCCGCCGGCAACGCGGCGACGTACCTGACGCGCACGATCCACAGCGAGCGCGCGCAGTCCGTCGCGGTCTCGCTCGGCAGCGACGACAGCATCGTGGTCTGGCTCGACGGCGCGCGCGTCTTCGAGAACGACACGGGGCGCGGCGTCGCGGCGGACCAGGACCGCGCCGTGCTCGAGCTGCCCGCGGGCGACAGCCGCCTGCTGCTCAAGATCGTGAACGGCGGCGGGCCGTCGGGCTACTACTTCCGTCTCGTCGGCTCGGGTCTGCCGACCGACCTCGTGGCCGCGCTGAACACGCCGCCGGAGGCGCGCGACGGCGCCGCGAACGCGGTGGTGCGGAACCACTTCGTGCGCGAGGTCTGGAGCACCGGCGTCGAACGCAGTGCGCAGCGAGAGGCCGCGCTCGCGCGCGAGCAGGACCTCGAGGCGCGCGTCCCGACCGTCATGGTGATGCAGGACCGCGGCATGGCGCCGCAGACCTACGTCCTGCTCCGCGGTCAGTACGACGCGCCGGACAGGACGCGTCCGGTGCAGCCCGGCGTGCTCGAGAACGTGTTCCCGCAGCGCGACGGCGCGCGGCCCGACCGACTCGGACTCGCGCAGTGGTTGGTCGATCCCGACCACCCGCTCACGCCGCGCGTCGCGGTGAACCGCTACTGGGCGATGCTGTTCGGACGCGGGCTCGTGACGACCGTGATGGACATGGGCTCGCAGGGTGCGCGACCGAGCCATCCCGAGCTCCTCGACTGGCTCGCACGCGGACTTCGTCGACGGCGGCTGGGACGTGAAGCGCGCGCTGAAGCAGATCGTCACGAGCGCGACCTACCGCCAGTCCTCGCGCGCGGGCGACGACCTCCGCGCCGTCGACCCCGAGAACGTGCTCCTCGCGCGCGCGCCGCGCTTCCGCCTCTACGGCGAGTTCGTGCGCGACCAGGCGCTCGCAGCGGCGGGATTGCTCGTCGACCGCGTGGGCGGCCCGGGCGTCAAGCCGTACCAGCCGCCGGGGCTGTGGAACGAGGTGTCGCTCGACGGCAACCTTCGCTTCGAGCGCGACAGCGGCGAGGCGCTCTACCGCAAGTCCATGTACATCTACTGGAAGCGGTCCGCACCGATGCCGTCGCTGTCGGCCTTCGACACGCCGATCCGCGACACGTGCGTCGTCGAACGCCAGCGCACGAACACACCGCTCCAGGCGCTCGTCACGCTCAACGACGTGCAGTTCGTCGAGGCGGCGCGCCACCTCGGCGAGCGGATGATGAAGTGCGCGGACGACTTCGAGTCGCGCCTCGACCTCGGTTTCCTGCTCTGCACCGGTCGACCCGCCGACGCGCTGCGGCGGCGCGTGTGCCGCACCGCGCTCGACGCGCAGCACGAACACGACCGGAGCGATCCGGAAGCGGTCGCCGCACTACTGGCCGTCGGCGACGCACCGAGCGACCCCGCCCTCGACCCGGCCGAACTCGCGAGCTGGACCATGGTGGCCTCGATGCTGCTCAACCTCGACGAGACCCTGACGCGGGAGTGAGCGTGGACCCCCTCCTCGAACACCGGCGACTGCTCACCAGGCGCGCGCTGCTCTCGGGCGGCGCGCGCGGGCTCGGCGCGATGGCGCTCGGCTCGCTCCTCGGTCGCGACCTCCTCGCGAACGGGAGCGGCAGGAGCGGCGCCCTGCCCCACTTCGTGCCGCGCGCCAAACGCGTGATCTACCTGTTCATGAGCGGCGGTCCGTCGCACATCGACCTCTTCGACTTCAAGCCGGAGATGCGCGCCCTGCACGGGACCGAGCTGCCGGACTCGATCCGCCAGGGACAGCGACTGACGACGATGACGAGCGGCCAGAGCTCGTTCCCGTGCGTCGCGCCGATGTTCGAGTTCGAGCGGCACGGCGAACATCGCACCTGGGTCAGCGAACTCCTCCCCCACACCTCCCGCATCGTCGACGACATCACGATCGTCAAGTCGATGTACACCGAGGCCATCAACCACGACCCGGCGATCACGTTCATCAACACGGGGAACCAGCAGCCGGGCAAGCCGAGCCTGGGCGCGTGGCTCAGCTACGGCCTCGGCTCCATGAACCGCGACCTGCCGGACTACGTGGTCATGATCTCGCGCGGCCGCGGCAACCTCCAGGCGCTCTACTCGCGCCTGTGGGGCTCCGGTTTCCTGCCGTCACAGCACCAGGGCGTGAAGTTCCGCAGCGGCGCGGACCCCGTGCTCTACCTGTCGAACCCGGACGGCGTCGACGCCACGACGCGCCGGCGCATGCTCGACGGCATCGCCGAGATCAACGCCGCGAAGTACGAGGAGACCGGCGACGCCGAGGTCGAGGCGCGCATCGCGCAGTACGAGATGGCGTACCGCATGCAGACCTCGGTCCCCGACCTGATGGACCTGTCCGACGAGTCGGACGAGACGTTCGAGCTCTACGGCGAGGACGCGCGCAAGCCGGGGACGTTCGCGGCGAACTGCGTTCTCGCGCGCCGACTGGCCGAGCGCGACGTCCGCTTCGTCCAGCTCTTCCATCGCGGCTGGGACGGTCACAACAACCTCCCGAGCGAGATCCGCGGCCAGACCGCGGACACCGACCGCGCGTCGGCGGCGCTCGTGCGCGACCTCGACCGGCGCGGTCTGCTCGACGACACGCTCGTGATCTGGGGCGGCGAGTTCGGCCGGACCATCTACTCGCAGGGCCAGCTCACGCAGGACAACCACGGTCGCGACCACCACGGCCGCTGCTTCACGATCTGGATGGCCGGCGCGGGCGTCAAGCGCGGTCACGAGCACGGCGCGACCGACGACTTCTCGTACAACATCACCGAAGGCCCCGTGCACATCCGCGACCTCAACGCGACGATCCTGCACCAGCTCGGCATCGACCACGCACGCTACACCTACCCCTACCAGGGCCTCGACCAGCGCCTCACCGGCGTCGAGGAGGCGCGGGTGGTGCGCGAGATCCTGGCCTGACGTCGTCGCGCGGTCTCAGCCGCGCGAGAGGTCACGCGCGCGAACGGACGACCGATCCACGCCTCGCACGCGGGTCTGTCGTCGACCTCGACCGCCGCGTCGCAGCGGTCGTGTTCGAGCGCGACGATCTCGGGATCGGCCCGCAGTCGACGGAGCCGGTGACGATGCACCTCCGGCATGATGGGGAGGCTCGCGCACGCCCGACTCCTCGGAACGCGCGAGCCCCACGACCATGAACGCACTCGCTCCGCTCACCCTCGGCGCGCTCCGTCCTGCTCCAGGGCTGCGCCGGTCGGAGCCACGAACCCCGTCGACGGAATGCGCGGCCACCGATGAACCTCGGCAGCTTCACCCTGTGCCTCACCGTGAAGGACCTCGCGGCCTCGCGCGCCTTCTACGAGGTGACTTCCGCGAGGTCGGCGGCGACATGGCGCAGAACTGGATCGTGCTGCAGAACGGCACGACGAAGATCGAGCTGTTCCAGGAGCATGTTCGACCGGAACATGCTGACCTTCAACCCGGGCTGGACGTCGGACAGGCACGCCTCGGACTTCCGGGACGTGCGCGAGCTGCAGCGGATCCTGAAGGAGCGCGGCGTGGAGATGCAGGTCGAGGCCGACGGGACGACCACGGGTCAACCTACTTCACCTGCGTCGACCCCGACGGCAACCCGGTGCTCGTCGACCAGCACGATGCCGAGCCCGGGCGCGTGAACGGGAGCGCGCGCCGCGCTCCGGACATGAAGGCGACCCCGGTCCTTGCCCACCGGGGTCGCACGAATCCCGGGGTACGAACCCCGGGGCGTCCAGGCAAACTCCGCAACCGACCCGGACGCGAGCATCCTAGGACGCGGGGCGAGCGCTGCCCAGGGGCGCGAGGTCGGTGACCCGCTCGCGGCGCGGCGGTGGCTCGCTCCGAGGTTCCGCGAAACGGAACGACGATCGACGCGCGGGCGTCAGCGGTCGTTCAAACCGCTTCCCCGCGGGGATCTTCGCGCGGCAGCGCTCGATCGGGCGCGCGTGTCGAGCGCTTCGCCCCGGCCACGTGGATGGCGTAGCCGCGACCGGCGCCCTGGCGTCAGCGCCTCGAAGGCGCGCGCGCGAGGGTGCTTGGTCGACGGAGAGCCGCCCGGAACTCCTCGAGCATTTCGAGGTCGGCCGGCTCCCGCGGGCGACGCGCAGCCCACTTCCTCTCGACCGCGACGGCCGCGGCGCACACGAGCGCGCCGCACCGCGGCGGCGTCGATCGCGTCGACGCTCGTGAACTCGAGGAGCCGGCGCGCCGAGCGCAGTTCGGTCCTGGGAGCGCAAGAGCCCGCGCGGATCGTCGAGCAGCGCCTTGAAGAACATGAGCGCGCAGCAGGCGAAGGGCTGGACGATCGCGACGTTCGCGCCCTCGAACGTGTAGCGAGACTTGCCCCCTTGATCCCTTCCTCCGAGCCCGGCGCCGAGCAGGATCGAGCGGAGCGCGCGGATCTCCTCGCGCCAACGCAGTGCGCGCGACGTAGGCGTCGACCGCCTCTTCGCCGACGACCCGCCGCTCACGCCGCGTCCGGCCAGGCCACGCGAACACGCCGGCAGTCAGCGCTGCGTAGATCAGCCCGTCGAACATGTAGACGAGCGTGCTCTTCCACGGCTTGCCCATCCAGATCGACTCCTGCAGGACTCCCGAAGGCGTAGGCGAGCCACGCGGCGGCGCCGACGACCACGGAAGACTCCGAGGTACGCGGCTCCGGGAGCCGTCGTCGCTCGCGCGAGATAGCCCGCGAGCAGCGACACCGCGACGGAGTACGCGAACCACGACCCGAGGAACGGTCCGAGCTTCATCGCTCCGTTCGGTCGCACGTACATCACGAGGTTCGGCCCGTCCTCGAACTTCTTCTGCATCTCCGGCGAGCCCATCTCCTTGCCGTCCTTGCAGAACGGCACGACGTACTTGCCCGGAGCGAACGTCTCGCGACCAGTCACGGCGCGCACCGCGTCCTCGTCGGGCAGCGTGCGGTACTCCGACCGGTGCCACTGGACGACCATGTGGATCAGCGAGCTCGCGACGAAGACGAGCACGGACGACAGCAGCGCGGGAACGAGAAGGGCGGACCAGGCGACCATGGCGGTGATTCCTCGTCGGGGACGCCATGAGCACAACGGCTCCGACTCGTGGTGGCAAGTGGGAGAGCTCGCGGAACTACTCGAACGAGGCGAAGATCGCGTCGAACTCGGACGCGACTCCCAAAGGCGCATATGTGTCCGCGTCGTTTGCGCCACGGGAGAAGGAGCTCGGCGTCGGGCTCGACGTGCCCGAGGAAGGATTCGCGGTCGAAGAGCAGCGCGGCTGATCAGGTCGAGGCCTTCCGCCACTTCGGCCTCGAGACCGGCAGGTCCCTCGCACGGACGACGCGGTCGTCTCGCCGGGTCGGGTTCTCACCCTCTCTCACGACGCTCCACCGGACGAGGATCCCCTCCCCTCCCCCGACCGAGTTCGCGCACCTTCGGTTCCTCGCCAGAGCATGAGCAGCTCCGGAAGCGCTCCTGCGAGTTCGAGGTCGCGGGAATGCACGACGCAGAAGTGACCGCGATCTCGGACGTCGCCGATATGCGCCCAGGCTGACGGCGGCGGACCCTCGGCCGTACCGGCTCTGCGGCAGTCGCCCGTGCGCAGGCCGCCATGGCGAGCGACCGCAGGCAGGACGTGGAACGAGGAGGCGAACGAGGCGGCTCGTGGACATCGCTCTACTCTAGGATCGAAGCAGGAGCTGACGACCATGGAGCGCTTCCTCGGCCGACTCGTCCGCGGCGGAAAGCCGCCCTACACCACCTGGACGTTCACTCGTGGTCCCCGACTCCGTCGCGGCCGCGGCGGGACGCACGCGCATCGACGTGCGCGGCCGAGGTCGGCCGCGTCGAGTTCCACGGGCACCGTCGCCCGAGAGACGAAGGCGTGTCACCGCGTGCCGATCGCGAAGGACGTGCTCGCGAGGATCGGTGCGGCGGGCGACGAGTCGGGGTCTCGCCTGAGCTCGACGACGCCGCGCGCGAGGTCACGGTGCGGAGGGCTGCGCGCGGTGCTCGTGGTCCAGCTCACGACGGTCTTCGAGTCCCTTCCGCCGTCGCTGCGCCGCGCTTGCTGGCCGGGTCGACTACGTCGGCAGGCGAAGAAGGCGAGGGCCGCGAACGGCGCGCGGCGCGCGCCGGAAGACGTGCAGGCGGCGGTATCCGAACGGGTGACGCCTCGCGAACCGGGCGACCACCACGCGCCCATGCCGAGTGTGAGGATCGGTCGAGCGACTCACGCCTTCCTCCTGCACTCAGCGCTCGACCTCCGTCCTCGCGCAGCCGCGCTCAGCGAAGAAGCGGCGCTCGACCACCTGGCGCGCGAGGGCGTGCGCCCGTCGGTACGCGTTCGCGGCCTCGTCGAGCGTCCGAGTCGCTGCAACGGGTCGGCTCGCGCGGCGTGGGCACGGACGTGGTCCGCAGCGCGGCGAGGCTCGCGCGCGGCGAAGTTCGTCGACGAGGGCGAGTCCCGCCGCGGCGCCGTCGCGCATGCCGACCGCGATCGCTCGGGGCGGTTCAGCTCGACGACGGGCGACAGCTCGGCGCGCAGCAGGAGGTCGTAGAGCGCGACGATCGCCAGTCCGTGCCGGCAGCGGTCGGCGGCTCCGCGTGCACCGCGACGATCGCGGCCTGCAAGGTCGCGGCACCAGCGCTGCGAGGCGAGCGCGCTCGACGAGGTGACGCTCTCGGTGGCTCGCGGTCCCAGGCGAGCGGTCCTGGTCTCGGGCACGACGAGGCTGCCAGCGGCGTCGAGGCGCGACGCGCATGTCGCGCGTCGACGAGCAGAGGCAGCGCGAGCAGTCCCGACGCCTCGGGCTCGTCGATCCCCGCCGCGCTCCCGAGCATCTCGACCACAGGCGGCGCCGCGCGGGCGGATCGCCTCGGTGCAGAGGTCGCCGCGCACGAGCTCGTCGCCGGTCGACGCGAAGTGCCCTCGTTGAACACGAGTTGGACGACGCGGAGCACGGCGTCAGGCCGCTCGCCGATCTCGCTCGGCCCCAGCACCTCGAGACAACGCCCTGAAGTCTCGCCGCAACGCTTCGCCTTCGCGCCCGCTGCGATTGTACGCTGCGCGATCGTCGGCAGCGGCACGAGGGAGCAGCGCGCGCGATCTCCTCCGTGGTGAGGCCGCACACCTCGCGCAGCGTGGTCGCGTGGACGGCGCTCGGCTGCCGAGCGCGGAACAATAGCCTGGGCGAAGACGAGCCACGGTCAGTCGTCGCCCGATCTCACTTCCCTCGAGGCACTTGCGAAGCGAAGACCGGGCGGCCCCGGAAGGCGCGACGTCCTCGGCCTCGCCGCGCCAGCCCGTTCGGCGAGGTGCGGCTGAGGCGACGCGCCGCCGCGCGCGCTCCTCACGCAGCGCGTCGATCGCGCGCCTCCGCCCTTTGCACCGCGACGAGGCCGGCCCGGGGGTTGCTGCAGCGCACGCCGATCCTCGAAGGCCAGCGCCGAACGCTTCCTGTTCCGCGTCGGCCGGCGCGCCTCGGCGAGGTCGAAGTCGCCGAGCAGTCGGATCAGCGTCGCGGCACGCGGCGCAGGTCGTCGCGGACGACGGACTCCAGCCGTTCAGCGCGCCTGCGCACCTCCGTCGCTCGTCGCCACGCTGCTGGCCCGGGTGGCCTCTCGGCGTAGGGGCGCAGCTCGATGCCAGCCGGCTCATGGCCGAGCGTCGCCGCGGGTGCATCGACGCGATGCGGATCGCCTCGTTCAGGTCGCGCGCGCCTCGATCACGAGCGCCGCCGACCTGCTCCTTCGCCGCTCGGTACGGGCCGTCGGTGACGACGTGCCCGACCACGCGGCGGCCGGATCGACGTGCAGTCCCACTCGAGGCTGCCCGTCGAAGGCGACGGCGCCGATCTTCTGCAACTCGGCGTCAGGCGCCCGCGCCTTGCCGAGGAGTTCCACCAGACGCTGCTCGGGTGTGAGGCTTCTCCATCTTCGACGGTCGCCGTAGATAATGGCCGGTGCCCCTGTCGTCGTTCTCGTGGTCGATCCGTCGCCCGCGAGCCGTGTGCCCCGGGTTCCGACCCAAGGTCGCTCGGGGTCGCGACCGATCGACGGGATCGGCGCAAAAACCTACCGGCTCCCTCCCCGCGGCGACGCGGCGCCGGTGAGGAGGCGGAGCGCGATCCCCTGGAGGGACGAACCGACGGGGATCCGCGCGCGGGACCGGAGCGGATCGCGCGGCCGCGACCGGCGGCGCCGCCGGGCCTCGGACAACCGCTCCGCAACCTTCTGGATATACTCGACGCCGCGACCGAGCGCTCCCCCGTGCTCGCTCGGCTCCACGACGATCCCCGCGACGGACGACGCTCCGCGCGGCCCCTCGCCCCCCCTGCAAGGATCGACATGCAGAAGATCGAATCGCGGAAGGACCTCGAGAACTGGGACTCGTACGTCGCCTACCTGCGCGACGCCCTCAAGCTCGTCGACGACGGCAGTCCGGCCTTCATCAGCAAGAAGAAGATCGACTTCGACACGGGCAAGGGCGTCTGGAAGGGCTACGCCTTCCTCGCCGGGAGGAAGGCGATCATCGCGGTCCAGAAGCTGAAGAGCGACGGGGTCCTCTTCGTCGAGGGCCTCTGCGACCGCGAGGGCAAGGATCTCCTCTTCACTGGCTTCGCGAAGCCCGAACTCGTGAAGGGGGCGCGCAAGACCGCGGTACGCCTCAAGCTCGGCTACAAGATTCACGCACCGGACCTGCCCGGCGCCGACGAGGACGACACGTCCGACGCGGACTCCGACGAGGAGCCGAGCGCGACCGAGGAACGCGGCCGCGACGCGTTCGCGAAGCTCAAGAAGCGCATGACGGTCCTGATCCGCGACTCGCTCCGGTCGGACTCGCCCGTGAAGACGCTGGTCGCGGGGCTGCTCCGCGAGGCCCTCGCATTCGAGAAGTCGGGCGACTGGCTGGCCGCGACCCAGCGCTACGAGCAGATCGACGGGGCGATCGCGAGCGCCGCGAGCAAGGAGGCGTGGCGCGAACCCGCCGCAGCGGACGCGAAGAAGCTGACGCCGGAGCGGCGGAAGGCGATCGTCGACGACCTCGGCAAGATGGACAAGAACATCGACCGGCTGCTCGACGCTCTCGGTTGACGCGTCGACGACTCGAGGACGCGAGGGAACCGAACGAACGAGGAAGGAGGGACCGAGATGGCCGACAAGCTGCAGCAACAGCTCGAGCGCTTCGAGCGCACGTTCGACGAGTACAAGAAGGAGTTCACCCGCGACGGACAGATCTCCCGCGAGGAGGCGGTGATCCTGAAGTCTGTGCACACCAAGCTCGTCGCACTGCGGAAGAAGGTGGTCGAGCGCAACGAGAAGAACGGCATCGTCGACTTCACCGACGACCCCTTGGTCGTGAAGGTCGAGCAGTGGCCCTACGACGACTCGCGCTTCCGGAGCGCGTTCGACACGTCGATCCGGGTGTGGACCAACACCGGCGACATCGCGCTCAACCGCGTGCACTCCTACTTCGTGAGCACGAGCTCGCCGGACGGCATCTCCGTGTCGGACGTGCTCGACGTGGTCTCGCTGGTCTTCCCGCTCGGGAAGGAGGCCTCGAAGGCGATGGGGACGATCAAGACGATCATCTCCCTCGTGAAGGCCGCCTACAAGGCGACGCTTCCGCCGACCCCGTCGCTCAATGACATCCATCGCGGATGGTCGGAGGCCCTTCGCAACTGGGGCTCGAGCAACCACGACGCGGAGTACGCGAAGTTCGTCGCCGAGTTCAAGTCGTTCTCGGGCATCCCCGCCGACGTCGACCTCGTGCCCGTCGCGACGTTCCTGCCGGCCTGCACGGACTTCGCCTCGCGCTT
>JAWKUH010000063.1:0-17813 GCA_041398665.1 Planctomycetota bacterium | reverse complement strand
ACGTCAGTCCGTAGTTCGGGTTGGTCGCGCTCGGCTCGAAGCAGGGGTCGAGCGCGTGCTCGCCGAGGTCGCGGACGAGCGCCCCGTCCTCGCCGACGTGCGCGCCGCCGCGCAGCACCCACTCCCCGAAGCGCGCCCACTCGTGCGCCGTGAAGTGGCCGCCCCCCGGCAGGTTCGGC
The DNA here is from genome assembly GCA_041398665.1 of Planctomycetota bacterium. Taxonomy (GTDB): domain Bacteria; phylum Planctomycetota; class UBA1135; order UBA1135; genus Rohdeia. The sequence continues at coordinate 17,634 of JAWKUH010000063.1, read as the reverse complement.
TTGTTCGCGGCGTCCGGGGCAAAACGCTCGATGTCGACCGGGATGCCCGCCGGGTCGAGCACGCGGTTCTTCAGGTACTCGAAGTACGTGCGCTCCTCGCGGCCGCTCTTCGCGAGCGCGCGCTCGATCAGCGCGCCGAACGCGTAGAAGTGCGTCGGACCGTAGTCGAACCCCGCGCCCGGCTCCGCGACCGACGGCACGCGCAGCGCCGCCTCGAAGCGGTTCGCCGGCGGATCCTCGCGGCGGCGCAGGCGCTGGGCGAAGTCGTTCAGCGGCCCGAGCCCCTTGATCCCGTACCCCTGGCGCCCGAGCGACGGATCGTTGGGCGCGAGCCCGCTCGAGAGTTCGAGCAGTTGGCGGATCGTGATGTCCTTCTTCGCGGGGTCGTCCGCCCACTCCTCGACGAACGTCGAGGCCGGGACGTCGAGCCCCGGGATCACGCCGTCCTCGAGCGCGGCCATCGCGAGCACGCCGTTGAAGCTCTTCGTCCCGCTCGCGAGCGGGTGCGGACGATCCGCGCTCCACCCGTTCGCGTACGTCTCGAACACGTCGCGCCCGCCCTGCACCACGAGCAGCGCGCGCCCCGCCCGGTTCTCGGAGTACGCCGCCGCGGCGGCGCAGCTCTGCTCGGACAGCCGAACCCCGGCGGGCACCTTGCGAGCCGCGGCGGGCGCGGCCCCGGCGCCCGGCTCGACCGCGGGTCGCGCTTCCTGCGGCGCGTCGACGACCTGGGCCGAGAGGTCGGGGCGGGCGGCGAGCGGGTTCGAGAACAGGAGGGGTGCGAGGGCGAGAGCGAGGGGTGCGAGCGGCATGGCGGCTTGGGTACGCGTGGCGACGGGCGATTCTTGGGCGGAATCGCGTTCGGTTTTCGCCGCGCTCCCCGGGAGTACTGGCCCCACTCGCTGGTGATGACCGCCGAACCGGGGTTCTCGGGCCTTCGGGCGGGCCCCGGCCGCCCTTCACCCCCCCCCGCCCACGGCCTTGGGCGCGGGGTCGGCCCCGGATCACCAGCGAACGGGGCCAGTACCGAGGAGGTGACGGAGCGCCCCCTCGAGGTCGGGGTGGCGGTGGCGGAAGCCGCCCTCCATGAGCCTCCCCGGCACGGCGCGCGGTCCGCGCAGGAGCAGCGTCCGCCCCATCTCCCCGAACAACGCCCCGACCACCGGACCGGGCAGCGGCGCGATCGCGGGTCGGTGCAGCACCCGGCCCAGGGTCCGCGCGAAGTCGCGCTGCTGGATCGGCTCGGGCGCCGCGACGACGACCGGCCCTGCGAGGCGCTCGTCGCAGAGCGCGCGGTGGAACGCCGCCAGGACGTCGTCGTACGCGACCCAGGTCAGCCACTGCCGACCGTCACCGACGCGACCGCCGACGCCGAGCCGGAACGCGGGCAACATCTTCGCGAGCGCACCGCCGCTCGGCGTGAGGACGACGCCGAGCCGCATCCGCGCGACGCGCACCCCGGCCTCCTCGAGGGGGCGCGACGCGTCCTCCCACGCTTCGCACAGCTCGGGCAGGAAACCGCGACCGCGCGGCGCGCTCTCGTCGAGCGGCCGTTCGCCGGAGTCGTCGTAGAAGCCGACGGCCGAGGCCTGCACCAGGACGCGAGGCGGCGCCCCGCTCGCGAGCAGCGCGCGCGCGAGCGTGTCGATCGAGTCGAGGCGACTCGATCGCAGGAGTTCCTTGCGCTCGTCGGTCCACCGACCGTCGGCGATGCCCGCTCCCGACAGGCACACCACCGCGTCGAAGCCCGCGACGCGCGCGGGGTCGAGCACGTGGTGCGCGGGGTCCCAGGCGATCTCGTCGTCGCCGCGCGCGTCGCGGCGCACGAGCCGCACGACCTCGTGTCCGCCGGTCGACAGCATCGCGCACAGGCCTTCGCCGACGAGACCGCTCGCGCCCGCGACGAGCACGCGGCGCGGGAAGCGATCGCCCGCGAGTGCGCGGTGCTCGCGGTGCATCGCGAGGTCGGCGACGACGGTGTCGTGGCGGTAGCGGAAGCCGCGCTCGAGCTTGCGCTCGACGAAGCCCCCGACGATCGGTCGCGAGACGGACGCGACCGGCAGCTCGTACTCGATGTGGTCGCGCATCACCGCGCCGCTCGCCGCGTGCTCGAAGCGGTGCTCGTGCCGCCACGACGCGAAGGGTCCCGACTCCTGCACGTCGACGAAGCCCGTCGGACGTTCGACGCGCTCGATGCGCGCGACCCAGCGCGTGCCGATCGGACCGACGGGCACCTCGAGTTCGACGCGCTCGCCCGCGACCGGCCCGCGGTCCTCGCCCTCGATCCGCGCGCCCTCGAAGGGCGGCAGGAGCCGAGTCAGGGCGCCGGGGCGCGTGTGCCAGTCGAACAGCTCCTCGACGCTCGCGTCGACGGAGGTGGTTTTCTCGAAGCTCGGTGCCATGGGGGCGGGCAACATAGTCCACGCCGACGCCGCCTCCACCGCTCGCCCATGCCCGATCGCCGCTCGTACGTCCTGCCCGCGGAGCTCGCGACGCCCCTCGTCGCGCGCACGCGCCCCGAGGACTTCCGCGTCGAGGAGATCCCGGCGTACGAACCGTCGGGCGAGGGCGAGCACACCTTGCTCGACATCGAGAAGCGCGGCATCGCGACGAACGAGGCCGTGCGACGGCTCGCGCGCGTCCTGCACGTGCCGCCGCGCGAGTTCGGACACGCGGGGATGAAGGACGCGCGGGCGGTCACGCGACAGCGCATCTCGGTGCGCGGCGTCGACCCCGAGCGCGTGCGCGGCCTCACGACGCACGGCGTGCGCGTCCTCGCCGCCCTTCGGCACGGCAACAAGCTCCAACCGGGACACCTCGCCGGCAACCGCTTCGTGCTCGTGCTGCGCGGGATCGAGGACGGAGCCCTCGACAAGGTGCGACGCGGTCTCGCGATCCTCGCCGAGAAGGGCGTCCCGCACTGGTTCGACGCGCAGCGCTTCGGCAACCGCGGCGACACCGGCGACATCGGCATCGCGCTCCTGTTCGGCGACTGGCGCGAGGCGATCGAGTTGATCTGCGGTCGCGCGAGCGAGCGCGACTACGGCGCGGTCCTCGAAGCGCGCGAACTCTTCGACGCCGGTCGGCTCGCGGAGTCCGCGCGCGCCTGGCCGCGCTCGTACCGTGAACCGCGCGTGATCCAGGAGAGCCTGCTGCGCGACCCGCAAGGTCTGCGCGAGGCGCTGTGGAGACTCGAGGCGACGAGCCTGCGCCTCTACGCGTCGGCGGCGCAGAGCCAGCTCTTCAACCGCGTGCTCGCGGCGCGCATGCCCGAGCTCGGCCGGCTCGTCGACGGCGATCTCGTGCAGTTCGAGACGAGCCGCGGACGCTTCGTCGTCGAGGACACGGCCGCCGAACAGCCGCGCGCCGACGCCTTCGAGATCTCCCCCACCGGGCCGCTGTTCGGCGACAAGGAACAGCGCCCGCGCGGTGTCGCGCTCGCGCTCGAGGAACAGGTGCTGCGCGACGCGGGCGTGCGCCGCGAACAGTTCGCGCGGCGCGGTCCGTTCTACTGCTCCGGTTCACGCCGGCCGCTGCGCCTGCGTGCGCGCGAGGCGACCGTCGAGGAGGCCGTCGACGACCTCGGACGGCACCTCGTGCTGCGCTTCGAACTGCCCTCGGGCGGCTACGCGACGAACGTCCTCGCCGAGCTCGGTCAGGAGCGTCTGCGCATCGTCGAGCGCGACGAGGACCTCGCGGACCCCGCGCCGGCGGAACGCGGCGAGGCGCCGGCGTGATCGTCTCGATCGGCACCGATCTCGCGCAGATCGAGCGCATGGACGACGTCCTGCGGCGCCGCGGCGAGCGCTTCACCGCGCGCATCTTCACCGCCGGCGAGCGCGCCTACTGCGAGCGCCGCGCGCACCCCGCGACCCACTTCGCGAGCCGCTTCGCCGCGAAGGAGGCCGTGATGAAGGCGCTCGGCACCGGCTGGCGCAAGGGCGTGCGCTGGATCGACATCGAGGTGGTGCGCGCGCCGGGCGAGGCGCCGCGCGTCGTGCTGCACGGGCGCAGCGCGGAGATCGCGCGGGAGCGCAGCATCGACCACCTGCACCTCTCGCTCACGCACGACGCGGGCGTCGCGATGGCCGTCGTCGTCGCGGAGAACGTGGGCTGACCGACGGGAGCGCGCGGCGTCGCACGCGAGCCCGCGATCTCGCTGGAATCGCGCGGCTCGAACCCTAGCCTGGGCTCCTCCGCGCGCGCGCCGCACGCGGACCTCGCCCCAGATCCACCCGTCTCCGCCATGAAGAGGTTCCTCACCGTTCTCGCCGCGCTCGCGCTCCTCGCGCTCGCACCCCACGCCCCGCTCCAGGCCGCGCCGGCCGCCGCGCCCGCCGCCGTCGCGCCGGCGCTGCAGGACGCACCGACCGCCGACGACCTGACCACGGCGACGTCCGACGAGGCCGGGGAGTCGGGCGACGCGAAGGACGGCGAGACGCCCGAGATCGACACGCAGGCGGCCGCCCAGAAGATGGGCGAGGCCGCCGACAGCCTGGGCAAGTGGGTCGTCGCGTTCCTCGCCGACACGCTCGGCGTCCCGAAGGGCGCCGCCGACCTCATCGGGAAGGCCGTCGTCTTCGTCCTCATCCTGCTCGTCTTCCGCATCGTCGGCGGGATCGTCGCGGCGATCATCGGCAAGGCGCTCTCGAAGTCGAAGCTGCAGCCGACCCAGCTCCTGCTCAACTTCCTGACGGGGACGACGCGCAACGTCATCTTCGTCATCGGCATCATCATGGCGCTGGGCGTCGTCGGCGTGAACGTCGCCCCGCTGCTCGCCGGAATCGGCGTCGTCGGCTTCGTCGTCGGCTTCGCGCTGCAGGACACGCTCAGCAACTTCGCCGCGGGTGTGATGATCCTGCTCTACCGTCCCTTCGACGTCGGGCACTTCGTCACCGCGGGCGGCGTGACGGGAACGGTCAAGTCCATGAGCCTCGTGTCCACCACGCTCGCGACGCCGGACAACCAGGTCCAGGTCGTCCCGAACGGCTCGATCTGGGGCAACGTCATCACGAACGTGACGGCCAACCCGACGCGCCGCGTCGACCTCGTCGCCGGTGTCTCCTACGAGGACGACATCGAGCAGGTCGAAGCGGTCCTGCAGCGCATCGTGGACGAGCACCCGCTCGTGCTGAAGGACCCCGCGCCGGTCGTCAAACTGCACGCGCTCGCCGACTCGTCGGTCAACTTCATCGTGCGACCCTGGGTCAAGACGAGCGACTACTGGACGGTCTACTGGGACCTCACGCGCGCCTTCAAGAAGGAGTTCGACGCCGCCGGCATCTCGATCCCCTACCCGCAGCGCGACGTGCACCTCTACTCGGTCGACAAGTCGGCCTGATCACGGGAGGACCTCGGGTGAAGCTCGCCGAGAAGGCCGCACGCATCCAGCGGGTGCTCGACGAGCTCCTGCCCGAGGTCCCGATCCCGCTCGACCACAGCGACCCCTACACGTTGCTCGTCGCCGTGCTGCTCTCCGCGCAGTGCACCGACGAGCGCGTGAACCAGGTCACGCCGAAGTTGTTCGCGCGCGCGCGGACGCCGGAGGCCATGGCGCAGGTGCCCGTGGAGGAGATCCGCGAGATCATCAAGCCCTGCGGACTGTCGCCCGCGAAGAGCAAGGCGATCCGCGGACTCAGCGAGATCCTCGTCGCGAAGCACGGCGGCGAGGTACCGCGGACCTTCGAGGAGCTCGAGGCGCTCCCCGGCGTCGGTCACAAGACCGCGAGCGTCGTCATGTCGCAGGCCTTCGGCGTGCCCGCCTTCCCCGTCGACACGCACATCCACCGACTCGCGGCGCGCTGGGGCCTCTCGGACGGCAGCTCGGTCGAACGCACGGAGCGCGACCTCAAGAAGCTGTTCCCCGAGTCGTCGTGGAACGACCTGCACCTGCAGATCATCCTGTTCGGTCGCGGTTGGTGCCCGGCGCGCGGGCCCGACCTCGAGACCTGCCCGATCTGCAGCTTCGCGGCGACGAAGGCACGCAAGGAGGCGGAGAAGCGCGCGGGGACCGCAGGACTCGTGCCGAAGCGCCCGCGTGCGACGAAGCGGAAGAAGGCGGCGACACGCGCGGCGCCGCGGACGCGCCGGGCTATTGACTAACCCGCCGCGCGGAGACCGCCCAGCCCGACGCGCGCCGCGACGGCGGCGTAGCGCTTCGCACCGACGACGTCCCAGGTCAGCTCGCGCGAGCGCTCCTTCGCGTTGCGGCCGAGCTCCGCGCGCAGTTCCGCGTCGCCCGCGAGCCGCACCAGCGCCGCGGCCCAGCCCTCGGCGTCGTCGGGATCGACCACGAAACCGTCGACGCCGTCGCGCACGACGCCGCCCGAACCCGCGGGGCTCACGAGGCACGGCAGCCCGCTCGCGAGTGCGAGACAGGTCGACACCGGGCTCCCCTCCTCGTGGCTCGCGAGCACGTACACGTCGACGTCCGCGAAGAACGTCGCGAGGTCGGACACCCACGAATGGATGCGCACCTCGGGTCGCGCGAGGTCGCGCACCCAGCGGCGCGCGAGCGGGATCGGCACGTCGCCGACGACGCGGAGCTCGCCCGGCCCCTCCGCGCGGCGCCAGGCCGCGAGCAGTTCGCCGACGCCCTTGCGCAGCACGTCGGAGCCGACGTGCGCGAAGACGCAGCGGCCCTCGCGCCGCGGGCCGCGCGCAACGGGCCGGAACGCGCGCGCGTCCCAGGCGTAGCTCGTCGGCACGACGCGCTCGGCGTCGAGACCCTGCTCGAGCAGCGACGCCGTCACGAACGGGCTCGGACTGAACAAGGCGTCGGCGAGTTCGAGCTTGCGCGTCTCGATCATCGAGTCGTACTCGTCGTGCGCGTGCGTCTCGAGCAGCGGGCGCCGACGGTCGAGGTCGTGCCGCGCGTAGAGGCGGTCGAGGATCCGCCGCGCGTTGGCGCGGTGCGAGTTGACGCGCTCGACCGCGACGAAGGCCCCGCGCTTCGAGAGCCCGCGCGCGAACTCGAGGCTCGTCCCCGGCCAGGTGTAGACGACGTCCTCCGGTCCGACCTCGCGGAGGAGCGCCTGCTCGACTCCCCGCGACAGCTCCTCCTCGGGTCGGCGGAACTTGTAGTGGAGCCGCGTGCGCGCCGGCGACAGGGGGACGTGGACGAACCGCCGCCTCAGCTGCGGCGGCGCCCCCGTGCACCAGTACTCGACCGGCGCGCCGAGCTCGTCCCAGACCTCCGCGAGCGCGAGCGCGCAGGCGGAGATGCCGCTACCGGAGAGGTAGAGCGGGTGGACGAGACGGACGGGGCGGGGACGGGCCACGGAGGGTTCCGATCGGCGCGCGGCGGGCCGCGTCCGTAGCCGAACTCGGCGCGCGTCGCCGCCCCGACCCCCGCGTACACTCCGTCCGTGGAAGCGCACGACGACGAGGACGAGTTCGACGCCCCCTGGAACCTGCTCGACGACGGCGAGCCCGAGGCGGTCCTCGAGCTCCTCGCCGAGCTCGACGCCGCGGGTCGGCCGCACCCCGAGTCCGCGGCGCTCGCCTGCCTCGCCCACTCCGACATGGGGAGCTTCGACCTCGCGGAGCGGGTGATCGGGCCGGAGCCCGCGGCGGGAGCGCGGGGGCGCGACGCGTGGCTCCTCGCGCGCGGCGAGCTCGACCTCGCGACCTGGCGCGTCGACGAGGCGCGGAGCCGGTTCCTCGCGCTCGAGGACTCCGGCGCGTCGACGGTCGGCACGCGCCTGCGCCTCTCGCTCGTCGCCGACCTCGCGGGCGACGCGGACGAGGCCCGGCGCTGGATCGAGCGGGCGCGCGAACTCGACGCCGACGCGCCGGGGTGCTCCGCGCGCCTCGACGACGACGCCTTCGACGAGGTCGTCGCGAGCGCGATCGCCGAGCTGCCGCCCGAGTTCCGCGCGCGGCTCGACGAGGTGCCGGTGATCGTCGAGCCGGTGCCCGCGCTCGAGGGCGGCCTCCCGCCCGTCGACGTCATGCCCGACACCCTGGGGCTGTTCCGCGGCGTGAACGACCTCGAGCGCTCGTTCGAGGCCTCGGCCGAGATCCCGCCCGCCATCCACCTCTACCGCAACAACCTCGAGCGCCGCGCGATCGACGTCGACGAGCTGCGCGAGGAGATCCGCATCACGCTCTACCACGAACTCGGGCACCTGCTCGGCTTCGACGAGGAGGGCGTCGAGTCGATGGGTCTCGGCTGAGCCGCCGCGTGTACGATCGCAGCGCCATGGAACGCAAGGACTACGAGAAGCTCGCCGACACGTGCCTCGCGCGCGTCGAGCGTTGGCTCGAGGACTTCGACCCGGACGAGCTCGACTTCTCGTCGAGCGACGGCGTGGTCAAGCTCGAGTTCGCCGACGGCACGGTCCACGTCCTGAACCGTCAGGCGGGCTCGCACCAGATGTGGTTCGCCGCCGGCGCACGCGCGTGGCACTACGACTGGAACGGCTCCACCTGGGTCGACGACCGTGACGGTCACGACCTCTACGACAACCTGGCGCGCACGGTCGGCGAGAAGCTGGGTCGCGCGGTCGAACTGCGGTGACGCACGGGTGAGCGGAGCGGGAGGAGAGACCACGCTCTCGTCGAGCATGGACGCGCTGCGCGCGCGGGTGCGCGAGACGTTCGGCTTCGACGAGCTACGGCCGATGCAGGCCGAGGCGATGTCCGCCGTCCTCGCGGGGCGCGACGCGTTGCTCGTCCTCCCGACCGGCGGCGGCAAGAGCCTCTGCTACCAGGCTCCGGCGCTCGTGCGCGAGGGCTTCACGCTCGTCGTGAGTCCGCTGATCGCATTGATGAACGACCAACTGCGGTCGCTCGAGGGTCACGGCGTCGCGGCGGGCGTGTTCACGAGCACGCAGGAGGCGGACGAGCGGTCGAGGACGTGGGACCGTCTGCGCGCGCGCGAACTCGACCTGCTGTACTGCTCGCCGGAACGCCTCGCGATGCCGGGCTTCTACGACGAGCTCGTCGCCCTCGGCGCGAGCGCGATCGCGATCGACGAGGCGCACTGCATCAGCCACTGGGGCCACGACTTCCGGCCGGAGTACCGGATGCTCGGCGAGCTGCGCTCGAAGGGGCCGCGGCTGCCGGTGCTCGCGGTGACTGCGACCGCGACGCCGCGCGTGCAGGACGACATCGTCTCGCAGCTCGGGCTCGCGGACGCGTTGCGACTCGTCGGCGACTTCGACCGGCCGAACCTGACGTACCGCATCGTGCCGCGGCGCGAGCTCGTCGGCGACGTGCACGGCGTCGTGCAGCGCCACTCCGGACAGGCCGGCATCGTGTACGTGATCCGACGCCGCGACGCGGAGAGCCTCGCGTCGGCGCTCGCGAGCAAGGGCGTGCGCGCGAGGCCCTACCACGCAGGGCTCGATGGCGCCGAGCGGAGGTCCGTGCAGGACGAGTTCCTCTCGGAGCGCATCGACGTCGTCGTCGCGACGGTCGCGTTCGGCATGGGCATCGACCGCAGCGACGTGCGCTTCGTCGTGCACGCGTCCCTGCCGAAGGGCGTCGAGCAGTACAGCCAGGAGACGGGTCGCGCGGGTCGCGACGGACTCCCGGCGGAGTGCGTGATGTTCTACTCGGGCGCCGACTTCCACGGCTGGCGCTCGTTGATGGAGAACAGCGCGGCGGAGGCCGAGTCCGCGGGCGCGACGGGCGCACGCGAGGAGCTGGCGTCGAACCTGGCGCGGCTCGCCGAGCTGTGGAACTTCGCGGGCGGAGCGTCGTGCCGGCACCGGTTCCTGGTGGAGCACTTCGGCGGCACGTTCCGTGCGGAGGCGACGGGCTGCGGCGCGTGCGACGTGTGCCTGGGCGAGCTGGAACTCGTCGAGGACTCGCTCGTCGTCGCGCAGAAGATCCTGTCGTGCGTCGTGCACTGTCGCTACGGCTTCGGCGCCGGACACGTCACGTCGATCCTGAGGGGCGCGCGGACGGCGAAGATCCGCGAGCTCGGGCACGACGAGTTCACGACGTTCGGACTGCTGTCAGAGCACTCGCAGCACGACGTGCGCTCGTTCGTCGACCAACTCGTGTCGAAGGGTCTGCTCGCCGTCGCGCCGGGGCGCTTCCCGACGCTCGCGATGACGAAGAGCGGCGGCGAGGTGATGCGCGGCGAGGCGCCCGTCGAGCTCTTCCGGTCGAAGCGTCCGAAGAAGTCCGTGCCGAGCACTCGCGGGCGGTCCTCGGTCGGGACGCCGGCGCCGCTCGTCGACGACCCGGACCTGGACGGCGAACTCGTCGAGCGGCTGCGCGCACTGCGCCGGAAGCTCGCGCGCGAGCGGGCGGTTCCGCCCTACGTGCTGTTCAACGACCGGACGCTGGTCGAACTGGCGCGGCTGCGACCGGCGACGCGCGAGGAGCTGCTCGGCGTCACCGGGATCGGTGAGAAGAAGGCGACGGATCTCGGCGACGTGCTGCTCGAAGCCATCGGGCGTCGCGGCGAGGGCTGAGGTACCCTCGCCGCATGTTCGGTCCGACGAGGAGAGGGGTGTGGACGGCGTTCGCCGTGGTCGTCGTGACGGCGATCGGGAGCGCGAGCGCGCGCACCGTGCGTCAGGAGGCGCAGGACGCGCCGCGCAAGTGGAACCGCGCGCTCGAGAAGGAGGTCGCGAAACTCGCCGAGGACTGGTTCGAGGCGCGGCCGCCGACGCGCTTCACGGACTGGGACGCGGACGCGCGCGCGAAGTTGATGGAACGCGCCGTCGCGCTGGGCGAGATCCCAGAGGGGCGGTTCGAGGACGCCGTCGAGATCGTGTACGAGACGGCGCGGAAGACGCGCGCGAAGGTCGGGAAGGGCGATCGCATCGCCTTCGACACGCCGTGGGGCGAGGCGTGGGCGTACGTCGAGAACACGAAGAAGGACGACGGCTTCGTGATCGGGCTGCACGGCGGAGGGCCGGGCGCGGGCGACGCGGCGGAGGCGCGAGGGAATTGGAGGGTGTCGGGTGTCGCCGCGGCGTACCCGCAGGCCGTGCGCCTCGACGGCGACGCGTGGAACACGGTGCACGGCGAGCGCTTCGAGCTGACGCTGCTCGAGTGGGCGAAGCTCGACCTGGGCTGCGATCCGGACCGGCTCTACACCGTCGGCTTCTCGATGGGCGGGACGGGGAGCTGGTTCCTCGCGGGTCGGCATCCCGACTGGCTCGCGGGCGCGATCCCGGCGCACGGCGTGATCATGGCGGCGCCGCAGGCGCAGCTCGCGACGCCGGAGGAGGTGCAGAGCATGCAGCACGGGCTCCTGCCGAACGTCAGGAACCTCGCGATGTACTGGTACACCGGGACGATCGACAAGAATTGCATGCCGGGTACCTATCTGTACGCGCACGCGAGGTTGGACGAGCTCGCGGCGAAGGACGAGGGCGGCTACACGAAGCAGCGCTTCACCATCAACGAAGGCATCGCGCACGAGTTCCCGCCGGGCGAGCCGAAGAAGGGTCTCGACTGGATGCTCGACCAGCGGCGCGAGACGTTCCCGAGCGTCGTCGTGTGGGAGCACGCGAACGACCCCTTCCCGCAGCGGACCGCGGACGACCCGCTGCCGCGCGAGGTGCAGCGCTGGTTCTACTGGCTGCGCTGCGACTCCCCCACCGACCGCATGCGTGTGCGCGCGACGCGCGACGGAACGCACTTCGACCTCGAGGTCACCGGTCGACCCCTGAAGCACGAGGGCTTCTCCATCCTGCTGAACCCCGAGATGGTCCCCGACGGCGCCGAGATCACCGTCACCGCGGGCGGCGCCGACCTCTACCGAGGCACCCCCCGCCCGACCTTCGCGACCCTGTTCGACAGCTTCGATGCGCGCGCGGACCGGAGAATGGTGTTCGACCGTCGGGTCGACCTCTGACCGAACCTGGTTCGGTTGACCAGGACCGCGGCCGCGGGGGGCGCCGCCGGGTCGCGGCCATCGACCGCCGCCGCCCCTCCCGCCGCCGTCGGGGCCGCGACCGCCACGGGGCCTGAGGATGTCGTCGGCCACCGCGATCGAACGCTCGCGATAGGCGTGGTCGACCTCGACGAGCCGTGCGTGCTCGCTGACCCGATAGCCGGTCGTCGATCGAGAGCAGCGCATGCGACAGGCGATCTCGCGCCACGTCGCACCCGAGAGGGCCGCGAGCAGTCCGGCTTCGAGCGTGAGCCAGCGATCCGTGCGCCGCGTCCCGTTGACCACCTCCCACGGGCCGCTGGTCCTGCGATGCCTCTCGATCTCCGTGCGGACACGTTCGTACGTCGCGAGAGGGAGCCACGGGCCGGCTCCGTCGGCGAGCCGAGCTCTCTCCTGCAACCAGTCCGACGTGAACGTCCCGGTGTCGCGCCCGCGACGCGGGTCCTTGGCGTTCCGGCGGACGAGCCTCGCTTCGACGAGGTCGTCGTCCTCCGACCCGTCGGGCTCGATGCGCGAGTACGCGCCCGGAGCCAGATCGGAGATCCCCGTCGAATCCCGCACGAGACGCTCGATCCAGCGCGTTTCGAGCCACGCCGGCGGTGCCCCCGAGGCGAACATCGTCGCACTCCCCCAGGCGAAGTCGTCGGGGCGCTCGACGAGCCCGGCACGGACCGGGTTCCGATCGATGTAGCCCCGGACCTGGCGGCGGTCGAACTCGTCGTCCAGCGGACGCGAACCGAATCGTGACTCGAAGAGCGGTCCGCTGCGCCCCCTTCGCTTGTTGAACGTCCGTGAGAAGGCGCGGCCGAGGTCGCGCATCGCGCAGTCGAGTGCGCCGCTCTCCCCCTCGGGCACTTCCACGAGGAGGTGGAAGTGGTTGGACATGAGTGTGAAGGCGTGGACGCGCACGCGGCCGCGCCTCACCTGCTTCGCGAGCAGAGCGAGAAAGATCCTCCGGTCGTCGACGTCGTCGAACAACGACCGTCGCGCGACGCCACGATTCCAGACGTGGTGCCACGAGCCCGGCTCGGCATGTCGCGGTTGTCTCGGCACGGGTCTCCTCCTCGCAAGGGCTGTGCGAGGAGACAGACCGATCTCGGCTGGTTCGGTTTCAAGTCGTCGGGGAGATCTTGGTCAACCAAACCAGGTTCGGTTTGCTTCGGTGAGATCTTGGTCAACCGAACCAGGTTCAGTTGGCCTCGTGCGGCTCGGGCGGCGCCTCGCCCTCCGAGGCCGACTTCAGGACGGCTCGCCAAGGGGCCTGGCCGGGGGGGCACCAGATCCAGTCGTCGCGGCCGGAGACGGGGAGCCAGGAGTTGGCGGCGAGTTCGGCGTCGAGTTGGGACTCGCCCCATCCGGCATAGCCGAGGAAGATCCGGACGTCGTCGACGGGAGCCTTCGACTCGGCACGCTCGGCGAGGACGGCGGCGAGGTCGTCCAGCTCGCCGCCGATCCACAGGCCGGGACGCAGCTCCGATCCACCGCGAATCCGGCCCGGCACGGTGTGGACGAAGTGGATCCGACCGTGGTCGACCGGCCCGCCGAGGTGCACGGGAACTCGAGTTCCGACAACACGGGGTGGTCGGCAGCCGTCGATCGTCCAGCTCGGTGCGACGATTCAGTACGAGCCCGAACACTCTCCTTCCGCGTCGTGCTGACACACGAGATCCAACGTCCGAGCGAAGTTCGGGTCGTCGAGTTCGAGGTGCGCCGCGAGCAGGTCACCCGGTGCCAGGCGGATCTCCACGGGCGACGAGCCCTACTCGCCCCCTCGCGGTGCCCGGCGACGGACTCCCGCCGTTCGGAGCCGCCAGGCCGTCGTCGCCCGACCTCGGCTCGAAGCCGAGACACGCTCGCACCGGCTGCATCGGGTACTTCGCGAAGAAGCTCGCGTCGCGGAGCCCACGGGTGCACATCGCGAACACCGAGCCGCGCTCCGATCGGATCTCGCGCACGTGCGCGCACGCCGCGCACAACGACGACGCGAGACTCGTCGCACGCTCCAGGAGGAACACACCCTCGAGGGCGGGGTGTGCGGGAACAGGTCGACCAGCGCGGCGCGCCGCAACGCGTACCCACCCTCGAGCATCGGCACCAGGTCGCGCGCTCCGCTCTCGAGGTGGCAGGAGACGAGCACGAGTCGGGAGCGGACCGATGCGGACAGCGCCTCGACCGCCGCAAGTTCCCCGCGCGCGGCAGGTCGACGACGCACACACGTCAGGCGCCGGCCAGCTCGCGCCCTCGCCCCCGCGCCCGCCAGCAGCTCCATCGCGTCGCCCTCGACGAACGTCGCGTTCGAATCCGTTGCGAGCGGCGTTCGCGTTCGCATCGCGCACGGCGTCCCCACCGACTCGACACCGAAGACACGCTCGAACGAGCCCGCCAGCGCGAGACCGAACAGCCCCGCGCCGCGTGGGAGTCCCACAGGACGCCGCCCGTCCCTGCGAACGAGCGTACGATGTCGACCAGTCGCTCGGCCTGCGCCGTGTTCGTCTGGAAGAAAGAACGAGGCGAGATCGTGAACTCGATGCCGCCGAGTCGCTCACGGATCGTGCCCGCGCCGTGCAGCACGGTGTCGACGTCGCCGATCGCGACGCTGCTCAGGCGCGCCGTCGCACCGTGCACGAGCGTGGTGATCTCGGGCACGTCGTCGAGGAGGCCGCGCCACCAGCGCTCGAACCTCGGCTCCTCGTCCGTCGACGTCACGACGTAGACGAGCCACTCTCCGGTGCGGACGCCGCGCCTCACGACGAGATGGCGCAGGAAGCCCTCGTGCGCGACGAGGTCCCAGGGCGGGACGCCGAGCTCCAGCGCGCGCGCTCGCGCCGACGCGACGACGCGGTCGCCGACGTCGCCCTGGAGCCAACACGCTCCGACGTCGACGACCTTGTCGTGGCGTCCGCGCGCGTGCATGCCGAGCGCGAAGTCGGTCCGCCGCCCGTCGTCGTCGCGCTCGACCCAACGTCGCGACGCGAACGTGAGGTCCATCTTGTTGCGGTAGCGCCACGGGTCCTCGGCACCGACGATCTCGTCGAGGACGAGCCCGAACCGGACGAGCGGCGCGAGTCTCTCGTCGGCCGCGCTCGCGAGCTCTGCGAGCTGTCTCGCGTACGCGAGCTCCTGGAACCTGCACCCGCCGCAGTCGTGCACGTGCGCGCAGCGCGGCTCGACGCGGTCCCTCGACGGGACGAGGATCGACGACGCGCGCGCCTCGACGCGCTCGCCGCGGCGCCGCGAGACGACGGCGCGCACCCGGTCGCCCGGCAGCGCTCCTTCGAGGACGAGTCGGTACGACCCGACGCGCCCCACCGTTCGACCCCGCCCGTCGAGCGCCGTCGCCGTGCACTCCACGACGTCGTCGCGGCGCGGCTTGCGCGGCGCCGACTCGAACGGTCCGAACACGGCGCCGGGATCGAAGTCCGACGCGACGACCTCGCTCCGCTCGGCGTCGCTCAGCGCTCGTTCTCCTCGATCCACTCGAGTCCGGCGAGATCGTGACCGCGCGCGGAGACGCGCATGCGCCCGACGACGCGCCCGCCCTCGACGAGCAGCGCCTCGTCGTACAGGTTGACCGTCGTGCAGACGTGCCTCGGGACGAGCAGGAGTTCGGAGCCGCGCGCGGGCAGTTCGTCCGCGCTGCCGAGCGAACCGTCGAGCGGAAGATGCTCCTCGCTCGGCGTCGCCGGCACGAGTCGCGGCCAACCGAGGACGCTCGCGACCGGGGAACCGGCCTCCGCGGAGACCGCCTTCGACCCCGCGTCGCACGTCACGCGCCCGCGCCGCGGCGCGCTCACGACGCGGGTGAACACCACGGCCGCGGGCTCGAAGCCGAGCTCCGGGTCGAGTTCCTCGCTGCGCACGTCGTGCAGCACGAGCGTTCCCGGCGAGACGCGGTGGCGCACGCCCTCGAGCTCTTCGAAACCTTCGAACGAGAGCGCCGCGCCGAGCGCCGGCGTCCCGCTCGTCACGATCTCGTGCACGCGCACGCCGCGGCGCTCGAGCGCGACGACGAGGTCGGCGAGCTCGCGATAGCCCGCGTGCGCGTCGACGACGCGCCGCTCGCCGGGCGCGACGTGCTGACCGTCGTACCAGTGCAGCCCGCGCAGGCGTTCGCCCGCTGCCGCTGCGACCGCGAACACGCGCCCGCGCCCCTCGGCCTGCACACCCGTGCGATCCATGCCACAGTTGAGGTCGACGAAGAGCCCGAGCTCCGCCGGCCAGCGCGCGACGTCGCCCTCGGACTCGACGAGGACGGAGACGCGGCTCGATCCGTGTTCGCGCGCGAGTCGCGCGATGCGCTCGACCGTCGGACCGTGGTGCGGGTACGCGACGAGCAGATCGATCGGGCGACCGGTCGAGGACGCGAGCACGAGCAGCTCCTCGGCCTCCAGCGCGGTCGCACACTTGAACGCCGTCACGCCGCGCTCGAGCAGCTCCGCCCAAAGACGCGGCGACTTCGTCGTCTTGACGTGCGGACGCCAGCGCGCGACGTCACCGCCGAGGAGCTCCGCCATGCGCTCGACGTTCGCGCGGAAGCGATCGAGGTAGACGAGCAGCGCGGGACTCGGGATGCGCGCGGAGAGGCCGGGTTCGAGCCGGTAGCGCTCGGGGCTCCAGGCGCGGCCGAGCCGAGTCGTCGGTGCGTTCACGCTCCGAGGATAGCCGAGCGCGATCGCGCGGTGCGCCGGGATCAGCGGACCCGCAGGCGACGCAGCAGGCGCCGCGATCCGCGGTCGTCGACGTCGTGCTCGAGCGCGATCTGCAACCAGCGCTCGGCCTCGGTCAGTCGACCGACGTCGGCGTAGAGCCGCCCGAGGTCGGCGGCGACGGGCTGCCAGAGGTGGGCGTACGCAGCGGCCTCCTCGAGGCGCCAGATGGCGTGCTGCACGAGACCCTCCTCCTCGGAGAGTCGCGCGCGGATCCAGAAGGCGCGCGCGCCGTCGGCGCGAACCGGACGGATCGAGCAGGCGCGCTCGAGGGCGCGGTGCGCCTCGGCCTTGCGACCGAGCTGCCACAGCGCCTCCCCCATCAGCGACCAGCCGCGCGACTCCTCCGGATCGATCTCGAGCGAACGACCGGCGAGACGCAGCGCTTCGCGCGGCGCGGTGTCGAGCTCGAGCGCGGCGAGCTCGTGGAAGGCCTCGACGCAGTCCGAGTCGACGTCGATCGCGCGGCGGAAGCACTTGCGCGCGGAGTCGCGGCGCGACTGCGTCGCGAAGAGCACGCCGAGGTCGACGAGCGCGTCGACGAAGTCGGGGTCGCTGGCGAGCGCGCGCTCGAGCGAGTCGCGCATCTGCTCCTCGCTCTCGGAGAGGTGCCGCGCGTGCAGAAGGAGGAGCTCCTCGTTCTCGGGCTCGAGCTCGAGTCCGCGCTCGATCTGGTCGGCGGCCTCCTCGATGCGGCCCTGGTCGATGAGCAGGCTGCCGAGCTGGCCGCGCAGGAGGGCGCTCGGGCAGCTCGTGAGCGCGCCGTGCAGCGCCTCCTCGGCCTCGACCTCGCGGTGCTGTTCGACGAGGCCGTAGGCGAAGCCGCTGTGCGCGAGCGCGTCCTGCGGGTCGAGCTCGATCGCGCGGCGGAAGGCGTCGACGGCGACGTCGCTGCGACCGCGTTGGAGCTCGAGCTCGCCGAGGTAGATCCACACGCGCGGGTCGGCGTCGTCGCGCTCCAGCGCTTCCCGCATCACCCGCACGCCGTCGGCGAGGAGCGTCTCGCGGGCGCGGACACTCGCACCGACGGAGTGCATGGCGCGCTCGAACGCGGCGGTGCACTCG
>JAWKUH010000062.1:0-18013 GCA_041398665.1 Planctomycetota bacterium | reverse complement strand
TGCTCTCGGTGCGCACAGAGCCCCCGAGCACGATCGCGTTGAGGTTGGGCGCCATGCGCGCCTCGATGCGCGAGTCGACGTGCGCGAGGGCGTCGCGCAGCACCTCGAGATCGGGCTCGACCTGGAGGCGGTACATCTCCGTCGAGCCGTCCTCGAAGCCCATGTGCAGCGTCGTCGTGCCGACCTCGCGGCCCGAGAGCAGGAGCTCGCGCGTGTTGAGGACCTGCGAGCGCACGACCTCCTCGTCGGCGACGGAGATCGTCTGGATCGCGCGCGCGAAGCGGGCGCGGACCTGCGTGCCCTCGACGATGCGGTCGAGCTCGCGCGACTCGCCGCGGCCGCTGATGACCGACACCAGCGCGGGGCGCAGCGCGCTCCCCGACGACAGCAGCGGACCGTGCGCGGCGCGCTCCGCCAGGCCCATCGAGACCAGGACCGCGAGCGCGAGCACCGCGCCTGCGCCGACGAACCGCGGACCGCGCAGCAGGAACCGCGCGGCGCGCGCCGGGAGCTTCGTGAGACCCCAGGCGGTCTGCAACGCGAAGGCTGCCGCGAGGAACGGCAGGAGGAGGAGCGTCGCGCCGGCGGAGCGGCGTGGTTCCACGGTGTGGACGTGGAACCCGGCGACGCGACGCTCGACCTCTCGCCGGCCGCTCGCCCAGGCCGCGGGCGAGTCGGCGGGGCGCCGGGGGGGCTGTTCGGGGGCCGGGGTTCGCATGGCTCGCGGGGATTCCCGCAGGTGGAATCCGCCGGCTCGCCCCGGGCCGGGGCAAGCGCCTCGGAAAAAGGCGCGGCCCTTCCCTTCCCCGCACCCGTCAGTGGTGCATGAACTGATCCGCCATGCGCAGGAACTCGAGCGCGGCCGGGCCGAGGGTCGTCACGAAGATCCCGGGCAGGAAGCACAGGATCAGCGGGAAGACGAGCTTGACCGGGAGCGCCTGGGCGGCGGTGTTGGCGCGCTCGCGGCGGCGCTTGCGCAGGTCGTCGGCCTGCGTGCGCAGCACGGACGAGTAGCCGGCGCCGAGGCGCTCGGCGTGCACGAGCGCCGAGGTGAAGATGGAGACCGACGGGACGGCGAGGCGCGCCGAGAGGCGGCGGAAGCACGCGACGCGCCCGTGGCCGGCGAGCGACTCGGTCTGGAAGGTGCGCAGCTCGGAGACGAGCGGGCTCTGGCGCTCGCGGGAGGCGAGAACGCGGTCGAGCGCGCCGTCGAAGCCGACGCCGGACTCGCTCATCGTCGCGAGCAGCTCGAGCACGATCGGCAGCTCGCGCTCCACGTCCTCGACGCGCTTGCGTCGGCGCGTGCGCACCCACGACCAGGGCGCGAGCGCGAGCAGACCGCAGAGGATCCACGGTCCCGTACGACCGGCGCCGCGATGTCGCCGAGGCCGCCGGGGACGCCGAGCGCGTCGCCGACCATCACCTCGACGAGGCCGCTGGCCTTCAGCGCGAGGGCGACGAGGAGGCCGATCGCGGTCGCCGCGAGCGTCGCGAGCACGAAGCGCGGTGCGGCCGCCCGGCCGCGGATGCCGGACACGAGCAGCCAGCGGCGCAGCCGCGCTCGGGCAGGTCGTGCAGCGGATTGTCGTCGGCGGGCGGCACGGGACGGGTCAGAAGCGCAGCTTCGAGAGCCTGGAGATCCACACGAGGCCGAACGCCTGGAGCAGCACGGCGCCGCTCGCCAGGCTCGCGCCGAAGGGAGCGGCGATGAAGCCCTCGAAGCGCTCGGGCGCGGTGCGCCACATCAGGAGCGCGAGGAAGTACGAGATCGCGAGGATGCCGAGCACGGAGGCCTGGGCCTGCGCGGCCTGCGAACGCACGGTGCGCTGGAGCTCGATGCGGTCGCGGATCGACTCGCCGACCGTCGAGAGCTGTCGGGGCGAGGCTGCCGCCCGACTCGCCGTGCACGGTGAGCGTGAACGTGAAGAGCTGCATGTCCTCGAGCGGGACGCGCCGCAGCAGCTCCGCGAAGGCCTCGCGCGGCGCGTCGCCCAAGCGGATGCGACCGGCGACGGAGGCGAACTCGTCGGCGAGCGGCTCGCGCAGCTCGAGCGCCGCGCTCTCGAGCGCCTCGAGCGGCCCCGCGCCGGCCGACAGCGACGCGACCATCAGGTCGATGCCCTCGGCGAGCTGGTTCTCGATGCGCAGCACGCGGCCAGGCGCAGGTGATCGAGCCCGAGGTGCGCGAGCACGCCGGTCATCACCGCGAACGACACGGCCCAGATCGGCGGCAGACCGAGGACGAGCGCGACCGCGAGCACGACTCCGCCGACGACCGCGGCGATCCAGGAGCGCCCGCGGAGGATCGAGCCACCGTCGCGCGGCGCGCCGCCTCGGGCGAGCGCGTGGGCCGCCGCCGCAGGCGGTCGATCGCCTCGCGCTGGGCGCGGCGCGCGCGCCCGCGGCGAGGCGCTGCACCGAGCGCGGCGCCGGCGGCCTGATCACGAGCGCGCTCATCGCGGCGCCCCGCCGGATCGGGCCGGAACATCTGAGCGACACCTCCTGTCCGCGCTCGCGCAGCTCGTGGACGAGGCGCGGCACGATCCCCGTCGCGACGAAGCGCCCGCGCACTCGTCCGCCCTCGAGACCGCTCTGCCGGAAGACGAACACGTCCTGCAGGAGCGGCGTGCCGCCCTCGAGGCCGGCGAGCTCGGTGATGCTGTCGACGCGCCGCACGCCGTCGGGGAAGCGCCGCACGTTGACCACGTAGTGCAGCGCCGACGACACCTGCTCGCGGATGGCGCGCGAGGGCAGCTCGAGGCCGGCCATGAGCACCATCGTCTCGAGGCGCGCGAGCGCATCGCGCGCGGAGTTCGCGTGGATCGTGCACATGCCGCCGTCGTGCCCGGTGTTGAGCGCCTGCAGCATGTCGAGCGCCTCGGAGCCGCGCACCTCGCCCACGAGGATGCGGTCGGGACGCATACGAAGCGCGTTGATGACGAGGTCGCGCGACGTGACCTGGCCGCGGCCCTCGACGTTCGGAGGACGCGTCTCGAGACGCACGAGGTGTTCCTGGTCGAGGATCAGCTCGACGGTGTCCTCGATCGTGACGACGCGCTCGTCCTCGGGGATCGCCTCGGCGATCGCGCCCAGCAGCGTCGACTTCCCCGCGCCCGTCCCGCCGGAGATGAGCAGGTTCTTGCGCGCGCGGACCGCGAGGTCGAGGAACTCGACCATCGCCTGCGAGATCGAGCCCGTCCGCACCAGGTCGTCGCGCCGCAGCCAGCGCCTGCCGAAGCGCCGGATGGAGACCGTCGGCCCGTCGACGGAAACGGGCGGGATCGTCGCGTTGACGCGGCTCCCGTCGGGGAGCCGCAGGTCCACCATCGGCGAGCCGAAGTCGATGCGGCGGCCGGCGCGCGCGGCGAAGCGCTCGATCACGCGCAGGACGTGCTCGTCGTCGCGGAAGCGCGCGTTCGTCCGCTCGAGCTTGCCGAAGCGCTCGACCCAGATGCGGTCGTGGCCGACGACGAGGATGTCGGTCACCGACGGGTCGGCCATCAGCGGCGCGAGCGGACCGACGCCGAGCGTCTCCTGGACCAGCTCGGAGCCGAGCTTCTCGCGCTCCTCGTCGTTGATCGGCAGGTCCTCGTTCTCGAGCACGCGCGCCACGAATTCGCGCACGGTCGTCGCGATCGCCTCCTCGCCGCCGCCGTGAACCTCGCGCAGCCCGATCTCATCGAGCAGGCGCTCGTGGAGGCGCGCCTTCACGGTCGCGTAGTCGACCGCATGCGCCAGCTTCTCGCGCGAGAGCAGCCCGGCTCATCCTCGGACGTCTTGCGCGTCTCGGCGCGCAGGCGCGCGCCGGAGTCCGCGGCGAGCTGCCGGCGGAAGCGCTGGCGCACGCGCTGCTGCTGCTCGCCGAGGAGCGCTCGCAGGTCCTCGTTCACGCGCTGACGCGCTCCTCGACGCGCCCGTTCACGGGCTCGGCCGCGGCGGAACCGGTGCCGGCGACGTCGGCATCGACGGCCTCGGGCGCGTCCGCGATCCACGGATCGCCGTCGTCGCGGACTCCTCGCGCAGGCCATCGAGCTCGACCACGATGCGCCGGATCGCCTTGCCGAAGACCCGAACATCGAGCCGGAGTGCAGCGCGTAGGGCCGCTCCGGTGTTGAGCGCCGTGATCAGCTTCTTCTGATAGGGCACGACGTGGTGGACCTCGCGCCCGAGCCGCTCCTCGACGTCCTTCGTGCGGAGCGTCCCCGCGCAGCGCTGGAAGTTGTTGTTGAGCACGACGCGCACGCGCTCGCGCGGGAAGCCGATGTGGCCGATCACCGGCAGGTAGTGCGCCGCGCCGTGCACGTTGGGCACGGCGTTCTGGACGATGACGTACGCGCGATCGGAGAGGTCCAGGATCGCCATCACGAGCCCGTCGAGCATCGGGAAGGTGTCGACGATGACCCAGTCGTAGGTGCGGCGCGCGATCGCCAGGATGCGCGAGAGGTTCTCGTCGTCGATCTCGCTCGCCTCGACCGCGTCGATGGGCGCCGCGAGCACGTGCAGGCCGCACTCGTGCCGGACCGCGAGCTTGCGCAGGAGAGTCTCGTCCAGCCGCTCGCACTCGCGCGCGACCGTCGCGAGGTTCGTGCGCGGGTCGAGATCGAGCATCGGCGCGCAACTGCCGAGGTGCAGCGACACGTCGACGAGCAGGACGCGGTCGGGATGGCGCTTGGCGAGCGCCACAGCCATGTTGACGGAGATCGTCGACTTGCCGACGCCGCCCTTGTTGCTGACGATCGACAGACGCGACCCAGGTCGCGCCCGTGGTCGCGGGGCTTGCCGAACAGGCGGTCGAGGAGCTGCTGGAGCTCCTCGGCGGCGAGCGGCCTGCGCAGGAAGTCCTGCACCTCGGCGCGCATCGCCTCGATGAAGAAGCTCGATTCGCTCCGTCCGAAGCCGAGCCCGTCCGGCCGATAGAGCGCGACGACGGCCGTTCCCGGCGCGCTGCGGCGGACGTCCTCGGCGAACGTGCGCAGGCTCGTCGCGCCGTCGACCTGCAGACAGACCAGGTCGGGGTGACGCGCGCGCGCGCTCTCCACCCCCTTGCGCAGGTCGGGCTCGAAGTGGACGACGGGACGCCAGCGGCGGAGGCCTTCGCTCGCCGCGCCGAACTCGCTGCGCAGCAGGGGATCGGCTCCGACGACGAGGATCTGCGGGGTGGTTTCCATGGTGTGCGTCAGCGCGAGAGTGCGGGTGCGAGCAAGGGCTGGTCGATGAGCGCGCGGCGCGCGAGGAGGAGCTCCATCAGCGCCGGGTCGAGGACCTGCGTCCCGCGCGGCCACGAGGCGCTGGCGTTGTGCAGCGCGACGGCGCTCGGTCGTTTCGACAGCGAGACCTCGCCCTGCGGACATCCGACCGGCGCCTCGAAGTCGACGAAGCCGAAGCCGACGACGCGCTCGCGGCCGCCGATCGTCTCGTAGATCGCGACCCAGCCCTCCAGCGGGAGCGTGTAGCCGCCCGCCGGACGCGCGATGACCTCGTCACCGATGCGCAGTACCTCCTGGCAGAACGTGCCGATCACGATCCCGCCCCAGCTCAGGCTGCCGTCCGCGAGGACGCGCACGCACTCGGGGTCGTTGATCGTGACGGGCAGCGCGTTCCACAGGTCGAGGCGCAGCGCGAACGGCACGACGCCGAAGGCGAGCCCCGGCACGGGCCTCCCGACGGCGGTGGCGCGGCGCGCCGTCGCGATCGCGGTCGCGCGCACGGTGAGCCCGTCGCGCCGCGGGTCCCAGACGTCGGCGTCCTCGGCGCGCGCCAGCGAGCCCATGCCGAAGAGCAGCGGCACTCCGGGCAGGCCCGCGCTGGTGTTCGCTGCCCGATCGAGGCCGTCGGGGTCGTGCGAGCGCCGCATGCGCACCAGGAACGCCCCGCCGTCGGCAGCCGGCGTCACGAACCCGTGCCTCGAGAAGTCGTCGCGAGCGTAGCCCGGTCCCTCGCGGTGCGGCGCGGCGAAGTCGTACTCGCCGCTGATCATGTCGCCCTCGTCGGCGTTGTAGGTCGTGCCGCCGACGTTCAGCGCGAGCATCGGATCGTCCGTCGTCGAGTCGAGCGGCACGTAGACCTTCGAGCGCGCGGCGAGCGCCCGAGACCGTTCTCGACGCGCAGGTCCGGTCCGGCGGCGAACCTCCCGCCCGTGCCGAACGCGCCCTGGTCGCGCGTGGTGAGGTCCATGTCGTCGTCGAACACGAGGCGCACGTGGTCGCTGGCGCGCCGGCGACGGTTGTTCTCGGTGTACGTCGGGATCGGCTCGATGAAGTCGGGCTGACCGCTCGCGAGCGTGTTGCGCCAGCGCAGGCCCTCGAGCGCCGCGCCGTCGACCGCGTTCTGCATCTGCGCCTGCGAGAGCCGCGCGAAGCCCAGGTCGATCGACAGGGCGGCGACCGCCATCAGGCCGAAGACGAGCAGCGCGAAGAGCAGCAGCGTCGCGCCTCGACGCCGCGGGGCGGAGGAAGTCTGCGAGCGAGGCACGCGTCTCAGCCTCCTCCAGTCCCGGCGACGCCCGAGAGCGGCCGCCGCGCGTGACCCTGCGCGCCGAACTTGCCCTCGCCCGTGACGAGCTCGGAGGGATCGACCTCGACGCTCGCGGACTCCGGCGCGCGCTCGCGCGGGATCACGAGGTCGCTGACGACGCGGATGCTCCCGACCGTCGCGCTCGCCGGCAGCGCGCGGACGGTCTCCTCGGTGGACATCGAAGCCTCTATCGGTGCGGGTTCGAGCTCCGATCGACGTCCGCCCCACCGGGCGGCGCGAGGACGCCCGCGCGCGGTTCGTCGGCGGGATCCAGCGGGACGAACGACAGCCGCCTGCGACCGTCGCTGATGACTTCGACGACACCCGGCCCGCTCGGCGCCTCGTGCATGCGCAGCTCTTCCGTTCCCGCGCCGGGCAGAGCGGAGCGCGGGACGCACTGGATCTGCGCGCCGAGCGCGAGCGCCTCGGTGAGCCGCGTCACCTCGGTGTCGTGCACCGCGATGAAGACCTCCTCGACGGTGTTCGGGCGATTGCCGCCGACGCCGTTGCGCACGCGCACCGGCTCGACGACCTTGCCGTTCTGCACGAGGATGCGCGTCGACGTCTCCCAGACGTCGAGGTCGGCCTGGAGCGCGGTCGCGAGCGGCGCGACGTCGCCGAGCTCGCGCCGGCGCTGGTTCAGGTCGACGGGCCGCGTCGCGATGAGGTCGAAGCGATCGTTGCGCCGCAGACCGTGCAGGCCCTGGATGCGATCGACTGCGACGCGCAGTCCGCGCATGTCGTCCTCGATCCCGGCGGTCGGTCCCTCGCGCGTGCCGCGCGGCAGGAAGTCCTCCTCGGAGAAGATGTAGCCCTGCGCCTTGTCGACCGCGAGCACGCGCCCGAGCGCCTGCTCCGTCGTGCAGATCCCGCGCTCCTTCACGACGTCCGCGTCGAGCCAGATCGAGGAGAACGCTTTCGCCTCGGGGTCCCAGAACACGTCGCGCGTCACGCGCGTGTAGGCCGGCACGGCGCGCGCGGCCATCGGCACGGCGACCTTGCCGACGCGCGACTTCGCGCCGCCTCCCTGCACCGCGTCGGCGACGGCCTCGACGGGCCGGCGGAAGCGCTCGAGCGCCGGCACCTGCAGGTGGCCCAGCCACCAGAGCACGCCGAGCGAGGAGACGAGCAGCAGCGAGACGAGCACGATCGACAGCGCGGCGCGCCGCGGGTGCGCGTGGTGTGGGCGCGATCACAGGAAGACCTCGCGTCGGAAGACGGACTGCGCGGACAGGAAACGACGGAACGGGCGCACCGAGCGCCCGCCGATCGCCTGGAGCACGCCGAGCCCGTACGGGCCGGCGTTCGGGCCCACGGACGGGCCGCCGACGTCGAGCGGCGCCCCCGCCGACGACGCTCACCGCCGAGTCGTCGGCGACGAGCGCGTCGTCGAGGCCGGTGCCGCCGGACGACGAGGCGACGAGCGTCGCCGCCTGGAACGGATAGTGCAGGCGGAGCGCGACGAGACCGCGGTTCGGTCCGGGCGCGGAGAGGCTGAACGACCCCGCGCCGACCTCCTCGACGACGTCGACCCACTCGACGGACTCGACGCCGTCCTCGTCGCGCGAGACCACGCGCGGCAGGCGCACGATCCAGCCCGTCGCCCGCGGCGGCGCCGACGCGGCGTCGGGATCGGGGAAGAGCGCGCCGGGGTAGCGCAACAGCTCGAGCTCGCCGCCGCCGCCGAGCGCGACGCGCTCGCGCACCATCAACGGCGCGAGCATGCGGTTCACGAGCGGCAGCCCGTCGATGAAGTCGCGGTAGGCGGCGCCCTCCAGCCCGCCGACGTCGAGCGCCAGGCAGGCCGGATCGTAGATCGAGTCGCGCACGGTCGCGCTGGCGAGCGCCGCCTGGAAGTCCGCCGTCGCGGGCAACGGCGTGACCGCCAGCTCGCGCGCGCGACGCGCGCCGCGTCCTGGAGGATCTGCGACGCGTGGAGCAGGCGACCGAGCTCGAGCGTTCCCGCGAACAGGAAGTAGAACGCCAGCGAGACGAATGCGAACTCGACGAGGATGCCCCCACGGCGCTCGCCTCGGAGCGCTCGGACGGCCCTCGCGTGCCGTGCCGTGCCGCCGTGCGGCCTGCGCGCCCGCCCGGGGCGCCGGAGCCTGGAAGAATCCTGCATTCCGACGCGCGTCCGCCCGCCCGGGCTCGGGCGGTGGCGATTTCGGCGGAAAGTCGCGCGCGCTTCCCGCGAGTGGGCGGTTCCGGCGGCGGGTCCGCATTGGCTAGAGTGCGGATCGCCGGGGGGCGGACGCGGCACGGGGTCCCGAAGTTCCCCCGAGGCACCACCGCAAGCACCCATGCGCACCCTGCTCAGCCAGTTCTGCGAGGACTTCGACCGCATCGTCCGTCCGGTCCTGGACCCGTTCCAGCGCTCCGCGCAGACCCTCTCGCTCGCCTCGCCCGACCGCCCCTGGCGCGAGGCCCTCCCCGGGCTGCTGGACCTGCGGCACGAGCTGTTGACGCTCTGCGACAAGGTCGCCGAGCAACAGGCCTACGTCCTGATCTTCGGCCCGCTGAAGAGCGGCAAGTCGACGCTGATGAACGCCGTCGCGTCGGCCTACGTCAGCGAGGTGACGAGCCTGCCGGCCTATCCGTGCATGGTGTACTGCTCGCACTCCGAGCATCGCGAGTTCCTGATCACCGACTACGCGGGCCAGACGCACTCCTACACCGACCCCGCCGCGCTGCGGATGCAGATCAATCGCGCGCACGGCGAGCTCGCCGATCGCCTGCGCGAGGTCGAGAACGGCGGCGAGGACTTCGAGCCGATGGTGCACTACCCGCAGGCCATCCGGCGGATCGACGTGAAGGTGCCGGCGGGCAACCTGGCGCGCTCGGGCGCCGTGCTCGTCGACACGCCCGGCCTCTACAGCCGGATGAAGTTCGGCTACGACCGCATGACCAAGGAGTTCCGCAACTCCGCGGCCTGCGCGATCTTCATCGTGAAGTCCGACAACCTGTTCCTGGAGCAGGTCTTCGCGGAGTTCACCGACCTGCTCAACCTCTTCAGCCGCATCTTCCTGGTCGTGAACCTCGACTCGACGAAGATGGACCTGAAGCCCGACGGCAGCCTCGTGCCGAGCCTCGAGCAGTCCGATCCGACGCGCATCATCGAGGCCTTCGAGAACCTCGCGATGAGCGCGCCGCTCAAGGAGGCCGCCGATCAGGGCAAGCTGCGCATCTACCCCGTCGACCTGCTCCGGGCGGCGAGCCGGCGTCTCCTCGGACGCGGCGGGCCGCAGCCCGGCGACGCCGAGAACACGCCTCACGCGGTCGCTTTCGACTCGTTCCTCGGCGACCTGACCGAGTACCTGAACAGCACCGACTACCTGCACCACTTCCTCGGCGACAGTCTCCGTCGCGCCTCGACGCTGTTCGAGGAGGCGGACGTGCTCTGCAAGCACCGGGGCGTCACGGCCCTCGCGGCGAAGGTCGAAGAACTCGACCGCAAGGCCATCGAGATCCGCGAGCGCGTCTATTCGCTCGAGCGCCTCGCGGCGCACGACTGGAAGCGCGGGTTCCTCGAGCTGCAGCACACGCTCGCGCGCGGCGGCAAGGAGCGCGCGGACGCGGTCGAGTCCAAGACGGCGAACGCGCTCGACGGCGCGCTCGAGGGCTGGTTCGAGTCCGACGCGAGCCTGCACGACCTGTCCGAGGGGCGCCTCGGCCCGGTCCTGTCCTCCTACCAGGACGAGGTCGCACTGTACGTCCACAAGGCGCTCGACGAGCGCGTGAGCGGCGGCGACGCGGGCATCGAGATCCCCGCGTCGATCCGCGCCGACCTGAAGGCCGCGGGCATGGACCTCTCGCGCATCGGTCGCTCGGCGCTCGAGAAGGTCGAGATCGCCGCGGCCGTCGGCGTGATCCGTCCGCCGCTCAAGACCGAGGAGATCCCGGTGCGCAAGGGCCTCCTCGACTGGCTCTTCTTCCGCTCCTCGGGTTCGGTGCGGCGCAAGCTGTTCGGCCCGCCGGATCGCCCGTCCGTGCGCATCCCCCGCGCGCAGAAGGCGCGCCGCATCGGCCAGGCCGGCAAGCTCGCGATGCGCGCCGCGCTCGACGACTACCGCGGTAGCTTCTTCCCCCTCACCGTGCAGCGCCTGACGGACAAGATCCTCGGGTCGTACGGCGCGGGCGCGATCGATCGCATCGAGAGCGAGATCCAGGCCGCGCGCGCGGAGGCCGACGCCGCGCTGCAGACCACGCAGAAGGAGCTGAAGGAGTTCCAGCGCCTGCAGAACCACTTCACCGAGCTCGGCAGCGAGGTCGAGCGCGCGCGTCGCGAGCTCGACGGGCTGGCGGAGCGCTACGTCGAGACCGAGCCCGAGGACCTGATCCTCCCCTACCGCGCCCCCGCGCCCGACGACTCGGTCCCCGCCGAGCTCTCCCAGCCGATCGAGAGTCCGGCGATCGAGAGTCCCACGCTCGAGGCCGAGCGCGCGGAGAAGTAGCGCTCCGGCGGAACTCGCGCCGCGGCCCCGCGGCGATCAGGCGTAGGGCGTTCCGTCCTTGTGGCCGAACTTCCAGGCGCCGGCGACGAGCGTCGCGACGAGGTCGTCGTCGGGATAGTTCACGCGGTCGCCCGCGGTCCGGTCGCCGATCATCAGGAACACGGCGTCCTCGTCGGATTCGTTGACGAGCTGCTGGGCGTTCCCGCTGCCCGCCTTGAATCCGGCACACATCCCGGGCGCAAGGCGCGTGTCGCCCTCGTCCGTGCGCAGGGTCGGGCGCCCTCGAGCACGTACACGAACTCGTCCTGCTTGTCGTGCGCGTGGCGCAGCGCGGAGCACGCGCCGGGCGCGAGGCGCGTGAGGTTCACGCCGAAGTTCGTCAGGTCCGAACAGGTCGCCGAGCACCTGCTTGCTCCTGCCGGCCATCCGCGACGCGAAGGGCTCGGGGTAGAGCGACGGCCGCGCGCGAACGGGGACCTCGGCGGCGACGACGGCGACGGGACGCGGGTGGTCGGTCATGGCCCGAGCACGGTGGCGCGGGGCGCGCGATGCGTCAACGGGCGCGCTGCGGCCTGGTGGCGAACAGCGTCCAGAAGACGGCGAGCACGGGCACCGAGAGCCGCAGCGCCCACGTGACCGCCGTCGGGATCTCCACGAGTCGGGTCATGCCGAACTCCTCGCCTCCCAGTACGGACTCGGACGTCGCCTCCGAGACGATCGGCCACGACGCGAGGAGCAGTTGCCAGGCGAGCAGGGAGAATGCCAGGGCCCAGATGCGAGATCCCCAGCGGACGTACAGCCAGGTCTGCAGCACGAATGCCGCCGCCACCGAGGTCCATGCCAGAGCCAGGAACGGGAGGTTCAGCGGCGCGGCACTCACCGCTTCGAGGAGGAGCAACAGGCCGAAACGCGCGGCGAGCATCGTGACGACGGCCCTCCGGATCGAGAAGCCGGCGACCCGCGGAGCGCCAGGAAGCAGAACCCGAAGGTGATCAGCGCGCTTGCCACGCTCGTGACCAGGGCGGGCAACGCGAGCTCCCTCAAGTTGCTCCAGCGGACACCGTAGCGCCACGCGAGCACGAGGATCGCCGGCAGCGCGACGCCGAGGAGGACGAGCTCCTCGCGGCGAGGCCGGACCCAGCCCATCCGGCGCGAGACCGCACGCAGGTCGTCGCGACGGAGCTCGCGTGAGAACCAGACGCACAGCGCGACGGCCGGGAGCACCATGAGAGCGCCGGCCCACGCGTCGTGCAGCAGCAGCCACTTCGCGGCGCTCGCCGCCGAGGTGCGCGCGACGTCCACCGTGTACGGCTCCACCGGGTCGATCCGGCCGGCCTCGTACCCGCCCGCGAACCAGCGCAGCAGGTGGCGAACGAACTCACCGAGGTGGCCCGCGAGCAGCCAGACGCCGCAGATCGCGATCACGAGGAGCCGCCGGGACTCGAACACGCGCTCCGGCAGCGTGCGCCGGACTCGCGGGAAGCGCTGCGGCCTCCACGGCACCTCCCGCTCGCTGCGTCATCGGCTTGCCGGTTGCGCCCCGCGGGCACCGAAGCCGGACTCCGACCGCTTCGTGCAGAGCATCGTCCAGATCGCCGCCAACAGCATCGTCGAGACGAGGCAGGCCGTGTCGAAACCGAACGGTCGACTCGTCCACCTCGGATCGTCGACCGCAGGGTGCAGGATCAACAGGACGAGCACGCCGATGCCCTGGAAGGCGAGCGCCCAGATCCGATGGCCCCATCGAGCGTAGATCCAGGCGGCGACGGCGATCCATGCGCACTCGAGACCCAAGGAGAACGCATGACTCGACGTCCAGGACACACCCGGCGTGATTCCGACGTCGAGCATCCAGCCGGCCGTCGTCACGGCAACCAGGATGCCCACCGCTCGCCCGAAGGAGTGGTGCGCGAGCTCGCGCAGCGCGAGGAAGCAGAATCCGAACCGGACCATCGGCAGAGCGATGCTCTTCAGCACGCCCGCGAGCCCGAACGCGCGTCGAGGATCCGGGCCCAGTCCGTACTGCCAGGCGACGACCCCGATCGCGGGGAGAGCCGCAGCGATCACGACGACTTCCTGCCATCGCGGGCGCACGAGGCCCATCCGGCGGATCTCCGTCCGCCGGTCGCTCCCCCGCAGGACGATCGCGAGACACACGCACAGTGCCGCCATGAGCACCGCCGCGATCGACGGGCTCCACGACAGGAGTCGGCCCAGGTTCGTTCCCACCAGGCTGCGGAGCGCATCGATGGTGAAGGGCTCGACGGGCTCGTGCCCAGGAAGAGCGTAGGGACCCGCGAACCGCCTGAGGAAACCGCTGACGAGGCTCGCGCTCCGCTCGTTGACGATCCAGACGACGCAGACCGCCGCGGTCGTCAGCCAGGGTGTTGCGAGCAGCCCGGAGCGGAGCGTCCGCTCGGACTCTGCGGGAACCGTCAACGCCTTCATGATCCCTCCATCCTCTCCGTGATCGAGAGCCTCGGCCCGACACCCGGGCCGCCAGCAGGGCTCCAGGTTACGCGAGGGAGAGACTGCCCGCTGCCCGCCGAACCGGGAAGCCGACGGATCCCGGCCCGCCGGCCCTCGTGGGCGACCTGCCCCGGCGCGCGTCAGGTCCTGAGGCGGTCCCAGACGAAGCCGGGGCGAGCTTCATCGCCCAGGCGAGGAAGCGCCACGCGGGCGTCACATACGCGTGACGC
This sequence comes from Planctomycetota bacterium, assembly GCA_041398665.1. GTDB lineage: Bacteria > Planctomycetota > UBA1135 > UBA1135 > Rohdeia. The sequence goes on along the minus strand of JAWKUH010000062.1, from coordinate 4,347 downwards.
CGGCGGCGACGGATCGCGCCAGACGTGCTCGGCGGCGACCTCGGGCCCGACGACCCAGCTCGGGATGCGGTCCACCTTCGCCATCGCGGTGCGCACGAGGCCGAGCTGCACGTCGGTCACCGTGATGCGCAGGCCGCGCGAGACGGCGCGTTGGCGCAGGCCCTGCATCGCGTTCGAAGCGAACGCCTTCGAAGCGTTGTAGGCCGTCGCGCCCGCGATCCCGCGCAGCGCCGCGAGCGACGAGAGGTTGACGAGATGCCCCGTACCGTTCGCCTCGAAAAGGCGCATGAACGCGAAGGCCGCCGCCGTCCAGCCGCGGACGTTCACCGCGATGGTCTCGTCGGTCTCGGGCCACGAGAGCTCGGTGCTCGGATGGCCGACGCCCGCGGAGATCACTGCCAGGTCCACGCCGCCGAGCGCTTCCGCGAGGCGTTCGATCTCGGCGACGGAGCGCTCGACGTCGGCGACGTCGAACGCGGAGACGATCACCGCGCCCGCGTGTTCGGCCTCGAGCTCGCGCAGCAGCTCCGCGCGCCGCGCCGTGGCGCCCACGCGGTATCCCTCCCGCACGAGAACGCCCACGAGCGCGCGTCCGATCCCCGAGGACGCGCCGATCACGATCGCCCGCCGCGGGCCTTCGGTCTCCATCGATCAGAGCTCGTCGCGCATCCACGCCGTCGCGAGGCTGTCGGCGTACTCGTTCCAGAGGTGCCCCGAGTGCGCGGCGACCCAGCGCAGCTCGCAGGCGGGGTGCTCGCGACGCAGGGCCAGCAGCTCCTGCACGAGCTCGAGGTTCTTGATCTCGCCGTCCTTCTTCTTCCAGCCCTTGCGCTCCCAGCCCGGCGCCCACTTGGTGATCGTGTCGACGCACAGGCGACTGTCGGTGGCCACCGGCACCGCGGCGTCGTTCGGCAGAAGGCGGAACGCCTCGATGAGCGCCGTGAGCTCCATCCGGTTGTTCGTGGTCTTCGCCGTCCTGCCGTGGCGCTGCTCGACCACCTTGCCGTCCTCGACCCAGACGACGCCCCAGCCGCCCGGCCCGGGGTTCGGCTTCGCGCTGCCGTCGGTGAACACTCCGGTCGTCGGGTCCGCGGCGTGCCGCGCGAGCACCTGCGCGAGCGTCAGGTTCTCCTCGAAGCCGCCGCCGCCCGGCCGCGAACGCGCGCTCGCGGCTCGCCGCTTGGGCGAGTGCTCCTGACAGTAGCGCGGCTTCCAGCCGGGATACTTCGCGAGCACCTTCGGCGTCACGGTGAACGCGCTCCCACAGACGCTGCACTGGAACTCGGCCATGTGCGCGTCAGCGGGCGAGGCGAGGGCCGACGATCGGGAGGCTGCGCCGGCGCAGGAACGCCACGGTCGCGGCGCAGACGAACGTCACGACCGCGAGCGCGAACAGCGTGCCGCCGTCCCCCTGCACGTCGATGCCGAGAGGACCGAGGTGCGACGCGATCGCGCCCGCCATCGTGCCCATCGCGAGGAGCGCTCCGACGGCGGCCGTCCGCGGCGAGAGCAGCAGCAGCACGGCGACGAGCTCGACGGCGCCGGAGCCGTAGCGACCCCACGGCTCCGCTCCGAGCTTCTCGAAGATGTAGATCGACTCGGGCTGGCCGGTGAACTTGAAGTACAGCGTCTGCCCGAGGATCACGGCCGCGACGAGCGCGGCGATCCGGGCGACGACGTTCGCGGACTTCGAGAGGGTCGGACTCATCGGGGCGAGCGTGGGTGGGGTCGGTCGCCGCATCCTCCCGGATACCGCGGGTTCGGTGACCCCGGTACGCCGGTGCGGGCCGCGTGGGACGCGCACGGTACGGAATCCGCGGGGATTCGGCGCCGGGGTGCCCACGGCGGCGCTTTCGACCGCAGGGATTTCGCGGAATCCCGTCCGCCCGAGGGAACGTCTCCGCACGAGCCGGGGGACTGCCGGGATGCGCGGATTCCGCCTAGGATGGAGCCTCGGGCGGCGATCGCGCGCCTCGTCTCGATGGACGATCAAGGTGGATGACGGCGGAGTACCTGGAGTGCGCCGACACGGTCGAGCGCTCCGCGCGTCGACATGCGCGCACGGACACCGACCTCGCCGACGACCTCGCGTAGAGGCGTGGCTCGTCGCGCTCGGGTCGCCCCCGCGTCACGACGAGAACCTGCGCGGTTGGTTCGGCGCGGTCGTGCGGCGACTGGCGCTGCGCACGGCGCTGCGCACGCGCCGGCAGCGGCGCGAGCGTGAGGTCGCGCGGCCCGAGACGGCGCCCGAGTCCGACCTCGGCCACGAACGCGAGCGTTCTGCGCGCTGATCGTCGAAGCGGTCGAGAGCCTGCGCGAGCCGTACCGCGAAGTCGTCCTGCGTCGCTTCCTCCTCGACCATCCGCCGCGGCGGATCGCCGCCGACCTCGGGCGTCCGGTGAAGACGGTGAAGAGCCAGATCGCGCGCGGCACGGTCCTGCTCCGCGAGAAGCTCGAGGGCCGCGTCGATCGCGACGGTCGCTCGCTCCTGGGTGCGATCACGGTGTGGTGCGTGCGAGCCGAGGGCCGACCCGTGCCGGGATCACCTCCGTAGCGCGCCTCGCGGCGGGCTTCGAGTCGCCGCGTCGATCGCCTCGTTGCTGCTGGTGAGCGCCCGGTCGATCGCGCCCACCGACGCGCTCGAAGCGAACGGCGCGCGGCGGCCGCCAGGACGGAGGGACTCGCTGCCCGGCGCTCGCGGAGCGGAGCGAGGTCGCTCGCGCGCGGACGACGGCGCGAGCACGCCGAGGCGCGGTCACGGTGCGCGTGACGACTCTCGACGAGTTCGGCCGCCCCGTCGCGTTCGGCGCGGTCGAACGCTGGGACTCGGAGAGCGAGTCGTTCGTGCCGCTCGGCTCGACCGGCGAGGACGGCAGCGCCGCGTTCGCGCTCGATCCCGCGTGGCGGACGGCGGTCCTCGACTTCGCCCGCCCGCCGACTCGCGCCGAGGCGTCCGACGACTCGGCCGGCGTCGCGCTGCGCATGGTCGCGAACGGACGCACGCCGTCCGACGCCCTCTGGATCACGGGGGGGATCGAGGCCGTCGCTCTCGAGATCGGCGCCGCGGCGATGCGGATCGTCGGCGACGTCCTCGACGTCGAGGGGCGGCCCGTCGCCGGTGCCCGCGTGCGCAGGATCGAGGCCCAGCGCCCGCCGCGGCGCACGAACACCGGACATCTCGCCGTCGTCTCGCCGTGCGTGGCGTACAGCGACGAACAGGGACGCTTCGCGCTCGTCGATGCGCCTCCCGGACTGAGCTGGGTCGTCGTCGAAGCGGATGGGTACGGGCCGTCGGCGGCGCGGGAGTTCCGCGTCGCGGCGGCGCCGCACGAGCCCGAGGGAGAGCGCGTCTCGCGGATCGTCCTGCGGCCCGCCGCAGGAGTGGTCGGCGTGGTGTCGACGCCGGCCGGCGCGCCGCTGGGAGGCGCGCGCGTCGTCTGGCGCGACACCGAGTCGCTGCTGCGGCGCGAGGCGCGGAGCGGCGAGGGCGGCGCGTTCGAGCTCGCGGGACTGCCGAGCGGCCGCAGCCTGCTGCTCGAGGTCGACTCGCCGAGCGGTCGCGCCTCGACGCGGCTCGTGCTCGAGCCGGGCGAGGAGCGCGACTGGTCGCCGACCCTCGCACCCTCGGATGGAGCCGCCGTCGAACCGAGCGAGCCCGACGGAACTTCCGCGCCGCCGACGGGAGCCGCGCGCCTCGTCGTGCTCGACGAGTGCGGGGCTCGCCTCGACGGCGCGGTGATCCTCGGTCGTCGTGCCTCCGACGGGGACGGTGCGGCACTCGGTCGACACGCGCGGCGACGCACGGGCGAACGCGAAGTGTTGTTCGAGGAGCTGCCCGTCGGCCGCTGGAGCTTCGTCGCGCTCGTGCCCGGCCGCGGGTGCTTCGACCTCGGCGATGCGCTCGTCCAGGCAGGTCGCGTCAGCGAGCTCGGCGAACGGTTCGCCCCGCCCGCGGGACTGCTCGAGCTGGACTGGGGCTGGCCGCCGGACGAGGCGCACGGCGAGCGCGTCGAGTTCCAGATCGCGCAGATCGGCGCCGACGACACGGTCGCGGTCATCGACCGCGGGAGAGCGCCGCACGGCGCGTACTCGGTCTTCCCCGGGGACTACGTCGTCGAGGCGCTGCGCGAACGCGTGTGCGGCGCGAGCACCCGCGTCCGCGTCGACGCGTTCGGTCGGGTCAGCGCTTCGCTCGCGCCCGCGGTGCCGGCGAGTGCCGGAACGCGATGACCGAGAGGTCGTCGGGCTTCGACGGCTGACCCTCGCGCGGGTGCGACATGCGGTCGCGGCAGCTCTCGACCAGCTTGCGCACCGCGCGGTCGAGCGGCCCTTTCCGCACGAAGTCGA
>JAWKUH010000061.1:0-18992 GCA_041398665.1 Planctomycetota bacterium | reverse complement strand
CGGGTCGGCGGGACCCGTTCCTACGGCGCCGATGGCGCAACCGGGTGCTTCGTGCCGTCCCTGTTCCGCCGCGTCCGTCCGTGCCTCGCCTCGAGCCCCTCTCGCGAGGCGCTGGTACGCAGTGAAGCCCCGCGAACGAAAAAGCCCCCCCCGTCCCGGAGGACGGAGGGGGCTGATTCCGCTGCTACGACCGGGCCGGCAGTCGCAGCGCGTGGCTTCGGATCAGTAGAGCTGAACGATGAGGCCGTTCGTGAACTCGGTCAGATCGAGCGTGAAAGCAGCGTTGAGCTGCAGACCCACCGCGTTGACACCGAACTTACCACCGACGAGGTTGGAGTTCGCCGCCAGCGGAAGCGGGTTCGTCGTCGTCATACCGTAGCTCAGCGTGCCGTAACCGTTCTGCTGGACCGGGATGGTCGTGCCGTCCGTCGTCGGGCCCCAGGACGGCTGGAAGGCCGTACCGAGGGTGAGCAACACGTTGTTCAACATGAAGTTGAACATGATGTCGCCCGTGAAGATCGCCGTGAAGGCGTTCACCGACAGGAACTGCGTGCCGCCCGGACGGACGGTGACCTGCGGGCCGATGAGGGCATCACCCGGGGTCTCCGTCAGGAAGGGCGTGACGAGACCGTTCGAGTCCCAGGTGAACGGCGTGTTCACCAGGGTCGCGGCACCGGTCGCCGACCAGAAGAACAGCGGGTTGCTGTAGAAGAGGAGGCCCTTGTCGTCGACCGGAGCGGTCAGGTTCAAGGTGGCGTCGATCTTCGGGCTCACCGCAGCGATGAGGTTGACGTGCGTCCAACCCTCGGCGCCACCGGCCTGGTCGATCATGCGCAGCTCGACGCTGTCGCCAAGACCGATGTTCCAGTCCGAACCGGCCGAACCGAAGATACCGTTGCCGTCCAGGGAGCCGTCCTGACGGACGGCCCAGAGGGCGGGCGTACGCGTGGCGAGGCCAGCGAACACACCCTCTTGCCACGGGAAGGCCGCCAACGGAGCCTGCGTACCCGCAGTTCCCGTCAGGGTCGTGCCCGCCGCATCCAGCGAGGTCCAACGCAGCGCCGACAACGTGTTGTTGGCGAGGGAGTTGGCTCCGCCGTAGAGGCCGGTACCGAGCAGCGGGTTGCCGTCCGCGACACCACCCGGTTCGGCCGGGTTGTTGCCGAGGAACTCGGTCGTGCTGGCAACGAAGTACTGCGACTGGCCGAAGCCGCCGCCGTTGTTGCCGCCGTTACCGCCGTTGCCACCGTTACCTCCGTTGCCGAAGCCCGGGCAGTTCGCCGGGTTCGAGGAGATCACGAAGGACGGGCTCTGGAGCTCGAGGATGACGTTGGCGACGACCGCCTTGCCGGTGACCGAGTGCGTGAACACGTTCGGGCCGGTCGCGGGGGTAGCCGACAGGTCGAGCCAAACTTCGACACCGGTGATCAGACCGCACGTTCCGGGGATGGAAGAGCCGTCCGCAACGATGAGGTTGCCGGCATCGCGGTGCATCACGCCGGGCTGGAGCGAGTCGAAGAGGGGCGACGTGCAGGCGTCACCGCTCAGGTCCTCGGTCGCAGCCGACGAGACGATCACGTTACCGAACACGATGTCCGTTCCCGCGCCGGCGCCTTGCACCAGGTGGAGGAACGTGACTTCGTACTCGCCGTCCAGGAAGGAGTTGGCCGCCGTTCCCTGGTTGCGACCGCCTTGGAACTGATCGATTCCGTGGCAGATGCGCAGCGAGTTCAGCGGGCCGTATCCGACGATCGCAGCGGCGGGGCCACCGGGCGTCGTGACGCCGGCGGAGCCGTTGTTGATCGCGTACTGGCCGAAGGGGCCTTGGTAGGCCCAGGTGTAGCCAATGTCGGAGTTGTGCATCGAGTGCCAGTTGAAACTGAGGTCGGCACCCTGAGCCAACGCCGACGAGGCGAAGGTGGTGATTGCGCCTGCTACGAGCAGGCCTTTGAGACTAGTCATGGTTTCGGAATCCCGATGGGCCCTTCCCTTCCTGTCACGATCCGGATCGATCGGCAGGTCCACGTGCACCGTGCTCCGCGCGGCTCCCTTCGCGTGATCGCCACAGGTGTGGACGACCACGATCGTTGAGCCGTACTCGGCATCGGCAGCCCGTGTCGACGCGAAGGTCGGTGTCGCTCGCGAGCGCTGTCGCGCTCGCAACCGTGCACCTCGCCTCGCGCGGCCGTCGCTTTGCGAACGAAGTCGTGAACACATCCGGTCCGATGCATCACGACCCCGCGGACATTCAGAGGGGGCGGATGGGGGTTGCCTGTCCGCGGCGACCGTACCGCGGACGTCACTAGGTTGTTAGTGAGCTTGGCTTTCGCTTTCGTCCTCGACGAAGCCGCACGCTCGCTTCCGCTCGCGTCTCGCGCCCACCTCGCGGTGGACCGCTCGACCTCGCATCGGCATTCGTGCGGCTCGGCTTGGACAGAAGGCCCTCGGAACCGCGCGAACGGTACCCGGGGGGCTCCTTAGTGTATCCCGGATGGTCCGAGCCGCCGGAAGTTTCCCCGGAACCTGGCGGCATGTCACAACCCCCTTGAGGGAAACTGGTTGGGTGTGGCGATGAGGTCGCGCGCGGGGGCTGGCGCGGCACATCCGGAAAGGCCTTCCGGCCCGCTTCCGGAGGGGGTCCGACGACGCCGGTACGAGCCGCTCCCGAAGGCAACGGAGCCGCTGTCCCCGCTCGCTGGTGAGGGCGCCCCCCGACCCGTCGGACCTGCCCGCCGGCTGTTCCCGAGGGGTCGACGCGGGGCACCGGAACGGGTCGGAGCCGTCGGAGCACCCGGACCGGCGAGCGGGGACACCTCCGCCTCGGGCGCCTCGGGGCTCGTCGTCGCCGACCCGGCGCGTCACACTCCCCGGCGCGCCGCCCCTCGCGCGCGCCGCGGTGCTCCGGCCGCGGCGCCCCCAGCCAGGTGCTCCGACGCCCACCCCGCATGCCCACCAACGACTCCACGCGACCCGCCGTCGTCGTCCTCGCCGCCGGGCAGGGGACGCGCATGAAGAGCCCGGTCCCCAAGGTGCTGCAGCCCCTGTGCGGGCGCCCGATGCTGGCGTGGGTCCTCGACCAGGCGAGGTCGCTCGACCCGAGCCGCATCCTCCTCGTGCTCGGCCCGGGGGGCGAGTCCGTGCTCGACGCTCTCGAGCGCGCCGGAGAGCTGCCCGAGGGGCGCGACGGCGTGCGCGTCGTGATCCAGGAGACGGCGCGGGGCACTGGGGACGCCGTCCGGTGCTGCGCCGCGGAGCTGGTCGACCCGCACGAGCCCGTCGTCGTGCTCTACGGCGACATGCCGGCCCTCCGCCCCGGGACGCTCGCCGCACTCGTCGCTGCCAGGCCGGACGGCGGACTCTCGTTCGTCACGGCGGTCCCGCCCGACCCGATGGCGTTCGGGAGGATCGTCCGGGACGGGGCGGGTCGCGCGGTGCGCATCGTCGAGGAGCGGGACGCCTCGCCCGCGGAACTCGCGATCCGCGAGGTCAACGCGGGCCTCTACTGCGTCCGGACCGACCTCCTGCTCGAGTGCTTGGGACGACTCACCGACGCGAACGCACAGGGCGAGCTCTACCTCACCGACGTCGTCGCCGACGTCGCCGCGCGCGGGCCGCTCGTGGAGACCGTCGTCGTGCGCGACCACCGTGAGGTTCAGGGCGTCAACACGCTCGCCCAGCTCGCGAGCGCGCGCGCGATCGTCCAGGAGCGGATCCTCGAGGAACACATGGCGAACGGCGTGTTCGTCGAGGATCCCGCGACGACCTTCGTGGACCACGGCGTGTCGATCGGGCGCGGCAGCCGCCTCCTGCCGTGCACGGTCGTGAGACGCGGGGTCCGGATCGGCGAGGACTGCGAGATCGGTCCGTTCACCCACCTTCGGGTGGGGACACGCCTCGACGACGGGGCCGAGGTCGGCAACTTCACCGAGACGAAGAACGCGCACCTGGGACGACGGACCAAGGCGAAGCACCTCAGCTACCTCGGCGACGTCGTCGTCGGCGAGCGCGCCAACATCGGGGCGGGCACGATCGTCGCCAACTACGACGGCAAGCAGAAGCACCGCACCACGGTCGGCGACCGGGTGTTCGTCGGGAGCGGGACCGTGCTCGTCGCTCCCACCGAGGTGGGGGAGGGCGCGCTCACCGGTGCCGGCGCCATCGTTCCCCGCGGGACAAGGATCCCGCCCGGCGAAGTCTGGGTCGGCGTACCCGCGCGCAAGCTCCGCGAGCGCGAGCCCAAAGGGCTGAGCCTCGATCACCCGGTTCGCGAGGACGGACCGAGTCCACCCGCCCGAAGCTCCGCGCCCGCTCCGCCGCGATCGCGGCCTGCCGTGTCGCCCGATCGGGCGCCGCGAGCAGCCTCCTCGACCCGCCCGGCGACTTCGATCCGGCCCGTCCTTGCGTTCTCCGGCGGTGAGGAGATCATGTTCGCCCGACGAGGTCGGCTCGACCGGCTTCCGTCCGCCCCCTCGCCTCCCCGGATCGCCGATGGTCGCCGCCGCCGGCCCCGCGTCCGAGCGGAGGTTCCGTTCCGTCCCCGTCCGAAGAGCGCCGTGGCTTTCTTCCCCGAGCACCTGACCCTGATCGCAGGGAGCGCCCATCCGGATCTCGCGTGCGCCATCTCGCAGGCGATGGACGTCCCGCTCTGCGACGCGCACGTCGGTCGGTTCCCGGACGGCGAGATCGACATCAAGATCAACTCGGACGTGCGGGGCCGCGACTGCTTCGTGCTGCAGCCGACGTGCCCGCCCGTCAACGAGAACTGGGTGGAGCTGTTGCTCCTGATGGACTGTCTCCGTCGCGCGTCCGCGGGACGGATCACCGCCGTGATGCCGTACTACGGTTACGCGCGCAAGGACCGCAAGGACGAGGGACGCGTCCCGATCAGCGCGAAGGTCGTCGCGAACACGCTCGTCCAGTCGGGCGCCGACCGCGTGCTCACGGTCGACATGCACGCGGCGCAGATCCAGGGCTTCTACGACATCCCGGTCGACCACCTCTACGCGAAGCCCGTCCTCCTCGACGCGGTCCAACGCCTCGACCTCGCGGACCCCGTGGTCGTCACGCCCGACGTCGGCGGCATCAAGATGGCGCGCGCCTACGCCCGTGCCCTCCACGCGGACCTTGCCATCGTCGACAAGCGACGCGTCTCGGGCAGCGAGATCGTCGTCGAGCACGTCATCGGCCAGGTCAAGGGCCGCAACGTCATCATCGTCGACGACATGATCTCGACCGGCGGTTCGATCTCCGAAGCCGCGCGCATCGTGCGCGACGCGGGAGCGGAACGCATCGTCCTGTGCGTCACGCACGGCGTCTTCTGCGGTCCCGCGATCGAACGCATCGACAACTGCCCCGCCGACGTCGTCCTCGTCACGGACTCCATCCCGCTGCGCGGGAAGCAGCCGAAGCGGCTCGAGGTCGTCTCGATCGCGCCGCTGCTCGGGGCGGCCATCACGAACATCCATCAGAGCAAGTCGGTCAGCATGCTCTTCGACTGAGCCGACCGATCGCCGCGCGCGCTCCGTCGTGGGGCGCCGTGTCCACTCCGTCCTGTGTCCCCACGGACCGCTCGTGCCGCGGGGAGACGAACCATCCAGGGCAACGACCATGAGCAGCACCAACCTGAAGGCCCTGCCGCGCGAACGCGTCGGCAGCCGCCAGTGCCGCGCCCTCCGCGCGGCCGGCCGCGTCCCCGTCTCCGTCCAGGGCAGGGCAAGGCCAACGTCAACCTCTCGATCGACCTCGCTGAGTTCCTCGCCGCTCGTCGTCACCACGACAGCCTGTTCGACCTCGACGTCGAGGGCGGAGCGACCGAGACGGCGATCATCCGCGAGATCCAGTACGACGCCTTCGGCGACACGGTCGCCCACGTCGAGTTCCGCCGGGTGACGCGCGGCGTCGCCATCGAGTCCGAGGTCGAACTCGTGTTCGTCGGCCAGTCGCGCGGAGGCGTACTCACGCCGCTCGTCCGCGTGCTGACGGTCAAGGCGATCCCGTCCAACATCCCCGACGTCATCGAGGTCGCGGCGGACCGCTTCACCGAGGGCCGTCACGTCAAGGCGTCGGAGATCCCGCTCCCCGCGGGCGTAGAACTCGCCGAGGACCCCGATCTCGACGTGGCGGTGGTCGCGAGCGCGACCGCGGTCGACACGGCGACGGAGGAGACCGCCGAGGGCGAGACCCCCGCGGCGGAGTGACACCCCGGCGGGGTACTGGCCCCGCTCGCTGGTGAAGGCCGCCCGCGGCCCCGGGAGCGCCGGTGTCGACCATCTCGACCCTCGCTGCACGGGCCGCGGACGGCGCTCCGGACCGGATCACCAGCGAACGGGGCCAGTACTCCGCGGGTCGCCTCGGACGGCGCCGGCCTTGCGCCGGGCTTCGGCCTCACTACACTGCTCCGCCCTCCGACCCCGCCAACGGGGTCCGGACTCCCCGTGAAGCGCATCCTCGTCGGCCTCGGCAACCCGGGACCGCAGTACGCCGGCACCCGCCACAACGTCGGGTTCGACGTGCTCGACCGGATCGCGCTCCACGAGGGACTGCTCTTTGAACCAGCGACCTCGCTCCGCCTGGGCGACGCCGGGACTCCTCTCGGCGACGCCCGCGGCACGCGTGCGTTCAGCGTGGCGCGCAGCTTCGACCCGGACTTCCTCCTGGTGAAGCCGCAGGGCTACATGAACCACTCGGGCGAGGCCGTCGGACTCGTCGTGTCGCGGTCGGGCGTCGCCCCGTCCGCGTGCATGGTCGTCTACGACGACATGGACCTCCCGCCGGGTCGACTGCGCATCCGGGCGGCGGGCGGACACGGCGGCCACAACGGGATGCGTTCCATCGTCGACGTGCTCGGTACCCAGGAGTTCCCGCGACTGCGGGTCGGGATCGGGCGCTCGACAACCGATGCGGCGCGTCACGTGCTCGCGCGGTTCACCGACGACGAGCGGGTCGAGATCGAGATCTCGGTGGCGGAAGCCGCCGAGGCGGCGCTCGACTGGCTCACGCACGGGGACCTCGAGGGGTGCATGACGCGGTTCCACAGCCGCTGGAACCAGGAGAGCTAGGTCCTTCGGGCCGGCCCCGCGAACCACAGATCCTCACGACATGTCCAATCTCTACGAAGGCATGTTCCTCATCGACAACGATCTCGTCCGGGCCGGTTGGTCCGACGCGAAAGCCGTCGTGACGAACGTGCTCACCAAGCACGGCGGAGCCGTGCGCAGCGCCCGTCGTTGGGACGAGCGCGCCCTCGCGTTCCCCGTCGGCGGCCGCCGGCGCGGGACCTACGTCATCTCGTACGTGGAGCTCCCGAGCGACGCGATGCCGTCGCTCACCCGCGACCTCGAGATCACCGAAGGGATCATGCGCTACATGATCGTCCGCACCGACGCGATGCCGGAGAGCGAGCAGGAACTCGCCACGGCCGAGCAGTCCGCGGACTTCGCCGTGCCGCCGCCGCCCGCGGACGACGCCGGCTCGTACTCGCCGCTCCAGTCGTCCGACGACTCGGACGACGACACCGACAGTGACGACTCCGACGACTCGGAGGACGACGAATGAAGCCCAGGATGCCCCGCCGTACGGCGCCGGTGATCTCCAAGGACGAGGTCATCGACTACAAGAACCTCGACGTCCTCGTGAAGTGCCTCAACTCGCAGGGCCAGCTCCTCTCGCGCCGCCGCACGGGCCTCGACGCCCAGCGCCAGCGCGTGCTGAAGCAGGCCGTCAAGCGTGCCCGGCACATGGCCCTACTGCCGTTCGTCGGCTGATCGCGGAGGTACCGACGTGAAGTCAAGAAAGTTCTGCTCCGCGAGACCCTCGACAGGGTCGGCAAGGTCGGCGACATCGTCACGGTAGCGCCGGGCTTCGCCACCGGCCTCTACCGCGCGGACTCGCCATCGGCGACCGCCCAACCAACGTGAGGCGCTCGCGCAAGCGCCTCGCGCTACAGGCGAGGAGGCCGCGCGCCTCGCCGAGATCCGCGGCCTGGCCACCCAGCTCGAACGTGCGCATCGAGGTCACGGCGAAGGCCGACGAGACAGGGTCGCTCTACGGCTCCGTCGGCGCGGCGACGATCGTCGAGAAGCTCGCCGCCGCCGGTCACAACAGCGTCGAGGAACGGGCGGTGCGCCTCGAGCACCCGCTCAAGTCCGTCGGCGAGCACCCCGTCGAGGTGCACGTCCACGGCGACCTCAACGCCACCGTGACCCGTCGTGATCGCGGCCGAAGCGGTCGAGACCGAGGCCTGACGCCGGGCGCTCTCCGGCGCACGGCGCGGAATCCCTCGCGGCGATCCCTCGCAGCGATCGCCTCAGCGGGCCCGTCGCACCGTCCGGTGCGGCCGTTCAATCCGACTCCCGCACCGGCCCGCGCACGACGCCGCCGCTGCGGCGGCTCGCACCACGCAGCGCCGCGAGGACGGGGCTGAGTGCGCGATGGACGTGCACGTGCTCCAGCGCACCGTCGCGGGGAGGGGCGCGCGCGACGTAGACTCCAGCCCGTGATCGGTGACACCGGACGCGCGCGGACGCCGCCACCTGTTGCAGATGCAGGGCGCGCGCTGCTCGGCGCGCTCCTCATCAGTCAGGCCGGCCGTGCCGGTCGTCAGGTCCTCGCCGGGAGACTGCAGGACCGCCGGCGCAGGCGCGCTCGCTGCCTCCAGCTCCGCGACCTGTCAAGCAATGCGCCGATCGACCAGTCGCGGTCGGCGGGCGCTACACCGCGCCTGGCTGGTCCGGAGGTCTCGGCGGCGCCAGGGCCTGGTCGCCCTCGCCGCGAGGCGTGACGTCGGTACTGGGCACCCTGCGCGCGTCGTGGCCGGGCCGCGTCGACGCCGGACTGATCCGCCGAAGCCTGGGCATCGTCGAAGGCGCCTGAGGTTGCCCGGCCACGGCGGGTGTGCGGAAGCTCGGCCGGTCGGGGCTGGATCTTGATCGCGCGCGCTCCGGACCTCAACGGCGAGCTCAAGCCAGTCTCAGGAAGCCATCACCGGACTGCGTTGGCGAGCCTCGACAGCCGCACAGGCGGGAGGTCTCCGCAGGTCTGCGTACAGGCCTACAAGGCTCGACCGGACGCCGGCGCCTCAGCAAGGGCGGGCTCGCGATCGTCGCGGCGCCGTCGATGAGGAAGACGACGCTCGTTGGGCCTCGTCGAGGTGTCGCCGTTCGACCGACTCACTGGCTCGAGCTGGCGCCCGACGGTGCTCATGGCTCAGCTGGAGGATGGGGGTGCCGCAGTCGCTCGTCGCGGTGATGTGCTCCGCCCATATAAGCTCAGACAAACTCCCCAGCGAGATCGCCGGGACCTCGCCGCGGCAGCCCGGTGAAGCCAGCCTGGGCCTCTTATCGGCCGTGCGGCACAGGCCTCGATGGTCGCTGCGCTCGCGCGCGCGCCGTCGTGCAGCCTCGGAGACCGGCCTCGACATGATCGTCGTCGACTACCTCCAGCTGCTGTCGTTCCCGCGCTCCGAGAGCCGACAGCAGGAGATCTCGAGCATCTCGCGCTCGCTCAAGGAGCTCTCCCGCGAGCTCGAGATCCCGGTCGTCGCGCTCGCGCAGTTGAGTCGCGCGGTCGAGTCGCGCGACCCACCGCGGCCCCAGCTCGCCGACCTCCGCGAGTCCGGCTCGATCGAGCAGGACGCCGACGTCGTGATGATGCTGTACCGCCCGGAGTACTACGCGAAGTACCGCAACGACGAGAACCGCGGCCTCGCCGAGGTCGTGATCGCGAAGCACCGCAACGGTGCGACGGGGGAGGTGCGCCTGCAGTTCTTCCCCGAGCACATGCGCTTCGAGAACCGCGCGCCGAGCAGCGTCGAGCAGATCTCGATCCGCTGAACGGGCGCGCGCGGTCGGGCACCTCCTCCGGAGGTCCCCGCCCCGGCACCGTCCTCGTCACCGACACGCCGTCGATCTCGGCGCCGACTCTCGAACGCCCGCGACCGCTCGCTTCCCGCCTCCGCGATCCCCTCCTTTTTCGTCCGAAAGCGCTCGGACTCCGCGGCGACGCGAGCACACTTGGCGCCCTTCGCCCGACCCATGCGCCGCGCCGTCCTCCTGTCCTTCCTCTGCTGGTTCGTGCCCATCGCGGCAGCGGCGCCGCAGGACGACCGACCCGTCGGTCCGGTCCTCCAGGGGCCGCCCGCGCCGCAGGGCTCGGCGGACGCGCCCGCGGACGAGCGCGTTCAGGACGCCGCACCGGTCGTCGTCGGCTTCGGATTCGAAGGTCCGTCGCGCTACGACGTCGACCGCATGCGCGAGACGCTCGGCGTCGTGATCGGGACGCGTCTCGACGACGCCCAGCGCGAGCGCATCGCGCGCGGCATGGAGTCGCTGTGGGCGACCGGCATGGTCGCGGACGTCGAGTACCAGGTGGTGCCCGGCGGGATCGAGCTCCGGCTCGTCGTCACCGAGCTGCCCCTCGACCTCTCGCCGCGTTTCGTCGGCAACGAGCGCGTGGACGACGACGACGTCGTCGAGTGGGCGGGGCTGCGACGCGGCGACGAGGTGCGCTTCTCGCAGGCGCGGACGATCGCGCTCCAGCTCGAGGAGCGCTACCACCAGGAGGGCTACTACTTCGCGAGCGTGCGAGCGGTGCCCGGGGAGCTCGTCCCCGGCGTCGCCGGCGGCCCGCCGGAGCAGGACATCATCTTCGAGATCGACGAGGGTCCCAAGGTGCGCGTCAGGGCGCTGCGCTACTCGGGCAACGATTCCCTCCCGATCCGCGGTTGGGGCCCCTGGGCGTCGGGGCTCCGTCACGAGGCGAGCCCGAAGCTCCGCGGTCCGATCATGCGCTGGCTGTTCGGGAGCCTCTTCTCCGTCCCTTTCCGCAAGGACCGACTGGACGAGGACGTCGTCGCGATGCGCGAGGCGTACCGACGGCTCGGCTACCTCGACGCCGTCGTCCAGGTCGGCGAACTCGAGTTCAGCGACGACCGGAGCTGGGTCACGATCCACCTCGTCGTCGACGAGGGCGAGCCGTACATCGTCACGTCGGTGCGCGTCGCGGGCTTCCAGCGGATGGCCGACCAGAGGCGCCCGGGCGAGTACGTCGACGTCCCGACCGAACTGCTCGTGCCCGAGGACGAGCTGCTCGCGCTCTGCAAGTTGGAGCGCGGCGACCGACTCCTCCGCTACGAGGTCGAGTCGGACGGCATCGCGTTCGCGCGGCGCTACGGTTCGATGGGGCACATCGCCCCACTCGTCGATCCCGATCGGCGAGCGCTTCGAGTGCTCGGTGAACTCGTGTTCGCGCCGAGGAGGGTCACACCGTCGACGTGACCTACCGCATCGCGCAGGGCACCGAGCAGCGTCTGCGCGAGATCCGCATCACCGGCAACGAGCGCACGCAGGATCGCGTGCCGCGCCGCGAACTGGGCGAGGTCTTCGAGGGCGACGTCGCGGACCTCGTCAAGATCGAGCGAGCATCGCGCGCCTCCCGCGGCGTCGGCTACTTCGTCGGTCTCGCGCGCCGTCGACCACCACGAGCCCACGTACCGCTTCCGCGAAGTGCCGGGCGAGCCCGGTTGGAAGGACCTCGACGTCATCCTCGAGGAGGGCGACCAGATCCGCTTCGACTTCGGTGTGGTCTACGGCACGGACAACGGTCTCGCCGGACAGATCGGCGTCACGTTCCAGAACTTCGACATCGCGCGCTGGCCGAGCCTCTCGCACCCCTTCTCCGACATCGCGACGGGGGACGCGTTCCGCGGAGCGGGTCAGACCCTGCGGCTGTTCGCGAGCCCGGGTACGGACGTCTCGCGCTACCAGGTCCTGTTCAGCGAGCCGGACCTCTTCGGTCGACACCTCGACCGGATCGGCTCGACGGTCGACCTCTCGCGCGGGTTCCGCGGCTACCGCACGCACGACGAGCAGCGCGATTCCATCGGCGTCTCGCTCTTCAAACAGCTCGATCCCGACACGCGGATCTCGCTGGGCTACCGCACGACGACGATCGACGTGGACAACGTCATCACGGGGACGCCGTCGCTGCTCGACCCGCTCGCGATCCCCGACTTCCTCGCCGACCAGATCGGCGAGTCGCGCGTCTCCGGTCTCGAACTCGGGCTCTCGCGGTCCGTGCTCGACAACGCGCTCGGACCGCGCGACGGCTACTCGCTCAGCGGGAGCATCGGCGTCAACGACTCCGTGTTCGGCAGCGACTACGACTACGTCTCGTTCGACGGCTCCTACGACCTCTACGGTTCCTTCTACGAGCGCGAGGAGACCGCGGTCCCGGGCTACCGCGTGAGGCTCCGTGCGTCGACGCTGTTGCCCTACGGGGACACCGACAACGTGCCCTACACGGAGCGCCTCTTCCTGGGCGGGTCGCGCCTCATGCGCGGCTTCGACTTCCGCGGCGTGGGCCCGAACCAGCGCGGTCACGCGATCGGCGGCGAGTCGATGCTCGCGGGCAGCGTCGAGTACCTGTGGCCGCTGCTCACGCAGTCCCTGCCCGGAACGGCCCGGCGGACCGAGGTCTTCCGCGGCGGATTCTTCGTCGACGCCGGCATCCTCGACGTCGACGCGTTCACGCTCGACCCGGGTGAACTGCGCCTCTCCGCAGGCTTCACCGTCGGCATGGTCGCGCCCATCCCGATCGCGCTGAACTTCGGCTTCCCGCTGATCCGCGACGACGGCGACCGCCGGCGCACGTTCTCCTTCTCGATCCAGTACTGACGTCGTGGGTGCCGCCGGCGCGGCGGTTCCGAGGAGGGGGGCCGCGGCACCGACGGCGTGCACTCCGAGCCCTCGCCCGCGACGCGGCCGTCCGGTCGCGGCGGCCGACGTTGACACCCGCGGGGGTCACCGGTACACCTTCGGGTTTCGTCCGGTCCCCACGAGGGCCGGGGAACCGATCCGAACATGGGATTCAGCCTTCGAGAGCTGGCCGACCTGTGCGGGGCGCGCCTCGAGGGCGACGGCGAGCGGATCGTTCGCGGTCCCGCGACGCTCGACCGCGCGGGAGCCGACGAGGTGAGTTTCCTCGCCAATCCCCGCTACGCTGGACTCATGGCGTCCACGCGAGCCGCCGGGGTCGTCGTCGCCGAGGACGCCGTCGTGGAGCGGAGGGACCTCGCGCTCCTGCGCGCGGAGGATCCCAACCGCTGCTTCACGCGCGTGGTCGCGGCGTTCGCGGCGCAGCGCCCCGTCCCCGAGCCCGGTGTGCGCGCCGGTGCGCACGTCGATCCGGGCGCGCGGCTCGGCGCGGACGTCTCGATCGGGCCCGGCGCCGTCGTCGAACGCGATGCGGACGTGGGGGACGGCGCGGTGCTCCTGCCGGGTTCGTACGTCGGCGTCGGCGCGTCGATCGGCGCCGGTTCGACGCTCGGCGCCGGCGCGGCGCTGCTCGACGGTGTGACCGTCGGGGCGCGCTGCACGATCCACGCGGGAGCCGTCGTCGGTGCCGACGGATTCGGCTTCGAACCGACGCGCGAGGGCTGGGTCAAGATCCCGCAGTGCGGCACGGTCGTCGTCGAGGACGACGTCGAGATCGGAGCGAACACCACGATCGACCGCGCGCGCTTCGGAGCGACGCGCATCGGCCGCGGGACGAAGATCGACAACCTCGTGCACGTCGCCCACAACGTCGAGATCGGCGCGGACAGCGTCGTCGCGGCGCAGGCCGGCATCGCCGGATCCGCTCGCATCGACGAACGCGTCGTCATCGGCGGCCAGGTCGGCGTCGCCGGCCACGTCCGCATCGCCTCGGGGGTGCGGCTCGCCGGTCAGTCCGGCGCCTACGGCGACATCACCGAGCCCGGCGACTACCTCGACACGCCCGCGCGTCCGAGACGCGAGGCGCTGCGCCGGATGGCGTCGGCGGGGCGCGCGGAGGAACTCGCGAAGCGCGTGAGGGAGCTCGAGCGCCGGCTCGAGCGCCTGGAGGGGGACGGGCGATGAGGATGCAGCGCACGCTCCGCACGCCGGTCGAGTTCTCCGGCGTCGCCCTGCACAGCGGGGACGAGATCAACGCGCGCGTGTTGCCGGCGCCGCCGGGGACCGGCGTCGAGTTCGTCCGCACGGACCTGCCCGACGCGCCGCCGATCCCGGCGAACATCGCGTACCGCGCCGCCAAGGAGCGCCGGACGCGGCTCCAGCGCGGGACCGCGCAGGTCGACACCGTCGAGCACCTGCTCGCGGCGTGCAGCGGGCTGCACCTCGACAACGCCACGGTCGAACTCTCGGGCCAGGAGATGCCCGGGATGGACGGCAGCGCGCAGCCCTTCGTCGACCTCTTCCAGCGCGCCGGCTTCGTCGAGCAGAAGCAGCCCGCCCGCGTCTTCCACCTCGAGGAGCCGATCTTCGTGCGCGAGGGCGGCGCGACGCTCGTCGCACTCCCGAGCGACCGCAACCTGCTCACGCTCCAGTACGTCGCGTCGTTCGACGAACCGGGCGCGAACGGCGGTTCGCTCCAGTTCGACGTGTCGCCCGAGGCCTTCGAGCGCGACATCGCGCGCGCGCGCACGTTCTGCCTCGCCTCCGAGGTCGAGGCGCTGCGCGCCGCCGGGCTCGGCAAGGGCGCGACGCGCGAGAACACGGTCGTCCTCGGCGACGAGGAGACGACGCTGCGGATGGAGCACGAGCCCGTCCGGCACAAGCTGCTCGACCTGCTCGGCGACCTGCACCTGCTCGGTGCCGACCTCGAGGCGCACGTCATCGCGACGCGGTCGGGACACGCGCTCAACGCGGAACTCGTGCGCCAGCTCGTCGACCTCATGCAGTCGAACGAGAACGGCAGCCTGGTCGCGCGCGAGTCGGGACTCGACGTGCGCGAGATCATGCGGATGCTCCCGCACCGCTATCCGTTCCTCCTGCTCGACCGCGTGCTCGAGATCGACGGCTTCCAACGCGCCGTCGCGATCAAGAACGTCACGATCAACGAGCCCTTCTTCCAGGGGCACTTCCCCGAGGCGCCGCTCATGCCGGGGGTGCTCCAGCTCGAGGCCATGGCCCAGCTCGCCGGCGTCCTCCTGCTGCGGAAGATGGAGAACACGGGCAAGCTCGCCGTCCTCTGGGCGATCGACAAGGTCAAGCTGCGCGCCCCGGTCCAACCCGGCGACCAGCTCCGCATCGAGGTCGAGACGCAGCGCATGAAGGGCCAGTTCGGCCAGGTGCGCGGTGTCGGTTCCGTGGGCGGCCGCACCGTGTGCGAGGCCACCCTCACGTTCACCATGGTCGACGCGTGAGTTCGACCGCGCCCCGCGCGACGGGGCAGCACCCATGACTTCCGGTACCAAGATCCACGAGACCGCGATCCTCGGAGAGGGCGTGGAGCTCGGCGTCGGCGTCGAGATCGGCCCGCACTGCGTCATCGGCCCCGGCACCCGCATCGGCGACGAGACGACGATCGGACCCCAGGTCTACATCGAGGGGCGCACGACGATCGGCGCGCGCAACCAGCTCGGTCCGAAGGTCAACGTCCACGGCGTCACGACGATCGGCGACGGCAACACGATCTTCGGTCAGGCGAGCCTCGGGACGGCGCCGCAGGACTTCTCCTACAAGGGCGAGCCCACCTGCCTCCGCATCGGCGACCGGAACGTGATCCGCGAGTTCGTGACGATCAACCGCGGCACCATCAAGGGCGGCGGATGGACCACGATCGGCCACGAGAACCTCCTCATGGCGTGCTGCCACGTCGCCCACGACTGCGAGATCGACGACCACGTGATCCTGGCCAACAACGTGCTCCTCGCGGGCCACGTCAAGGTCGGACGGCGCGCGAACATCTCGGGAGGCACGGGTGCGCACCACTTCGTCACGGTCGGTGCCTACGCCTACGTCGGCGGCATGACGCGCATGGTCCAGGACGTGCCGCCGTTCATGATCCTCGAGGGCCATCCGAGCCGCGTCCGCGGCGTGAACGTCGTGGGGCTCGAGCGGGCGGGCAAGTCGCCGGACTCGATCGCGGCGCTGCGCGAGGTCTACAAGCGCGTCTACCGCAACCGGGAGTCGGCCGAGCCGCGCAAGCGCCTCCTCGAGCGGCTCGAGAGCGAGTACGCCGGCCAGTCCGAGGTGCTCGAGTTCGTGCAGGCGCTGCGCGACACGGAACTCGGTCCGAAGGGCCGCTACCGCGAGACGCTGCGCGAGGAGTTCGCGCGCCTCGGTCGCGAGCGCATCCTCGGCGGAGCGCGGACGTGACCTCGTCGTCCGGCGAGAAGGTCCCGGTCGCCGTGTTCGGCGCCGGTCACCTCGGCAAGTTCCACGCGCGCATCTACGCGGCGAATCCGCGCGCCGAGCTCGTGTGCGTCGTCGATCGCGACATCGAGCGTGCGCGGACGCTCGCGAACGAGTTGGGCTGCGAGGCGCTGACGCCCGACGCGGACGTGACGGGGCGCGTGCGCGCCGCCTCGGTCGTCGTCTCGACCCCCGCGCACGCCGACGTCGCCGTCCCGCTGCTCGAGAAGGGCGTGGCGTGCCTCGTCGAGAAGCCGCTGGCAGGGAACCTCGAGGACGCCGACCGCATCATCGCTGCTGCTCGAACGGGCGGCGCGGCGCTCACCGTCGGCCACGTCGAACGCTTCCAGCCGGGCCTGCGACGCGTCCGCGAGATGCAGCTCCGCCCGCGCTACATCGAGTGTCACCGACTCGCGCCGTTCACCTTCCGCAGCACCGAGGTCGGCGTCGTGCACGACCTCATGATCCACGACCTGGATCTGGTGCTCGACCTCGTCGGCTCCGACGTCGCCGAGTTCGACGCGGTGGGGGGCTCCATCCTGACGCCGTACGAGGACCTCGCGAGCGTGCGGATGGTCTTCGAGAACGGTGCGCGCGCGAACGTCACGTCGTCGCGCGTCTCGCTGAAGCCGATGCGACGCTTCCGGATGTTCGCGTCCGACAGCTACGTCAGCCTCGACTTCCACACCAACTCCGGGCTGATGGTCCGCAAGGGTCCGAACTTCGACCGCGCGAAGCTCGCGGAGTTCGCGAACGCGACGGGCGAGCCCCGGGGCGACATGGTCGACGAGGGACTCCTCGGCGTGGAGGAACTCGAGCTCGGCGGGCGCGAGCGACCGCTCCAGGCGGAGCTCGACCACTTCCTCGCGTGCGTCCAGTCGGGCACCGAGCCCGAGGTCCGCGGCGAGGACGGGCGTCGCGCGCTCGCCCTCGCCGAGCGCATCGTGGAACGCGTCCGGTCGCAGAGCTGGTGACGAGGACGCGCGTCCGCGCGGCGCGCGCGCGGTGCCCGGATGGACGGGGGCGGCGCGACTGGTAGAGTGGCGCTCCCTGGCTGCACGCGTGGTTCGACGCGTTGCTCTCGTTCCTAATGCGAAACCACCGGGCCACCATCGACATGCGCGGCAACCCCGCGCTGTGTTCGGCCCACCTGGACCGAGAGGTTCAGGGCACCGTCGACACGGTGCGGCTGGGGCTCACCGTTCTCGCGCGCTGACGCGGGCTCGGGGCTCGCGCGCTGACGCGGGCGCGGCGCGAGACGCGGCCGACACGAACCCGCGGTCGACGGACGGGGTGACCGACCCGTGTTCCGCGCGCGGAGTCGCCCGCCGTGCCGCTCGGCGCGCGCAAGTCCGCTGCTTCCCACGTCGCCCGCGGCGAGGTGACGGAATCGCGGCCCGCGGCGGTCCGCGCCGCTAGGATGCGGTCCGTTCGGCGATCGGACCCGTGGAAGGCCCGAACGAACGCCGTTCGACCGATTCCACATGCGTTCCATCGTCGTCCTCGTCCTCGCCGCCGCGCTCGTCTGGGCCGGCTTCCAACTGTTCGGCACGAAGTCTCCCGGGGACGTGCACGGGAGCGAGGGCGGTGGGGGAGCGACCCTCGTCGAGCCTCCCGCCGGCGACGGGCCCGGCACCGGCGCGACCGGCCCGGCGGCGACTGCGCCCGAGGTCGCGTCCCCCGAGGACGCGAATCCCTTCGCCGAGGTCCCCGAGGTCCCCGACTTCGGCGATCCCGAGGCCTGGGTCGCCCTCGGCGGTGACCTGGCGCACGGTCGACTCGACGCGGTCGAGAACGCCCTCGGGCGCATCGAGCCGCCGCTCCCCGCGAGTCGGGCGCAGTTCCTGCGCTGCCTCGTCGGCGCGCTCGCCGGCAAGGAGGACGCGCGCACCCAGGCGTCGGCGCTCTTCGAGCGCGACGCGTTGGACGATCGCGAGGTGGCCCTTCTGACCTGCGCCTTCGGGAGCGGGGAGCCCCCCGCACCCGGCGGGCACGTCGACGCCCTCGACCTGGGCGCCGAGCTGGCGGTCCTCGCGGCCGCCGCGAACCGCTCGGCGGCCCTGGGAGAGCTCCAGGTCGCGGCTCGACGATTCACGCGGCTGTTCGACTCCGAACTCGCGTCGCCCTGGGAGACGCGCCCCCACGACCTCGACGCCTGGGTCGCGTCCCTGCGCGAGCTCCAACGACGCTACCGCTGGGACCCGCGCTCGGAGTGGCCGCACCTCGAACTCACGGTGCAGAACGGCGAGGGGCTGACCTCGATCCGACAGCGCGCGCTCGAGCAGGTGCCGACGCTGCACATCTCGACGGGACTGGTCGCGCGCGCGAACCGCCTCACGGGCGAGGTGATCCACCCCGGACAGACATTGCGAGTTCCTACCGACCCCGTGACCGTGCTCGTCGACGTGAGCAAGCACTGGTTGCTCTACAGGATCGGACCCGACGTCGTGGACGCGTACCCCGTCGGAACGGGCGCGCGCGGCAAGGAGACGCTGCTCGGCTCGTTCGTCGTGGGGAACAAGCAGAAGAACCCGACGTGGTTCCCGCAGGGACGCGCGCCCGTGCCCTTCGGCCATCCCGAGAACCCGCTGGGCACCCGCTGGCTCGGTTGGCGTCTCCCCGAGAGCGACTCCGACACGTCGTTCGGTTTCCACGGGACGTGGCAGCCCGACACCATCGGCACGGATGCGAGCGAGGGCTGCGTGCGACTCGAGAACGCCAACGTCGAGCAGCTCTTCGACATCCTCCCGCAGGGCGCGAGCTTCGTCGTGCGTCCCTGACGCAGCCCGAGGGGCGACGCGGCTCCCCCGCGCGCCGGTC
>JAWKUH010000060.1:0-20197 GCA_041398665.1 Planctomycetota bacterium | reverse complement strand
CCGGCGGTCGTGGGCGCGTTGGCGCGCTCTTCGAGGGCCGGATAGACTTCGATCGTTCGCAACGACGCCACGTTCGGGGGAGCGGTGGTGCCGTCGAGGTCAAGGATTCCGACCTCCGGCCCGGACCCTCCGCTCGGCACGTCGAGGCCCGCGCCTCCCAGACCATGCCCATGTCCAGATCGTCCACCGTCCTCGGGACCCTCCTCCTCGCCGTCGCCGCTACCGGAGCGCAGGCCCAGGTGACCCTCCCGATCACGTCGAACCTGGACGTCAACTACGGGCTTCCCGGTCAGTTCCACGCGGACCAGCGCTTCGACATGTACCAGGCGCTCCCCGCCGGCTCGCCCCCGAGCCCCGTGGTCGTCTTCCTGCACAGCGGCGGCTTCATCGCGGGCGACGAGAACCTGAGCCTCGGCTACTTCGAGTGGCAGGACATCCTCGCGCGCGGTTGGACGCTCGTGTCGGTCCAGTACCGGCTCGCGCCGACGTCGTGCGCCGAGCTCGCCGACCCCGACCACCCGCCCTTCCCGGGGCAGGTCGCGGACCTCTCGCTCGCGCTGCAGTTCCTGCGCATGAACGCGGCGAACTACAACATCGACCCGGACAAGATCGTGCTCTACGGCAAGTCCGCGGGCGGAGCCCTCGCGTCGTGGGTCGGGCTCGCGGACGATCGTCAGGCGCTCGCGCCGGGCGTCGGTCACGGCACGGCCTACTCGACGCGCGTGCGCGCGGTGCTGAACGGCGGCGGCCCGACCGACTGGACCTACGCGAACCCGCTGCCCGGCTACGGCAAGGTCTTCAACGACTACTTCGGCGTGTTCCCGGGCTGTCCGCTCTCGTCGCCGCCGACCCAGGCCGACCTCAAGTACGCGTCGCCGGTCTTCCAGGCGATCCAGTCGCCGCAGGTCGAGGCGAACCAGTACGTCGCCTTCCGCAACAAGTTCTTCGGGCCGGTCGCCGGCAACCTGCACGATCCGTACTACGGCATCGTCCTCGACCGCGTGCTCACCGGCATCAACGTCTCCAACGTCAACGAGTTCCTCGACTGGGACCTCGGGCCGATCTCGCCGCTCGGGATGGATCCGGCCATCTCGAACACCGACTGGTTCGAGCTCGCCTTCGCCGCCGAACCCTACGGTTCCGGGACGGCGGGGACGTACAAGCGCGGACCCGCGATGGCGCTCGTCGACTTCGGTCCCGACGACTCGATCCTCGTCGGCAACTGCAAGCCGAACACGAGCGTGACTCTGTGGGGCAGCCTCTCGCCGCTGGCGGCCGTCGCGCCGAGCGGCGCGTGGATCGCGGCGCCGATCCCGCTCGCGACCGAGATCTCCGACGGCAACGGCGACGCCGTCTTCGACCTCGACTTCCGGCCCTACAAGGGGACCGGCATCCAGGTGTACTTCCAGGCGTCGACCGCCGACCCGCTCGCGCCGAACGGCTTCGCGACGACGCAGGGTCTGCACATCGACCTGAGGTAGCGAGATCCGATCCCTCGTGGACCCTCTCGGGGGACGACTCGGCGGAGGAGCGTGCGCGGCCCGGTTCGCGGTCGCGGCTCTCCTCGTCCTGGGTGCGAGCTCCCGGGAAGCGGCGTCGGTCCCTCGGGACGGAGCGGAGGCGCCGGCCGTCCTCGAGCTCGAGCTGATCGCGTCCACGATGGAGGTCGAGCGCCTCGGCTTCGTCGAGATCGAGGCGGTGCTGAGGGCGCGCGGCGGCACGTTCGAGCTGATGGACGGCGCCCTCACCTGCGGCGCGTTCGAGGACTGCGGCGAGGTGCTCCTCTGCGAGATCGAGCGCACGTACCCCGACGGACGGACGGAGCGCCGCGCGCACTGCCTGCTCGACGCGACGGGCGTGGCGCGCGGCGCGACGATCGTCACGCCCGGTGCGGACGGCGCGGAACCGCTCCGTCGCGACGCGCAGCTCCTCCCGTTCCGGCCGATGATCCACGGCGTCGCCGGTCGGGATCCCTACGTGCTGCGTCCCGGCGAGGAACTGCACGTCACACAACCCTTCGGACTCGACCTCGAGGGAGGAACGCCGTCGGTGCCCGTGCCGACGTTCACCGCGTACGAGGGATTCCTCTTCGACGAGGTGGGCTCGGTGGTGTCTCTCCGGCTCGTCCACCGCATGGTGGGTGCGCCGACCGTCCGGTCGAACGACGTGCACTTCGTCGTCGTCGGGACACAGCTCGACGACGAGCGACGAGCGATCGTGCGCGAGCTCGAGGACGAGGGACTCGTCGGGAGTCTCGGCGGCTTCGGCCCCGGCTTCAACTGGGGCCTCGGCTGCGAGGAGGGACTCGATCGATCTCTCGCGAGCTTGGCCTCGAGGACCAGGTGGTCGAGTGCGCGCGCCTTCCTCCGGCACATCGCGCGGTGCCGTGCGACGATGGCCGATGCCGGTTGGCGGCTCGGCAGTGCACGGGAACGCGGCGCCGGAGCGATCCCGGTTGTCGTCGTCACCGTGGGCGAGCGCCTCGCGCGGACCCTCGACGGCGCGCCACGGACGCGCCGCGCCCAGCCCACGCGCACCGCGACCTACGACTGATCGCGCGCTGGGCGACTGGACGGCGGAGCAGGACGAGCAGCTCCTTTCGCGCCGTCCCGCCTGTCGCGCACGCGCTGCACGAAGAACCAGTGGTGGCTCTCCGGGTCGACCGCTTCGTAGCCGCGGACGGTACTCGGGTCCGTGGTCCTGGGCTTGTCGGCAGGCAGGCGATTGTCGCCTGGCGGGCACGCGGCACCAGCAGCGCCGATTGTCGTCGACGAAGATGCAGAGCCTCCTGGGTGTTCGCGCCGCCGGTGGAGCGCGGCGAGACGCAGCCCTCGCGTTCCGCGCGCTTCGGCGCGCCGCCCGCGCTCCCGACCATGACCAGGCCGTCGCCGAAGGTGAGTTGGGAGTGCGCGACCATGCCGTCGTGCTCGACGACCAGCTTCGACTCGAAGCCGAAGGCGCGGCACAGCCATTCGATCGCGGCGAGCGCGTCGTCGTAGTAGAGGCTGCTCGAGATGCGGGTCCAGCCCTTCGGGGGTGCGTTCATCGGTGTGCTCCGTCCTTCGCGTGTGTCGGCCTTCATGGTCGCGATCGTCGCGCGTCGCCGGGCGTCCGTCTTGGACGTTCCTGACCTCGGCCGCGGATCGGCGCGGGTTCCCCGTCGAGGGGCACGTGCGCCACCCACGGTCCGCGCGAACGGCGGTAGCCGCCGGCAGGATCCGCCCGAAGGCGGAACCTGCGCGAGGTGCGCTGGTCGCAGAAACCCGTGCGCAGCGCGAGGTCGACCAGGGAGGCCTCCGGCTCGCGCGCGAGGTGTTCGAGGCACCGCTCGAAGCGACGCGCACGCGGCCGTAGAGCTTGGGCGACAGGCCGACGCCGCGTCGGAAGAGCGCCGCGAAGTGGCGGTTTCAGCCTCGACTCGCGCACGACGGGCTCCACTCACAGGTCGCGGCGAGTCGACGGAGCGCGTGTCTGACGACGGGGTGCGGCGACGCACCGCGGGGCACGCGGTCCGCGAGCAGCTCGAAGCGGTCGAGCAGCGCGTCGGGATCGTCGAGTCCGGCGAGCCGCTCG
Organism: Planctomycetota bacterium; assembly: GCA_041398665.1. Taxonomy (GTDB): domain Bacteria; phylum Planctomycetota; class UBA1135; order UBA1135; genus Rohdeia. Next base: position 16,624 of record JAWKUH010000060.1, on the reverse strand, counting down.
GTGGACGCGCGCGTCCGGCCACAGCGCGTCGAGCGCGACGCGGCGACCCGCGAGCTCGTGGGCCGGGCGACCGAAGAGGTGCGGCAACGCGCCGGGACGGAGGAGCGCGCCGATGCTGCGAGCGGGACGCGAGACGTCGCGGACGAACGCGTCCCAGCGCGGACCGCTTCAGCACCCCGTAGGTGCTCCGATCCTCGACGTCGCGAGCGCGTCCCCGTCGAGCCGCACGACGATCTGTGCGCGCGCGGTCGGCAGCTTGAGGTCGAGCCCGCCCGCGCGCCCTCCTCGCGCGCGACCCACACCGCGTCGGGCTTCGAACGGCCGAAGACCTTCATGGAGCGGTGCGCGGCGGAGGTGCATCGTGGTTCGACGGTGGGGGTGCGTCGGGGCATCCACAGGAATGAGCAGCACCCTGCGGGCCGCGCAGAAGCACACGAATCGAACCACAGAGCACACGGAGCACACCGGCGCCGCCTCGCGGCGGAACACAATGGAGGAACGCAGGACCCGCGGGGCGTGGATCGTCCGGCGGGTCCCTGCGTCCGCGCGAGCGCTCGCGGCGCCTTCGTGCTCTTCGTGTCCCTTCTGCTTTCCCTTCGTGTTTCCTGGTGTGGTCCCCGGCGCTGAAGGTTGAGCGCAGCGGCTCGTGCACTCTTCGAGGCGAGGCCTGCCGGCCGCGCGACCCACGAATCGAAACACGAAGCACACGAAGAACACGGCGGCGCGCCTGCGGCGGCGGGACTGACACGGAAGGACGCAGGACCCGCGGGATGCGATGCGCCCGCGGGTCCCTTGTGTCCCAGCGCTGCTGCTCGGCGCTTCGTGCTCTTCGCCCTGCCGTTCCCTTCGTGTTTCCTGCGTGGTCTTCGGTGCCGCAGGCGCCGAGCGCAGCGCCTCGACGACTTCCGCGCAGGGCCTGCCGGCCGCGCAGAATCGAAACACGAAGCACACGAAGAACACGAAGCGCCGCCTGACCTGCTCGCCCGGCGGACACCCTTTTTGCGCGCGATGCGCACAAGGATGTGTCCATGGCCCGGAAGGGGCAGGCGTTAAGCACGCCGGAACAGAAGGCGGACGCGGTTCGCATGGTGAGTGAGGTCGGCAACATCGCCGAAGTGTCCCGCACGCTCGGGATCGAGCAGAGCACGCTGCAAGCCACTGGGTGCTCGACGCGGAGGGGCTGACCGACGCGAAGCGGTTGAAGAAGCCCGCGCCGCCGAGCGAGGAAGTCGCGGCCAGACCGAGACACCGGACCAGGAGCTCGCTCGGCTTCGCGCTGCGGCGGCGCAGCTCGAGATGGAGCGCGACTTCCTGTGTCAGGCGGCCTTCTCTGCGAGGGAGCAGGGCGAGCCTTCGACCTGATTCTCGCGGAGAAGGCGAACTTCTCGGTGGGCCTGATGTGCCGAGCGCTCGGCCTCTCGCGCAGCGGGTTCTACGCGGCTGTCGCGGCAGCGGCCTTCGAAGAAGGAGCTCGAAGACGCGAAGGTGGTCGAGGCGATCCGCGAGGTCCACGCGGCGAGTCGCGGCACCTATGGCAGCCCACGGGTGTCGGAGGCGCCGAACAGGCAGGGCCTACCGACGAGCTGAACCAGTGCGGCGCGGCTCATGCGCGATGGCGGCCGGGTGCGGCGTCGGTTCCGCTCGACGACGGATTCGTCGCACAGCTTCGAAGTGGCCGAGAACCGCCGTAGAGGCGCTTTTCTGCGGATTCGAGCGATGTCGTGGTGGTGCGCGGACCTGGACGCAGGTGTGCACACACGAGCGTTCTGTCTACCTCGCGGCGATCATTGACATTCACCGGCACGCGGCTGATCGTGGGCTGGTCGATGGCGAGCCACATGCGGACGGAGCTGATCGAGCGCGCGCTCGAGAACGCGTTAGCCTGGCGCGGATCCATGGCGACGCTCATGCACCACTCCGATCGTAAAGTCAGTACGCGAGTGGGTACTTCCAGGCGTCGCTCGAGCACCACGGCATCACGTGCAGCATGAGCCGCAAGGGCAACTGATACGACAACGCGGTGATCGAGAGCTTCTTTCAACTCTTCAAACAGGAGGGCGAACTGGCAGGAATGGAGCGGGCTCGATGACGCGCGCGTCGACCCACGACTACGTCGAGCGCTTCTGCCAACCGCGAGAGACCCACTCTCTCGACGCTCGGCTACCGCACGCCGATGGAAGTCGACGGGGAGCCTCTGCATGTGCGAACCCAGCATCGAAGTCGTCGCGTGAACCACGCGAAGATCGACCGCCGGGGGCCTGCCCCCGACCGCCGCGCTCAGCCTCAGCCTGCTTGGGGCAGGTTGAGCGCGGCTCGATGGAAGGGAGACCCTTCCCCAGACCCAACCCCAACAACTGCACGAAGGGCTGTCTGGGTGTCCACCGACTCCCAGCAAGCGTCAGCCGCCCGGCGGCGGACCACACGGAAGGAACGCAGGACCTGCGGGGCGTGGATCGTCCGGCGGGTCCCTGCGTCCGCGCGCTCGGCGGCGCCTTCGTGCTCTTCGTGTCCTTCTGCCGTTCCCTTCGTGTTTCCCGCGGTCTTCGGCGCCGAAGGCGCCAGGAGCGCAGCGGCCTGCGCACTTTTGAGGCGCAGCGGCCCGCCGGCCGCAGAACTGAAACACGAAGCACACGAAGAACACGGTGCGCCTGCGGCGGCGGACTCACGGAAGGACGCAGGGACCCGCGGGCGACGCGCTCCGCGGGTCCTTGGCCCGCGCCGCTCGGCGGCGCCTTCGTGCTCTTCGTGTCCCTTCTGTCTTCCCTTCTTCAGGCTTCCTGCGGTCCTCGGCGCCGAAGCGCCGCGGCACCACGCCCCGGGTCAGCCTCGTCGAACGTGCTCACCGCACCGCGCTCGAGCCACCACAGCTCGCGGCGGGGGAGCCCGTCGAGGGCGAGCGCACGACGCAGGGCCTCGGCGTAGCGACGCAGCTGCGGCGCGTAGCGCGACTCGTGCGCGGCGAGCGTGGCGTCGTCCACACGGTCCGTCTTGAAGTCGACGACGCACCAGCCCGCACCGTCGCGGTGCACGAGGTCGGCGGAACCCGTGTAGTGGCTCGCCGGACCGCTCGTGTCGTCGTTCGCGAGGAGCAACGGAAGCTCCGCGAAGGGCCCCTCCACGTCGCCGTCGGCGACGAGCGCGTCGAGCTTCGCGAGGAACGGACCGTCGCGCAGCGCGCGTTCGAGTTCGTCGAAGCGGCGCCCCGCCGCCCGAGCTCGTCGCCCTCGAGCTCGAGCGCGAGCTCGGCACGAGCGCGCCGAACCCGTCGCGTTCGCCGACGACGCGCGCCGCGCGAGCATGGCGTGGATCTGCGTACCGACGACCTGGCGCGGCGCGGCGCGGTACGAAGCCGCATGCTCCTCCGCCGCCCGCGCACGAGGTCCGCCTCCTCGTTCGGGAGGTCGTCGGAGGCCGTCGCGGCGAAGGGGCGGAGCCGCCGCACGTCCGCTTCGGCTCGCAGGGCGGCCAGCGCGGCGACGTCGTCGTCCATGCGCTCGAACGGAACGCTCGCCGAAGCGTCGTCGTCGCGTTCGACGCGCGGCGCCGCGCTCGCGTCGAGCGTGGGGAAGACGAAGCGCACACCGGACGCGTCGTCGAACCCCGTCGTACCCTCCGCGCGCGCCGTCGCGAAGCGCTCCAGGTGGTCGTGCGGTCGACGGTGCGCGACGTGGTCGGCGATCGAGCGCACCTTGTCCGGCTCGGGCGTCGGTCGGCCGGGCGGCGACGTCGCGCACACGACGAGCCGCGACTGCGCGCGTCACAGCGACGTACAACAGCCGCGCCTGCTCCGCCTCGTCGACGCGCTCGCGTCGGCGCTGCGCCGCGGCGAAGCCCGGGCTCGGCACGCCGAAGAGCTCGAGTTCGTACCGACCGGCCGCGAACAGCGCGCAGCGCACGTGCGACCGCGTCGTCCGTCGGCGCTGCGCGCGCGCGGCACTTGTGCCCGTGCACGAGGTGCACGACGCGGTACTGGAGTCCTTGGCTCCGTGGATCGTCGTGACGGCGACCGCGTCTCGGGCGCGCGCCTCATGGACGTCGGGGTTGCCTCGCGTTCGCGACGGTGATGGCAACAGCCTGCCGTAGCTCGCCGCCGACCGCTCGCCGCGCGCGAGGAGTTCGGCGAAGAAGGCGTCGAGGTTCGCGACGCGGCGGCGACCGAGGCGCCGCGCGGACTCGCCGGCCTCCTGCGCGGAGAGGCGGCGCGCAGTCTCGACGAAGACGTCGAGGGCGGCGGTCGCGTAGAGCCCGCGGAGCTCGGCGAGGCGCGCGAGTCGTTCGGCGGCGAGCCCCGACCAACCGGCGACGCGCTCGAGTCCCGGGACGCGCCCCGCGAGATCGTTCTCGATCTCGCGCAGCACGGGCGCGACGTCGGCGGCGGTCGCACCCTCCGCGACGCCGAGTCGCTCGATCGACTGGAGCAAGCCGCGTCCGGCGAGCTGAGTGAACGCGGCATCGGGCACGCCGACGTGCGGCGAGCGCAACCACCCGACGAGCGCGACGCGGTCGCTGGGGTCGAGCACCGTGCGCAGCAGCAGTCCCGCGTCGCGCACCTCGACGTGGTGCCAGAAGCTGCGTTCGCGCGCCACCTGGAACGGCACGCCGGCCTCGCGCATCTCGCGCAGCAGCATCTCCTGGTCGCTCGTGCTGCGCATCAGGACGCCGAACGCGCTCCATTCGAGCTCGGGGTTGGCCGCGCGCGTCGCCACGATGTCGCGCACGACGGCGCGGATCTCGGCGCGCGTGATCGCGTGCGAGCGCGGCTTGTCCTGCGGCGAGCCGTCGGGCTCGAGCGGCCAACTGCTCCAGTGTTCGACCGACGGCAGACCCGCCGGCGACGCGGGGTGGCGGGGCACCTTCGGCACGACGAGCGGCTGGAAGGCGGCTTGCACACCGGCTTCGTGCACGAGGTGCGGTTCGAGCACGCGCGCCACCTCGTCGAGCACGTCCTGGCTCGAGCGGTGGTTGACCGACAGCGTGCGCACCTCGCCGCCCTCCGCGCGGACGCGATCGAGCAGCGACTCGTACGCCGCGAGGTCCGCCGCGCGCCAGGCGTAGATCGACTGCTTGGGGTCGCCGACGACGAACAGCGAGGGGCGCGCGTCGACCGGTCCTTCGAGCGCGAGCGCGCGCACGAGGTCGCACTGCCGCGCGTCGGTGTCCTGGAACTCGTCGACGACGAGCTGGCGCACGCGACGGCGCCAGGCCGCGACGCCGGGCCCGCCGCCGCGCGCCCAGCGAGCGGTCCACGCGAGCAGGTCGTCGAACGCGAGCCAACCCTCGCGTCGGCGCAGGATGTCGGCCTCGCGCAACATCGGCGCGACGACGCTCGCACAGGCGCCGAAGAGCACGGGGTCGAACTTCGCGACCGCCGACCAGGCCTCGCACCAGACCTGCGACGCTTCCTGGAGCTCCGCGGGATCGACGACCTTGGCGACGGCCTTCTGCACCGCGTCGGCGCCCTTCGACCACTTGACGGGCGTGTCGGCGGCGGCGTCGAAGCAGGCGTGCGCGCGATCGAGCGGCGACGCGTCGTCGCCCGGCGCGTCGCCGAGGAAGGTCGAGAGGGCCTCCACGAACTCCTGCGGCTTCTTCGTGCTCCTGCCGAAGTCCTTGCCGGCGAGGAGATCGAGCAGGCGCCGGCTCGCCTCGCCGAGTGCGTCGAGCGGTTCCGCCGCGAGCTGCGCCGGATCGACCTCGAGCGCCTCGCTCGGCACGCCCGCGGTCGCGAGCGCGGCGACGCCGTTCGCGACCTCCGACGCCGTCAGTCCGCGCGCGGCGAGCCGAACGGCGTTCGCGTCGCCGCTCTCGAGCATCGCCGGCCAGAGGCGCGCGACGACGCTGCGCACGACCTGCGCGGTGCCCTCGCCGTCGGCGTCGACACGGAAGGCGGGGTGGATGCCGAGCTGGAGCGCCTGGTCGCGCAGGATGCGCGCGCAGAACGCGTGGATCGTGCCGATCTCGAGCAGGTCGACGGCGGCGAGCAGGTGCGGAGCGCGCGCGAGTTCGCGCTCGCGTTCGGCGGCGTCGACGTCGGGCAGTCCGACGACCTCCTCGCGCTCACCCGCCGCGACCTGCGCGAAGGCCAGCGCCGTGCGCTCCGCCATCTCCGCCGCCGCCGCCTCCGTGAACGTCACCGCCGCGACGCCGCGCGCGGTCTCGCGCGCACGCTCCGTCGGGTCCGCCGTGTCGCCGGCCGCGTCCCACCCCGGACCGAGGCACCAGCGCACGAGACGCGCGACGAGCGTCGACGTCTTGCCCGTCCCCGCGCCGGCCTCGAGCGCGATCGGGACGTCGAAGCGTGTCGTCGCGACGCGGCGCGACTCGGCGTCGGCCTCGCGCAGCGCACGGACCGCGGCGTCGTCGAGGTGCCCCGCGCTCACGCTCCGTCCTCCGGCGCCGCCTCGCGATCCTTCTTCTCGAACAGGGCGAACCACGCGATCGCCGCGGACTCCGCGTCGTCGCCGTACACGTCGCGCTCTCCCGTGCGGACGGCCTCGCTCCACGCACGCTGTCGTTCGCGCCAGGCCGTGTCGCCCTGGACGCACGCGTCGGCGACGGCACAGCGCGAGCACTGGTCGGGCTGCGACTCGTCGTCGAGCTCGTTCTTCACGAGACGCGGCAGGAACAGCCCGAAACGTCGCGCGCGGAGCACGACCTCGAGTGTCTCCTCCACGAGGGGCGCGGCGGTCGCCGCGTCGATCGAGGTCTCGCGTCGGTCGAGCTCGACGTCGTCGCCGCCGAGCCCGAGGTACGCGCCGCGACCCAAGAGCGCCGTCGCGTAGACGCCGCCCTGGAGGCGCTCGCCGCGCTTCGACGGCCTGCGCGAGGTGGCGCTCGCGCGTCTCCGTCTTCGCGGCGTGGGACATGGGCACGCCCGTCTTGAAGTCGATCGCGACGAGCCTCGTCGTCGCGTCGCAGCACGAGGTCGGCGACGAACCCGACGCGCGCGTCGCCGAACGCGATGCGACGACGTCCACTCCGTCGCGAGCACCTCGAGGTCGCCGCGGAGCCACAGGTAGTCGACGCCGCGCTCGACGAGCGGGAGCAGCGTGCGGCGAGCCACGCGCCTGCGGCGGCGCCGGTCGGCGTCCTGCGCCGGCGCGCTCGGCGATCGCGCTCGCGACGCCGTGGTCGAGCGCGGCGCGCAGTTCGCTCGGCGTGGGTCGCGCCGGTCGGTGCACGGGCGCTCCATCGAGCGACGCGGGCCGCTGCGGCGGTTCGAGCAACTTCTCGAGCGCGGCGTGCACCGCGATCCCGACCGCGCGCCGGTCGGGCGTCGCGAGGTCGCCGCGGGGCGACGGTTCGAGCGAGAGTTCGCGCTCGAGGTACGCCGACCAACCGCAGATCGGCGTGGCGCTCGAGCGACGTGACGAACACGTCCTTCTCGCGCGGTTTCGCTCCGGCGCGTCCCAACGCGCCGAGGTCGCCCGACACGCGGTCGTGCTCGGCGAGCAGGGCCGCGTGGGCCCGCGCGTTCCCCGGCGATCCGTCGAGGAGCGCGAGCGAGCGCACGAAGCGTTCGCGCGACCCTTCGTCCTCGCCGAGCGCGGCGCCGGCGAGTCGCGCCCAGTCGTCGGGGTGAGCGCTCCGCGCTCCGCGTCCTCGGCCGAGCCCGCGCGCGGCGCGAGCTCCTTCCGTGCGCCGACGAGTTCGAGCGTCGTTCGAGCGCCGGCGCGAGCAGCGCGGGCCGTCCGCCGTCGCCCGTGTGCGCATGCACCACGCGGACGTGCTCCGCCGCTCCCAGCGCGGCGTCGAGCAGCGCCTCGTCGCGCGCCCGCGCCTCCGCGCGCGTCGCGAGGTCGGGCACGATCGCGCGCAGCACGCCGCGCAGCTCGTCGTCGAGCAACGGGTCGTCGCCGCCGCGCCGCGGGAACGTCTCGCGGTCGAAGCCGAGCAGGACGAGCGTGTCGACGCTGCGACCGAGGACGCCGTCGGGTCCCGCGACCTGGACGCCTCCGCCGCTGCCGCCGAAGGGTTCGCGCGCGGCGCGGCGCAGGGCGCGCGCGGAGAGCCGCGCCCACTCCGGACCGTGCAGTTCGAAGCCGTCGGGCAGCGTTGCCGCGACGGCGTCGAGCTCGGACGCGAGCGCCTTCGCGACGTCGCCGTCCTCGCGGTGTCCGAGCGCGGCGGCGGCGATCGCGGTCGCCGCCGCGTTCCACGCGCGTGCGTCGCGCGGCGCGCCCTCGAGCGAGGCCGTGAACGCGCGCGCGTCGTCGAACGGCGCGCCGCTCGCGTCGCCGAGTCGCACGGCTCCGTCCGTCGCCGCCCGGTGCGCGACGGCGCGGTCGTCGGCGCTCGCGGCCGACAGCGTCGACGCGCTCGTCCGGTCGCCGCGTTCGAGGAAGCGACCGAAGGCGTCGAGTGCGCGCGACGCACCGCGCACCGGTCCCTGCACGCCCGGAGCCGAGTGGGGGAGACCGAGTTCGAGGAACGCGCGCCGGACGTGCGCGCCGTGCGCGCGCGGGTTCGCCGACACCACGAGCAGCGACTCGGGTGCGACACCGGCGTCGACGCGGTCGCGCAGGATCCGCGCGACGGCGCGCGCCGCGGAACGGCGGTCCGGCGCGTCGACGCGGAGCGCGTCGTCCGCCGACACGCTCGCCGTCGCCTCGACGCCGAGCCGCGCGGCGAGTGCGCCGCGCGCTCCGCGCAGCACGAGCGCCGTGGCTCCGTTCGCCACGAAGGCCTCCGCGAGGTCGGCGACGTGTCCCTGCGCGGCGTCGCAACCGATGAGCAGCGTGCGTTCGCCGGCGCCGCCGAGTTCGTCGGCGAGCCCCTTCTCGCGGACGAGCTCCGCGGCGCGCGCGAACGCGAGTTCCGTCCCGCCCTGGAGCGCGCCGCCGGGGGCGCGGGCGGCGGCGAGCCGCACGAGGTCCTCCGCGCGCTCTCGCGCGGCGCCTCCGAGCGCGTCGCGCACCGCTTCGAGTGCAGCCCGTTCCTGGTCGGAGCGGAAGCCCGCGCGCACGAGTTCCTCGACCGCGCGCACACCGACCTCGATGCCGTCGTCGAGCGCCGTCAGCACGCGCGCGAGTTCGCTGCTCCGTTCGAGCAACCGGCCGAGCGCGACGCGCTGCGCGGCGTCGGAAGCACGGACGCGCTCGCCGCTCGCCGACAGCCGTTCGACCGCGGCGCCGAGCAGCGTGCCGACGCGCACGCCGAGCAGCGCGCCCCCGCCGAGCCGCACGAGAGCGCCCGCGACCGCGAGGCGCGTCGGTCCGTCCGGGACGAGCACGCGCACGCGCTCGCGCAGCGGGTCGCGCCGCGCCGCGACGACCTCGACGACGCGCCGGAACGCGCCGCGCGCATCGTCGAACTCCTCCGTCCGCCGTCGATCCTCCGCCGCCACGCGCCGAGGGTACGGCACCGCGCGGACCGGGGGAGCGCGGTCGGCAGAGCCTCGTCCCCGAGCGGTGCGCGGATGCGACGGGGCGGCCGGACCGAGTCGGTCTCCTCGGTACGATGCTTTGCGCGCAGCGGAGCCCTCCGCCGAGGCGAGACGACGTGAAGCAGGACGGACCGATCGACTACGACGACTGGATCGCGTACGTCGAGGCGCTGAAGCGCGAGCGCTGGGCGAGGATCCTCGCGTCGGAACCGCCGGGTCGGCCCGCCGGGCGTCGACCGCGCGACCCGGAGCAGGAGGCGCTGCTCGCGAAGTACGACAAGCAGCGCTACGAGAGGTTCCGGCGCGAACTCTCGTGAGTCGACGGACTCACGGCGCGAGCCGCGACCGCTTCCAGCCCGCGCCGTCGCGCTCGTAGAGCAGACGGTCGTGCAGCCGCGCGGGACGGCCCTGCCAGAACTCGATGCGGTCGGGCACGACGCGGTCGCCGCCCCAGTGCGCCGGACGGGGTATGTCGCCGTCCTCGCCGATGCGCCCGACGCGCGCGGCGACGCGCTCCTCGAGGAACTCGCGCGACGGGACGACGTGCGACTGCGGCGAGATCGAGGCCGACAGTCGGCTGTCGCGCGAGCGCGACGCGAAGTAGGTGTCGGACTCGCTCGGTGCGACGCGCGACACGGCGCCGCGCACGCGCACCTGGCGCTCGAGTTCGTGCCAGAAGAAGACGAGGCACGCGCGGCCGCTCGCCTCGAGCTCCCGCGCCTTGTCGCTCTCGTAGTTGGTGAAGAACGAGAAGCCCTCGTCGACGCCCTTCAGCAGCACGACGCGCGCGTTGGGCTCGCCCTCCGCCGACACCGTCGCCAGCGTCATCGCGTTGGGCTCGAGGAGTCCGGCCTCGACCGCGGCGGCGAGCCAGCGTCGGAACAGCTCCATCGGGTCCGGCGGGGCCTGGGCCTCGTCGAGGCCGAAGCGCATGTACTCGCGACGCAGTTGGGCGGGGTCGACGGTCATCTCGCCGTAGAGTGTCGCGCGGCCGGGGCCGAGCTTCCAGCACCCCGGCGAGGACGAGCGCCATGACCACGCAGGACGACCTGCCCGACGTCGAGACCGTCGCCGCCGCCGAACGACTCGCCGGGATCGACTTCACGCCGAAGGAGCGCGAACAGATGCGACGCGCGCTCGCCGACGCGCTCGGGCGTGCGGCGGAGCGCCGCGCGCTGCCCGTCACGAACGGACTCGCGCCGGCCGAGACCTTCGACCCCTGGCTCGGCGCCGCACCTCCCGCGGGAGCGTTCGGGCACCGCTTCGACCCCGCGAGCGAGCCCGGCGGCGTCCCGGACGCTCCGTCGGACGACGCGGACCTCGCCTTCGCGCCGGTCGTGCACCTCGCGTCGTGGCTCGCCGACCGTTCCGTCACGAGTCGCCGCCTCGTCGAGGTGTCTCTCGCCCGCATCGAACGACTCGACCCGCAGCTCGAGGCCTGCATCACCGTCGACGCCGAGGGAGCGCGCGCGGCCGCGGACCGCGCCGACGCCGAACTCGCCGCCGGGCGCAACCGCGGTCCGCTGCACGGCGTGCCGTACGGACTCAAGGACCTGTTCGACACGAAGGGACTGCGGACGACGTTCGGCGCCGAGCCCTACCGCGAGCGCGTCCCGGACGGCGACGCGGCGGTGGTGGAGCGACTGCGCGAGGCCGGCGCCGTGCTCGTCGCGAAGACCGCGCTCGGAGCGCTCGCCTACGGCGACGTCTGGTTCGGCGGGCGCACGAACAACCCCTGGAACGTGCGACAGGGATCGAGCGGTTCGAGCGCGGGATCCTGTGCCGGCGTCGCCGCCGGGCTGTTCCCCTTCGCGATCGGGACCGAGACCTACGGCTCGATCGTGTCGCCGTCCGCGCGCTGCGGCACGGTCGGCCTGCGACCGACGTTCGGTCGCGTGTCGCGCGCCGGCGCGATGGCGTTGTGCTGGTCGCTCGACAAGGTCGGAGCGATCGCGCGGCGCGTCGACGACACAGCACTCGTGCTCGCGGCGATCGCCGGCGAGGACCGGCGCGACGGCGGCTCGCGCGCGATCGGCGGCGCGCCCGCGGCGGGCCTCGACGTGTCCGAGTTGCGCGTCGGCGCGAACGCCGCGTGGTTCCGGACGGGCTCGCCGGAGCTCCGCGCGCTCGACGCGCTGCGCGAACTCGGGTGCGAGGTCGTCGAGGTCGCGCTGCCGGAAGGGCCGTGGGGGAGCCTCGTCACGCTGCTCCACGTCGAGGCCGCCGCCGCGTTCGAGGACCTCACCCGGTCGGGCGACGACGACCGCCTCGTGTGGCAGGACGACGAGGCCTGGCCGAACACCTTCCGGTCCGCCTGGTTCGTGCCCGCGATCGAGTTCGTGAAGGCGCAGCGCCTGCGCCGGACGCTGTGCGAGGGGATGGCGCGCGCCTTCCTCGGCGTGGACCTCGTCCTGGCACCGAACGACGCGGCCGACCTCCTGTGGACGACGAACCTCACGGGGCAGCCCAGCCTGACCCTGCGCTGCGGCGTCGACGGCGGTCGGCCGCGGACCGTCACGTTGTGGGGGAAGCTCGCCGGCGAGGGCGCGCTCGTCGCCGCCGGCCGAGCGCTCGAGGAGCGCCTCGGCGTCTGGCAGGTGCGCCCCGAGCTCGGCTGAGGTCGGTGGCGCTGGAACTCCGCCGCCGCGCGTCCGATGAGGGGGCGCGCGAACGGCCCGGCGGCGCGATCGGTAGAACGAGGCACCGCCGGGGATAGATGGGGGGAAGCGGGCCGCTCCGGCGGCCCGCGCTCCATGCCGGGGCCCGTTCGAGGGGACGCGGCGCGCGGGATCGGTCCCGCCGCCGGACTCCGCGAGAGGTGCGCACCGATTCGTGGGGTCGGCGGGCCGGGCCCTGCCGATAGAACCTCGGGCCGCGCATCGGCGAGGGGTCGCCGGAGCGAAGGCATCGAGGAGAACGAGACGCGCGGGCCGAGAGGGGCCCCGCGCAGACCAGGGGAAGGGTCGATTTGAGCGCAGCGACGAAGGGAACGCGGTGGTACGACGCACTCGTCCGACACGTGGACGCGGAGCGCGCGAGTCGTCCGGGCGAACAGCTCGCGGTGATGATCGACGTCGACGGGTCGCTGCTCGACCTCCGACCGGGGCTCGTCGAACTGCTCGCCGAGTGGGACGCGCGCCAGGGGACGAGGCACTTCGCCGGGCTCGCGCCGGAGCAGGTGGTGCCCGGTGAGGCCGGACTGCGACGGCTCTTCGACGCCCGCGGGCTCGACTACACCGCTCGCGAGGAGCTGCTCGTCGAGTGCGAGCGCTTCGCCTGGTCGCCCGAAGCCGTGATCGGCGCGCACCGCCACTGCCTCGGGATGCTCGAGGTCGTGCGCTGGATGCAGATGCAGCCCGGGGTCGAGTGCGTGCTCAACAGCTCGCGCTCCGAGACTCGACGCGAAGAGACCCTTCAGGCGCTGCGCACGCTCTGCCGCCACTACGGCGTGTCGCTGCGCGAGGACCGCGTGCACCTCAACCCGTTCGGCGACGGCCAGGGCGGCGAGCGCGCGAAGATCGAGGGGATCGAGGCGACGCGTGCGCGCGGCCTGCGACCGATCGCGGTGGTGGACGACGACCCCGCCGCGCTGCGCGCCATCCGCGGCTGGACGAGCGACCCGAGCCTCCTGTGCATCGAGTCGGCGCCGCCGCTCGGTCGCGATCAGATCACCGAACCGGCGCCCGTCTCGGTCGTCTGGCGCGGACTCGAGGACGCCACCGATCTCGAACTGTTCGGTGCCGCGAACGTGCCCTGGGCCGAGGTCCGCCTCGTGCGCTCCGCGAGCGGCGGCCTCGCCACCGTTCCGCGCCGCGGCACGCCGATCGAGCTCGAGGACCTCGTGGGCTGCTTCGCGCAGCTCGGCCGCGCCATGCGTCTTCGCTTCGACGAACCGCGCGCGGCCGTGCGGGCGCTGGGAGCGCTCGCGATGTACCGCTTCCCGTGGGAACAGGTCGCCGTGCGCCTCGCGCCCGACCAGCTCACCGACGAGTGGTTCGACCACCTCGCACCGCACCGCGATCGACTCGCGGTCGTCGCGGACGTGGGTTTCCTGGACGGAGCGATCGGACTGGGTTCCGACCTCGTCGCGGAGTTCCTCCTGCGCCTCACGGATCGCGGCGTGCGGCGCATCGCGGTGCCGGCCGACGCGACCCAGGTCGACACGATCCGCGCGCTCGCGCGGGCCGCGGGGCTCGAGGTCGAACTCGCGGCTCCGGCGGGACTCGGCGCCTACGTCGACGCGGTGTTCGCCGGGGCCGACGCGGTTTCGACCGACTTCGATCGCGCGCGCTCGCGCGGCAGCGAGCGCGCGGCGCCGGCGAACGCGCGCCGTCGCGGCGCTCTGCGCATCTGATCCCCGGGGCGGGCGTCCGCGTCGAGCGCCGACCGCGACCGCGCGAAGGACGGTCGACCGGTCGGTCGGGACGGACTCCCGTCGGCCGCTGGTCGAAGCGCCGTTCCCGGTCAAGACGAAGCCCGGGGAAGAGGGGGGTCGAGTACCCCCGGCGAGACCCCTCGACCGGGTCCGGAGCGACCCGTCCCGACAGCGGGTGATCCGGCGCCGAGCCACAACCTTTCGTGTTGATCGCGGCGCCGACCCCAATATCGTGGGGCTTCGTCGGCCGCGTCGTCCCTCGGGGCGCCGGTCGGGTCCGCGCGGCGCGCGGGCGGCGAGGACGGAGTCCGCGGGCGCGGCCGAGAGCATCGGCGGCGTCCCCGCGGGGACCGATCGCCAGGGCGCCGAGCGGACCCGACGGCTCCACCGGACGGAGCGGCCGACGGGGTGGGACGGAGCCCGACGGGCGGCGCCCCACCTCGGTGGACGGATGTCGCGACTCACCCGAGGGTCGCGGTCCGATCGGCCCCGAGGGGCGCCGGTCGCGGCCGCGCCGCGGGACGCCCGAGCCGCGGCCCTCGGCCCGCGTCGGCGCTGCCGCGCGCGTGTCTCCGTCCCCGGTCCTCGCCCCCGGGCGCGGCGTCCCGCACGCCGTGCTCGACGGCTCTCGTCGTCTCGTCTCGTCCCACTCGTCACGCCCCACTCGTCTCGGTGCGGGGTCCGTCGCGCCGCTTCACGTCGAAGCACCGCGCGGCCGTCCCGTCCCGGTCTCTCCCGGGGCCCGCTCGCGGTCCCGGTCTCTCCAGGGGCCCGATCGCGATCGGGCCGTCGGCCGCCGCGCGTCGCGGCCGAACCGTCCACGGTCCCTGCCCTCGAACGCGCTCGTCCGGTGCCACGCCCTTCGCATCCCATGGAGCAACGCGACGCCCTCACCGCCCCCGCGGATCCTGTTTCGATCGAAGCCATCGATGGAGCCCCGGTGGACGATCTCCTCGTGCCGCACGGAACCGATCGGCAGGGGGCGACACCGTCGACCTCGGCCGACGACTCGATCGGCATGAAGGTCAAGAAGCGCAATGGCTCGCTCGAGCCGGTCGACCTCAACAAGATCGTGCGCGCGGTCCAGCGCTGCTGCGTCGGTCTCGACTCGGTCGACCCCATGCGCGTCGCGACCCGCACGATCAGCGGTCTCTACGACGGCGCGACCACGGCCGAGCTCGACACGCTGTCGATCCAGACCGCGGCGTCGCTCATCGCCGAGGAGCCGCAGTACCCTCGCGCCTCGCCGCGCGCCTGCTCGGCACGTACATCGAGAAGGAGGTCGCGAACCAGGACATCCAGTCCTTCTCGCAGTCCGTGCGGCACGGCTACGAGGCCGGGCTGCTCTCCGAGCGCACCTACGAGTTCGTGAAGGCGAACCGCCGCAAGCTCGACGACGCGATCGACGTCGCGCGGGTCGCGCTGTTCGAGTACTTCGGGCTGCGCACGGTCTACGACCGCTACCTGCTCAAGGACCCGACGTCCCGCAAGGTCGTCGAGACGCCGCAGTACTTCTTCATGCGCGTGGCCTGCGGTCTCGCCGAGGAGGCCAACGAGGCGATCGAGTTCTACCGCCTGATCTCGAGCCTGGCGTACCTGCCGTCGTCGCCGACGCTCTTCAACTCGGGGTCGACGCGCACGCAGCTCAGCTCGTGCTACCTGCTCGACTCGCCGCAGGACGACCTCACGAGCATCTACCAGCGCTACATGGACGTGGCGCAGCTCAGCAAGTACGCGGGCGGCATCGGCCTCGCCTACCACCGCGTGCGCTGCACGGGCTCGCTCATCCGCGGCACGAACGGCCACAGCAACGGCATCGTGCCGTGGCTCAAGACGCTCGACAGCTCGGTCGCGGCCGTGAACCAGGGCGGGCGCCGCAAGGGCGCGGCCTGCGTCTACCTCGAGACCTGGCACGGCGACATCGAGGACTTCCTCGAGCTGCGCGACAACACCGGTGACGACGCGCGCCGCACGCACAACCTGAACCTCGCGAACTGGGTCCCCGACCTGTTCATGCGGCGGGTCGAGGCCGACGCGGACTGGTCGCTGTTCGACCCGAAGTCGGTCCCGCACCTGTGCGACCTCTACGGGGCGGACTTCGACCGCGCCTACGAGGAGGCGGAGCGCGACGGGCTCGCCGTCGAGACCGTGAAGGCGCGCTCGCTCTACGCGCGGATGATGCGCACGCTCGCCCAGACCGGGAACGGCTGGATGACGTTCAAGGACCAGTGCAACGCCAAGTGCAACCAGACGGGAGCGCCGGGCAACACCGTGCACCTGTCGAACCTGTGCACGGAGATCATCGAGGTCACGTCGAAGGACGAGACGGCGGTGTGCAACCTCGGCTCGATCAACGTCGGACGCTTCGTGCGCGACGGCCAGGTCGACTACGAGGGCATCGGGCGCGTGGCGGCCATCGCCGTGCGCTACCTCGACAAGGTCATCGACATCAACTACTACCCGACGCCGGAGGCCGCCTCGTCCAACGCGCGTTGGCGTCCGGTCGGGCTCGGGCTGATGGGCCTGCAGGACATCTTCTTCCAGCTCGGCCTGCCGTTCGACAGCGACGAGGCGCGCGCCATCAGTGCCCGGATCTCCGAGGAGATCTACTACAACGCGCTCGCGACGTCGGTCGCGCTCGCCGAGGAGAACGGCCCGCACGAGAACTTCCAGGAGACGCGCGCGGCCAAGGGCCAGTTCCAGTTCGAGCTGTGGGGGACCGGCGTCGACCAGCTCCCCTCGGGCGACGCGCAGCGCTGGGAGGACCTGCGCGAGCGCATGGTCCAGCACGGCCTCCGCAACTCGCTGATGATCGCGATCGCACCGACGGCGACGATCGCGTCGATCGCCGGCTGCTACGAGTG
>JAWKUH010000059.1:0-20217 GCA_041398665.1 Planctomycetota bacterium | reverse complement strand
AGGCGCCGCGTTCGTCTTCGCTCTCCCGGGTCCGGTCGTCCCGGTCGCAGCGGGTCCCGCGTGCGGTCGCCGGCCGGGTTCCCTGCTCGTGTACCCGCTGCAGCGCTCGGCGCTGCTGAACGCGGCGGTGTTCACGGTGGTGAACGTGACGAACACGAACCGCGCGGGAGTCGGCGAGACGGACGTTCACTTCCAGTACGTGAACGTGACGACGAGCGGGAGCCCGTTCCTGTTCGCGAAGTGCACGATCGAGGACCGCGTGGAGACGCTGACGCCGGCGGACACCCTGTCGGTGCTGACGAGCTGCCACAACGGCGCGCTCCTGGGCGAGGGCTACCTCGTCGTGACCGCACGCGATCCGGAAGTGGTGGACGTGCCATGGTCGTTCGACCACCTGATCGGTTCGGAGTACGTGGTGTCGGCGGCGGGGGGGATGTACGCGCTCAACGCGATCCCGTTCTGCTCGCCGGCGCCCGAGTTCGGAGCGACGGACCTCGACGGCGACGGCAAGCGCGACTTCGACGGCATGGAGTACGAGCTGATCGCGGACGAGCTCTACGTCGACAGCTTCCTCGGGAGCGTGGGCGGCGACATCGTGCTGATCAGCTTCCTCGGCGGTGAGTACCTGAACGAGGTGGACTTCGTCATCTACAACGACGACGAGTTCCAACTGTCGGCGACGTGGTCGTTCTCGTGCTGGACGCGGACGCCGCTCGCCCAGATCTCGGGCTACTTCACGCAGCAGGGTCTGGCGACGACGTCGAACGACCCGGGCGAGCTCGACATCACGTGCGACGGGGTGCAGGACCTCGACACGGGCTGGGCGATCGTGCGCGGCAAGCGCGCGCTGGCGATCACGAGCGACGACGTGGAGGATCCCGCGATCCTCGGCGCGCTCGCGAACGACGACCTGCAGCAGTGGATGAACGCGCGCCTCCTGTGGGAGAGCTCGGCGAAGCAGACCGGGGCGCAGTTCCCGAACTGACGGCCGATGCCGAGCTCCGTCCCGGCGGAGCACGTGGACGAGGGGCGTCCTCCGCAGCAGCGGGGGGCGCCCCTCGCGCGTCGGTCCCGTCGGAAACCCCGCGCGCCCCGCGAGGTAGCATCGGTCCGATGGCTCGCCCCCGTCCGCTCGCGTACCTCGTGCACTGGAACGAGGCGGAGACCCCGGAGCGTCTCGCGAAGCTCGAGGCCGCCGGCTACCGCGCGCGCGGCGGTCCGGTGGGACCGGCCGAGCTGCGCGCGCTCCGCGCGGACCCGCCGGACGTGCTCGTCGTCGATCTCACACGTCTCCCCAGTCACGGACGCGACGTCGCCATGGCGTGGCGCACCTCGAAGGCGACGCGGCACGTGCCGATCGCGTTCCTCGAGGGGGAGCCGGCGAAGGTCGAGCGCGTGCGCGCCGCGCTGCCAGACGCGGAGTACGGGACGTGGCGCGCGGTGAAGGGCACGCTCGCGAAGGCGCTGACTCGGCGCGGCGAAGCGGTGCTCGTGCCGAAGGACGTCCTCGCGGGCTACAGCGGCACGCCGCTGCCGAAGAAGCTCGGCGTGAAGGAGGGGGCGCTCGTGCGCCTCCTCGACGCGCCGAAGGACGCGGAGTCGATCCTCGGCGAGCTCCCCGCCGGTGTGCGCACATCGCGCCGCGCCACCGTGGACGCGCCCGACGTCGTGCTGTGGTTCGTGACGAAGGCGTCGAAGCTGCGCAGCGGCATGGCGGCGGCACGGAGGTCGACGGGCGACGGCCTGCTGTGGATCTGCTGGCCGAAGAAGGCGAGCGGCGTCGCGACCGACGTTTCGGAACCGCTCGTGCGCGAGATCGGACTCGCGTCGGGCATGGTCGACAGCAAGATCGCGGCGATCGATGCGGTGTGGTCGGGGCTGCGCTTCACGGAGCGGAGGAAGAGGTGAGGGGGAGCGGGGCGGAGCGCGGCATCGCGGCCGTCTCCCTGCTCGTCGTGGGCGTCTTGCTCGTGTTCGTGATGACGGAGTGGAGCGGCGTAGGAGGGGCTCTGCCGACGCCGCGAGCGCCCGTGGCCTCGTCCGACGTCTCGCTCGAACCCGCGACGCGACGAAGTGACGACGACGTCGACCTCGCGCCGGCCGACGCGCGGCACGGCTCGCGCGACGGTCGAGTCTCGACCGTGCGCTCCGGCGGGCGCATCCGCGTCGTCGACGAGCGCGGCGAGCCGCTGTCGGGGCGAGCGCGTTGCCGATCGCTCGACCCTGGGAATCGCGGTGGAGCGTGGTTCGCGTTCGACGGGAGCTTCGACCCCTCCGGTCCCGCGCCGCACGCCGTCGAGGTGCGCTGCCCGGGCTTCGCGACGGCGTCGGTCGTCGTGCTCGACGACGCTCCCGCGGTGGTCGCGGCGCATCGCTCGGGCAGCGTGTGCGTGTCGGTGCGTTCGGCGAACGGTCGACCCGTCGCGGGACGCGAGGTCGTGCTCCTGCGGCCGTTCGCACGACTCGCGCCGCTCGGTGAGCGTGACGTGCGGCGCGAGGCTCTCGCGCGGCGCTTCGACGGTGCGCGGCTCGACGCGGAGTTCGCCTGGGAGGAGTCGCGCGACGTCGCCACGATCGCCGCGGAGTTCCGCTCGGGCGCGAGCGGCGTCGCGGGACGCGTCGGCGGCGGCAACGTCGTACCGGCGGTTCCCGACCGGATCTTCGGCACGACCGACGCGGACGGCGTCGTCCGTTTCGACGCACTCGCCGCGGGGACGTCCTACCGCTTCGCGACCGAACCAGGACGTCGTCGCGCTCGATCCGAAGCCGGACGGCGCAGCGCGCCGAGCGGCGGAGGCTTCGCGGTGTCGGGTCCGTTCGACGTCGTCGGTGAGGTCGCGCTCGCCGTGACGTGACCGAGGGCCGCAGCGGCTTCGCGTTCGACCTCGACACGAGGTCGCGAGCCTCGACGACGTCGACGTCGTCCTCGTCGCGTGCAAGGCGACGCGCCGGCGCGAGGAGAACTCGCGCGGATCGCCGCGGACGTCGAGGCGACCGTCGCGGCTGCGCGGCCGGCGGGCCGTCCGATGTCGGCCCGCGCCCTTGAGCTCCGGCGTACCGCCTGCGCGTCACGCTCGAGCAGGAGCACGCCCACCGCAACGCGCTCCGCGAGTTCACCGTCCCGCGCGCCACGCTCGTCGAACTCGGCGCCTCGGTCGGATCTCGACGGGTTCGTCGTCGTCCCGCGCTGCGTGCTGCCGGACGGTCGTCCGGTCGACGCGCGCGAGGTCCTCGTCGACGACGCCGTCCTCGACGTCGAGTTCGCGAGCGGGTCGGAGGACCTCTCCGAACCGTCGCGACTCGCCGGACCGATCGAAGTACCGATCGATGGGGCGATGCGCTTCGAGGGACTCGAGCCGTGGTTCGACGGCGTGCGCGTCGGGACGAGCGTGACCGACCTGCGCGACGGCTGGTGGAACTTCGACGAGCGCGGCCTGCGTCCCCTCGTGCGGAGCGGTGTCGAGGTCGCCCTCGAGCTCCGCGTCGCGCGCGCCGCCGAGCTCGCCCTGCGGTTCCCCCTCGCCGCGCAGACGTGCTTCGTCGACTTCATCGCACTCGTCGACCCCGCCACGCACTTCGTCGTCGCCGATCGCGACCCCTACACGATCGTCGAGGACGGCTGTCTCGTCTCCGAGTTCGAACGCACTCCGGCGGGGACGTTCCGCCTCCAGGGCCGCGTCGTCGACCGGACGGGTCGAGCCTGGATCGTCGACCAGGTCGTGGTCGTCGCCGCGGACGAGCGCACCGTCGTCGACGCCGCGATGCTCGAGGGCGCCTCCGTCGACGCCGTGCTCCCGCCGTTCGATCCGGGAGGCGAACTCGCGCGCCTCGGCGGGGTCGGTCTGCGCCCGTCGTCACCGGACGACGCGTACCGCGTCGAAGCGTTCGCGGTGTGGACGCGCGTCGATCTCCGCGACGCTTGGCCCGGCGAGCGGCTGCGCGCCTCGCTCCGCGGCCTGCTGCCGGACACGGAGTACGTGTCCGTGCCCTTCGGTACGCACGTGCGCACGGGCGGCGCGGGGTCGACCGTCGACGCCGAGTTCTGAACCCGGCGGCCGCTCGTCCGCGCGGCGGTCAGCGCCCCTGGTTCGCGCGCAGGATCCAGTCGTCGGGATCGACGACGACCTTCGCGTCACCGACCTCGAGCCGGCCCTTCCCGTCCGTCATCGCGATGCGCACGCGCTCGTCGCCGACCTGGACCTCGACCGGCATGGGGAAGGGGAGGTCGTCCGGCACGACCCAGCGGAGGTCGAGCACGCCGTCCTCGACCTCGTGCTCGAGCTTCGGGAGCAGCGGCTGGCGCAGGTACACGTGGAAGAACCACTCGAGCTCCTCGCCCGACGTCCTCTCGGCGATCGCGAGCAGCTCGTCCGTCGACGTGAGGCGGCACGCGCTGCCGTCGGTCGTGCGCTCGAGCGCAGGATCGGGATACGCCCAACGGCGCAGCACCTCGAAGAACGTCTCGTCGCCGAGCAGGTGGCGCAGCGTGTGGCAGATCCAGCTGCCCTTGTTGTAGATGTCGCCGCCCGGCGAGCCCTCGCGGTTCGCGAAGTACATCCACTTCGACGACTTCGGTCCGCGCGGCGCGACGGCGCCGCGGTTCGCCAGCGAGCCGCGGTCGAACTTCATCTTCGCGAAGTAGTTGTCCTTGCCGCTCGTGCGCTCGAGGTAGAGCGCCTGCATGTACGTCCCGATGCCCTCGTGGATCCAGAAGTCGCTCCAGTCCGAGCACGTCACGAGGTTGCCCCACCACTCGTGCGACAGTTCGTGCTGGTGCAGCGAGTCGTACGCCATGCGGTTCCACGGGTCGTTCCCGAAGCCCGAGCCGTACGCGATGATCGACTGGTGCTCCATGCCGAGGAACGGCACGTGCACGACGCCGTACTTGTCGCCGCGGAAGGGGTAGGGCCCGCAGAGCTCCTCCATCACGTACATGTGCTTCTGGAACTCCTCGAAGACGCGCTCCGCGCGCTGCTTCTCCTCCGGGAGCACCCAGAACGTGAACGGGAAGGTGTCGCTCGGGTCGTCGGCGTAGGGGCCCTGGTACTGCGTCGTCAGCGTGACGTAGTTGCCGATCGCGAGCGCGACGCCGTAGTTGTTGATCGGCGTCGTCACCTTCCAGATCCACTTCGTAAACCCGTCGGTCGACCGTTGCTTCCCGACGAAGCGGCCGTTCGTCGCGACGACGAGCGGATCGGGCACCGTGACGGCGATGTCCATCCCGTCCGGTTCGTCGGAGGGGTGGTCCTTGCACGGCCACCACAGGTCGGCGCCCTCGCCCTGACAGCTCGTCGCGATCCAGGGCGAGCCGTCCTTCGAACGCGACCACGTGAAGCCGCCGTCCCAAGGAGGATTGCGCGCGACGACCGGCGCGCCGCCGTAGGTGACGGCGACCTCGAACTCCGAACCGACGACGAGCTCCCCCGAGGCGAAGCGGATCAGTCCGTCGTCGTGGACGGCCTCGACCTCGCGGCCGTCGAGCTCGACCTTCGCGACCTCGAGCGCGTCGTCGAGCTGGAGCACGAGCGAGTCGGTGCGGGACAGCAGCTTCGCCCGCATCACGAGTCGTCCGTCGATGCGCCTGCGGCCCGGCTCGACCGTCACGTCGAGCGCGTAGTGCAGCACGTCGAAGGCGGCCTGTTCGGGGAGGAGCGCGCCGCCCGAGTCCTGGTCGGCGGCGCGCGCGACCGGTGCCGCGAAGGTGGGCGCGACCGCCCTCCCGGTCGTCGGGTGCGGGGCGAGGGCGACGGCGGCGCAGACGGCGAGGATCGACATGGGGGCGTGGTCGTGGAGGTCCGCGGCCAGCCTACACTGGGAATTCGAACCGGAGGCCCGCACGCGCGTTCCCACCTGCGCGGTCGGCGCTGCCGCCGCACGACCGATGGACGAAACGCAGTCGACGAACACGCGGACCGGCGACGAGCGCACCTCGGGGCCGATCGAGCGCCTCGTGCTCGCGACCGACCGAGCGTTGCGCGCGTTGCGCCTCGGCGAGTCCGCGTTCCTCGCCGCGGCGACGGGCCTCGCCGCGTTGGCGCTCGTCGAGTGGGCGGTTCGCCGGTCTCGACCGCGACGCGTACGCGCTCGCCGCGGTGCTCGCCGCGATCGTGTTCGCGGCGGCCTGTCGCGTGCTCGTCCCGACGCCGGAGCGGACCGTGCGCGAACTCGACCGGCGCCACGCACTCGACTGGGCGCTCGTCACCGCCTGGGAGCGCGAACGCGCGGGCCGTCGCAACGACCTCGACGCGCTGTTGTCGGAGCGCGTCGGACAGCGACTCGAACTGCGCGACGCGCTGTCGGGGCACACCGCGACGGTGGCGCCGGCGCTCGCGGCGCTGCTCGCCTCCGCGGCGCTGCTCGGACTCGCGTTCGGCTCGCGCTCGGGTTCGGCGATCGGAGCGGACCAGCTCGCCGCGCGCGCCGCCGAGGACCTCGCGCGTGCGATCGCCGGCGCCGGTCCCGACGACCTCGATCCCGACGCGCGCGACGAACTCACCGCGCTCGCGTCGCGACTCGAGAGCGAAGCGCGACGCGCGGCGCTCGAGCGACGCCGAGACGGCGAAGCGCATCGCCGACCTGCGCCGCGAGCTGACGGAGCGCGCCGCGCACGTGGATCCGACGGCGACCTCGCGCGAGCTCGAGCGCGCCGACGCGCGACTCGGCGCGGCGCAGCGCAGCGCCGAGGGCTCGACGCCCCGCTCCCGGTCCGGCGCGGCGGCCGCGAGGAGATGGGTGAAGGTGCCGGTGGGGCGAGGCCGGGGACGGTCCGGAGAGATCCTCGGGCGGAGCGACGGACGCCGAGGGGGGCTTCCGCCGGCAGCGGTGGTCCGGCGGCGACGGCTCCGGACGTCTTGGACCCCGAGGGCGCCGCGCTGCGCACGACCTGGCTCGAACCCGACGAGGCCGCCCTCGTCGACGCGTGGGTCGAGGCGCGTCGCCGCAGGAGCCTCGAGGCCGAGTCGGACTCGGAGTGAGTGCACGATCGCGCGCCGTCGACGGAAACGGCGCCGCGCGCTTGCCGCGCCCCCTCCGCCCCGTTCGACTGGTGCGCCGCAGTGCGCCCGACCGGGCCCCGCGGACCCACGACCGATGACCGTCGACGACAACGCAGGAGAGTCCGGCACCGCGGACGAGGCACCGCGCCGCACGCTCGGCGTGTGGTTCGTGGGGGCGCGCGGAGCGATCGCGACGACCGTCGCGTACGGCCTCGAAGCCGTCGCGAGCGGCCTCCGCGGGCCGATCGGGCTCGTGAGCGAGCTGCCCGAGTTCGCGGGCCTCGGCCTCGCGTCGCTCGACTCGATCGTCGTCGGCGGGTGGGAGGTGCGGCCCGGGACGATCGCGCGCGCCGCGGCCGACCTCGCGGCGAACGGCGTGCTCCCCCAGGACGTCGTCGCGAAGAGCGCGGCCGTCGGCGTCGACGCCCGCACGGCGCCGGGCATCGCGCGCAAGGACGACCCGTCCGCCAGTCCGGCCTCGCGCGAGCGCGGCGAACTGCCGCTGCGCGAGCAGGTCCGCGTCCTCGGCGAGGACCTCGCCGCCTTCGCGGGGTCGACCGGCGTCGACACCGTCGTCGTCGTCAACGTCGCCAGCACCGAAGCCGTCGTCGCGACGCCGGAGTGCGCGTCGGACCTCGCTGCGCTCGAACGGGCGCTCGACGCCGACGAGAAGCTGCCGCAGAGCGTGATCTACGCCTACGCGGCGCTGCGCGCGGGTTGCCCGCACGTCAACTTCACGCCCAGTCCGGGCGCGTCGTGGCCGGCGCTGCGCGAGCTCGCGCGCGAGATGTCGTTGCCGCACTGCGGCGACGACGGCAAGACCGGCGAGACGCTCGTGAAGACGACGCTGGCGCCCATGTTCGCGCACCGCGCGCTCAAGGTCCGCGCCTGGCAGGGCTACAACATGCTCGGCAACCGCGACGGCGAGACGCTCTCGGACCCCGCGAACAAGGGGGCGAAGCTGCGCACGAAGGACGCCGCGCTGCGCTCGATCCTCGGCGACCCGAAGGACCTGCACACGCACGTCGGCATCGACTTCGTGCCGTCGCTCCACGACTGGAAGACCGCCTGGGACTTCGTGCACTTCGAGGGCTTCCTCGGCGCGCGCATGAGTCTGCAGTTCACCTGGAGCGGGTCGGACTCGGCCCTCGCGGCGCCGCTCGTGATCGACCTCGTGCGCTTCACCGAGCTCGCGAAGCGCCGCGGCGAGTCGGGCGAGCTCGCGCACCTCGCCTCCTTCTTCAAGTCGCCGCTCTCCGGCGGCAGCCACGACTTCCACGTCCAGTTCGCCGCGCTCGTCGACTACGCGCGTCGGGCGACGACCGGCAGCTGACGCGACCCATGCAGATCACGACTCCGCCCGACGCGGCGAACCTGCGCGCCTTCACCGAACGGAAGATCGCGGCCGCGCGGGAGCGGCTGGCGGAGTTGAAGGCGCTGCCCGCGGGCGCGGCGGCGCAGGACGTCGTCCGCGCCTTCGACGCGATCGGGCGCGCCCTGAACGGGCTCGGGGGCTGGCTCGGCGTCGCGGCCAACGCCGATCCCGTCGAGGCGACCCGGACGCTCGCCGAGGAGCTGGAGCAGGAGCTCGCCTCCTTCGCGACCGAGCTCGGGCTCGACCGCGAGGTCTACGCGGCGCTCGCGGCGGTCGACCTCGACACGCTCGAGGACGAGCAGGCGCGACGGCTCGTCGAGCACGCCCTGCGCGACTACCGCCGCAGCGGCGTCGACCGCGACGACGCGACGCGCGCTCGGATCACCGAGTTGCGCAAGCAGCTCGTCGAGGTGGGGCAGGAGTTCGACCGCAACATCGTCGCGCTCGGTCGGAAGTTCCGGATCGAGGACGGTGCGGCGGGCCTCGCCGGACTGCCCGCGGACTTCGTCGCGGCGCGACCGCCGGCCGCGGACGGTTCGATCACGCTGTCGACCGACCCGAACGACCGCGTGCCGTTCATGACGTATGCGGAGCGCGACGACCTGCGCCGCGAGTACCACCTCGTCTCGAACCTGCGCGCGTACCCCGAGAACCTCGAGGTCCTGCGCCGCATCATGCGCCTGCGCCACGAGCTCGCCGTCACGCTGGGCTACGCGAACTGGGCGGACTACGTCACCGAGGACAAGATGTCGAAGAGCGGGAGGAGCGCCCGCGACTTCGTCGACCGCATCGCCGAACTCGCGCGCGGGCGCGCCGAGGCGGAGTACGAGGAGCTGCTCCAGCTCGCGCGCCGCCGCACGCCCGGCGCGACCGCCGTCCAGGACTCGGACCGACTGTTCCTGATCGAGAAGGTGAAGGCCGAGCGATTCGACTTCGACTCGCTCGCGGTGCGACCGTACTTCGCCTACCGCAGCGTGCGCGACGGCGTCCTCGCGACCAGCGAGGCGCTCTTCGGCGTCCGCTTCGAACGCAACGACGAGGTGCCGACCTGGCACCCCGCGGTCGAGTGCTACGACGTCGTGCGCGCCTCCGACGGCACGCACCTCGCGCGGCTCTTCCTCGACATGCACCCGCGCGACGGGAAGTTCAAGCACGCCGCGATGTTCGCGACGGACGACGGGATCGAGGGCGAGGTGCTCCCGCAGGCCGTGCTCATGTGCAACTTCCCGGAGCCCGAGGGCGACGACCCCGCGCTCCTCCTGCACGACGAGGTCACGACCTACTTCCACGAGTTCGGGCACCTCCTGCACCACCTGTTCTCGTCGCGTTCGCGCTACCAGGCCTTCAGCGGCATCACGACGGAGTGGGACTTCGTCGAGGTTCCGAGCCAGCTCTACGAGGAGTGGGCCTGGGACACCGGCGTCCTCCAGAGGTTCGCGCGCCACCACGAGACGGGCGAGCCGATCCCCGCCGACCTCGTGGACCGCATGCGCGCGGCGGACGAGTACGGCAAGGGCCTGCACGTCCTCGTGCAGATGTACTACGCGCGGCTCTCGCTCGACCTCTACATGAGCGACCCCGCGAAGGTCGACCCGATCGAGCGCATGATCGCGCTGCGACAGGAGTTGCTGCCGTACCCGCACACGGAGGGGAGCTACTTCATCTGCGGCTTCGGCCACCTCCACGGCTACTCCGCCATGTACTACACGTACATGTGGTCGCTCGTGATCGCTAAGGACGTGTTCAGCCGCTTCGCGGACGACATCATGGACGCCGAGGTCGCGCGCTCGTACTACGACCACGTGCTGTCGCAGGGCGGCACGCGCGACGCAGCCGACCTCGTCGCCGCCTTCCTCGGACGCGAGCACGGCTTCGACGCGTTCGAGGGCTGGCTCGGTCGTTGACGTCGAGCCGCGCGACCCGCGCGGTTCCGTCGATCGCGCGATTCCACGCGCCGTGTCGTCGCGAAGCGTGCGCGATCGAGCGTTCGTCGAACCGTTTCCGAACCCACGCTCAACGGAACGACGCAAGTCTCCGCGAATCGTCCGACGCGACTCGGAAAGCCCGAGAACCGACGAAACTCCGCGGACCCCGCCATGTACTCCGGTGCATGAGCGGATGCGGACACGGACTTCGTCCCGACGACCTCGAGGAGCTGCTCGCTCCTCGTCGGAGACGTCGACGGACGACGCCGAGCACCGGTCGACTCGTCGTGACGACGCACCCCGTTCGCGTGGCGTTCGCCGTCGCGACGGTGTTGGGGCTCGTCGCGATGGCCGCGGTGTGACGTCGGGCGTCGGGCGCGCACCGGTCGCGCGAGGCGCACGGAGTCGATCCACGGGGCGGGTCGGACGGCGGGTCGAGTCGACCGGATCGGTGCACGGCACGCGGACGGGCGCCGCGCGGCGCCGCGGGTCGGGTGCGGTGCGAATCGCGGACGGGCGGCGCACCGGCTGGGCTAAGCTCCGCGCGATGCGGCTTCAGACCACCACGCTCTGGTACGCGCGATCGCAACAGCACGGCGAGGACCCCGAACGGGTCTACGGCGACCCGCGCTACGAGGGCCGGACGCCCTCGTACGTCGTCTGGAACCTGCTCGAGCGCTACACGCGACCCGGCGATCTCGTCGTCGACCCGTTCTGCGGCGGAGGGACGACGATCGACGTGGCGCGGGACATGGAGCGGGCGGTGCGCGGCTTCGACGTGCGCCCCTGGCGCGACGACATCGAGAACGCCGACGCGCGCGCGCTGCCGCTCGAGGACGAGTCCGTCGACTTCGTCTTCATGGACCCGCCGTACTCCACGCACATCGAGTACTCCGACGACCCGCGCTGCATCGGGAAGCTCGACGCGTTCGAGGCGACCTACTTCGAGGCGATGGACGCCGTCTTCGCGGAGGCGGAGCGCGTCCTGCGCGACCGGCGCTACCTCGCGGTGTACACGTCCGACACCTACAAGAAGCGCCGCGGATTCGTCCCGATCGGCGTCCGCTTCTTCGCACTGCTCGAACGCCGCTTCCAGCCCGTCGACCACGTCGCGGTCGTGCGCGGCAACCGCAAGCTCGAGAAGCCCGCGTTCCACAGGTCGGCCGTCGAGGGGAACTACTTCCTGCGCGGCTTCAACCACCTCTTGATCTTCCGCAAGCGCCGCTGAGCGGTGCTCCGCTCGGCCCGCGCTCGAACGGGTAGACTCGCCGCCCGGAGATGCTCTTCGCCTATCTCTACATCGCGATGTTCGTGACGGTGACCCTGTGGGGGATCCGCGAGGACATCCGTTGGGAGGCGCCGCGCTGGAAGGCCGTCATGAGCACGGTCGGCAACGCCGTCGGGATCGCGGGCATGCTCCTGTGGGTGAGCGGCGACGCGTCGGCGCGACTCGCGGCGGTGTGGCGCTGGGTGCTCGCCGCGCTCGTCGCCCAGCTCCTGATCGAGATCGCGTACGAGTACCGACTGCGGCTGCGGCGGATGTTGCCCGACGGCGAGCTCAGCGACGCGCAGATCCGATCGCTCGTGTGGACGTCGATCGTCCTCGGACTCGTCACGGCCGTCCCGTTCTTCTACATGAACTGGTCGCTCGCGTTCCCGGACGAGGGCTGAGGCGCGCGGTCGTGGGGTCGCCGCTGCACGCACCGCGCGCCCTCCCGCGCCGCTTCTTCGCGCGACCCGCCGACCGCGTCGCGGTCGACCTCCTGGGGCGCGTGCTCGTCCACCGGTCGGAGGACGGCTGGTGCGGCGGAGTGATCGTCGAGACCGAGGCGTACCTCGCGGACGGCGACCCCGGCTCGCACGCGCACCGCGGACCGACGCCGCGCAACGCGTCGATGTTCGGACCGGGCGGGATCGCCTACGTGTACCGGATCTACGGCCTGCACCTGTGCTTCAACGTCGTGACGGGGAGCGCGGGCCGCGGCGAGGCCGTGCTCGTCCGGGCGCTCGAACCGACGATCGGCATCGACGCGATGCAGCGTCGCCGGAACGGTTCGCGCGACCTCTGCAACGGTCCGGCGCGGCTCGTCGAAGCGCTCGGCATCGGCATCGAGCACGACGGCGCGAGCCTCCTCGAGGCTCCGTTCGCGCTCCTCGAGGGCGAGCCCGTGCCGCCGCAGCGCGTCGTCCTCGGACGACGCATCGGACTCGGCAAGGGCGAGCGTCTCGCGCTGCGCAGCTACGTCCGCGACTCGGGCGCGGTGTCGTGAGCGGGGACGACAGCGCCGCGCGCCGCTCCGCGTGAGGGAGCGGCGCGCAGCCCGCTCGCGCGATCAGTAGTCGTCGCCGAAGTCGTCGCGCCGTCCGCGACCACCGCCGCGGCCGCCGCGACCGCTGTCGTCGCCGAAGTCGCGGCCGCGCTTGCTCCCGCGTTCGCCGCGGTCCCAGCCGCCGCGCCGCCGCCTTCACGGCCGCCGCCGCGACCTCCGCGCGAGCCGCCGCGGTCCCAACCGCCGCCGCCCTCGCGGGGCGCGCCGCCGCCTCCACCGCCCTCGGGGCGCGGTCCGCGCGGCGCACCGCCGCGTCCTCCGCCGCCGCCGCCGAAGCTGCGGCCGCCGCCGCCCCCGCCACCCGTTCGCGGCGGACGCTCCTCGGCGAGGTTGACGCGGATGCTGCGTCCGTCGAGCTCGGTGCCGTCGAGGTCGGCGACCGCCGCTTCCGCCTGTTCGGGCGTCGCGAACTCGACGAACCCGAAACCGCGCGGGCGTCCGGTCTCACGGTCCAGGATGATCTGCACGCGTTCGACGGTCCGCTCGTTCCCCGAGAACAGTTCGCGCAGCGCCTCTTCGGTCGTGTCGTAGTTCAGGTTGCCTACGAAGAGCCTCTTGCTCATGGAATCAGTCACGAGAGCCGAGACCCGCTCGCTTCGGTCGCACTCCGCGCGTTCGTCGCGTCGACCACGGGGCCGGCAGGAGATGGAGAGTGTGGGGTGAAGAGCCTGCGGAAGACCGGGTGACCGGACGGGACCGAAGCGGTTCGACGGGGTGAGGCTACCCGGAACCCACGGGGCGCGAAACGGGGGGCAGCGCCGCCGCGTCGCGTCGCTCGGACGGGAACGCGGCGCCGTGCCGAAGGCCTTCGCGCGGCCGACCCGGGGCGTCGTTCAGCCGCCGCTCGTGCCGTCCCCGTCGGACCCGACGGCGGCGTCCCCTCGGTCCTCGGTCGACCCGTCGGCTCCGACCGCGGGTGCGCTCTCGTCGTCGCGGGGCCCGTCGCTCTCCTCGGTCGGGGCCGGCGGCGGCTGCTCCACCGGCAGCGGTTTCAGCAGGGACTCCCTCTGCGCGAAGAGGTTCGCGCCGACCGCCGCCGGCAGTCGGAACCGCCAACCGCCGGTGCGCGCCGCGAGGTCCGCGCGCTCCGCGTCGACGGCCGTCGCGTCGGGGAAGGGCTGCCCCTGCGGGAGCGCGCCCCCGAAGCGCTCGCACGATCCGACCGCGAGCGTCGCCCACACCGGACCGGGTGCCACGTCGGTCGCTCCCGGGAGACGGACCGCGTCGAGGTCGACCGCGAGCCCGTCGTACGTCTCGTAGTGCACGTGGACGCGCTCGCCCTCGAGCGTCTCGAGGTCGCCGCTCTCGACGTCCTCCGAGTTCAGCGCGGCGACGGCGCGCGCGACCGCGGTGTAGCGCCACTCCTCGACCAGTTCGCGACCCTCGGGGAGCGGCGCGAAGGTGAAGCCGAACCCCGAGGGGTCGTCGCGTACGAGCGAGTACCCCGCGTCCGGTTCGGCGAACTCGACCGCGACGGAGCGCACGCGCTGCGACGGGATCTTCAGCAGCGACTTCTCGAACCAGTCCGCGGCGGACGTCTCGCGCGGCGGTGCGCCGCTCGCGAGAAGGGTCTGGTCCTCGCCGACGCGTCGGATCCACACGGCGTCCTCGCTGCGGTCGAACGCGCGGTTGCCGAGCAGGACCTCGCCGATCGCGCGGTCGTCCGCACCGAGCACGCGCACGAGCACGCTCTCCTCGCCGCCGTCGTCGGGCGCGACGAGTCCGACGCGGTCGAACTTGTCGGGGCGCGACGTGCCGCGCTCCATCACGCGCATCGTCTGCAGGCCGCGAACGAGTTCGGTGACGCGGTCCGTGCGCGCGGGATAGCCGCCCTTGTCGGGCAGGACCCACGACGCGTCCTTCTTCTCGATCCGCACGGAGCCGTCGCGGTCGCGCAGCTCGAGCGCCGCGAGGTCGCCCGGCCGCAGATCGGCCAGTGCGGGCAGAGCGGGTTCGCCGGAGAGGGGGTCGCGGTCCGCCGCCCAACCCGCACGGTCCTTCGTGTACAGCCAGAAGGCGGGGACGCCGAGCACGACGAGTGCTCCGGCCATGATCGCGAGTCCCTTGGACGTCATCTCGTTGCCTCGTTCCTCTCGTCGTGGTCCATCGTGTCCGTGAGGTTCACCGCGCGGTTCCGCGTCGACCGTATCAGGTCTTCCCGCGCGCGCGCCGGCGCGCCGTGAGGGTGACGACGCCCGCCGCGACGACGAGCACCGGGACCGCGCCGATGTCGATCCACTTGATGCGGTTGGCGAGCGAGCGTTCGTCGCTCGCGAGCTCGAGCTTCACGCGGCGCAGTTCCTTGCGCGTCTCGCTGCGCGCCTCGTAGGCCTTCTCGAGTTCGTCCTGGAGCTCGGGTGTGATGACGACCGTGTCGCCGTCGCCCTGCTCCTTCGCGATGTCGTCGATGCGCGCCTGCGCCGCGTCGAGCTTGTCCTCGAGGCGCTTCTCCTCCTCGCGGTAGCGCTCCTGCGCCGTGAGGCGCAGCTCGCGGAGCTTCTCGAACGGCCGGTCGAACGTGCCGCGCGCGCGCAGCGAGAGCAGCGCGTCGCTGCCCGCCAGTTGTTCGAGGGCGTTGAGCACGAAGTCGACGTTCTCCGACAACTTGACGGTTCCGAACATCGAGCGCGCCATCCACGACCGGTCGTGGATCATGTCCGCGTCGGCGATCACGATCGCGCTGAACTCGCCCTGCGACTCCGCGAGGTGTCCCTCGGGAAGTTCCTTCGGCGCCTCCGGTCCGACCGCGCCCTCGTCGGGCGGTTCCTGCGCGTCGGGCCCGTCGGGGAAGGCCGTCTTGATCCTGCCGCTCACGCGCGCCGCCATGGCGAGCTTCTCGTAGCCCGGGTGGAACGCGTCGAGGAGGTCCGCCGGGTCGCGCAGCATCGCGAGCTGGAACACGTTCATCGCCGCCGACTCCTCCGTCGTCGACACGAGCGGCGTGAAGGTCGTCGTCGCGCCGTCGACCGGCGCGAGCACGCCGGGCGCGAGGAACAGGAGGTCGCTCAGCCTGGCGGTCACCGGGTCGTCCGCGTCGACGTCGTCGCTCGTGGGTTGCGTGACGTAGAGCACGGGCTCGCCCGTCTTCGGGTCGGTTTGCGCGCGCAGCCGGTCCGCGGCGAAGACGCCGTCCTTCATCTCGAGGCCCCAGCTCGCGAGCAACGGGCCGAGGTCCGTCGGCGGCGGGAGCTGCATGCCCTGCTGCTGCGAACTGACGTCGGAGGCGCAGAAGGGGTCGACGAGCGCGACGATCCGACCGCCGCGCAGGGCGAACTGGTCGATCGCGTACAGCGTCGCGTCCGGCAGTCCGTGCGGGTGCAGGAGCATCAGCACGTCGACGTCGTCGTCGATCTTCGCGGCGTCGGAGTCGATGCGGCGGAGGTCGAACTGGCGCCGGAGCAGCGGCATCACGCCCCACTCCGGCGTCGGACGGGCGCCGGGCGACGTCGGCATCTCGCCGTCGACCGGCAGCGACGTGACGAGGCCGACCACCGGCTTCGTCGCCGAGTCGAGCGCGACGAGGCGCTGCGCCAGCTCGTACTCGAGCAGCGGCTCCTGGCTCGGCTGCACGGCCGGGATCACCTGCTTCTCGCCGACCGAGTTGCGCAGCACGATGCCGAAGTAGCCCTCGGTGCTCGCGCGCCCCGCGCTGATGCGCTGGAGCCCGGCGATCGCGGCCTCGTCCTCGGCCTCGCTGTTCTCGACGGGGTGGAAGCGCTCCAGACGGAGCTTGCCCTTCGAGGCCTGCACGAACTCCTCGAGCACGTCCTCGACGCGTCGCATGGAGGAGGCGATGAACGGCACCTCGTCGCGCAGCTCCTCGGACGCGTAGTACTGGATCGTGATCGGCTCGTCGAGGTCGCGCGCGATCGAGCGCGCGCCGTCGGAGAGCGTGTAGAGCTTCTCCTCGGTGAGGTCGAGGCGCAGCGACGAGAGCACGGTCCCGCCGAGGATGTTCACCGCGCAGAAGATGCCGGTGGCCAGCACCGCGCCGGTCGCGAGCTTCTGGGTCGTGTTCATGACGCGGTCAGGAGGCCTTGACGTGGGTGACGACGAGCGTGTTGACGTACAGGAGCAGCGCCACGAGGGACCCGAAGTAGAGCGCCGCGTCGAACTGCACGACGCCCTTCTGCAGGCCGTCGAAGCGCGTCATGAAGCCGAAGCTGCGCACGAGGTCGACGAAGATCGCGGGCATCCACGAGATCGCGTCGACGAACCACGGCTGGTCGACGAGGACGAAGACGAAGCAGATCGCCGCGGTCAGCACGAAGGCGACGACCTGGTTCTTCGAACAGGCCGAGACCAGCGAACCGATGGCGAGGAACGCACCGCCCATCAGCCAGCTCCCGACGTAGCCCGACACGATGGCTCCGCGGTCGGGGTCGCCGAGGTACTCGACCGACAACCAGATCGGGAAGGTGAGCGCGAGCGCGATGCCCGCGAAGATCCACGCCGCGACGAACTTGCCGACGACGGTCTGCCCCTCGGTGAGCGGCAGCGTCATGAGGAGTTCGATCGTGCCGTTGCGGCGCTCCTCGGCCCACAGGCGCATGGAGATCGCCGGGACGAGGAACAGGTAGAGCCAGGGGTGGAAGGTGAAGAACGAGTACAGGTTGGCCTGTTCCCGCTCGAAGAAGCCGCCGAGGTTGAAGGTGAGGAAGCCTGCGAGCAGCAGGAACACCACCAGGAAGACGTACGCGATGGGGGTGGCGAAGTAGCTCGACAGCTCGCGCTTCGCGACGATCGCCGTGCACCTCAGCCAGCCGTTCGTGGGTGCGTTCATCGCGCCACCACCTCCTCGGCGTCGGCGGGGGCCTTGGCCTCCGCGCCGCCGCCCTCGCCCGTCGTCAGCGCGCGGAAGACGTCGTCGAGTCGACCCTCGAGCCGCGTCACGCCGACGAGCGACGCGCCGCGCTCGCGGCACAGGTCGATCGCGTCGGCGATCGGTGCCTCCTCGCCCGAGGGGTGCACGATCAGCGCGTCGCCCTCGTTCGCGACCGTCGCGACGCCGGCGATCCGACCGAGCGAGTCCGCGAGGCCGTCCGGGAGTTCACCCGCGAACTCGAGCCGCAGGGCGCCGTGGCGCGGGTCGCGCGCCCGGAGGTCCGCGGGCGTGCCGTCGGCGACGAGTCGGCCGCGCGCCATCACCGTGGCTCGCGTGCACACCGCGTCGACCTCCTCGAGGATGTGCGTGGACAGCACGATCGCCTTGCCCTCCGACATCTCGGTGATGAGGCGCCTCACCTCGTGCTTCTGGTTGGGGTCGAGTCCGTCCGTGGGCTCGTCGAGGATCAGGACGTCGGGGTCGTGCAGGATCGCCTGGGCGAGTCCGACGCGGCGCTTGAAGCCCTTCGACAGCGTTTCGATCGGCTGGTGCATGACCGAGCCGAGCTGCACCCGCTCGACCGCGAGTCCGACGCGGCGCGCGCGCTCCGAGCGGTCGAAGCCGCGCACCTTCGCGGCGAAGTCGAGCAGTTCGGACGGCGTCATGTCCGGCCACGCCGGCGCGCCCTCGGGCAGGTAGCCGATGACGCGCTGCGCCGCGATGCGGTCCTGCACGACGTCGTGTCCCTGCACCACCGCCGTTCCCGACGTGGGGGCGAGGAAGCCCGTCACCATGCGCATCGTGGTCGTCTTGCCGGCGCCGTTCGGTCCCAGGAAGCCGAGGACCTCTCCGCGCGCGACCTCGAGGTCGACGCGGTCGACGGCGGTGAAGGGACCGAAGCGCTTCACGAGGCTCCGTATCTCGATCATCGCGAAAGGGGGTTGTGGACGTGGCGCGGACGCAGGTCCGAGCGACGGGTGTCGGGCCGAGAGCTCGACGACGACGAGACGTCGGCCCGAACGGTCGTCCGGGTGTCGACGGCTCGTCGTGTGAGCCGGTGTCGTGGGGGACGCGCCGCGCGGGACGCGGGTCGGCGTCGGACCGACGGGAGCCGATGCGTGCGAGCGCGGCTCCCGCGGCGCACCGCGGGTCGCCCTACGCACGACCTGCGAGGGCCGTTGGGGGCGAAGTGCGCGGTTGTAGCGGTGCACGCGTCCCGCCTCAAGGCGCAGCGTCCCGTCCTCGGTTCGTGCTTGACCGAGGGTGGCGGATGGCGTTCCATCTTCGCCCCCCGAAGGTCCGGTGCCGAATCCCTACGGCGCGTGTCGGACCGGACGAACCCCCGAACGAGCCTCCGAACGAGACCATGTCCCTCCTCCTCACCTTCGCGGCACCGCTCTTCGCGATCGCCGCCGTCGAGGCCGCGCCGAACGCGGCCGAACCCCTCGCCGCCCCGATCTACGGCGCTCCGCTGCCCTCGACGCGCCTCGCGGCGATCGCGCAGGACGCGGTCGCCGAGGCCCCGACCTGGCACGGCTTCCTGACCCTCGGTGCGACGCTCACGTCCGGCAACACGGACATCCGCACCGTCGCCGCCAACGCCGAAGCGGTGCTCGACCGCGGCGAGGACCGCTGGACGATCCGCGCGTACTGGAACTACGGCGAGGAGAAGGACCAGGCCACCGGCGACTACAACCTGACGCAGCGTCAGGCCGGCGCGAGCGGCAAGTACGACTACTTCTTCAGCGAGAAGACCTACGCCTACGGCACCGGCTCGGTGCAGACCGACACGATCGCGGGCCTCGACCTGCGCTGGACGCTCGGCGCCGGTGTCGGTCACCTCTTCCTCGACGAGGAGGACCGCACGTTCTCCGGCGAGGCCGGTCTCTCCTACGTGGACGAGAGCTACGTCGTCAGCTCCGACGACGCCAGCTACCTCGCGCTGCGCCTGGCCTACGACTTCTTCTACCAGATCAGCGAGACGACCTCGTTCCGTCAGATCACCGAGGTCTTCCCGAGCCTCGAGAGCTCCGACGACATCTACGCGAAGGTCGACTCGAGCGTCAGCGTGCAGCTCACCGAGAACATGATCGGCAAGCTCCAGCACGTCATGGACTACGACAACACGCCGGCCAGCGGCGCGGACCGCCTCGACCACCGCGTCATCCTGACGGTCGGCTGGACCTTCTGAGGTCGGAACGGTCCGCGCGCGTCGCGGACCGCTTCGTCCCGACGCGACCCGACGCGACACGGCGGAGCGCCCCTCGACGAGGGGCGCTCCGCTGCGTTCAGGACGACCGTTCCGCACCCGCTCCTTCGCGCGCGCACCTCTCCGATAGACTCCCGACGTGGGCGACCTCTGGTTCAGTGCCGGTCTCGTCGCGCTCGCGGGCGCGCTCGGAGCCCTCCTGCCCTGGACGCGTTCGTGGTCCAGCGAGGGCATGCACCGCCTGGTGGCGATGTCCGCGGGCATCTTCCTCGGCACGGTCGTGCACATGTGGCTCGACCTCGGGGTGGTGGAGTTCCCGACCGGCGCGCTCGGTCCCGGGCTGCTCGAGCCCGGCCCGCACGGGACGCCGCTCTTCGACCCCACGGCTCGGATCGGAGCGGCGCGCGCGGCCGATCCCTACCGCTCGTCGCCGGCCGTCCTGTGGTCGGCGATCGCCGCGGGTTGCCTGCTGGTCGCGGCGATC
Source organism: Planctomycetota bacterium (assembly GCA_041398665.1). Classification (GTDB taxonomy): domain Bacteria; phylum Planctomycetota; class UBA1135; order UBA1135; genus Rohdeia. The sequence continues at coordinate 74 of JAWKUH010000059.1, read as the reverse complement.
GAGAGGTTGTTCCTCTCCCGGCACGTCGGCCACTCGCACGGCGGCGAGGCGCGTCACGCCCTGGTGTGGCGCGC
>JAWKUH010000058.1:0-21136 GCA_041398665.1 Planctomycetota bacterium | reverse complement strand
TGCTGTTTGGCGCAAGATCTACCGGCCACTCCGCCCCGTGCAACGTCGCCGCCACCGCGGCACGCAGGTCGCGCAAGGTGCCCGGGCTCCCTTTCACCGGATCCGCCCCGTCGACCACGCGCTCGATCGCACTCCACAACTCGGCGCGCAACGCGAGCGAGCGCATCGCACCGGCACGCACCAGGTCGCGCGTCGCGCCGTCGACCACGAGCTTCGCCATCGCCTCGGTCATCCACTTCCCGTGGTCCTGGTCCTGCTCGGTGTGCAGGTCGAAGTAGAGCCTCTCTTCGAGCGTCACACCCGCCGCACCGAGCCCGCGCACCATCCGCTCGAACATCGACGGGATCGCCCACTCGTGACCCGGACCGAGCGCTCCGAGCCCGGCCAGGAAGGGCTGCTCGCGACACAGCGCGAGGTGGCCGCCGACGAAGCGCCAGACCTCGGGCACCAGGGGCGTGTCGAGCCGCGCACGCTCGTCGACACCCAGCCGCTCCAGGAAGCCCGCGTACAGCTCCGCGTGGTCCTTGCCCTCCGAGCCCTCGCCGTACTCGTCGATCAGGATCTTCGCGAGCCACAGCTTCTGCGACGAGTCGTCCGTCGCGAGCAGCAACAACTCCAAGTAGCGCGTGAAGACGCCGACCAGCGCCTGGTGCTGGCGACCGAAACGCGCGAACTGCTCGCGCGACAGCTCGCCGCGGCCCGCGCGCTCGAGCAGGGGGTGGCGCACGGCGGCGCTCGACTCGACGTCGCGCTGCAGCTCGGCGAGCCAGGGGGCGCGCGCGGCTCCCGCGCTCCGGGTCGGATCGGCGGACGGGACGAGCACGCTGCGGTCGACGTTCATGGGAGGCATCCTCGCCCGAGCGTTCGCGCCCGCGCGGCGCGGGGATGCGCTCCGTCCCCCGTCACGGACACCGGTCGAGACGATCACCGCTCGCCCGGGGCAACGCTCGGCAGCGCGATCACCACCACGACACGCAACGACCCCGACCGCGCGTCGCGACGCGCGGTCGGGGTCGGGTGGTCGTCGACGGGCCGCTCGGCGACCCGCGCGCAGGGCTCAGCGTCTCAGCGGCGTCCGCCCGCGCGGCGCTGCGCGTTGCGCGTCGCACGTTGGATCGTGCGGATGCGTTCGCGGCGCTCGCGGCGGCGGAGGTCGGAGCGCTTCTCGTGCCAGGTGTTCGCCTTGGCGAGGCGGAAGACGCCGCCGAAGTTGCACTGACGCTTGAAGCGGCGCAGGGCGGCTTCCAGGGACTCGTTCGAGCGGACTTGGACCTTGATCGTCATGGTTCTCTGCTTCGGACCGGCGACCGTGGGCGAGCTCCCTCGTGAGCTGCGATGCCGGCCCGGCGCGGGTGGAGGGCCGACCAGTATGGGGAGCGGAGGCCGAAAGGCAAGCGCCGAGGGCCGTGCCGGTAGGATCCCGGCCGGTGGACGGGCGCGCGAGCACGGACGAGGGGCGTGGCCGGTCGGGCGGACCGGCGCCGCGGCGCGGCCCGGGGACCGGCCCGGGACCCGGGGCCGGCGACGGCCGGGAGGTCCTCGAGGGCACCATCGAGCGGGTGACCTTCCACAGCGAGGCCACGCTCTACACCGTCCTGCGGCTGCGCACGGACGAGCCGGCGGCCGGCGACCCCGCCGGGCTTTTCGGGTCCCGGGCGACCGCGGTCGGGCCGACGCCGCGGCCGAGCGAGGGGCTCGCCGTTCGCCTGGTCGGCGCCTGGACCGAGCACCCCTCGCACGGGCGGCAGTTCGAATTCGAGCGGCTCGAGGTGCGCCCGCCCGAGGACACCGCGGGGCTCGTGAAGTACCTCAGCTCGTCGGCCTTCCACGGCGTCGGCGAGACGCTCGCCAAGCGCATCGTCGAGCGGCTCGGGACGAAGGCGCTCGAGCGCATCCGCGAGGACCCGGCCTGCCTCGACGGCATCAAGGGTCTGTCGGTCGACGTGCAGAAGGAGCTCGCGGACACCGTGCAGCGCGAGTTCGGCAGCCACGCCGCGCACGCCTTCCTGGTCGGGCTCGGGCTCGGTCCGTGGCAGGCCGACGCCGCGGTGAAGGCGCTGGGCGAGAAGGTCGTGGAGAAGGTGAGCGCGGATCCGTACGTGCTCGCGCGCAAGGTCGAGGGCATCGGCTTCGCGGTGGCGGACCGCGCGGCGCAGAAGCTCGGGCTGCCGGCCGACGGGATCGAGCGGCGGCGCGCGGCGCTGCTCCACCGACTCGGCGAGGAACAGGGTCAGGGGCACAGCTTCACGGCGGCGGACGAGCTCGTGCAGCGCACGCGCGAGATGCTCGCGACGGACCTGCCCGACGAAGCGTTCGTCGAGGCGCTCGACGGACTGCGCCGCATGGGCGAGATCGCGATCGACCGCGCGGAGGGCGGCGAGCCGGAGGAGCCCGTCGCGAACGCGCTCGCCGTGCAGCGCGTGTGGATCGAGCGCACCTACGCGCACGAGCGCGGACTCGCGGCGGGACTCGTCGCGCTGTCGCGCGGCGGCGAGGTGCGCGCGTGGGCGGAGGACGACGCGATCGAGCGCGCGGAGAAGCGCTCGGGGCTCGCGCTGTCCGACGAACAGCGCGATGCGGTGCGCGGACTGTTGACGCACCCCGTCTCCGTGCTGACCGGCGGACCGGGCGTCGGCAAGACGACGGTGCTGCGCCTCGTCGTCGACCTCGCGCACGCGAGCGGCGGGCGCGTGCGACTCGCGTCGCCGACGGGGCGCGCGGCGAAGCGACTCGCGGAGGCGACGGGCGGCGAGGCGTCGACGATCCACCGGTTGCTCGAGTTCGAGCCGGGCACGCGGCGCTTCAAGCACGGGAAGGACGATCCGCTCGACACGGACCTCGTGATCGTCGACGAGACGTCGATGCTCGACGTGGCGCTGGCCGACGCGCTGGTCCGCGCGCTCGAGGCGCCGACGCGGCTCGTCTTCGTCGGCGACCCCGACCAACTGCCGTCGGTCGCGGCGGGGCGCGTGCTGGCCGACCTGCTCGAGTGCGGGCGCGTGCCCGTCTTCCGGCTGACGCACATCTACCGTCAGGCCGAGGAGAGCCGCATCGTCGTCAACGCGCACAGGATCCTCGCGGGTGAGATGCCGCAGTTGCCCGACGGCGCGGAGGGCGACTTCTTCTTCTTCCGCACGCAGGGCGAGGAGCAGACGGCGGAGCGGCTCGTCGAGGTCGTGACGGAGCGCATCCCGAAGACGTTCGGGCTCGCGTGGAAGGACGACGTGCAGGTGCTCGCGCCGATGTATCGGGGAGCGTGCGGCGTCGACGCGCTCAACGACGCGCTGCGCGAGGCGGCGGCGCACCGCGCGTCGCACCAGATCGTGCTGCGCGGCCGACCGTGGCGCATCGGCGACCGCGTCATCCACACGCGCAACGACTACGAGAAGGAGGTGTTCAACGGCGACATGGGTCGCATCACCTCGCTCTCGGAGTCGACGCGGTCCCTGACGGTGAGCTACCCCGACCGCCCCGTCGTGTACGAGGAGAAGGACCTCGGCGACCTGCAACTCGCCTTCGCGATCACCGTGCACCGCAGCCAGGGCGGCGAGTTCCCGGCCGTCGTCGTGCCGCTCGTCACCGCGCACTTCGTGATGCTCCAGAGGCACCTGCTCTACACGGCGGTCACGCGCGCGAAGAAGCTGTTGGTGCTGGTCGGGGAGCCCAGGGCGCTGGAGCTGGCCGTACGCAACGCGGAGGAGAGGTTCCGGCGCAGCGGACTGGCGGCGCGGCTGGCGGTCGGCGAGTAGCCTGGGACCGGACCGCCGCTGCGGTCCGCCGACGTCCCGTCGACCCCTTGCACCGGAGCGACCCCATGCGCACGACCTCCTTCCTCGCCCCGCTCGCCGTCGTCGCTCTCGCGGTCGTCGACGCGCCCGCCCAGACCGTGGCCCCGACCACGGCCGTCGACACGTCGCAGTGGGGTCCGGGACATACCGAAGGCTGTGCGACGAACGGGCGCGCGCTCGCCACGTTCCGCGTCACGACGACGGAGAGCGACCTCGAGCTCTACGAGGAGGACGCCGCGGGAGCGTGGACGCGCACGGCTTCGAAGCAGCTCGCGTCCGCCTTCGACCCGTTCTTGTACTTCAGCTTCTCCGGTCGTGTCGTCTCTTTCGTCGGGTCGCGGATCGCGTTCGTGAGAGGTTCGACGGTCACGGACGGACTCGGGCACTCGTCGTCGAGCTCGAGCGCCGGCATCGCGACGATCGACGGCGCGGGCTCGTTCTCGGTCACGTTCCCGCCGAAGCCCTCCGGCTGGGGTCAGTTGCTCTCGAGCGCCGGCTCCGTCGGGTTCGACGGTCAACGCTGCATGGTGGTGCGCTACGCGGCGGCCGGTCCGCTCTTCGGCATCGACCCGAACGAGTCGAAGGTCGTCCTCACGATGTACGTCGACGACGGTTCGGGCGCGTTCGTCGAGACCGACTCGATCGATCTCGACTTCGTGATCGGCAACATCTACCTGGCCGAGTTCGATGGCGACGTCGTCGCCGTCCACCGGGTGGGCTCGCCTTCGGTCGACGTCTACGACATCGATGCCCAGGGGCACCTGAGCCCGGCGCAGACGCTCGTCGCGAGCGACCCCGGTGCATCGACCTCGTTCGGCAGCACCTTCGCGGTCGAGGGCGACCGGATCGTCGTCGTCGATCCAGCGGCGACGATCGGCGTGACGACGACCGGGGCCGCGTACGTCTTCGAGCGCCCCGCCGGGAGCTCCGGTTCGAGCTGGAGCGAGACGGCGAAGGTGACGCCGACCACGGCTCCGAACGGCGAGGTCGCCGTCGACGCGAGCCTCTCCGCGGGGCGGATCGACCTCGTCGCACGTGACCCGCTCGGTCCGCTCACGATGCCGACGCTGCACGACGTCTTCCGGAAGGACGCGTCGGGAACGTGGATCGCGACGGCGCAGCTCGTGCTCCCGAGCGGGACGGCGAGCGAGAGCCTGTACGGCGGCTTCGAGGGGCACCGGGTCGCCCGGTCGTTCGACCACAGGTACATCCACGTGTACGAGGTCGGCTCGCTCGCCGGCGAGGACGTCCCGATCTCGGTGGCCGCCGGCGGCGCGCAGTCGTTGCGCCTCGAGCCGGGGAACGCCTACGCGAACCACCTCTACTTCGTCTTCGGTTCGATCTCGGGCACGTCGCCCGGCGTCCCGGTGCCGGACACGCCGTGGACCCTCCCGCTCGTCCACGACGTCTACTTCGACTTCACGACCTGGACGCTGTTCGGCGGCGGACTCGTCGCGCAGCCGAGCGGCCTCGTCGGACTCGACGGCACGGTCGAGACGCAGTTCGCGATCTGGCCGGGCTTCCCGGCCGTCTTCGCCGGCCTCACCGTCCACCACGCGTACGTCCTGCTCGACTCGTTCGCGCCGGGCGTCCCGGTCTCGCACGTGAGCAACGCGGTCTCGGTGCAGCTCCTTCCCTGAGGCCGCGGCCGTTCGCGACACCGAGCGGACTCGGCCGCCCTCGCGTAGAGTGACGGCGTCGCTCCCACTTCGGGAGCGGCGCCGTTGCTCGTCCTCGGAGGACTCCATGCGCTCGCCCCGCCTCCTCGCGACACTCGCCGTCGGCCTCGCGCTCTCGACCGGTCCGCTCTCGGCCCAGTCGCTGTCACCGTCGACCACCATCGACGCACCCGGCGCCCTCGCGCAGAGGTTCACGCGCGTCGTGACCGACGGTCACACCGTCGCCGGACTCCACGAGGTCGGTCCGCTCCTGGTGCTCGACTTCTACGAGCGAAGCGCGTCGGGGACGTTCTCGAACGCCGGGTCGAAGGCCGTCGCCGGGATCAGCGGCATCTCCTTCGTCGCGGAACTCCGCGGCACGACCTCCGAGTTCGCTGCGGGGCGGATCGCGCACGCCGCGGCCGAGTGGGCGCAGAACATCCACGGGACGTACGTGCCGAGCTTCGGCAACGCCGCCGTGACGACGTGGCTCGGAAGCGGCGCGACCGACACGCGGGCGCTCGCGTTCCCGGTCGGGCTCGGTCCGGGCGGCTATGCGACCGACCTCGCGCTCGACGAGACGACGTGCGTCGTCGCGTGGTCGAGCTACGTCCCCGGCGCGCTCCCGACCGTGCCGCCGACCGTCCCCAAGTCGTACGTGACGTTCCACCGCAGGAACGCGTCGGGCGACTACGCGCTCGAGAGCACGGTCGACCTCACGGGGACGGGCGTCCTCGTGCGCGGTGTCGCCGTCGACGGCGACGCCGCGGTGGTCTGCGGCAGCAGCCTCACGGGCGGCGCGGGCTTCGCGCAGGTCTACGAGCGCTCGGGCGGCGGGACCTGGTCGTTCGCGCAGGACCTCGCGACGAGCGATCCCGGCGCGAGCACGAACTTCTACGGCCGCGACTGCGACATCGAGGGCGACCGCGCCGTCGTCGTCGACCAGGGTGCGTCGGAGAACGGCGTGGTGAGCGGCGCGGCGTACGTCTTCGAGCGGCCCGCGGGTTCGAGCGGCGCGACGTGGTCGGAGACCGCGAAGCTCGTCCGACCCGGTGCGGTCGGCGGCGAGAGCGCGGATTCGGTCTCGCTCTCCGGTCCGCGCGTGCTGATCGAGCACCTCGGTGCCTCCGTCCCGAGCAGCGACGTCTTCGTCGTCGACCCGAGCGGCGCGTGGCAGCACGAGGTCGAACTCGTCGTGAGCGCCGGCACGACGAGCCACGGTCGGACCGGAGCGCTCGACGGCTCGCTCGCGGTCCTGCCGGTCACCGGCCCGACCTTCCCCGCGCGGATCGACGTCTTCGACCTCGACTCGCTCGTCGGCTTCGGCGACACGATCTCGTGCGCGGCTGGAGGTGAACAACGACTCGCGCTCCGACCCGGCAGCGCGCGCGCCGGCCAGCTCTACTTCCTGTTCGGTTCGATCACGGGGACGTCGCCCGGCTACCCCGTGCCGAACACGCCGTGGACCCTGCCGCTGAACCTCGACGTCTACTTCGAGTTCACGACGTGGACGCTGTTCGGCGGAGGCCTTCTCGCGCAGCCCAACGGGTCGATCGACGCCGACGGCGGCGCGGAGACCTCGTTCGCGGTGTGGCCGGCCTTCCCGCAGGTCTTCGCGGGCTTCACCGTGCACCACGCCTACGTCCTGCTCGACCTCGCGGCGCCCGGTGCGCCGGTGTCGTTCGTCAGCTCGCCGTCGAGCGTGACGCTCGTGCCCTGAGGGGTCGCGGAGCGGCCCTGCGCCGGTCGTGACGCGGCCCCGCGCGCACTCGGAGGTCGAGGCGTACAGTGGCGGCGATCGGGAACCGGCGGGTGCCGGCCCGACGGGAGACGATCACATGGTTCGCGAGCTCGCCGCTCTGTCCCTCTTCCTCGGTGCGACCTGCGCGGTCGCGCGCTCCCAGAATCTGCCCGTCTGCGACGCTTTCCCCCACGCCATGGGGAAGCGGTTCCTACTCCGTTCGGGCCGTCGACGTCCGCGGCGACGTACTCGTGTGCGGCGAAGGCGTCTACGGATCGCCCGTCGCACACATCTTCGGACGCGACGAGTCGGGTGTCTGGCAGCTGGAGCACTCCGTAGACGCCGTCACGTCCGACGACGGTGGTTACACGACCGCGTACGGCGACGTCGTGGTCGCGTTCACGGACCGCGGCGTGTTGGTGGGCTCGACCAAGTGGTGGACAATCCGTGGAATCCGGGGGTGGCGTCGACGCCGGCGGGGCCGACGATCCGGGAACTCGTCCGCTCTGACGACGGCACGTGGTCGGAGTCGTGGGACTGGGGAGGTTTGTTGGGAGACGTTCTTCTCGACGCGGACTGCGACGGGGCGTCGCTCGTGCTCCTCCTCGACTACTGGAGCGTGATTCCGGGTCAGGTGGGTCCGACGGGAACGAAGACCCTGCAGTTCTTCGAGCGCAACGCGAGCGCGACGTGGACGCTCGTGGGTTGGACCTCCTTCTACTCGCCCAGTACGTCGTCCGTCGCCATCGACGGCGACCACTTGGTGATGGCGGCTTCGAACCTGCTCGGTGTCGGACGTGACACGTCCGGCGCATAACGTGGAGAGCACGCTGCTGAACACCGCCGGCGGACCCGTCTTCTTCCCCACGACGGACGCTGTCGACATCCAAGCGGGCGTCGTCGTCGCCGTCGACCCGAATGCCGACCTCGGCGGCGGCAGCGGTCAGGGTGTCGCTCGGATCTTCGAGAACCAGCCGGACAGGAGTTGGGCCGCCACGGCTTTCCTCGTCCGAACGGCGCAGCCGGGGACGCGCTCGGGACCTGCCGCCTCGTCGGCGACCGGTCGTCCTCGCTCGCCAGGTGCCGACACCCATGGCCTGGACGCCGGTGCGGCCGACGTCTTCGTCCGCGATCGCGCAAACTGATCCACGAAGCCGACCTCGCGCCGTCGAACGGCGCCGTGTCATGCTCAGGACGCTCGGCTTCGACGGCACGAGAGTCGTCGGCGGCACGCGAGGATCCGGTACGGACCAACAGATCGACGTCTACGACCTCCGTCCTCGTCGGTTTCGCCGACACCATCTCGCTCGCGAGCAGCGGCTCGCAGCCGCTGCTGCTGCAGCCCGGCACGGCACACGGCGACGACTTTCTTCCTGTTCGGATCGGTGACGGGGTCGCCGGGCTACCCGGTGATCGGCACGCCGTGGACGCTGCCGCTCATGCTGACATCTACTTCGAGTACGACCTGGACGCTGTTCGGCGGTCTGCTCCCCGCGCCCTTCGGCCTGATCCACCCCTACGGGTCCGCGCACAGCGAGTTCGTCGTCCCGCCGAACTTCCCCCCGGTCTTCGCGGGCCTCACGGTGCACCACGCCTACGCGCTGCTCGACGTCCTCGCGCCCGGTGCGCGGTGTCGTTCGTCAGCACGCCGTCGAGCGTGACGCTCGTGCCCTGAGGGGTCGCGGAGCGGCGCTGCGCCGGTCGTGACGCGGCCCCGCGCGCACTCGGAGGGCGAGGCGTACAGTGGCGGCGATCGGGAACCGGCGGGTGCCGGCCCGACGGGAGACGATCACATGGTTCGCGAGCTCGCCGCTCTGCCCCTCTTCCTCGGTGCGACCTGCGCGGTCGCACACGCCCAGGTCGTACAGCCGTCGACGACGTTGCCGGTCGACGGCCCCACCGCTTTCAACCCGACCGCGGTGCGAACCGGTGTGTACGGCGACTCGATCGTGAGTCTCCTCGACTTCGGCGACGGGTGGGACGTCGTGATCCACGAGCGTCAGCCCGACGGGAGCTGGTCCGAGTCGTTCGAGGACTCCTATTTCTCCCAGCCGCTCTATCCGACGTGGGGCTCCTCCTCTCGGCTCGCCGTCGGACGCGATCTGTTCGTCGTCGCGTCCGAGTTCCACTACGCCCAGTCGGCGTTCGGGACGGGCGACCCCGACGACGACTATTCCTGGTACGCCGCCATCCGCGTCTACGAACGCGACGCGAACGACGACTGGTTCGCGAGCGGATGGCTGCCGAGCTACAACCTCTGGACCGATCTCGCGACGCCGCCGAATCCGCCCAACCTCTTCTCGAAGAACGGTGTCGTGGCCGTCGACACCGACGGTGAGCGGGTCGTGAGGAAGCTCACGACGCACCTCTACGACCTGACCAACGGCTTCTGGGGAATAGGTGGGTGTGGTCGTCGACGAGCGCTCGACACAGGGCACATGGGTGCCCTACCGGCTCGCCCTCGGGTCCGACGCTCCGACCGGCGTCGCCGTTTCCGGTGACACGGTCGCCGTCGGGATCGCGTCGCCGGGCGGACCCGGGTCCGTGCGTATGTTCGAGAGGAACGGCGACGGCTCGTGGTCCCTGGCGCAGACGCTGGTCGCGAGCGACGGCGAGACGAGCGACGGCTTCGGCGCGAACATCGACATCGAGGGCGTCCGGATGATCGTCGGCGCGTCGGGTCACGACGAGAGCGCCGATCAGGACCGCGGTGCCGCCTACGTGTTCGAGCGTCCTCCGGGATCCGTCGGCGGCGGCTGGGTCGAGACCGCGAAGCTCGTCCGCCCGAACGGAGCGGCGCAGGACTTCTTCGGAGGTGGGGTCGCGATGTCCGGGGACCGGGTGTTGGTAACTGCCAACTCGGCCGACACGCACGGGACGAACTTCGGCGCGGCCGACGTGTTCGAACGCGAGTCGGACGGCTCCTGGCGACACGCCGCCGACCTCGCCGGGAGCGCGGGGTGCAAGCGGTTCGGGGTGGACATCGACGGGAGCACCGCGGTCGGCCGGGGCCAGATCTCGCAACCGTGCGGCACGAGCATCGACGTCTACGACCTCCCGTCGCTCGTCGGTTTCGCCGACACCATCTCGCTCGCGAGCGACGGCTCGGCCGCTGCTCCTGCAGCCCGGCACGGCGCACGGCGACGCTTCCTGTTCGGATCGGTGACGGGGACGTCGCCGGGCTACCCAGTGATCGGCACGCCGTGGACGCTGCCGCCGTGCCCGACATCTACTTCGAGTACACGACCTGGACGCTGTTCGGCGGCGGTCTGCTCACCGCGCCCTTCAACCTGATCCACCCCTACGGGTCCGCGCACAGCGAGTTCGTCGTCCCGCCACTTCCCGTCTTCGCAGGCCTCACGGTGCACCACGCCTACGCTGCTCGACGTCCTCGCGCCCGGTGCGCCGTTGTCGTTCGTCAGTACGCCGTCGAGCGTGCGCTCGTGCCGTGACGGCGTGAATGCCGATCCGGTTGCGAGTAGGTGCGCGGGCCCCACCATGGGGCCCCGCGACGTTCCACGCACGGAGAGACCTTGGAAGAGACCTACGACGCCGTCCTGCTCACCGACGACGAGAAGAACAGCGATGCTCGCGCACCTCGCGATCCTGTCCGCCTACGTCCCCGGATCCCGGTGGTCGGCCCGCTGATCGTCTGGTTGATCAAGAAGGACGAGTCGGCGTTCGTCGACGAACAGGGCAAGGAAGCCGTCAACTTCGCCATCACGATCGTGATCTGGGGCATCGTGACGTTCCTGCTGTGCTTCGTGCTGGTCGGCTTCGTGCTGATCCCGGTGGTCGCGATCGCGTCCATCGTCCTGCCGATCCTCGCCTGCCTGAAGGCCAAGGAAGGCATTCCCTACCGCTATCCCTCTGCATCCGCCTGATCGGCTGACGTCGCCCGTCAGCCGATGCACGCGCTCCAGCCGAAGAAGATCGCGACGATCAGGAAGGCGACGAGCGCGAGGTGGAGCGGCCGCTTCCACCACGGCGGTCGCCGCGTGAGCCGCAGGAAGTCGTCGAAGGTGTGAAGTTCCGCCAACGGCGCCTCGGGCAGGTCGAGCCCGTCGTAGGCCGTGTCCTCGGACCAGCCGGTCTCGTCGTCGGAGCCGCACTCCTTGCACGCGAGCGCGCCGACCGGGACGTCGGAGCCGCAGACCGGGCAGACGAACCAGTCGGGCTCTCGTCTCTTCGGTCTACGACGGCGGAACATCGGCGGCGGAACTCGACTCAGGAAGTTGCAAAACGGCAACGCGCGAAGACCCTGCGGGTAGGATGCGCGGAGGACGCGGGAGAGACCACGTCCAGCCTATCCAGACCCACGGAAGTTCCATGTTCCTCGCCGCCTCGCACTCGGCCTGACATCGGCCATCGCGAGCCCGCCGTCCTGCGACGGAATCACGCTCACGCTCGATCAACCCGACTACGCCCCGGGCGAGACGGTCCACCTCGACCTGTCCGGTGAACCCGGCACGGTGGGTTGGTTGCTCCTCGACCTCGACCCGGGCCCACCGTCCTGAGCCCGACGCTGACGCTCGACGTCGGGTTCTCGCCGACGCTCCTCGTGACGCCGGTCGAGCTCGACGCGGACGGTCGAGCCGCCTACAGCCACGTCGCCAAGTGCGGCCGCATGTACTTCTCGATCCCGCTCAACGTCCAGGCGGTCACGATCGACCCGCAGACCCTGGAGCTGTGCGCGTCGAACTCGCTGCAGATCGTCGGCAAGTCGTACGGGACCTGTGACGACTGCCAGCCCTGCAGCGGCGGCGTGACGGAACTCACGCTGCGCTACCTGGGGGAGCAGGACGCACTGGTCGAGCTCTTCCGCAAGAACAAGCCCTCCGAGCTCTACTTCGCCGACATCGTCTCCCCCGGTGCGTCGTTCGACGTCTCGAACGGCGGGGCGACGCTCGCGAGCCTCGTCGACGTCCGCGTCGACGGCGCCCTCGTCGCGACGATCAAGGCGAACTGCTCCACCCCGGTCGCACCGGGCGTCGAGTTCGGACCGTTCCGGATCCTCTCGGCATCGAGTGCGGCCGGCGGCCGCATCTGCCCCCTCGACACCGGTGACACCGGCTGCGAGGTCGGCAAGGCGGCGCGCCTCGGACTGCGCTACACGGGCAACGACTGCAGCGCGAGCGACAACGACCAGGAAGCCTCGAAGTGGTTCTGCGACGGCGATCCGTCCGGCGCGACGGCCGTGCGCGTCGTCGTCTACCTGCACGCCGGACAGGTCTACGCCGACCAGATCGTCTCGCCCGGCGACATCGTCGTCGCGGACGCGGCCGTGCTCGGCCTCCACAACCTCAAGGCCAACACTTTCGTCGACGTGTTCGACCTGGACGGCACGCTGCTGCAGCAGATCGGTTTCCACACCTCCTGCTCGCAGCCGCTCGCCGTGGGCGACGTCTTCGGTTCGATCGAGATCGTGGAGTTCGTCCCGGACCTCCAGTAGCTCGAGATCGGACGAGATCCGCGACCGACCGGCCGCCCCGCTCGAAGGAGCGGGGCGGCCGGTTTCGTCGGGAACACCGGAACTCCGTACGCTGTCCGGCATGACCTCGACGCGCAGCACGAACGCAGAGTTCGACGCAGACAACCCCTTCGCCGAACCGAGCCCCCTGCCCTTCGGCGCGCCGCGCTTCGACGCGATCCGCGACGAGCACCACCGACCGGCCCTGCTCGAGGGGATCCGGCGGCGCGCGGCGGAGGTGCGCGCGATCGCGGGGAGTGCAGCCCCGCCGACGTTCGAGAACACGGTCGAGGCGCTCGAACTCGCCGGCGAGCTGCTCGGCCGCGCCCGCGGGATCTTCCAGTCGCTGACGAGCGCGCACACGAACGCGACGCTCCAGGCGGTCGAGAACGAGCTCGCGCCGCTGCTCGCGCGCCACCAGGACGACGTGTATCTCGACCCGGCGCTGTTCGCGCGGATCGATGCGGTGTGGGAGCGGCGCGACGAGCTCGCGGACCCCGAGGCGCGGCGGCTCGTGGAGCGCTACCGCACGGAGTTCGTCCGCAACGGCGCGCAACTCGACGACGCGAGCAAGGCGCGACTGCGCGCGATCAACGAGGAGCTGTCGAGCCTGCAGACGACGTTCGGCGAGAAGCTGCTCGCCGACACGAACGCGCTCGCGGTCGAGTTCGACTCCTCGGAAGCGCTGCGCGGGCTGCCGGCGAGTTCGGTGTCGGCGGCGGCGGACCGCGCGAAGGCGGCGGGCAAGGCGGGCCGGTACCTGCTCGGACTGCAACTCCCGACGTCGCAGGGGACGCTCGGTTCGCTCGAGGACCGCGACGCGCGTCGGCGCGTCCACGAGGCGTCGTGGTCGCGTTGCCGGCGCGGCGGCGCGAACGACACGCGCGAACTCGCGCGCCGCATGGCCGAGCTGCGAGCGGAGCGCGCCGCGCTGTTCGGGTACGCGAGCCACGCGGAGTGGGTGCTCGCGGACGAGACGGCGGGCTCGCCGGAGGCCGTCGGCGCACTCTTCGACCGCATGGTGCCGCGCATCGTCGCGAAGGCCGAGGAGGAGCGGCGCGAGCTCGAGTCGTGGTTCGCGGTGCACGCTCCGGGCGCGACGTTCGAGCCCTGGGACTGGTCGTTCGCCGCGGAACGTCTGCGCGAGGAACGCTTCGACCTCGACGACGCCGAGGTGCGCGCGTACTTCCCGCTGGAGCGCGTCCTCGAGGAGGGCGTGTTCCACATGGCGCGCGAGCTGTACGGCGTCGAGATGCGCGAACGCACCGACCTACCCGTCTACCACCCGGACGTGCGCGTCTGGGAGGTCGTCGGCGAGGACGGCGCGACGGTCGGACTCTTCTACGGCGACTGGTTCGCGCGCGAGAGCAAGCGCGGCGGCGCGTGGATGACGAGCTACGCCGAGCAGAATGCGTTGCGCGGCGAGCTGCCGCTCGTCGCGAACGTGATGAACGTGCCGAAGCCGGCGCCGGGCGAACCGGCGCTGATGAGCTTCGACGAGGTCACGACGATGTTCCACGAGTTCGGGCACGCCGTGCACGGCTTGTTCAGCCGCGTGCGGTTCCCGTTCCTGTCCGGCACGAACGTGCCGCGCGACTTCGTGGAGTTCCCCTCGCAGTTCCACGAGGACTTCGCGTTCGAGCCGGAGGTCCTGGCGCGCGTCGCGAAGCACCACGAGACGGGCGCGCCGATGCCGCAGGAGCTGGTGGACAAGGTGCGCGCCTCGCGGCGCTTCGGGCAGGGTTTCGACGCGCTGGAGTACGTCGCGGCGGCGCTGCTCGACCTCGCGTGGCACACGCTGCGGCACGGCGATCGGGTGGACGACGTGGAGGCGTTCGAGCGCGCGGCGCTCGAGCGAGCGGGCGTCGCGAACGCACTGGTGCCGCCGCGCTACAGTACGCCGTACTTCATGCACGTCTTCGGCGGCGGCTACAGCGCGGGCTACTACGCGTACATGTGGAGCGAGGCGCTCGCGGCCGACGGCTACCGTCGGATCACGGAGGACGGCGGCATGACCCGCGCCAACGGTGCGCGCTACCGCGACGCGATCCTCTCGCGCGGCTTCACGCGCGAGCCGATGGAGATGTACCGCGAGTTCCGTGGGCGCGACCTCGATCCGCACGCCCTCCTCGTGCGGCGCGGGCTGGTCACGGCCTGATCAGGAGCCGGCGCGAGGTGCTGCGCTCGGCGCCTGCGGCGTCGACAGGAACGATTCACAGGGAGCCGGGGAGGACACAGAGGCGACACGAGAACTGTTGCCGTTCAACCTCTGTGTTCTCCCCGGCTCCCTGTGAATCGTGTTGCGCGGCCGAAGGCCGCCCGCCGATCACTCCTCGTCGAAGTACTTCCGCCCCACCAGGCCCGGCGGGAAGCACTCCATCTCGGTCACGGCATCGGGATCGTCGTGCGCATAGCGGTAGCCCTTCCCGTAACCGAGGGCCTGCATCAGGCCGGTGGGTGCGTTGCAGAGGTGCAGGGGCACGGGCTCGGCGGGCTTGTCGGTGACGTCCTTCCGCGCTTCGCCGTAGGCCACGTAGACGGCGTTGCTCTTCGGCGCGCGCGCGAGGAGGACGGCGGCCTGCACGAGCGCGAGTTCACCCTCCGGTGACCCCATCCGGTTCCACGCGTCCCACGCCGCGAGCGTGCGCGGCAGCGCATCCGGGTCGGCGAGACCGATGTCCTCGAAGGCCATCCGCGTGAGGCGGCGCGCGAGGAAGTCGCGGTCCTCCCCGGCCTCGAGCAGGCGCGTCAGCCAGTACACGGTCGCGTCCGCGTTCGAGTTGCGGATCGACTTGTGCAAGGCACTGATCAGGTTGTAGTGCTCCTCGCCCTTCTTGTCGTGGCGCAGCGTCTTGCGCTGGAGCGCCCGCGCGAGCACGGCCGGCGTCAGCTCGCGCCTCGGCCCCGCGAGGAGGTCGCAGGTCTCGAGCAGCGTCAGCGCGCGCCGCGCGTCGCCGTCGGCCGCGCGCGCGAGCTCGTGGAGCGCCTGCGGCACCGCCGCGAGCCGCCCGCCGAGCCCGCGGACCTCGTCGGCGAGGGCGCGCTCGAGGAGCTGCACGAGCTGCTCCTCGCCCAGCGGCTCGAGCACGAGCACGCGCGCCCGCGAGAGCAGCGCGGAGTTGAGCTCGAAGCTCGGGTTCTCCGTCGTCGCGCCGATCAGGAGGATGTCGCCGCTCTCGACGAACGGCAGGAACGCGTCCTGCTGCGCCTTGTTGAAGCGGTGGATCTCGTCGACGAACAAGAGCGTGGCCTCGCCGCCCTTCGCGCGCGCCGCCTCCGCCTCCTGCATCACCTTGCGGATCTCGGCGATGCCGCCGAGCACGGCGGAGAACGGCCGGAAGCGCCGCCCGCTCGCGCGCGCGACGAGGCGCGCGACGGTCGTCTTGCCGCAGCCCGGCGGGCCCCACAGCACGAGGCTCTGCCAGCGTCCCTCACGCAACATCGCGGCGAGCACGCCCTCCTCGTCGACGAGCTTGCTCTGCCCGACGAGTTCGCCGAGGTCGCGCGGACGCATGCGTTCCGCGAGCGGTGCGTCGCCGCGCACCGGCGCGTCGGGCGCTGCGTCGCGCGGCTCGTCGTCACCGAACAGGCCCGTCACGTGCGCGCCCTCCGCGCCTCGAACAGCAGCAGCGTCGCGGCGCAGGCCGCGTTCAGCGACTCGACCGCACCCGACATGGCGATGGTGACGGCGCGCGCGTCGCGCGGCGGCTCGACGACGACCGATCCGGTCTCGCCCGTCACCCACACCGCGACGTTCCCGCGCCAGTCGTGGGCGCGGTGGTCGACGCCGTCGCGCGTCGCTGCGACGACGGAGACGAGCCCGGTACGCGCGACGTCGTCGCCCGACTCGAAGCGCAGGACGGGCAGGCGCAACAGGCTCCCCATCGAACCGCGCAGCGCCTTGTCGCCGAAGGGGTGCGCACCGCCCGGCGCGACCGCGATCGCGCACGCACCGGCGGCCTCGGCCGAGCGTGCGAGCGCGCCGAGGTTCCCGGGGTCGGCGACGCCCGACACGCACAGGAGCAACGCTTCCGCCGGGAACGCGAACTCGGCGATCGGGATCCAGCGCGGCGCCTCGACGACGGCGAGCACGCCGGGTCCGTGGACGAGTCCGCTGACGGCCTGCATCACGTCGGTGCTCGCGCGCCGCAGCTCGGGCCGAGCCAGCAACGCCGGATCGAGTTCCGCGCCCTCCGCCGCGAGCAACGCCTCGACCCGCGGACCGCGCGCGAGCGCGTCGCGCACGAGGCGCTCGCCCTCGACGACGACGAGGTCGTCGCGCTTGCGCGCCCGCACCTCTCGGACGAGCTTGACGACGGCGTTGGAGCGCGAACGGACGGGTTCCTGCATCTCGGCGGGTGGTAGCCTACTCGGCCGTGAACCCGCCCGAAGCCGACGAACAGGGTCCGAGCGACGGAGCCGCCTCGGAGCCGCCCGTCGGCCGCGTCCTCCGCGGCGACGCGCGCGCGTTCGACGTGCTCCTCGACGGTCGGGTGGTCCGCGCGGCGCCGCGCGGACGGCTCTTCGAGGAACTCGGCGACCTCAAGAACCCCGTCGCCGTCGGCGACCTGGTGCAGCTCTCGCCCGACGGCGACCCGATGGGCATCGACGCGGTGCTGCCGCGCACGAACTCGCTGTCCAAGGTCTCGTCGAGCCACGACCCGCGGCGGCAGGTGCTGTTCGCGAACGTCGACCAGGTCGTCGTCGTCAACTCGCTCGGCAAGCCCGGCTTCTCGTCGAACCGGACGGATCGGATCCTCGCGGCCTGCGAGTTCGAGGACATCCCAGCGATCGTCCTGATCAACAAGCTCGACCTCGACCGCGGCGGCGAGGCCGACGGGATCCGGGCGACGTACGAGCGCGCGGGCTTCGAGGTGCTCGGGACGAGCGCGACCGACGGCACGGGCCTGGAAGAACTGCGCGTGCGCCTGAGCGGTCGCGTGAGCGTGCTCTACGGCGCGTCCGGCGTCGGGAAGTCGACGCTGCTCAACGCGCTCTACGGCCTCGAACTCGAGATCGGCAAGATCAGCAAGTACTGGTCGTCCGGCAAGCACACCACGACGTTCTCGAGGTGGATCCCGGTCGACGACGAGGGCACCGTCGTCGTCGACACGCCGGGCATCCGCACGTTCCGGCCGTGGGGCGTGAACAAGCGCCAACTGCGCCACCTGTACCAGGACTTCGAGCCCTACAACGCCCGCTGCCGCTTCCCCGACTGCTCGCACGACCACGAGCCGGACTGCGCCGTGGTCGACGCCGTCGAGGCCGGCGCACTCGCCGCCTCGCGCTACCTGTCCTACGTCGAGATCCTCGACGAACTCGAACCGCCGCCCGAGGAGATCGAGACGATCTCCGGCGAATGACGCCCGCGACACGACCATGAGAGCTCTCACCCCGATCCTCGTCGCCGCCCTCCTCGTCCTCCCGTCGAACGCGCTCGCCGTCGCGCAGGAGATCGGGCCCCGCGACACCGACGCGAAGCCGGCGAAGGGCGAACTCGAGGACGAGGTCGTCGAGACCGAGCACAGCGTCACGATCGACGGGAAGGAGCTCGCCTACACCGCGCGAACCGGTCGCATCGTGCTGCGCGAGGAGAACGGCGACGCGCGGGCCTCGATCTTCTTCGTCCACTACTCCGTCGCCTCGGACCGCGCGGACCGGCCGATCACGTACTGCTTCAACGGCGGGCCGGGTTCGTCGTCGGTGTGGCTGCACCTCGGAGCGTTCGGACCGAAGCGCGTCGACATGGGGCCGGAGGGCTTCGACCACGACCCGCCGTACCGACTGACGGACAACGCGTCGACGCTGCTGCCGCTCACCGACCTCGTGTTCATCGACCCCGTCACGACGGGCTACTCGCGCGCGGCCGACGGCGTCGACGACGGCCAGTTCCACGGCGTGACGGAGGACGTCGAGTCGGTCGGCGCGTTCATCCGGCTCTTCACGACGCGCGAGAAGGCCTGGGAGCGCCCGATCTACCTCGCGGGCGAGAGCTACGGCACGACGCGCGCGTCCGCGCTCGCGAACCATCTGCAGGAGCGCTACGGGCTCTACCCGAGCGGACTCGTGCTCGTGTCGGCGATCCTCAACTGGCAGACCGTCAGCTTCGACAGCGGCAACGACCTGCCCTACGCACTCTTCCTGCCGACCTACGCCGCGATCGCGGCGTACCACGCGGGGACGCACCGGGACGACCTCGAGGAGTACCTCGACGAGGTGCGCGGCTTCGCCGAGCACGAGTACACCGTCGCTCTGACGAAGGGCGACCGCCTCAGCCCGGCCGAGCGCGGCGAGATCGCGACGCGGCTCGCGACGTACACCGGGCTCTCGCCGGAGTGGCTGCTGCGCGCGAACCTGCGCGTCGAGATCGGGCGCTTCTGCAAGGAGCTGCGGCGAGCCGAGGGCCTGACGGTCGGTCGCCTCGACGCGCGCTACGTCGGCACGGACCGCGACGACGTCGGCGAGCGCTACGAGTACGACCCCAGCATGTCGGCGATCAACGGCGCGTACTCGATGACGCTCAACCAGTACGTGCGCCGCGACCTCGGCTTCGAGAGCGACCTGCCGTACGAGATCCTCACGGGGCGCGTGCACCCCTGGCACTACGGGCCGGCGAACAACGAGTACCTGAACGTCGGCGAGGACCTGCGCCGCGCGATGAACCGCAACAAGGCGCTGCGCGTGTTCGTGGCCAACGGCTACCACGACCTGGCGACCCCGTTCTTCGCGACGGAGTACACCTTCGACCACCTGTTCCTGCCCGCGGAGGTGCGCGACAACGTCGAGCTCCACTACTACCGGGCGGGGCACATGATGTACGTCGACCGGGCCGAGCTGCGCGCGCTGCGCGGCGACCTCGAGGGCTTCTTCACGGGCCGCTGACGGGGTCCGGAGAGGGCCTTCGCACTGGTGCGTGCGGCGGATCGTCGCACGATCGGTGCGCGTCCGACGGGCTGCGCGGCGTGCTACAGTCGAGGTACCGGGCCCGACGAAGGAAAGGGCACGGAACCGCCATGTTCGTCGACATCGAGAAGAACTTCCCGGCCCTCAAGGAGCTCGAGAAGCACTACGCCGCGCTGCGCGAGGAGGTCCTCGCCGTCCCGTTCTCGCAGTACACGCCGTGGGCCGATCCCAACGCGTACGCCGGGGGCTGGGCGATCCTGATCCTCTTCACGAAGTACCCGCGCTGGGACTACGGCAAGCAGATGGAGCAGAACCGTCTGTCGTGCCCGAAGACGTGGGACCTCGTGAAGGACCTGCCGGGGAAGGTGATGGTCGGGTTCTCGTACCAGGCGCCGCACACGCACGTGTACCCGCACCGCGACCTCGTCGACGACGACGTCCTGAAGGAGAACTCGATCCGCTGCCACATGGGCATCAAGGTGCCCGCGGGCAAGGCGCCGATCCGCGCCGGCGACCAGGTCTCGCAGTACGTCGAGGGCAAGTGGCTCGGCTTCGACGGTGTCAAGTTCGAGCACGAGGCCGGCAACCTGTCGGACGAGCCGCGCGTCACCCTCTGCGTCGAGCTCGAGTACGACCCCGCGAAGCTGGTCGTCTGAGGCAGGTCGCGCCGAGCCCCCGCGGCGAGCCGCCGCCACACCCAGCCATGTTCATCGACGTCGACGCGAACTTTCCGGTCATGCGGTCGCTCGAACCGCACTTCCAGACGATCCGCGACGAGGCGTTGGCCCTGTCGCTCGACGACTACCAGGAGTACTTCGAGCCTCGCGAGTACTCGGGCTCGTGGAAGCTCTTCATCCTCTACTCCTGCTTCCCGGACTGGCAGTTCGCGCGCTTCGCGGAGGAGAACCGCAGGAAGTGCCCGAAGACCTGGGAGCTGGTGAAGGACATCCCGGACAAGGTGCTCGTGGCGTTCTCCTATATCGCGCCGCTGACGCACATCTACCCGCACTTCGACGGCGTGTTCGACGCGGAGGGCGGCATCCACTCCGCGCGCTGCCACATGGGCATCAAGGTTCCCGAGGGCTGCCCGATCCGCGTGGGCCAGGCCTTCAGCGAGTACCAGGAGGGCCGCTTCCTGGCCTTCGACGGCGGCCGGTACGAGCACGAGGTCGGGAACCGCTCGAACGAGGACCGCGTGACGCTCTGCGTCGAGGTGAAGTACCACCTCGATCGCCTCGTCGAGTAGCGTCTGCGAGCGGACGGACGCCCATGTTCATCGACGTCGACGCGAACTTCCCCGCTCTGCGCGCCCTCGCGTCGAACTTCGAGGCGATCCGCGACGAGGCGCTCGCGATCGACCCCGCGGACTACTTCGAGTACATCCAGCGCGAGATCTTCACCGGTTCCTGGCGCCTGTTCGTCCTCTACTCCGAGGTCGAGGACTGGACCTACGCGAACGCGGTCGAGGAGAACCGGCGGCGCTGCCCCAGGACCTGGGAACTCGTGAAGGACGTCCCCGACAAGGTGCTGGTCGGCTTCTCGTACCTCGCTCCGCAGACGCACGTGTACCCGCACG
>JAWKUH010000057.1:0-22766 GCA_041398665.1 Planctomycetota bacterium | reverse complement strand
CCCTTCGGGAGCGACGCCGCGCACGTCGAGGCAGGGGACGTCAGAACAGCCAGAGCGCGTCCGCCCGGCGACAGCCGAAGCAGAACTGGCCCGTGGCGATGTCGTAGGTCAAGGCCTGCATCCAGGGCTGGATGCACGAGAGCAGCGTCCCGGTGAGCGGAAGTCGCAGCTCGACCATGCAGTCGAGGTCGTGCACCCCCACCGCCGAGTACAGCGTCGAGGTGATCGGCAGCCACAGCTCGTTGCAGAAGCCGGGGACGACGATCGGCGGGCACTGCAGCGGTGCGCCGAGGATCACCCAGGACAGGTTGCCGGGCGTCGAACGCACGCCGTAGCCGAACAGCGTCGGCTTGCAGCCCGGCGACGCGGCCGGACCGCTGACGAGGTACTCCGTGCCGTTCGGCCACTGGTAGTACGTCTGCCCGTCGTTCGACGAACCGTAGCCCCACAGGAGACCGGCCGAGTCGAGCGCGAAGGCGACGTTCTCCTCCACGCCGCTCGTCACGACGGGCAGCGCGAAGCCGAGCGGCGACGACCAGTCGCAGCGCTGCACGCTGTAGGCGTCGATCGAGGTCGCCGTGCCGGGCACGGGCTCCGAGAGCACGACGTTGCGACCGACGGTGAGCTGGCGCGGGAAGCCGAACGCCACCGGCGGGTTCCACATGTCGCAGCGCTCGTCGAAGACGTTCACGGTCCCCGTCGGGTCCTGGTGCGCGACGACGGACCCCGTCCCGGTCGGGTTGAAGCCGAACGCGGGCGTCGGGACCCAGGGGTTGTAGCGCGTGCCCATCGACGTCGCCGTCGCGAGCGAGTGCACCTCGACCGTCACGTCGGAGGTCCAGACCTGGTCGTTCGGGCTCTTCGGCAACGGCGGCGTCCAGACGTTCTGCGCCGGACGGAAGGTGTGCATCGCGATGCCGGTGTCGAAGCCGCCCACGTGGTCGGGACCGACGAGGGGCGCGGGGAACGCGGTCGTGCCGTTGAGCTCGAACACGAACGTGCCGCCGCACAGACCGCTGAAGCCGTGCACGTCGAGCGAGACGGTGTCGATCGTGAGCGCGTAGTCCTCGTCGAGCTGCAGCAGGGTGTTCGGCGCACCGAGCGAGGCCCAGGTGGCGTGCCCCGCGCCGAAGGCCTGGTTCTCGAGACCCGGCGTGATGGCGCGGAAGTAGACGACGTTGTCGCTGAGCAGCGCGGCGCCGGCGGGCGCGGGCTGCACGGGCTGCGAGAACCAACCCGCGCGGTAGGCGCTGTAGGCCGTCGGCGAGGTGGTGCCCGGGAAGCCCGGGTCGCGCTCGACGAACGCGACGTTGTGGTCGAGCTGGGCCGCCGTGCCCGCGACCATGTTCGGCGACGGCGACCAGCAGCCGCGCACGCCGCTGAAGGCGTAGACGTTGAGGAAGCCGGCCGCGGTCGGGTCGGCGAGGAGCGTGTTGCCGTCGGCGCGCATGGTGGCCCCGGGGACGCCGAGCTGGCTCGCCCATCCGCCGGTGCGCGCGGCGAAACCGTGGTACGTCCCGCCGTCGTCGACGCCGATCACGAAGCGCGAGATGGCGTAGTTGTTGGGCGTGAAGAACGTGCTCCCGAGCGGCTGGCCGACCCAGGCGCCCCACACCGCGCTGTAGCCGAAGGCCGTGAACGCGCCCGAGGTGTCCTGCATCACGACGAGCGCGACGTCGTCGTCGCAGTCCATGAGGACGACGGACGACGTGGGCGGGATCGGGAGCGCGGCGGCGTTGTTGAGCCGCGCGCTGTACGCGACGATCCCCGCGATCGGGTCCTTCGCGAGTACGCACCAGTCGCCGGAGTCGACGACGGCCGAACCCGCGCTCGCGAACGGCGTCCACTTGCGCGCGGCCGACGAGTAGGCCTCGACGCCGCCGGGATGCTCGTGCCAGACGAGGAAGCCCTCGGCCTTCACCGTGCTGGCCGGTGTGTAGATCGTCGCGCCCCAGGCGACGCAGGTCGGCGCCGAGGACGAGGGGACGCCGACGGCGACGGCATCGGCGCGGCGGACCGGTCCGGACTTCGAGGGTGACTGTTGGAGCGCGCCGAGCGGGGCGGCGAGGAGCGCGGCGCCGAGCAGCGCGCCGACGAGGCGGGACGGGAGGGACGACATCGTGGTGACCGCAGGGGGAAGGGAGCCCGACGCGGGCTCCGACGGTCGTGGCAGTGCGGCGCGGCGTCGCGGTGCACGCACCGATCGCGAAATCGCCGCACCCGCGGGGCGCCCTCCCGGCGCGGCTCCGTCAGTCCACAGGTTCCCCGAGCAGCGCGCGGGCTCGGAAGCGCTCCTGCGTCGCGAGGATCTTCCGGGCGTAGTGGCGCACGGACCCCGGCTGCGCCGGCGCGGCGGCGTCCTGGGCCGCGAGCCAGGGTTCGAACCCGCCCGCCTCGTCGAACCACTTCGCGACCTTGCTCGGTCCGGCGTTGTAGGCGATCAGCGCGGGGCGCGGGTCCTCGTCGCCGAAGCGGTCGAGGAGGTGGCGCAGGTAGGCGCAGCCCAGTCGCAGGTTGAGCGCGGGGTCGGAGAGGAGCGCCGACTCGTCGACGCGCACGATCCCCAGGAGGCGCGCCCTCTCGCGCGCGGTCTCGAGCTTCAACTGCATCAACCCGAGCGCACCGACCCGCGACACGGCGTCGACGCGCCCCGAGGACTCCGCGTCGACGACGGCGGCGACGAGGTACGGATCGAGGTCGAACTCGGCCGCGCTCGCGCGGATCTGCGGAGCGAGCGCGGCGATGCGCTCGCTCGCGAGCAGACGCTTCGGCAGGTCGAACAACGCCGAGGCGACGACGAGGCCGACGGCCGCGGCGACGAGGACGAGTGCGATGCGGTTGCCGCGTCGGTCCTTCACGTCGTGACGTCCACCGGGTCGCGGTGCGACGGCGAAAGGTCCACGCGTCAGTTGCGGTAGCGCCGTTCGATCGCGGAGTCGAGCGCCGCGCGCCAGGCCGCGACGTCGCCGCTCGCCGGCGGCGGTTGCACGGTCTCGCCGAGCAGGCGCGTCAGCTCGCGGCGCGCGCGCTCCGACACGACGCCCGCGGGCGCCTGCACCGTCGCGGCGAGCGCGAGCGCGCCGTCGATCGTGCCGCCCTTCTCGAGGCTGCCCGGCGGCGCGACGGGGAGACCCTCGCGTCGCTGCGCCTCGCGCAACCACACGAGCGGGTCGCGCTGCGCGGCGCCCTCCCACCACGCGCGCCATGCGAGACCGCGGTCCTCGCGCGAACGCAGGTCGAGGCACGACAGCACCGCGAGTTCGTCGGCGGCGCGGTCGGCGTCGGCTCCCGTGTTCGCGAGAAGGCCGAGCAGCGCGGGCACGGCCTCGGCCGCGCCGATCTCCGCCAGGAGGAACGCCGCCTCGGCGTGACCGGGCGAGCGCTCGTTCACGGCGAGGTCGACGAGCGGGAGGCGCGCTCGCTCCCCCCTCGCGAGCGCGGTGTCGCGCGCGGTCTCGAACAGGTCGTCGGACGGACCGCGCGAGACCATCTGCACGACGATCTCGGCGGCGTGCGGATCGTCGAGGCGACCGAGCGCGCGCAGCGCGGTGCGGCGCAGTTCGGTGTCCCCGTCGGCGAAGCAGACCACCATCGCGTCGAGCGCGCCGGGTCCGCCGAGTTCGCCGAGCGCGGTGATCGCCGCCTGGCGCACGCGCGACGGCGCGAGTTCGGCGCGCGCGAGGACGAGGTGCCGCAGATCCTCGCGGTGCTCGGACCCGATGGCTGCGATCGCCGCCTCCTGGACGAGTTCGACCTCGCCGTCCGACAGCAGCGACTCGAGCCGCTTCGTGTCCTCCTCGTCCTCGGAACGCGCGAGGAGCGTCGTCGACAGCGCTCGGGCGAGCGAACGCGGGTCGCGCGACAGCTCGCGCGCGAAATCGACGCCGACGGCCTCGGTCACGCGCGCGAGACTCTCGAGCGCGCCGCCGCGGTAGCGCTCGTAGAGCCGGTCGAACAGGTCGCGCCCGAAGTCGGCGTCGAGGCGGCCGTCGCCGCCGGTGCTCCCGGCCTCGACGAGGAGCTGCACGAGCGTGGCCGTTCGTTGTGAGTGGTAGGGCTCGGTCTCGACGATGCCGAGCAGCGCGCCCGCGTCGTCAGGAGCGAGCACTCCGGGGACGCGGTAGGCGTCGAGCAGATCCTCGAGGACGGGTCCGCGCCGACCGGGGTCCGTCGTGAGCAGCGCCGCGAGCGCGAGCTCCTTGCGCCTCACCGCGCGTCGCTTCGCGCCCTCGGTGCCGGGCACCGCACGCGCTTCGCGCCACCACGACGCCTCCGAACGGAACAGTCCGCGGCGCGCTCCAGGCATCTGCGGGTCGACGAGCTGCTGCCAGTCGTTCGCGCCCTCGAGGTCCGTGATCTCCGCGCGGATCGGGTCGGCCCAGGTCGGGCGCAGACCGCGCGCGAACTCGAACGACTTCTCCGCGCCGCCGACGGCGACGGTGAAGCGCTCCTTCGACCTCCTGCACCCGGCCGCCCGGCAGGCGGCGCGGAGTGAACACACCCGAGGCGTCGAGCACGCCGACGAGGCCTCCGCGGCGTCGATCTCGTCGAGGTAGAACGTGCCGTCCGGCGCGGGGACGCGCGCACCGTCGGCGGCGAGCGCGACGACCGTCCCGTCGAGGGCGGTCCACTCCACGCGCACCGTGGCGACCGCGAGCGACCCGCCGGGGAGCGCCGCGCGCCGTGGCGCGAATTCGGTCGCCGACGCGACCCACCAGGACTGCCAGGCGGGTCCGTCGCTCCCGAAGTTGCGACCGGAGATGCGTTCGAGGCGACGCAGCGCGGGCTCTTTCAGAGCTGCGAAGTCCTTGTGGTACTTCGTGCCGCCCGAGAGGATCGCGACGAGTTCGTGCGGGACGCGGAGCCGGAACCACTCCGGGTCCTCCTGCGCGTCGCTGCGGTAGCCGATGCCGGCCAGCGCGACGGCCGCGGCCCCGCGCGAGAAGGGCTCCGCCGACGACAGGTTGCGCACCAGCATGTCGACGCGGTCCGGACCGACGATCTCGACCCCGCGCTGGTCCTCGCGCGCGACGAGCGAGAGGAGCGCGTAGCTCTGTACGCGGAAGAGGAGCTGGGTCGAGAAGGCGGTCTCGACGAGGCGCGCCTGGACCTCGGGCTCCTCGCGGAGCGCGAGGAGTTCGGCGCAGCGCTGCGCGACCTGGGGCTTCGAGTCGTCGAGGCGCGCGAACAGGAGGTCGACGGTCTCCCGGCCCGGGAGCCGTCCGACGAGGTCGAGGACGCGCAGTCGCGTGTCGGTGCGCTCGGCGGAGAGCGCGCGGACGAGGACCGGCATGTCGGCCGACGTGACACGGTCGGCGAGCAGGCGCTCGACCGTGCTGCGCATCGCGGACTGCGGGTGGTCGAGAAGCGCGACGAGGTCGGAGATCCCGAGCGACTCCGGCGCGAGTTCGTCGACGGCGCGGAGCAGCGGAGCGATCGCGTCGCTCGGCATCTCGCGCGTCAGTCGTCCGCGCAGGAGCCCCAGGCCCGCGGGTCCTTGCGCGAGGAGCACGGCGCGCGCGCACGAGAGCAGGACCGCCTCGACCTCAGCTCGCGATGCCGCGGCGCGCCGCGGCGAGTCCTTCCTCGCCGTGCGAGGAGTTCGTCCGCGAAGCCGCGCGCATCGGTCGCGGAGAACTTCGTCCGCGCCGCGAGCTCGGCCAGGATCACGTCGGCGTCCGGTCCGACGCTCCCGTCGTCGGCGCCCCGCCCTTCGGTGCGGAGTCGCGTCCTTCTTCGGTCCCGCGCCGTCGCCTGTCGTGGGCGCCGGCGCCGGTCCGTCGCCGTGCTTCGTGTGCGGGAGGATCAGGCCGCCCTTGCCGGTCTTGCGATCCTTCGCGTCCTGATGACCTTCTGCCGCTGCGCCTCGAGCTTCTCGAGGTCCTCCTGGGGCGCGGCGTGCAGGCTCGGGACGCGCGCCGCGACGGCGGCGAGGACGAGCGCGACGAAGGCGCCGGAACGGAGCGGAACCGTGGCGCCGGAGCGCTTCGGGGAGCGTGTCATGGGATCTCGTCGGGGCCGGGACGGCCCCACAGGATACGCGGATCCGGCGGGGCGCACGGATCTACCCGCTGCGAGGGGGCGGAGTTTCGGGTTTCGCTGCGCCTCGACCGGCTCGACGACCGATCTCCCCGGACGTGCGGGACACCCCCCGCGGCCGTCCCTGCGGCCCTCGGGGGTCGCCCCGTGCTCCCCGCGCCCCACCCCATGTTCGAAGACGCAGCGCTCCAGCGGGCCGTTTCCCGTGCGTTGTCCAAGGCCAAGAACCTGCCGAGCCCCCCGGCGGTCGTGGCCAACGTCGTGCGTCTCGCGCAGGACGAGAACTGTCGACTGGACGAACTGGCGACGGCGATCGGTCGCGACGCGACGCTCTCCTCGCGCCTGCTGCGGCTCGCGAACTCGGCGCTCTACGGGGTCCAGTACAAGATCACCGACCTGCAGCAGGCCGCGATGGTCATGGGCATGCGCAACCTGCGCCAGCTCTGCATCGGCCTGTCCCTCTCGAGCGCCCTCGCGTCCACCGACAACAGCAAGGGCTGTCGCGACTTCGACGTCGAGCTGTTCTGGCAGACCAGCCTGATCGCATCGGTGGCGGCGCGCGAGCTCGCGCGCCGCGTCGGATCGCGCGTCCAGAACGAGGCGTTCCTCTCGGGACTCCTCGCGCGCATGGGTCAGCTGATCCTCGCGCGCTGTCTGCCCGAGAGCTACCAGCCCGTCGTCGACCACATGAAGCTGCGCGAGGACGCGCCCGGTCTGCCGACGCCGGACGTGGAGCGCGGCGTGCTCGGCTTCGACCACGGCGCGCTCGGGGCGCGCGTCCTCGCCGACTGGGGACTTCCCGAGCCGCTGCCGTCGTCGGTCGCGTTCCAGACGCACATCGCCGACGACATCACCTCCGACGGGTCCGAGGCGAGCGAACTCGCGATGTTCGCGTACATCGGCAACCTCGCTGCGGGCGTGCTCGCCGACGACGCCAAGGGCTCGGCGCTGCGCGACCTCCGCGCGATCTGCGCCGAACGCCTCGGGCTCGACGCCGCGACGGTCGACGCGTTCCTGCTCGAGCTCGAGAGCGGCGTGCGCGAGACCGCGGCGCTGCTCGGCCAGAACCTCGAGGCGGGCGGCTCGTTCGCGGAGCGACTCGAGGAGGCGCGCGAACAGCTCCTCGTCGCGCGCGGCATCTCGACCGAGGCGACGGCGGGCGGCGTCCGCGAGGAGGGCGGCGTGGACGAGGAGACGGGCTTCGCCGACCGACTCCAGTTCGCGGAGCGGCTCGCGACGCACGTGCGCCTGCGGCTCGAGGGCTTCGACCACCTGTGCCTGGGCGTGCTCCTGATCGAGTTCTCGAAGCAGGTCGACGGCGAGCACGTCGTCCTCGCCTCGCAGGCGCTCGGTCGCAACATCCGCAGCAGCGACATGTGCGCGCGCGTCTCGGAACGCGTGCTCGCCCTGGTCGCGCCGAGTACGACGCCGCAGGCCCTGCGCCTGCTCGGCATGCGCCTCGAGAAGCTCCTCGCCGGAGCGCTCGACCAGGGGCTCGACTACGAGCGGACGCCGATCCTCGTCGCCGGCGTCTGCATGCGCCGCTTCAACGACCCGACGGACCACGACGTCCTCTTCCGCGAGGCGCACCAGGCGCTGGCCTCCGTGCGCAAGGCCGGCGGCGGGGTCGAGGTCCGCTACCGCCGCGACTCGGCGCGCGCGGCGTAGAGCTCGCGCAGCTCGGGCGACGTCGCGACGAGGTCGCGGGCGGCGAGCCACAGCTCGAGGTCCGGTTCGCCGTCGCCGAGACCCTCCGCGTTCGCGCCGGTCTGGCGCTCGCCGAGCAGGTCGCCCATCCCGCGTGTCGCGAGGTCGCGTTCCGCCACCTCGAAGCCGTCGTCGGTCCGCTCGAGGAAGCGCAGGCGGTCGCGTCCCGCCTCGTTCGCGAGCAGGAAGCACCACGACGTGCCGCCGCCGCGTCCGACGCGACCGCGCAACTGGTGGATCTGCGCCGTGCCGAGGCGCTCCGCGCCCTCGACGACGATGCAGGTGGCGCGCGGGACGTCGATGCCGACCTCGAGCACGGTGGTGCCGACGAGCGTCGCGGCCTCGCCGTCTCGGAAGGCGGCGAGTCGGCGCAGGCGCTCCGCCGTCGGCACCTCGCCGTGCACCAGCGCGACGCCGCGCGCACCGAGCGGCGAACGCGAGAGCGCGGCCGCGATCTCCTCGGCCCCGCGCGCTCCGGCCGCCGACTCGATCCGCGGCGCGATCCAGAACAGGCTCTCACCGGTCTCGACGCGCGCCGCGACGTGCGCGAGGACGCGCGGCAGGTCGTCGTGCCCGAGGACGAAGGTGCGCGAGGGTTCGCGACCCGGTGGCTTCTCGTCGAGCACGCTGACGTCGAGGTCGGCCCACAGCGTCTGCGCGAGCGTGCGCGGGATCGGCGTCGCCGTCATGAGGAGCTGGTGGACGTCGCGACCCTTCGCGAAGAGACGCTCGCGCTGGAGCACGCCGAAGCGGTGCTGCTCGTCGACGACGGCGAGCGCGAGGGACGCGAAACGCAGGTCGTCCGAGAGGAGTGCGTGCGTCCCGAACACGGCGTCGAGTTCGCCCGCCGCGAGCTGTGCGTGCACCTTCCTGCGCGTGCGCGCGTTCGTCGATCCCGTGAGGAGCGCGGCGCGCACGCCGAGCCGCTCGAGTCGCTCGCGCTCCGTCGCGAAGTGTTGCTCCGCGAGCACCTCGGTCGGCGCGAGCACCGCGGCCTGGTGCCCCGCGCGCGCGGCGACGGCGACGGCGAAGAGCGCGCACACCGTCTTGCCCGCACCCACGTCGCCCTGCAGCAGTCGGCGCATCGGCGCGCGGCGCGCGAGGTCGTGCGCGAGCTCGTCCATGACGCGCCGCTGCGCCGCGGTCGGCTCGAAGGGCAGCGCGGAGAGGACGGCGCCGCGCACCTCGGCGCCGGCGCGACAGGCGGGAGCGCTGCCGCGCTCGCGCGCGCGCCGTCGCGCGGCGAGCCTGGCCTGGAACTCGAGCGCCGAGTCGAGCCGCAGGCGGCGCAGCCCCGCTCGCAACGCGTCGCGATCGTTCGGGCGGTGCGTGGCGACGAGCGCGACGCCGAGCGGCGGCAGCTCGAGGCGACCGAGCACCTCGCGCGGCAGCGGGTCGACGACGCTCGGCGCCGTCAGTTCGACCGCGCGCAGGACGATCGAGCGCAGGACGTTCTGACCGAGCCCTTCCGTCAGCGGGTACGTGAGTTCGAGCGACCCCGGCGGCGGGTCGTCGTCGCGCACGAGTCGCGGCGCAGCGAGTGCGACGCCGGGCGCGCGCACGACGCGACCGTAGAGCTCGACCTCGCGACCCTTCTCGAACGCGTTCCGCAGATAGGGCTGGTTGAAGTAGAGCGCCTCGGTGCGCGCGCCCTTCCCCGCGGGCGCATCGCGGTCCTCGAGCGACACGCGCACGAGCGACCGGCCGCGCCCCTTGCGCACGAAGGCGACGCCGCGCACGCGGACGTTGACCTGGACCCACGAGCCCTCGTGCTCGGCGAGCTCGCCGACCGGGACGACGGGACCGCGCGTCTCGACGCGCCGGGGTTGCAGCGCGAGCAGGTCCCCCACCGTCTCGACGCCGATCCGCCGGAGCAGCAGCGCACGGCGCTCGCCGACGCCGCGCAGCACCGTTGCGGGGTCGTCGACGCCGTGCGTCACCTGCTGTGTCCGTGCCACGCCGCGCTCACTCCGCCGCGAAGAACGCGCGCAACGCGTCCTCGTACTCGGCTCGCCGCAGGTCCGGACCACGACCGCCGCGCTTCTCCGGATCGACCGTCCACTCCCACAGGAGTGCGCCGCGGCAAGGACCGTCCGTCGCCGCCAGCGCGGCGTCGAGCGCCTCGATCGACTCGCGCTCGAACGCGACGTCGAGCGGTCCGCGCGGCAGGCGCGGGTCGCGGAACGAGAGCGACGCGGCCGGCACGCCGGCGCGCAGCAGCAGGACGTCGCGACCCTGCGCACTCTCCTCCGCCTTGCCGAGCATCCAGCGGTAGGCGTCGGCGAGGCCCTTCGCGCGGACCTCGCCCCCGAGGTCCTCGAACACGGGTTGGAACGCGAGACCGACGGCGTCGAGCGAGCCCTGGAAGTCCGTGCGGTCGACCTCCCACGGGTCGCGCGCGGCGTAGACGACGGCGCCGCCGTACACCGCGCGCACGTCGGCGACGACGTCGCGCCACATGGCGGACCAGGCCGCGCGGATCGCGCCCTCGGCCTCGTTCGCCGGCTCCTGCGGATCGGCGGGCGTCCGCGTGACGGAGCGCAGGTCGGTGCCGAGCACGACGCCCTCGACCGCGAGCTCCTCCGCGAACGCGGCGAAGGCGGCGGTGGAGCGCCTGAAGTCCGTGGCGAAGCGTGCGCGCGCCTCCTCGGTCGCGAGTTGGATCGGCGACGCCGCGACGTCGTTGGTCGGCGACACGAGCAGCTCGCGCTCGAGCAGCACCGCGAGTCCCGCGCGCTTCGCTGCGGCGACGGCGAAGCGCACCTCGTCCTTCGAGTGGATCGCGCCGAGGTCGCGCGCGTCGCTCCGCCAGGTCGTCGCGACGGCGTGCGTCGCGTCGGCGAGCAGCGGCTCGAGGTACACGAGGTGCACCGAGTTCGCGCCGAGCGCCGCGAGTTCGCGCAGCGGCTCCTCGACGCGCGCGAGCGCGACGCGGTCGGTCGGCAGGAACAGGCCCGCGCCGCGCACGCGGTCGGGCAACGGTCGGCGTTCGAGCGAGGTCGTCCGCTCTCCGGAGTCGCGCGGACCCGCGTAGCACCTGTCCCACTCCGACGGCGCCACGTCGACCCGATCGCGAACGATGTCCTCGACGGAGGCCCCGCCGAACGCGCCCGCGAGGAGGTCGACGCGGAGCGCGACGCGGTCGACGACGACGCGGTCGAGACTCCCGAACAGTCGCACGTACTCCACCGGATCGCGGTGCTCGACGACGTTCGCGACGATGCGCTCGTCGCCGTGGAGCCGACCGTCGGCGCGGGCGTCCGCGCCCGGGCGGCCGAGCTCCTCGTCGCGCCGTCGCGCTCGGAGATCGTCGACGTC
Organism: Planctomycetota bacterium; assembly: GCA_041398665.1. Taxonomy (GTDB): domain Bacteria; phylum Planctomycetota; class UBA1135; order UBA1135; genus Rohdeia. The sequence goes on along the minus strand of JAWKUH010000057.1, from coordinate 11,702 downwards.
ACCCTCGACGACGGGTCCGTCGGGCGTCAGTGCGCCCCACATCACGAGGGAGCGTTCGCGGTAGCACTCGAAGCGCGGGCGGAACGAGAACTCGCAGCGCTCCACCGTCGTCGCGAGCGTCGCGCCGTCCCCACCGATCCACGCCGCGAGCGGCAGACCCGGCGCCACGGGGTCCGGCATCGCGAGGCGCAGCAGGTCGTCGGCCCCGGTGAAGCGACGGTGCGCAGATTCGAAGCCGCCGTCCTCGAGGACGGCGCCGCCCGCTCGCTCCACGAGCTCGCGCCCGAGTTCGGTCGCCGTCGTCGCGAACACGAGGCGCGGCGCACCGGCGTCGTCGGGTTCGGCGCGTCGAATGCCGTGGAGTCGTGCGAGCGAGGCGAATGCTCCCTCGACATCGGTGTCGGAGAGCTCGCACCCCGCCGCGACGACGCGCGCCCGCCCGCGTCGACGAGCGCGTGCGCCAGGCCGAGCGCGTCGGCCGACTGCTGCGGCGCGCGACCGCCGCAGGACGCGAGGAACAGTGCGAAGAGCAGGAGCGCGGCGCTCCGCCCGCGCCACCCCCCGCGTTCGTCGATCGTCCGTCCCATCGTCGTGTCGCACGTCGCCGCGCGGACGCGGCGCCGTCGCATGATGACCTCCGGCGCGGAGCGCGCGCAATCCACGCGACTCACCGTTCGAGCACGCGCTCGTAGAGCGCCGCGTAGGCCGCGGCCTGCGCTCCGAACAGGAACGTCGATCGCACGCGTTCGCGACCGGCTTCGGCGAGACGTCGCGCGAGTCCGTCCTCGCTCGCGAGTCGGTCGAGCGCCGCGGCGAGCGCGTCGGGGTCGTCCGAGGGGACGACGAGGCCCGCCTCCCCCACGGCCTGCGCGAGCCCGCCCACGCGCGTCGCGACGACGGGCACGCCCGCCGCCATCGCCTCGAGCGCGGCGACGCCGAGCCCCTCCGCGCGCGACGGGAGGCAGAACGCGTCCGCCGCACCGAGCACGTCGCCGGCGCGCGCGCGACCGACGAACAGCGCGCGTCGACCCGCGGGCAACGCCGCGGACCGCGCTTCGAGCGCCGCGCGCTCCTCGCCCTCTCCCGCGACGAGCGCGACGACCTCGCGTGCCGCGCTCGAGCGAGCGAGCGCTTCGAGCAGCACGTCGAGTCCCTTTCGCCGCACCAACGCCGCCAGCGTCGCGACGCACCACGCGTCGCCGAGGCCGAAGCGCTCGCGCAGCTCGGCGCGCGGCGCCGAGGGCTCGACCGTCGCGGGATCCACGGCCGACCAGATCGTCGCCGTGCACTCGGGTCGCGCGCCGACCGCGAGGAGCTGGTCCGTCACGGCCGGCGAGATGCCGACGGAAGCTCGCGGGAGCACGGCGTACGCGAGCCGCGCCTTCGCACCGCGCAGGCGCTTGTCCTGCCGCCGCGTGACGACGCTCGGCAACCCGGCCATCCTCGCCGCGAGTCCGCCGACCCAGGCCGCACGACCCGTGTGGAGGTGGACGAGTTCGTGTCCGCCGCGGCGCGCGACGCGCGCGAGGCCCAGTGCCGCGCCGAACGCGAGGTCGTTGCGCGCCGCGAAGGCGTGCGTCGCGAACCCGAGTTCGCGCGCACGAGCCTCGAGCGGCGAGCCGCCGGGACAGGCGACCTCGCCCACGTGACCGAGGTCGCGGAGTGCGCGGAGCAGACCGAGCACCTGGACCTCGCCGCCCGAGAAGCCGGTCTCGGTGTCGACGTGAAGAATCTTCCGACTGCGCGGCACGGGGCGCCGAGGGTAGCCGCGCACGCGCGCCCCGGACCCCGTCGCGGGCCCGACCGGACCGTTTCGGGGTCGCGACGTGCAGAAGCGTGCCCGCTCCGCCCGATCTCGTCCCGGGACCGTCCACATGTTCCGAACCCTCCCGATCGCGATCGCCGCGCTGGCGGCGCTGTCCGCGCCGTCGCTCGCCCAGTCCGACGACCTCTACGCCCTCGCTCCTGAGCACGTGCGTCCGGACGAGAGCGCGGCCGTGCCGTGGCTGCAGCGCCTCGAGCGCGACCTCGAGGGGCTGCGCGGTGAAGCTCGGGCCGCGCACTGGCGCGCGTTGGCCGACGCGCTCTTCGTCGCCGGCGACCCGAGCGGTGCGGTCACCGCCGCGCTCGCCGCGTCGCCGACCGAACTCGCGGAGTGGGTGCACGCGCACGTCGATCGCAGCCTCGCCGCGCACGACGCCGGAGCCGTCGTCGCGCTGTGCCACGTGCTCGAGCGCGTCGCGCCGGACCGCGACGAGGTGCGCCCGGAACTCGTGCGCGCGACGTGCCTCGTCGGACGCGAGTGGGCGGCGCAGCTCGACGTCGCCGGCACCGCGTCCGAGGCTCGGCGCGCGGCCTGGCGACTCGAGGGGATCGCGCGGCTCGCACCGCTCGATCGCGCACTCGACGCCGCGCGCGAACTCGTCGCGTCGGGCGCGGAGGATCGCGGAGCGGCGCGCATCGCCGCGCGTCGGGCGCTCGACGCCGGACGCGTCGAGACCGCGCTCGAGCTGCTGCACCTCGTGGGAGGTCTCGAGGACGACGACCGCGCGCGCGTCGCGGCGGAGATGTGGCGCATGGGTCGCCGACAGGAGGCGCTCGCACTCGTCGACACCGAGGCGCACGGCGCGGCCGCGGCGCTCGGTCTCGCACGACTCGTCGAACTGCCGTCGGAGTCGCTCGCCGTGCTCGCCGACGCGCTGCCGCGGCGCGATCTCGACGGTCGCAGCGCTCTCGTCAGGGCTCGCGCCGAAGCGCTCGCTCGGGAGGGCCGCGGCGAGGAGGCGCTGGCCCGCGCGCTCGAGACGGGATCGCTCGACGCGGTGGCTCGGTTCGACCTCGCGGTGCGACTCGAGACCGGGGGCGATCGCGGACGAGCCACGAAGATCGCCGGCTCCGATCCGTGGAGCGACTCGCTCTTCGCGGTCTGGCGCGCATCGCGTTCGCGCGGCGACGTGGCGGCCGAGGTCGATCGTGCGCGCCGCGCGGCGGACCGCGCGGAGGACGGCGCCGCGAAGCGCATCGAACTCGCCGTCGTCGCGGGCCGGTGCGGTCTCGGCGACCGCGCGGGGTCGCTCGTCGCCGAGGCCGTCGGACCGAACCCCGTCGCGATCGAACGGGGCGACCTCGAACGCCTCGTGCGCGTCGACCTCGAGGCCACCGGCGGCGCCTCGCTCGCGAAGCTGCACGACGGCATCGCGACGCCCGCGGGTCGGACGATCCTCGCCGCCGCGGTCGTCCGGACGCTCCTCGACGAGCCGAGGCTCTGACCTCGTCCGGGCGCGAAGCGTCCCGCTCCGTGCCCGAGTCGTCCGTCAGAAGCGGAAGTGGCGGACCGCGAACCCGATCGTGTTCCCGCTGCCGTTGACGTCGCCGCCGGCCGCGACTTCGTCGACGAGGTAGATCGCGCCGCCGGCACCGCTCGTGTTCACGGCGGGTTCGCCGACGATCGCGTTGAGCGTGCCCATGTTCACCGGACCGCAGCTCGTCGCGATGCTGCGGAACAGCACCTGGTCGCCGGTGTCCATGTCACCGTTCCAGTCGAAGCCGTCCTCGGCCTCGCTGACGCGGAAGAACGCGCGGTCGCCGCCGAACACGAGGCCCGAGTTGCCGCTCTGCACGGCCCAACCGAGGCCCGCGGCGAGCATGCGGTCGTTGCCCGCGTTGTAGACCAGCCACGACGCGACGGTGTCGGTGATGTCCCCGATGCCGTCGCCGACGATCCCGTCCTTGTCGACCGCGAAACAACCGCGGTTCAGGTTCTGTTGGACCGACGCCTCGCGCAGCCCCATCGGGACGCGACCCGTGCGCGTCTCGTCGGAGAGCTGGTCGACGACGACCTTGACGCCGGGGTCCGACACGCCCGCGTCGGGGTCGAACAGATCGCTGGTCCAGGCGTTGTCCGTGAGCGGGTCGAGCCAGTGGACGAACGAACCCGTGACGGGCACGGTCTCGATCGTGAAGGTCCTCGGCGAGGCGACGACGAAGCGGTCCGCGTACTCGAGCGCGCCCATCGCGCCGCCCGGGAGGTTGCGGTCGATCGGGAGCATGAGCGTCGTCGGCATGCCCGCCGCACCGAGGTCCGCGACGGGGACCCAGCGCAGGACGAAGTCGTCGAAGTTCGTGTCGCCGTCGAAGTCGCAGCCGGCTCCCGCGCCGAACTCGCTCTCCTGCGCGACGACCGCGACCACGTCGTCCGTCGCGAAGAGTCGGTTCTGCCCGACCGTGGCGACGCCGGCGAGACCGGTGTTGACCGTCGACGCCGCGACGACGTCGCCGGCGCTCCAGTCGAGGAAGTGCAGCACGAAGTCGTTCGCGTCGGTGTCCGGGCCGTTGACGCACTGCGTCGGGTTCCAACCGGGGAAGGCGCCGAAGAGCGCCTCGTCGTCGAGGCTCGTGTTGCCCTGCGCCGCCTCGGAGACGAGGAACAGGACGCGCCACGCGTCGATCGACGTCTGGTGCGCGAGGACGGGCGAGTCCTCGCCGCCCATGGCGTAGCCCGTGCTCACGAGCGTCGGCACCGCCGCTCCGCTCTCCACGAGTGCGAGCACGAACGGGTCCGTCCCGTCCATGTCGCCGTTCTGGTCGCCGTCGACGTTCTCGTCGAGCGCGCACACGAGGAGGCCGTTCGACTCCCCGAGGAGCTGCACCGCGACCGGTCCCGTCGTGCCCGTCTTGGCGTCGACCGGGACGGGCGTCGAGGGAGCCGAGCCGACGACGTAGCGGAGGTTCGTCTCGTCCCCCATCGAGGGCGCGACGTCCTCGACGAACCACAGCTTCCCGCCCGACGCGACGATCCCGGGGCCGACGGCGGCGTTGAGGATCGCGACGAATTCCGGCGCCGCGAGTCCCGGCGCCCAGCGGAGCAGGACCACGTCGAGGTTCGTGTCCATGTTCCAGTCCACGTCGAGCGACTCGTCGACGACGAAGTAGACGTTGTCGCCCAGGATCACTGCGGAGCGCGGCGACACGCCGGTCACGAACTCCGCGGCGTCGCTCAGCCTGACGGCGACCGCGATGCGGTCGTTCGAGTCCGTGTCGGCGTTGAGGCTGCCCTTGTCGGAAAGGTTCTCGTCGGCGAGGAAGACGGCCCAGTTGCCGGCCTGTCCGAGCACGCCGCCGAGCGCCGACGTGTACTGGCTCGTGCGCACGACGTAGAGCGGAGTGTCGCTGCCTCCGCTGCAGGCGGCGAGCGGGAGGAGCGCGGCGAGAGCCGCGAGGCTGGCGCGGCGGACGCGCGGGCGGACCGAGGTCATGGCGGGGTTCGGAACGGGACGGGGTCGTGCGGCGACCGGCGGTGCGTCGCGCGCGCGTCCTCGAGGTAGCTCTCGCGGCGTCGCGGGTGACGCACGTCGACGACGAACGGGCGAACAGGGTACGGGGGCCGGCGCCGCTCCGACCGAGTTCCCGTCGCTTCCGGCGCGCTGCTGCGCCGAGCGGGACGGCGGGCGCCGGGTCCGACCGGAGGCGCGTGCTCCCGCGCGCGAGATCGGCGCTGCGTCGCAGGGTCCCGGCGTGCACGGCCGGGGTCGCCCTTTTCGCACTCTGTGCGGGTGTCGGTCGACGTGCTCATCGCGTCCGCGCCGCACGCGGACACGTTCGGATACTCGATGCCGCCTCCCGGTCTGCTCCGGCTCGGCGGCGAGTTCGAACGACGCGGCCGCTCGGTCGCCCTCGCGGACCTCGCGTACCACCTCGCCGCGGGCGACGTGGGGAGCGGGGACGCCGTGTTCGAGGCCTGCGCCGATCTGCTGCTCGCCCACGGCGGTCCGCGGGTCGCGCTCGGGATCTCGTGCATGGGCGCGACGCTCCCCGCTGCGTTGTGCGTCGCCAGAGCCGTCCGCGCGCGCAGGCCCGACCTGTGCATCCTGCTCGGCGGTCCCGGGACGAGCGGGATCGATCGCGAACTCGTCGAGCGCTTCGCGTGGATCGACGCGGTGGGACGGGGAGAGGGCGAGGAGACCTTCCCCGCGCTGGTCGATCGCGCCGAGACGCACGGGACCGACTTCGCAGGCGTGCTCGGCGCGACGTGGCGCGAGCCCTCCGGCGCGGTGAGGCGCGAGGCCGACCGTCCTCAGATCGTCGACCTCGGCACCCTCCCACCGCCGGCGTGGCACCTCGTGCCCGAGCTTCTCCGATACAAGGCGATCACCGGCGGCGTCGACGGTCTCGTCCCGGTCGACTCCGGGCGCGGCTGCGTCTACGACTGCTCGTTCTGCTCGATCGGACGCACCTGGAACCGTCGCTCGAGGACGCTGCCCGTCGCGCGGCTCGTCGACGAGATGGAGTCGGCGGCGGCGATGCCCGGTGCACGCGAGGTGTACCTCTGCCACGACATCTTCGGCGCGGACCGGCGCCACGCGCTGGCGGTGTGTGCGGAGCTCGAGCGGCGCGGGTCGCGCATCCCGTTCGAGGTTCGCGCGCGCGTCGACCACCTCGACGACGAACTCGTCGACGCGATGGGTCGAGCGGGGTGCTACCGCGTCCTGCTCGGGATCGAGAGCGGCGACGCGGCGCTCCGCAACGCGCACGGCAAGCGGATGGACCCCGGACTCGACGTCCTCGCGCGCGTCGAGCGACTGCACCGCGCGGGAGTCGCTTCGATCCTGTCGCTCGTGCTCGGGCTGCCGGGCGAGGACGACGAACGACTCGGTGCGACGCTCGACCTGTGCCTCGACGCGGCGCTGCGCGCGCCCGTGCACCTCTCGCTGCACCTCCCCAACCCGCAGCCCGCGTGCGAGCTCGGCGAGCAGGACGGCGGACGCTCGCGTCCCGTCGACGGACTCGCGCCCGACATGGCGGTGGGAGCGGGTACGACGGCGCCGGAGCGCGCGCTGATCGACGCCCACCCCGACCTGTTCGGGACGTTCGCGATCATGGTCGAGGCGCACGGCGGCGAACGGCGCGTGCGAGAGCTCGCGCGGATCGCGCAGGAGCTCCCGCCGGTCCTCCTGCGTCATCCCCGGACCTTCGCGATGCTCGCGCGCTCGCGGCGCGAGGACGTGCTCGGCACCTTCCGCGCCTGGGCCGCGTCGGGACTGTCGTTCGAGGGCTTCGCCGTCGCCTCCGACGACGAGCGGGTGCGCGAGGCGCTCGACTGGGAGCGCGCGATCGTGCGCGTGTCCGCCCTCGGCGACGAGCCCCCGGAGCGCGTGCGCGCCCCGCTCCTGGTCGAGGTGCGCTTCGATCCGGTGCGCGACACCGCGGCCTGGCGCGACGCGCCGACGAACGGCGGCGAGCACGCGACGCTCGCCGTGCTCCACCGCCCCGGCGGTGCGCGCACCGTCGCGATCGACGCGAGTCTCGCAGCGGTGTTGCGCGAACTCGACGGCCGCGACATCGAGGACCTCGCCCACGACCAACGCGCGTTCGAACTCGTGCGCGCGCTCAACGAACGCGACCTGCTGCGCCTGCCCGCGGCTCGCGTCCCCGACCCGATCCACTCCACCAAGCGCGTCGGCGGCGCGCCCGTCCAGGCGACGAACGGATGATCTCGAAGCGACCGTTCAAGGTCTCACTCGTCTTCCCCCCGCAGGGTCACTTCACGCAGCCGTACCTGGCGCTCCCGTGCCTCGCGGCGTGGCTGCGCACGAACGGCTACGACGACGTCGAGGTGATCGACGCCAGCGTCGAGGCCTACGACCGCTTCCTCGGCGCGCCGTACCTCGAGCGCTGCGAGGAGATCGTCGCGCGCCGGCTCCCGCTCGACGAGTTCGACGGACGCACGGCCATCCCCTTCGAGCGCATGGAGCGCTTCCGCGTCGCCGCGGAGCAGTCCCTCGCCGCGCGCGGCGCCGGCGATCGCGTCGAGGCGGCGAAGCGCGTCGTCCGCGACCCCGAGGCGTTCTTCGACCGCGACGCGTACATGTCGGCGATGGGCTCGCTCTACGCAGGGCTCCGGCTCGTCTCCGCCGCGCACTTCCCGTCGGTCCTCACGCCGCACAACTTCACGACGGGCTATGCGAACGACCGCTCGAGCGAGGTGCTCGCCGCGACGCTCGACGCCGAGACGAACCCGTTCGTGGAGCACTTCCGCGAGACGCTGCTGCCGCGCCTCGTCGCGCGCCGTCCGCGCGTGCTCGGGATGTCGATCATCTACGGCAGCCAGTTGATCCCGGGCCTCACGCTCGGGCGGCTCGTGAAGGAGGCGTTGCCCGACTGCCACGTCACGGCGGGCGGCGGCTTCCTGGCGTACATCGGCAAGAAGCTGATGGCGGCGCCGGGCATGGACGCGTGCCTCGACTCGATCGTGTTCCACGAGGGCGAGGGCCCGCTGCTCGAGCTGTGCCGGGTGCTCGAGCAGGACCGCGACCTCGACGGCGTGGGCTCGCTCACGTGGTTCGATCGTTCCGGCGGCAGGGTCCGCGCGGTCGAGAACGCGCCGATGCACCCGATCAAGCTCGACGACGCGCCGGTGCCCGACTTCGACGGTCTGCCGTTCGAGAAGTACTTCAGCCCGCGCGTCGTCCTGCCCTACGACATCAACCGCGGCTGCTACTGGGGCGCGTGCACGTTCTGCACGCTGCCCACCGTGATCGGCCCGGGCTTCCGCACGCGCTCCGCGACGACGATCGTCGATCACGTGCTCGAGCTGAAGGAGCGGACCGGCACCAACCTGTTCAACTTCATCACGGACTGCATGCCGCCGGGCATGATCGCCGACCTGCCGAACGAGCTGATCGCGCGCGACGCCGACGTCCGCTACTGGTGCGACGCCCGCGTCGAGCCCAAGGCCTACGACGCGTCGGGCGCGAGGCGCCTCTTCGAGTCGGGCTGCCGCAAGCTCCTGTTCGGCTTCGAGACGGCGACGCCGCGCCTGCTCAAGCTGATGAAGAAGGGGCAGAGCCCGCGCGCGACGCTCGAGGTCGCGAAGAACTGCACCGACGCGGGCATCAGCGTCACGTTCTACGCCATGGTCGGATTCCCGACGGAGACGGCGGAGGAGGCGCGCGACACCGCGCAGTTCCTCGTCGACAACGCCGACGTCGTGCGCGAGGTCTCGCTCCAGACCTTCCACATCGACGAGGTCGCGCGGACCTACCACCACCCCGAGGAGTTCGGCATCGACATCCTCTCGGACGAGTCGGCGGACCTCCAGCTCTACCACGACTACACGACGGAGCGCGGCATGACGCAGGCCGAGGCGGCGCGCATGTTCGACGAGACGATGGCGGCGCTGCGCGGCACGTTCCCGGTCTTCATGGGGGACAACTTCCTGTTCTTCATGCAGAAGAGTCACTACTTCCTGCACCTCGCGCGCGGCACGACGCCGGACGAGTTCGCGGCGGCGTGTCGCGAACGTGCGGAGCGCGAGGCCGCGCCGCCGGAGGACTCCGACCTCGTCGTGGACGACGACCTGCGCGTCGCGCGGATCCCCCACTCCTACGCGGAGTGCACGGAGAGACTCGCGAGTCCGATCGCCCGCGCGATCCGCCCCGACTTCACGGTGGGACGTTTCGTCGCGGGCGCCGCAGAGAGGGCTCGGGCCGAGCTGGGCGAGCTGGCTCCGAGCGAATGCGTGCTCGTGCACGCACCCGGCGGCTCGCCGCGCTTCGCCGAGCTCCACGAGGACGGGCTCACGGTCCTCCAGCACCTGCGCGACGCGGGCGGGCTCGACGCGCTGCTCGAACGGACCGGCGCAGCCGGTGCCGCACGGGAACGTCTCGTCCGCTTCGCGCACGACCTGTACCGTCTCGGTCTCCTGCGCGCCGTCGCGCGCCGGAGCGCGAGCATCCACATGACGGACCGACCCGGGAGGACCACGTGACGGAGAGAGAACGCGAGCGCGGCGACGAGACGAAGGACCGCGCGAACACCGCCGACGAGACGCGCAAGGAGCCCGTCCGGCTCGACCTCGAGAAGCTCGACCTCACGGTGCGCGAGGTCGAGGACCGCATCCGCCCGGGCGAGACCAACGTCTTCGACAAGTGACGCGGACGCCGTCCCGAGGCGGCGCACGGCGCCCCGGTGACCGATCGGGGCCGCTGCGCTAGCCTCGAACCCGTGTTCCCCGCCCGACTCCTCGCCGTCCTCCTGGCGTTCGGTCCGACCGTCGTCGGCGCGTCGGGTGCGTTCGTGTCGACCGCGACGACGACGATCCGCGCGTCGAGTTGCCCCGCCGAGCCCCGCGCACCGCTCGAGAAATACGCGCGCAAGATCGAGGAGTGGGCGAACCGCGGGCGACGCGAGCGCGCGCGACTCGACGCGGCCGAGGTCGCGGAGTGGATCGAGGAGAGCTTCACGGTGCGCGCGAAGGGGCGCGAGGACGTCGACCTCGCGCTGCTCCGGTTCCTCGCGAGCTGTCGCGAGGACCGCGGCGACGCGGCGAGCGAGGGCCTCGGTGCGATCCTCCTCGGTGCGCTCGAGGAACGCATCGCCGGGCGGGGCGGTGCCGGATTCGAGGCGTACCTGCTCGCGAACGCGCTGGCGGTCCCGTCCGAGCTGACCGCGGAGGTGCGCGCCGCCGCGTGCGAGGCGATCGGGACGCAGGTGCGGAGCGGCAACGTCGGCGCGCTCGTGACGGCGACGACCGACGCCGAACTCGTGGTGCGACTCGCGGCGCTCGCAGCGCTCGCCGGACATCCCGACGCACGAGCGAGCCGCGCACTCGTCGAGGCGTGCGAACGCTGCTCCGGATCCGAGGGCGCGACAGCGCGCACCCTGCTGTGCAACCACCTCGAGGAACTCGACCGGATCGACGCGTCGTCGCAGGCCTGGCCGTCCGACCTCACGGACAGGCTGCCGCGCGCGGCGCTCCCGTCGCTCGTCGCCGCGGACTGGCGCGAGGCGTCGCGCGGTCTCCGTCTCTCGCACTGGTGCGCGTTCGAGACCTCGGCGCCGCGCTACATCGAGGCGCTCCACACCTGGAGGCGCCGCGAGGAGGTCGCGGAGGATCCGAGCGACCTCGTCGGGGTGCGACGCGTCCGCTACGAGATCGCGGAGCGCCTCGAGGAGGGCGCCGGCATCGACCTCGGGATCGATCCGGAGCGCTGGATGCAGTGGTGGCGTTCGCGCGACGGCTCCTCCCCCGCCCCGGTCGTCTCGACGCGGTCCGTGGCGCCGGGGTTCTTCGGACTGCGCGTCCGATCGGGCGCCGTCGCGTTCGTGATCGACGCTTCGGGTTCGATGGACTACCCGATACCCGGCAAGGACACGCGCGGCAGCGGTTCGACCAGGTTCGAGGAGGCGACGGAACAACTCGAGCGCGTCCTCGCGAGTCTCGAGGAGCCCAGCTCGTTCCAGGTCGTGCTGTTCAACGACACCGGCAATCGCTGGCAGGACTCGGCGCAGCGCGTGAGCGACACGACGCGCTCGTCGGTGCGCACCTGGCTGCGACGCAACGGACCGCGCGGCGGCACCCAGCTCGCCTCCGGACTCGACGCACTCCTCCCGCGCGACCAGGACGGCGTCCGTCGCCCGGATCTCCTCGACGTCGACACGGTCGTCGTGTTGTGCGACGGCGAGACGACGGAGGACGGGAACTGGGCGAGGCGCTGGCTCGCCGCGAACAACGTCGAGGCGCAGCTCGTGTTCCACTGCGTCCAGATCGGCGGGAGCCGGGCGGACGCGCTCGAGGGGTTGGCGAAGGGGACGGGCGGGCGCTTCGTCCGCATCGACCACTGATCCCGGCGACGCGGTCCGACGCCGCGCCTCACTCGCCGCCGTTCTCGTGCGCCGGTGGGTCGGCCTCGTCGAGGTAACCG
>JAWKUH010000056.1:0-24019 GCA_041398665.1 Planctomycetota bacterium | reverse complement strand
TCGACTTCTGCTGCGGCGGTCGCCGGACGCTCCTCGACGCCTGCCGCGAGCGCGGCCTCGATGCCGACGCGATCGCGCGCGAGCTCGAGCTCGAGGCGGACGAGGTCGCGCCGCCGTCGATCGACCTCGCGGCGCTGCCGCTCGATGCGCTGTGCGACCACGTCGAGCGCGAGCACCACGCGTTCCTGCGGCGCGAGCTGCCGCGACTCACCGAGGCCTGGACGAAGGTCGCGCGCGTCCACGGCGCGAAGCACCCGGAGTGCGTGCAGGTCGCGCGGCGCGTCGCCGAGCTCGCCGAGGAACTCGAGCAGCACCTCCTGAAGGAGGAGATGGTGCTCTTCCCGGCGATCCGCGGCATCGCGTCGGGGAACCGCGCCGCCGCGCGGCACTGCGGTTCGGTGCGCAACCCGATCGGGATGATGGAGCTCGAGCACGACGACGCGGGACTCGTGCTGCGCGAGCTGCGCGCGCTCACCGACGACTACGCCGTCCCCGACGACGCGTGCGCGACCTACCGCGCGGCGCTCGACGGGCTGGTGGAGCTCGAACGCGACCTGCACGCCCACGTGCACGCCGAGAACAACGTGCTGTTCCCGCGCGCCGTCGCGGCGGAACGCGGCGCGAGCTGACGCAGAGCGGTTCCTCGCCACGAATGCGCGGAGCGGTCGCCGGCGCGAGGCCGACGACCGCTCCGTCGCTCACGAACCGCGTCTCAGCGCGACTCGAGGATCTCGACGTCGTAGCCGTTCGGATCCTTCACGAAGATGTACTTCGAGCTCATGTTCGGCTTCGAGCGGCGGTAGGTCCAACCCTTCGCCTCGACGTCCGCGACGACCTTCTCGAGGTCGTCGACGTAGAACGCGAGGTGCCCGAACTGGTCGCCGAGGTCGTAGTCGCGCCCGTCGTGGTTGTACGTGAGCTCGATGAAGTGGTTCTCCCACTCGTCCGAGAGGAAGACGAGCGTGGCCTCGTCGCCGATCGTGGAGCGGCGGACCTCGTGCAGGCCGAGGAAGCCGGTGTAGAAGGCGATCGAGGCGTCGAGGTCCTTGACCCGGATCATGGTGTGGGCGAGTTGCATGGGGAGAGGGTAGGCGCCGCGCGCCCGATCCGAGCCCGCGGGACGGGATTCGTCGCGCGCCGCCTTCCGCGTCGGGTTGACAGGCGCGTCGAACGGGGCCGGAATGCCTCGATGGCGACCTCGAACCGGCGCGCCGCGAGCGTCCTCGCGGCGCTCGTCCTCGCGGCGCTCGCGGGCGCGCTCCTGTGGTTCCTCGAGGGCCCGGCCGACGGGACGGAGCGCGCCGCGCTCCTTCGGACGACGGACGCGGAGCCGGCGCACGACGCACCCGGGGACCCAGAACTCGCGGGGTTGCGGGACGCCGAGACGGAGCGCACGGGACGCCGGACCGAGGCGACCGAACGCGGCGGCGCGCCGGAGCGAGCGGCGTCCGCCGACCCCGCTCCCTCGATCGAGCTCGCGGTCCGCGTCGTCGCGGTCGACCCGACGACCGGGACCGACGAAGCGGGACGACTCGACCTGCGCGCCACGCTCGCACCGACCGGGACGGGCGAGGCCATGAGGCTCGCGGGAAACCTCGACGTGCTCGAGTTCGACGGTCTCCGTCCGCTCGTGTACGAACTCCGCGTCGCGGGCGACGGACTGCGCCCGGTGGTGCGCGAGATCGACCTCACGGCCGGCTCGACGCTCCCGTGCGTCGTTTCGGAGGACACGCTGCGCTACACGGCGAGCGTCGCGATGTGGCGCGAGGACCTCGTTCCCGTCGTCGTCCGGACGAGCGACGGGCGGCCCTTCGACGCCTACGCCGACGACCTCGGCGTCCCGCGGCAGAACCTGTTCGTCGGCGTGTTCGACGTCGTCGTCCGCGCTCTCCCGCCCGACGACGACTCGTGGGACGAGCCGAGCGACGACACCGTCGCGATCTACACCGGACCGCGCGTGTACAAGACGTGGACGGTCGACACGGCGACGATCGGGACGCTCGAGGTCCGGGGCAAGCGACCGCTGTGGGCCGGACTGCGCGCGTTCGGCGAGCCCGTGGAATGGCGCGTCCTCGCGGTCGGGCAGGAGCGGCTCGAGTTCACGCTCGGCCTCGACGACGTGACGAGCGCGTTCGCGACGCTCTCGCTGCGCGTCGTCGACGGACCGAACGGCTCGCCCGTGCCGGGGGCGCGCGTCGTGCTGAAGGCCGACTCGTCCGCGATGCGGCGGGAGGAGCACACCGACGCGCGCACCGACCTCGAGGGACGACTCGAACTCACGCGCATCCTCCCGGGCGAGTTCGAGTTCACGGTCGAGGCGAACGACGCGCTGCACAGCGACCACCTCGTGCTCGAGCGCGGAGAGCACCGCGACCTCGGCGACATCGTGCTCGCGCCGTCGCTCGGCATCGACGTCGTGTTCGTCGACGAGGAGGGCGGCCGGGTGAGCGGCTACCTCGAGGTCGCGCCGTACCGCCCGGGCGAGGAGGCCGACGTGCTCTACCCCGACAACCTGCACCGCCACAGTTCGGAGGGCGAGTACCACCTGCCGTTGCCGACCGAGCCGTCGATCCTGAGGTTGCGCGAGTCGCGCCCGCCGCAGGGCTTCCCGACCGGGCGGCGGAGCGTCAACGTCCTCGTCGACCCCGCGGCGCCGCCGCTCCGTCCCATCGAACTCGTCGCGCGGTCCGAGCTGGCCGTCACCGTCGACGCCCGCGCGCACGACCACGCGCGCCTCGAGGTGCGCGACCCGCTCGATCTCGTCGTCGGCCGCGTCCGCGAGCTCGAGGACGGACGCGTGCGCGTCGACCTGCCGAGCGGCTCCTACGAGGTCGTGCTGTTCGACGCGGACGGCGCCGAGCTCGGGCGCACGGCGTTCGAACTCGGCGCGGAGCCCTTCGAGCTCACCGTGCTGTGACGGTCCGCTCCGACCGGTGCTCGAGCAGCCAGTCGTAGAACGCGGGATCGGAGTAGGTCGCGGTCCACACGTCGTGCCCCGCGCCCTCGACGACGACGAAGTCGACGACGTTCCCGAGGTACTCCACGGCGGCGACCATCCGCTCCGTCTCGGCGAACGGGACGGTGGGGTCGTCGGTCCCGTGGACCGCGCGGATCGGCAGCCTCGCGATCGCGTCGCCGTGCGCCGTCCCCTTCGTGAGGTAGGCCTTCATCATGTCGCCGCCGCCGCACAGCGGCGCGACCGCGGCGAAGCGGTCGGGGTGTTCCAACGCGAGCTCCCACGTCCCGAAGCCGCCCATCGACATGCCCGTGAGGTAGACGCGCGAGGTGTCGACGAGCAGCGTCGCCTCGAGCTCGTCGAGCAGCGCCGCGAGCGCGTCCGTGTCCCACCACTCGCCCGCGGGACACAGCGGCGCGGCGACGACGAACGGGAAGTCGGGGTCCGCCTCGGCGCGCGCGATCGGACCGAGCTGGGCGACCTTCGCGAGGTCGTTCCCGCGCGCACCCGCGCCGTGCAGGAACAGGATCAGCGGCCAGCGTCGCTCCGGGTCCTTGCCGTACTCGCGCGGCACCGCGAGCCGGTAGCGCAGGTCGACGTGCCGTTCGAGCGTCGTCGCGAGGCGCAGGTCGGACACGCGCTCGCCCGAGTAGGACCGCGTCGACGCTCCGTCCGGCTCGCCGCGCGGACCGCAGCTCGGCGCCGCCGCCGCGACGAGAGCCGCGAGGACGAACGCCGCGCGTCGCATGCCGTGGTGCGCCATCAGAACGCGACCGTGACGACGTTGGTGGTGTCGCAGCTCTTGATGAGACCGGCCTGGACGAGGAACGTGAACCCCGCGAAGTAGGCGGGGATCTGCACGACGATCTCGCAGGTCCCGCTCGCGTCCGCGGGGAGCGAGACGAGCACGAAGTAGTTCAGGATGTCGATCGTGGCGCCCGACGCGCACGGCGTCGGCAGCGTGCCCGGGACGGTCCCGACGAGGAAGTGCATCCACTCGAGCGGGAGCGCATTCTCGACCCGGATCGTGTTGACGGCGTCGGCGACGCCGGGCGAGACCGTGAGCGTCGGTTCCTCCGGGAGCAGCCAGGTCAGAGCGCGTTCGAGGAGCTCGGTCCGGTCCGCCGACGTGAGGAACTGGAACGGGAAGCCGAGGTAGAGCAGTCGGTAGCCGTCCTCGACGGTCGCCGCGGCGACGCCGTCGCCGAGGAACTGGCCGCCGCCGACCGCGGGCGAGTAGTCGTAGGCGCGCTTCGCCGGAGAGACGACGTCGAGCTCCGAGCTGTACCCCGTGAACGTCGTCTCGATCGCGCTGCCGGCCCCGACCGGGCTCGACGCGACGCCGCGCATCTTCGGGAACGCGATGCCGGACTGTGCGTGGCTCACGTGGAAGTAGTCCGTGAAGAGCGACGTCGAGTCGTAGTACGCCGCGAGGAAGGCGCCGGAGATCAAGAGGCTCCCGCCGGCGTCGAGGTGGTGCTGCAGCACGTCGCGCACCGCGGCGTCGAACTGGGCGGGGTACGCGGAGTGCGTGTAGCCGACGGCGAAGATCACGAGTCCGTCCTGGAACGGCGCGAGGACGGCGTCCGTGAGGGGCCCGTCCGAGAACGGGTCGAAGTACTCGTAGGGGACGCCGAGCGCGTCGAGCTCCGCCATGTAACTCTGCGCATTCGCCTCGTTGCCGGCGTCGAAGTAGCCGTTGACGACGAGAACGCGCACGTCGAGCCCGACGGAGACCTCGTTCGACGGCGACGACTCGTTGCCGGCGGCGTCGACCGCGGTCACGACGTAGAAGCGCTTCGCCGCGCCCGCATTCGGGTCGATCGTCGAGGTGCCGACCACCGTCGCTCCGCCCACGGGCTGGTAGGGACCTCCGCTCGTCGTCGAGACGTACGCGCGGTAGCCCGCGAGGTCGTCCTCGGTGTTCGCGTCCCAGGTCAACACGACCGAGGTGCCCGAGCCGTCGCCGGCGAGTCCGACGGGTGCGGCGGGCGCGAGCGCGTCGCTCGCGTCGGGCGCGAACGGCCCTTCGACGAAGACTCGCGCGTGCGCGGTCGTGCCGGTGTGCTCGATCGCACCGCACCAGGCGACGTGGCTCGTGAAGTTCGGGCCCTGCGGCTCGAGCCCGGCGACGAACGCCGCGTCGAGCACGTTCGCGAACGTCGCGCGCAGGTCGGCCGGCGTGTCGCTCGGCGCCGCCGCGACGGTGATCTCCTTCGAGAAGCGGAAGCGGTCCGGCCAGACGTAGAACTCGTTCGCGCCCGGGCCCGCGATCGCCGCGACGGTCTGACGCAACGCGGACTGGTTCCCGACGGGGAGCCCGGTCGGCGTCGCGACCGTCGGCACGTCCTCGGCGTGGAGTCCGCTCGAGGCCTGCCACTGCGCGACGGCGTCCTGGAGCCAGACCTGGTGGTCGGCCTCGAGCTGCGCGTCGCCGCTCATCTGCGCGACGAGCGCGTCGAACGTCGGCTTGTCGCCGCTCCTCACCGCGGCGAACAGCTCGAGCTGGAGTTCGGGGCGCTCGTCCTCGAGGAAGTTCTCGAGACACGCCGCGTGCGGATAGAAGCGGAAACCGAGGTCGTACGTCCCCGCGAAGATCTCGGCCACCGTCATCGCGCCGAGCGGGTCGTTCGCGACCTGCTGGAGCATGGTGCCGCGGCGGAGCACGCCGTGGCTGCGCGTCGAACCCGCCATGTACTCCGCGAGTCCCTCGCCGTACGTGTCGAGGCGACCGCCCTCATAGAGCGTGCCCGCGCCGTAGAAGCCGCCCTTCACCTGGAAGCGGCCGTCGAGGAAGTGCGTGTACTCGTGCCGCAGCAGTTCCTCGAGCGTGAAGATGCTCTGCTGCGGAGTGCGGTCGTACGTGAAGAGGGTGGTCTCGCCCTCGATGTAGATGCCGCCGTTCGCGGTGGAGTAGCCGAAGAGGAAGGGCTGGTAGAGCTGGTACTCGTCGGGGCTCCCGTAGATCACCAGCGTGAGCGGATCGCCCGGGTCGCCGGCCGCGGGCTCCGCGTTGCCCGTCGTGCGGAAGAACTGCGCCTCGACCTCCTGGATCGCGTCGTACATGGCGCGCGCCTTCGTCTCGTCGATCGCGGTGCGGAAGACGAGCGCGCCCTGGTCGAACGCGAAGGTGTTGGGGAGCGCGAAGGCCGTGACGTCGTCGCGGTACTGGTCGACGTCGAGCACCGTGCCGTCCGCGAGCTCGCCGTCGAAGAACCAGTCGAGGTCGACGAGCGCGCGGAACCACGGACCCGAGTAGTTCGGGAAGCTCGTGAACGCGTCGGAGACGATCTGGTGCCCGGCGTCGCGCGTCGCCGTCTCGAGGTACGCGAAGTGCGCGCAGGCGTAGATCGCGTTCTCCGTGATCGGGCGCGTGTCCGGCGTGTAGCCGAGGTCGAGCGCGACCGTCTCCATCTCGTCGACGAGCGTGCTCGGGACGATGCCGATCCAGTGGTTCACCGGCTGGATGTTCGCGTTGCCGATCTGGCGCGCGAGCGTGAAGAACAGGTTGAACGCGTCGAGACGTTCCTGGAAGAAGGCAGCCAGTCCGGGGTCGCCGTTCCAGCGCACGAGCAGGTCCTCGATCCTGTCGAGGACGAGGTGCGTGCCGTTCACGGAGTCGACGCTGACGATCCACTGCGCGCGGAGGTCCTTGACGGCGGCCGTCTCGAGCAGGAATTCGGAGCTCGCCGCCACGTCCGCCGTCGCCTGCTGCGACGCGGCCTGCGTGGCGGCGTCGTAGTCGACGGTCGACTGGTAGAACCAGTGGTAGTAGGCGATCTGGAGGAAGTAGAGAAGGCGCTCGATCGCGACGGCGTTCGCCTGGAGCTGTGGGGAGAGCGCGCCGATCTCGTTCGCGACGGACAGGACGTTCGCGCCCTGGACGACGACCTCGACGTCGCCGTCGAACGCCCACAAGACGTCGAGCGACGTCTGGGGGTCGACGCGCGCCGCGAGCAGCGCGGGCCCCGAGAGGAGCGCGAGGTCCGCCGCGGACGGCGGCGGCGCCATGCCGAGGGCGCGCGGTGCGGAGGGCGGGAGCGCGCCGCGCACGAGGCGCCGACTCCGCGCGTCGTCGCGCGAGAGCGTCGGGGCCGGGCCGCGCGCGAGGTCGACGCGCCGCGCGCCGCTCGCCGCACGAGAACAGAGGTCGAAGGCGTCGAACGGTCCGAACGTCGGCGCGCCGACGGGGCCGACGCCGACGCGTTGCACCGGCGCGGGGACGGCGGGCAGCGCGGGCTCGCTCGCACCGGGCGAGAGCAGCGGCGCGACGAGCAGGGCGGCGAGGAGCAGGAGGGTTCGCGTCGACATGGAGGGTCGGTTCTCCTCGGGTGGAGCGGTGCGTGTCGGCCGGGGTCGATGTCCGGCGCCCGGTCTGCGACGCTCGGCACGGGGACGAGGTGCCCCGAACCGTTCAGTCGTCGCCGCCCGTGGTGATGGGGGGATCGAGTTCCGGGACGGGCGGGAGTCCGCCGGAGCCCACGACCTCCACACCGGGCCGTCGCACGCGGAACGCGTCGAGCGCACCCTCCCCGACTCCGGTGTCCGCGAGGAAGACTCGCACGAGGTCCGGGAGTCCGTCGAGCACGGCGAGGTCGCCGTCGGCGAGGCGCGTGGTGTGTGCGTTCAGGGCGAGCACGTTCGGTGCGCGTTCGACCAGGAGCGCGAGCATCGTGCCGTCGAGCGGCGTGCGTTCGACGCGCAGTTCGAGCAGCGCCGGGAGCGGCGGCAGCGCTCCGAGCGTCGCGGCGTCGAAGCTCCGCCCGGCGAGCGAGAGTTCGCCGACGCGGTCGGCGTCCTCGGCGAGCGCGGCGAGCGCCTCGCGCTCGATCGGACCGCGTCGGCGCGAGAAGTCGACGCGCAGCGTGCCGTCCTCGCGCTCCTCGACGATCGCGTCGGTCGCGGCGCGGAGTCCTTCGAGTCGCGCGGACCGGGAGGCCTCCGCCTGCTCGCGCTCGACCCGCGTCGCCTCGATGACGGTCAGCGTCGCGCCGGCGTCGATCCACGCGCGCAGCGCGAGCAGGTCGTCGTCGGACAGAGGCTCGCCGCCCTCGGGCATGAAGTCGGGGTGGGTGGGGGGGAGGAGCACGCGCCGGAAGAGTTCGCTGTCCGCGGCGTTGCCCGGTTCGACGACCGACAGGACGTCCTCGGCGACGTCGAGGCGCAGGCTGCCCTTGCGCTTCTCGGGGCCGTGGCAGCGGATGCAGCTCGCGTCCAGGATCGCGAGCGCGCGACCCTCGAGCGTCGACGTGTCGCGCGCGACGCGCGCGCCGCCGACCTCTTCGCCGACGTAGGGCGCGAGCCACGCGGGCGCGCGCTCCGCGAGGAAGTTCGCGCCGTGCGTCACCATGCCGCCGTGGTGGCCGGCGAGCGTGCCGAGCGCGAGCGTGAGCGCGAGCGCGAGGAGTCGCGCCGCCGCGAGACCTCGACCGCCGCGCCGGTCGAGCACGGCCGTGAGCAGGAACGCGCCCGCGAATCCGACGCCGAACCAGCGGTGCTCGTCGAGCAGTTCGCCGCCGCAGCCCGACTCCGTCGCGAGCAGCCACCCGCTCGTCGCGGCGAGCACCGCCGACACCGCGCCGATCCAGGCCGTGACGCGCCGCGGGCGGCGGCGTCGCGACGGAACCACGACAGGACCTCGAGCAGCGCCAGCGCCGCGAGCACCCCGAGCGGGACGTGCAGCACGACGGGGTGGAGGCGGCCGGCGAAGCCGGACCAGTCGAAGTCGAGCGCGCCGCCGCCGCCGGGGGCGCCCCGGGCTCGGACCCCGTCTCGCCAGAGGGCGATCACGCCCGCGATTCTGGCCCAACGGGGGCCGATCGCGCGCGGTTCGGCGGTCGCTCCGCCGCAATTGGGGGCCCCGGGCCGACCCCCGCGGGAGGGGCGCGCCGCGGGCCGTCGCCCTCGCCGGATCTTCTCCGGGAGAATCTTTCGGAAAGGCCGCCCCCTCCGCCGGGCGCCCCGCTAGAGTTCAGCGCCATGGCTTCACGTCTCGAGTCCGACCGCGGTCCCGCCGCCCCTCCGACGTCCGAGTTCGAACGCGAATTCCGGCGCACCGTCCAGGGTCTGCGCGGGGCGCTGACGGAACTGCTCGAGGCCGTCCACGCGGACTACGAGCGCCCGCAGAACATGGCGAGGAACCTCGGCCTCGACAAGAGCCTCGCCTGGCGCGCGTCGCGCATCGTGCGCGAGTCCGAGGCGACCGAGATCCTGCGCCACCTCCCCGGCGCTGCGGGCTGGAACATCCTGCTCGACAAGCTCGGAAAGGAAGGAGCGGAGGAGGAGTCGGTCGCGCGCCTCGGCGACGCGATCGAGCAGTTCAACGAGATGACGCGGACGTTCGCCGGGGACCGTCGGACGCTCGAGCTGTTCGTCCGCGGACTCTCCGACCGCGGGCCGAGCTCGACCGAACTGGAGCGCCCGCGCAAGCTCGCGTTCGAGGGCAACGTCGGCATCTGGGGCGTGCGCGCGAAGACGCACGCCTCGGTCGCGATCGCCTTCCCGAACCGTGACGACGCGAGTCAGGTCGACCTGATCCGCATCATCGGGCTCTCGGGCTTCCAGCGGCTCCACTCGGAGATCCCCTGGTTGCTCTTCCGACGCGAAGTCATCGAGGAGGGGAGGGACGCCGAAGGCAAGCCGCCGCGCATCCGCCGACCCCTCGATTCGACCGTGGATCCGCAGGGTATCCCGCTGATCCCGGCGTTCTGCACGCAGCCGCTCCCCGAGATCAGTCGGATGCGCGTCGGCTCGCGCATGCACTTCGTCCTCGAGCCGGAGCGCGTCGTGAGGACGGCTCCACTCGACTGTTTCCACGGCGACTACTCGACCGCGATCGGTCCGGCGTACCGGACCGAGAAGGAGTCGATCGCGTCGCTCGGTACGAACATCGAGACGCCGGTCGCGCGACTCGTGGTCGACGTCCTCGTCCACGACGACCTCGAGTGGCAGGAGCCCGTGCTCAAGGTGCGCGGTCCGCTCGCGGGCTCGATGGAGCTCCCGGTGGTCGAGGAGATCGTCACGATCGGTCGGGGCCTGCGCTCGATCGCCGCGCCGAGACTCCCGCGCTATCCCGAGATGCTCGCCTGGACGTTCGAGCGCGCCGGGCTCGACCCGTCGGACTTCGTCCACCGGCGCTTCGTCATGACCTACCCGCCCCTCCATTCCCTGGTGATGGTGGATTTCGCGTTGCCGACCCCCTGAGCAGGGACCTCCTGCTCCCAGCACCCCCGATGGGGAGTCGGCCACCTGGTGCTTCCGACGAACCGGCCGCAGGCCGGTCGCGCGAGCGCACGACCTGACCGTCGCCGCGCGACGGATCACGACCGAAGGACCTCTCGACACCGATCGAACACCGCTCCCTCCGTCATCGCTGGATCTTCTCTCGGAGAACGGCGCGGAGAAGCGGCTTCCCGCTGGACGGGCACCCGCCCCACGACGAACGGCCCCGACGACCACCTCTCCCGCGTCGGCGCCTCCCCACCTACCTCACGCATCGCCATGAACCTGCTTCTCACCGCCCTCGCCGCCGCGCCGGGCGTCTTCGCGGCCCAGCTGCCCTCCGGGCAGACGCTGGGACCCGCCGTCGACATCAACACCGCCACCTCGGGCTGGTCCTCCTCGCCGAGCGGCGCCGAGGGCTACGACGTCTACCAGGAGGCCTCCTTCGTCGAGGTCGGCGGCTTCCAGTACTTCGTCGCGTCCACGCTCGCGACGGGCAAGGAACTCTTCCGCACCGACGGCACCACGGTCGGTACGACGCTGGTCAAGGACATCTACCCCGGTCCGTCGACCTCGAACATCACCTGGCTCACCGCGCACGCCGGGAAGCTCTACTTCTTCGCTCAGGAGGACGCGACGGGCAAGCAGCTGTGGACCTCCGACGGCACGGCCGCGGGGACGATCAAGGTCGCCGACGTCTACCCGGGCGGCAGCCTCAACGGCAGTGGGATGACGAGCTTCGGGAGCTACGTCTACTTCACCGCGAACGACGGCGTGTTCGGCAACGAGCTGTGGCGCTCCGACGGCACGGCCGCCGGGACGACGATGGTCGTCGACCTCTACCCGGGTTCGACTGGCAGCTCGCCGACGTACTTCCGCACGAACAACGCGGGGACGAAGCTCTTCTTCCGCGCGAACGACGGTGTCAACGGCACCGAGCTGTACGTGCACGACGGCACGTTCACGTACATGGTGGCCGACATCAACCCCGGCGTGAGTTCGTCGACGCCGTCGGGCGTCGTGCCCTTCGGCAGCACGAACGTCATGTTCTCCGCGAACGACGGGACGAACGGCACCGAGCTGTGGACGTCCGACGGCAGCTTCGGCAACGCGACGCTGGTCGCCGACATCCGTCCGGGCAGCGGGAGCTCGAGCCTCTCCCTCAACTTCTGGGCGGAGTACGGCGGCGAGTTCTACTTCAGCGCCAACGACGGCACGAACGGCATCGAGCTCTGGAAGACGGACGGGACCACGGCCGGAACGGTCATGGTCGCCGACATCGCGACGGGGAGCGCGAGCTCCACGCCGCTCGACTACCGGGTCCTCGGCGCCGACCTCTACTTCACCGCGACCGAGTCGGTCGCCGGTCGCGAGCTCTACAAGTACTCGGGCTCCGGCGCGCCCGTCCTGCTCGCGGACCTCAACCCGGGCACGGGGAACGCGTTCTCGAGCTCGTCGAACGGCAACCACCTCTTCCCGCACAACGGTCGCCTCTTCTTCGCGGCCGACGCCGGTCGCGGTGTCGAACTCTGCGCCACCGACGGCACGCCCGCCGGTACCGGAGTCGTGAAGGACGTCGAAGCCGGTGCGGACTCGTCGAACCCGGACTGGTTCACTCCGGTGAACGCGACCCAGCTCGTCTTCTCGGCCGAGACCGTCGCGAACGGCGAGGAGCTCTACATCACCGACGGGACCACCGGGGGCACGTCGCTGCTCGCCGACATCGAACCCACGGTCACCTCGGCGGACAGTACGCCCGTCCAGATCGCGAGCTTCGACGGCCGCACGCTCTACTTCGCCGCGAACGACGGCGCGAACGGCAGCGAGCTGTGGATCCACACGCCGGGCGGTGGCGCGTCGCTCGTGAAGGACATCAACCCGGGGTCGGGCAGCAGCTCGATCTTCGCGTTCACCTACGTCTGGACCGGCATCGAGGCAAAGGTGTTCTTCGTCGCGAACGACGGGACGAACGGCGCCGAGCTGTGGGTGACCGACGGCACGGCGGCAGGCACGAACATGGTCGTCGACCTCCGTTCGGGCTCCGCCTCGGCCTTCGCGTTCCCGTACTACCTCGTGCCCTACGACGGCAAGCTCGTCTTCAAGGCCAACGACGGAAGCACCGGTGACGAGCTGTGGATCACGGACGGCACCGCGGCGGGGACGAGCCTCCTGAAGGACATCCGTCCCGGCTCGAGCAGCCCCTCGCTGACCGACGCGCCCGTCGAGTTCATGGGCAAGCTCTGGTTCGGCGCGAACGACGGCACCAACGGCACGGAACTGTGGTGCACCGACGGCACGACCGCCGGCACCGTGCTCTTCGCCGACATCCGTCCGGGCAGCTCGTCGAGCACGCCGGGTCGGTTCGTCGTGCTCGGCGACAAGCTCGCCTTCCGCGCGTCCGACGCCACGTCGGGCACGGAACTGTGGGCCACCGACGGCACGCTCGCCGGTACGGCGCTCGTCGCCGACGTCCGCTCGGGCTCGGCGAGCTCGGTCCCGGACGACCTGACGGTCTGCAACGGACTCGTCTTCTTCTCGGCCAACGACGGCACGACCGGCACGGAGATGTGGGCCAGCGACCTGACCGCGGCGGGCACCGTGTTCCTCGCGGACATCAACCCGCTCGGAAGCAGCACCCCGGACGAACTCACCTGCGTCGGCGACGTGCTCTTCTTCAACGCGACCGACATCGACTACGGCCGCGAGCTGTGGAAGAGCGACGGCACGCCCGCCGGCACCGTCCAGGTCGCCGACATCTACCCCGGACTGCCGTCGTCGACCCCCGGTGAGATCACCGCGGCGAGCAACGGCATCTACTTCACCGCGAGCACGCTCGGCACCAACAAGGAGCTGTTCTACAGCGACGGGACGACGGCGGGCACCGTGCTCGTCTCCGACATCTTCCCGGGGCCGACGCCCGGCATCCCGCAGGGCACGCCGGCGTTCCTGACCCTCGCCGACCGGAACCTCTACTTCCAGGCGAAGGACCCGCTGGTCGGCAGCGAGCTCTACGTGCTCACGCCCGCCGGCGGCTACGCGCGCAGCGTCGGTCACAGCGGGAACGGGTCGAAGCTCGACGCCGACGACCCGATCGCACCGGGCAGCTTCGACGTCCGTCTCGAGGGCTCGCCGACGAGCGGCTTCGTGAACCTTCTGGTCTACAGCTTCCCGCTGCCGGCCGGCCTCTTCTACGGCGAGCCCGGCTGCTCGACCTGGGTGGACCCGTTCACCTACACGCTGCTCGGTCTGACCGGATCGACGGACTACACGTCGACCTACGGGCTCGGCTCCACGAGCCTCGTCGGGATCCGCGTCATGCTCCAGAACTTCAACATCGGATCGATGTTCGAGGTCACGAGCAGCAACGGTCTCTACCTCGTGATCGGGGACTGACGGAAGGAACGAATCGCCGACGCTCGCCGTCGGCGCATTCTCGTCGCGCGGCCCTCCACCTCCGGGTGGGGGGCCGCGTTCTTCGTTCACGCCAGGATCTTCGCCATCGGTTCCGCGCCCTCGACGCCGACGAGCTTCTGGTCGAGTCCGTTGAAGAAGTAGGTGAGCCCGTTCGGGTCGAGGCCGAGGCGGTCGAGGATCGTCGCGTGGAGGTTCTTCACGTGGAAGCGGTCCTCGACGGCCTTGCTGCCGAGCTCGTCGGTCGCGCCGACGCTGACGCCGCCCTTCACGCCGCCGCCCGCGAGCCAGATCGTGAAGCCCCAGGCGTTGTGGTCGCGGCCCGTGCCCTTCTCGTACTCCGCGGTGGGTTGGCGACCGAACTCGCCGGCCCAGACGACGAGCGTCTCGTCGAGCATGCCGCGCTGCTCGAGGTCGACGAGCAGACCGGCGATCGGCCTGTCCGTCCGCCCCGCGTGCTTCGTGTGGTTGAACACGAGGTCGCCGTGCGCGTCCCAGTTGTCGTCGTTGTGGCCGCCGCCCGAGTAGATCTGCACGAAGCGGACCCCCCGTTCGACGAGGCGGCGCGCGAGCAGGCACTTCGTACCGAACGCGCGCGTCTCGTCGCGGTCGAGGCCGTACAGCTCGCGCGTGCGCTCGCTCTCCTTCTCGACGTCGACCGCCTCCGGAGCGGCGGACTGCATGCGGTAGGCCAGTTCGAACTGACGCACGCGCGCCTCGAGCTCGGGGTTCCCGGCGTGCGCCGCCTCGTGCAGCTCGTTCTCGCTCCGCAGGTGGTCGAGCAGGTCGCGCTGCGCCGAGCCGAAGTGGTCGTCGCCGCGCTCGAGGTCGAGGATCGGCGCGCCCTGCGTCCGGAGCTGCACGCCCTGCAGCGACGCCGGCATGTAGCCGTTGGTCCAGTTCTTCGCGCCGCTGATCGGACCGCCCGTCTCGTCGAGCATGACGACGTAGCCCGGCAGGTCCTCGTTCTCGCTGCCGAGCCCGTAGTTCACCCACGACCCGAGGCTCGGGTGGCCCGAGATGATCCGGCCGCAGTTCATGTTGAGCAGCGCGGAACCGTGGATCGGACTCTCCGCGTACATCGAGTGCACGAACGCGATCTTGTCGGCCTGGCTGCCGACGTTGGGGAAGAGGTCGCTGACCATCTTCCCGCACTCGCCGTAGGGCTTGAAGCGCCACTTGGGGCCGACGACGCGGCCGCCCTTGCGCTTGCCCTGGCGCCCGAACGTCGGCACGTCGATGGTCTTGCCGTCGAGCTCGTACAGACCGGGCTTGTGGTCGAACGTGTCGACGTGGCTCGGTCCGCCGTACATGAAGAGGACGATCACGCTCTTCGCGCGCTTCCTCGGGAGGTGGGCGACGCGACCGAGCAGCGGGTTCGGCGCGACGCCGTTCGCCGCGAGCGCGCGGCTCGCGAGCCAGTTCTGCCCGAGCAGGCCGGCGAGTGCGACCGACGCGAACCCGCCGCCCGCCTCCCACAGGAACTCGCGGCGGGTGCGGCGGCAGAAGTCGCGGTCGTGCGTGTGGTCGGCCATGGCTTCAGTCGATCCAGGAGAACTCGTTGCGGGAGATGAGGCCGAGGCACCACACGTCGAAGGCCTCGCGTTCGTCGAGTCCGCGCTCCTCGAGTCGGTCGAGGAACGCGATCTGGCGGTCGATCTCGTCGGCGCTCGCGTCGCGCGCGAAGCAGCGCACGAAGCCCGTCGCCACGCGCTCGCGCAGGTCGTCGGAGGACGAGCGCAACTCGTTCGCGAGCTCGCTCGCGCAGCGGCGCGTGAAGTCGCCGTTGACGATCATGAGTGCCTGCGTCGGCACGTTGGTCGGGAAGCGCTCGGGGCAGGGCAGGTCGGGGCTCGGTTGGTCGAGCGCCTCGAGCAGCGGGAAGCGGAGGGACCGTTTCACGTGCACGTAGAGGCTCCGGCGGTCCGCCTCGTCGAGGCCGGACTCGCCCCAGGCCTCGTTCGGTCGCGACGACGTCGCGAGCACCGACGGATCCATCTCGGGGTAGGTCCAGGGACCGTAGCGCGTCGGGACGAGCCGTCCGCTCACCGCGAGCACCGCGTCGCGGAACTCCTCCGCGGTGACGCGCCGCGGGTCGTGGCGCCAGAACAGGTCGTTGCGCGGATCGGCAGCGAGCGCCTCGGCGCTCCCGACCGACGACGTCCGGTAGGCGC
The DNA here is from genome assembly GCA_041398665.1 of Planctomycetota bacterium. GTDB lineage: Bacteria > Planctomycetota > UBA1135 > UBA1135 > Rohdeia. The sequence goes on along the minus strand of JAWKUH010000056.1, from coordinate 8,257 downwards.
GGCTCGCGAGGATCTCGCGCTGCACCGCTTCGCGGTCCCAGCCGCTCTCGATCAGTCTTCGTGCGAGATGATCGAGCAGCTCGGGGTGCGTCGGCGCCTCGCCGAGCTTGCCGAAGTCGCCCGAGCTGCGGCAGATGCCGCGCGCGAACAGCGACTGCCAGATGCGGTTGGCCTCGACGCGGGCCGTGACGAAGGCGCCGTCGGTGACGAGCCAGTTCGCCAGCGCGAGGCGCCGTCCGGTCGAAGGGCGCGCGGGATCCGCCGCGGGCAGATCCGGCCGGACCGACCCCGCCGCCGCCTCGAGCACCAGCGGTAGGTGCGGCGCGACCTCGTCGCCGGGCGCGTGGCGCTGCCGCGCAGGAGCACGTGCTGGGGTTCGGCGACGCCGCCGCGCTCGCGCACGACCTGCGCGGGGTAGGGGGCGGCGACGGGCGTCGCGAGGAGCAGTTCGCGCTCCGCCCAGAGTGCGCGCAGCACGTCGAACGCCGCGTCGTCGGGGCGCGCCGCGAGGCTCTTCTCCACCCGCACCGTGAAGTCGGGCTCGGCGAGCGTGCCCGTGCGCAGGCCGACGTCGACGTAGCGGCCGCCGAAGTCCTGCAGACACGACACGGCGACGACGTTGCGTCCGACGACGAGCGCGTCGAGCGCGTCCTGCCCGAGCTCGAACTCGCGGTACTCCGTGACGTACTTCTCGAAGCTCGCGACCGGCGTCCCGTTGACGTACACCACGGTGTCGTCGTCGTAGTGGACGGACAGCACGAGCGAGCGCGGCAGCGCGTCGAGCCGGAACGTCGTGCGCAGCAGGATCTGCGGCGTGAACCAGCGCGTCCCGACGATCGAGCCCGGCGTCGAGGGGTCGCCGAAGCCGGCGGTTCCGTCGCGCCACGACGAGTCGTCGAAGGCCGGCGTCTCCCAGCCGTCGGGCGCCGACCCGATCGCGTCGAGTCGGCGGTACTTCCACGTGTGCGCCTCGCTGCGCGCGTCGGGGACGAGCGCGCGCGGCTCCTCCCACTCCGCGTCGAGCGCGCCGCAGCGCTCGGCCTCGTCGTGGAGTCGCACCTCGAGATCGGCGAGCCGAGCGTCGCGCTGTTCGACCGTCAGCACGCCGGGGCCGGGCGGGTCGGCGACGTCGCGCGCGCCGTCGTAGCTGTAGCCCTCGACGTTGTTGAAGAAGGCGGTCAGCGCGTAGTAGTCGGCCTGCGCGACCGGGTCGGCCTTGTGGTCGTGGCAGCGCGCGCATCCCACGGTCGTGCCGAGGAAGACCTGGCCCGTCGTGTCGACGACGTCGGCGATCTCGTCCCAACGCGCCTGGAGTCGGTCCGACGGCTCGTCGTCCCAGGTGCACAGGCGGTAGTAGCCCGTCGCGATCGCCCCGGAGGAGTGTTCGGCCGGGATCGCGCCGTCGCGCGGCAACGCCTCGATCTCGTCGCCCGCGAGCTGCATGCGCACGAACGCGTCGTACGGCAGGTCGTCCTCGTAGGCGCGCACGACCCAGTCGCGGTAGCGCCACATGTTGGGCTTGTCCGAATCGCGTTCGTAGCCGTTGGTCTCGGCGTAGCGGACGAGGTCGAGCCAGCGGCGCGCCTCGTGCTCGGCGTGGCGCGGATCGTCGAGCAAGCGGTCGCAGAGCGCTTCCCACGCCGCGTCGAACCCGCTCTCCGCGACCGCACCGAGGAATGCGTCGCGCTCCTCCGGCGTCGGCGGCAGTCCGACGAGATCGAAGGTGACGCGGCGCAGCAGCGTCTCGGGCGACGCGAGCGGAGCGGGCTCGATCCCGCGCTCTTCGAGCGCGTCCTTCACGAACGCGTCGATCGTGTTCTCTCGCCAGGCCGGGTCGCGCGGTGTCGGCGGCGCGCCGTCCGCGAGCGCGCGGTACGCCCACCACTTCGCGCCCTGCTCGTAGTCGACGCCGCCCGTGTGCGCGAACTTCGCGGGATCGGCGAGCCGACCCTCGTCGCCCTCCGGCCACGGTGCGCCGGCGAGCACCCAACGTTGCAACACATCCGACTCGCTCTCGGGCAGCACGCCGGGCGGCGGCATGGCGAGCTCGGGGTCGCGGTAGCTGATCGCGTGCAGCAACCGGCTCTTCGCGAGGTCGTCGCGATCGACGACCGGACCGCGTCCGCCGCCCTGCGCGAACGTCGCGGCGTCGGCGAACGACAGCTCGCCCTTGCGCGCCTCGCCGCCGTGACACTCCAGGCAATTCGCGCTCAGTACGGCGCGCACCTCCGCCCAGCTCGGCGCGGCGTCCTGCGTCGGTGCGGACGCGTCCGAGCCGACGATCGCGAGTGGGGCGTGAGCGGGCGTGGGCGCGAGCGCGGACGCGATCCACGCACCGAACCCGGCGACGAAGAGGGAGGGACGGAGGAGGGTCACGGAGCGTCGGTGGGGCGCGCGAGCGAGGGTCCAGGGTACCCGTGGCGGCGCGGGGCCGCCCCGTCGGGCTCGGGACACGGCCTGTGCTGCGTGATCGAGCACCGATTCCTAGACTCGTACGGTTCCCTCACCACCCTGCGGACTCCGGACCCATGCTCGCACTCCTCGCATCGGCCTTCCTCGCTCTTCCTCAAGCACAATCCGCACCCGTCGCGACCTCGACGTTCCTCGGAGGAGGCGAACGCGGAACGACGGGTACCCCGACTCTGCGCTTCCGCGGTTCTCCGGTGGTCGGAATGCCGTTCTCGATGTCGGTCGAAGGGGCACTTCCCTGGGCGCGCGGTTTTGCACTGATCGGGTCGTCGACAGCGGATCTCCCGTTGCCCGGGCTCGGCCTCGTGAGCAAGGTCGGAGGGGGAAGTCTCGCCGTCCTGCCGCTCGTGTTCGACGGTGACGGGACGGCGAAATTCCCCGTCGACCTCTCCGTCGTCCGCCGTGAACTCGCAGGCAAGGAGATCGTGGCGCAGGCTCTGGTGCTCGATCGTGGTGCGGTCGGCGGTTTCGCTTCGACCCACGGCCAGCAGATCGTCGCCGGCTTTCCGGCCGCTCCCGTTCCCTTCCTCCTGCCGACGTTCGAGACGGGAGCCGGCCCCCGCGGTTCGGCTGCGGCCGACTTCGATCGTGACGGAGTCCTCGATCTCGTCGTAGCCGACGGGGGAGGAGACGATCTCGCGATCCTCCGCGGGAACGGTGACGCGACGTTCGCCGCAGAGCTCTTCGTGCCGACGGGCGACATGCCGGTGGTCGTCGTGACCGCTGACGTCGACGGAGACGGTTACCTCGACGTGGTGGTCGGGAACGACTCCTCGAAGGACGTGTACGTCCACCTGTCCACCGGCCCCATGACGTTCGCGGCTCCGATCGTCGTTCCGGCTCTCTGGAGCGTCGAGGACATCTGGGCGCACGACCTCGATGCCGACGGCGACCTGGACCTCTTCGTCTCGTGTCGTGACTCGTCTCCCCAGGTCTTCCTGGGGACCGGCGATGGTCACTTCGTGCCTTCGCAGATCGTCAGCGTCGGGGCAGGGCTCCCCGGAGGCGTCGGATTCGGCGACGTCGACGGCGACGGCAACGTCGACCTCGTCACGAACAGCGGGTTCCTCTTCTATCCCGGCTTGCTCAGCGTGTTCCGGGGAGCCGGTGACGGAACCTTCTCGCTCCTCGCGTCGACGAACTCCGGGCTCAACCCTGATCGAGTCGTCGTCGCGGACTTCGACGGGGACGGCGACCTGGACGCGGTGACGACGCAGCTGAACGGGGTGTTCACGACATGGGACGGTCGGAGCGACGGAACGTTCGTCTCCGTCGCGACCTATCCCTCGAGTGGCGCCAATCTGGCTCTGCGCGCCGTCGACGTCGACGGGGACGGGAACCTCGACCTCGTGAGTTGGTCCGGGCCGAACATCTCGGTTCGCAGGGGGAACGGCGACATGACCTTCGAACCCGTCGACACGTATGCCTGCGGAGCTTCGCACCGGTACTCGGTCCTCGAGGACCTCGACGGCGACGGTGACCTCGACTTTGCAGGCTCGAACACTGCGATCAACCGCATCTCGGTGTTGTTCGGGGACTCGGGCGAGCAGCTCTTCCTTCGCAACCCCCAGTTCCCGAGCTCCGGAAGAATTTCTCGATCCGTTCTTCGGACGTCAACGGCGACGGCCTCCTCGACGTGCTCGTCCCTCGTGACATCGAGCACGGTCGACGTCTTCCTCGGACGCGTCGACGGAGGCTTGAGTCGATCGTCCACAGCGTCGGCCCGCACCTCCGAGAGACGTGGTGTTCGGGCGACTTCGATGGCGACGGATTCGAGGACCTCGTCGTCGTAGGTTCGGAGCGCACGATCGAACTCGGGCACCGAGACGGGACGTTCATCCACACGGTGACCTACACCATGACGCAGGGTTCGTTCGCGTGGCGACCGCCGACCTCGACGAAGGACGGCGACCTCGACATCGTCGTGCCGTGGAACAGCGGAGTGCGCCGCTCATCGCCGGCATCCTGCTCGGGAACGGCGACGGAACGTTCGTCGAGTTCGACACCCAGTGCTGATTCGACTGAACGATTTCGCCATCGTCGACGTGAACCACGACGGAATACTCGACGTGCTCGGTGCCGAGGAAGCCGTCGCATTCGTCCCCGGCACAGGTCTCGGTACTTTCGGTCCGACCGTCTCGAGCCCCGGCGCCGGTCACTATGGTCGCATGGCCGTCGACGACCTCGACGGCGACGGGGAGTACGACATCGTCCAGACCGAGTGGGTCTCCGGCATGATCTGGTTCCACCAGGGTGCGGGCGACGGTACGTTCAGCTCCAAACTCGTGTACGACATGAATGTCGGGGGTCAGTCCTACAAGGACGTGCAGATCGCCGACGTGAACGGCGACGCGGTTCCCGATCTCGTCGTCACCGTTCCGTCCCTGGACGTCGTCTTCGTCTTCGAGGGACTCGGGAGCGGCGTCCTCGCGGACCCCCTCGTGTTCGCGACCGCGGACAAGCCGAGCCTGCTCATTGTCGACGACTTCGACCACAACGGGATGACCGACATCGTCATCCAGTACGACGACGACTTCATCGGCATCACCTACGACCTCTTGGTCCGCTGACGGCGCCACTCGGGCGATCGCGAGATGAACATCGATCGACTTCGAGGCGCCGCCTCGCGCGTCTCCGCCGCCGCAGTCGACGTGCTCGCGGTCCTCGTCCTTCCCGTCGCTTCGATGGGCTGCGCCGCCGACCGACCGAACGGCCTGCCGGGGCGCGTGCCCGTCGGGCAGCAGTGGACCCACGCGACCGACCGCGACGAGAATGCGTTGCTGCCGGACCCCTGGCCCGATCCCGAAGGCTTCGCCGCCCGGCTCGTCCTTCGCGATGCGCGAACGGCGGCGGCGGAGGGGAGTCTCCCGACGCTCGCCGGCGAGTCCCGCGACGTCGCGGCGTGGTCGCGCGAGGTGACGGCGGAGATCGAGGGGACGCGCGGCGAGGACTCCGAGACCGCACGCCGCGCGCGCGTCGACGCGGAGCGGCTCGTTCGACTCACCTCCGAGCTCGCCTCGATCGTCGCCGCCAAGCGCGACGACGTCCGCGCGTCCGTGCCGACGGGGCTCCGCGTCGTGAGCACGAAGCAGCGGCTCCACGGACTCGACGCGTCCTCCGGTCACGCACCCACCGTCGAGAGCCGGGTCGTCGTCGATCACGAGCTGGTGTTCGATGGCGGCGCGATCCGTCGCGTTCACGTCACCGTCGGTGATCTCGACGGTGCGCTCGCGCTCCTGTCCGAGTCCGATGTGCTCGTGGCGCAGCTCGGGCGTTGCGTCGAGCCGGCTCGCTCCGCCGAAGGCCGGCGGTGAGTTCCGGCGACGGCACGGAAGCGACCTTCCGACGCTTCGTCGCCCCGCGCTCCGGCGACGAGTTCGCAATCGACTTCCCGACGGAACACGTCGTCGAGACGCGGTGACGGCGCACTTCGTCGATCTCGGGCCGCGCGCCCCGGGGCTCCAAGGGCCACCGCCCCGAACTCCTGTTCCCCGACCAGTGCGTTGCTGTCGGTGCGGGTGCTACCCGAGGTGAGCGGGTTGCCGCAGCCCGTGCGCCTCCCTCGAAGTTCGCGATCGCTCCGGTGTAGGCGTCGTGGAGGCTCTCGCGCATCACGTTGCCGATCTGGAGGTCGAGGTTCGTGTCGAGGTTGCACGGCGTGAGGTCGCCGCGCCAGTCGACCATGAGGAAGCGGTTCTCCCAGACGTTGCAGCGGTGGTGACCGATCCGCTCGTCCGCCATCTTGCCGCCGTAGCTGAGGACGCGCTTCGCGAGAATGACGTCGCCGTCGCGCAGGTGCGGCGTCCAGTGCTCGACGAAGGGCTCGAGCTGGCCCTGGTTGAAGCTCGAGTCGACGAAGACGATCCGCGTCGGTCCGCGGTCGGTGCGCGCGAGCCACCACGCGACCTTCTCCTCGAGGACGTCGACGCGGCGGCGGTCCGGGGCGCGGTTGCCGTCGATGTCGACGACGGAGCCGGGGCGCGCGCGGTCGAAGACGTCGGGGTCGATCGCGTCGAGCGAGAGGCGCGCGAGGTGCGAGACCGACGTCGATCACTTCTCCATGGTCTCGCGCGTGACCATGGACATGTTCGAGTTGAGCTCGAGCGCGAAACGGCGGTCCTTCAGCGCGTCCAGGTAGTCGAGGTAGTGGGGGTGGAGCGTCTGCTCGCCGAAGAAGCCGAGCTCCACCCAGCCCGCGACGCGCTGACACTCGTCGAGGCTCGTTCGAGAACCTCGCGACATGAAGGCCGCGCTTGCGCACGAAGGGCGCGCCCGCCGCGTTGCCGCCCGTGCTCAGGGAGTGCGGGCAGATCGGGCAGCGGAAGTTGCAGGAGTTCGTGAGCTCGAGGTCGACGCGCAACCGCTCGTGCGGCGCGTACTCCGGTGAGACGGGTAGGGTCACGTCGAACCTCGGGCTCGTCGGGGCTCAGCGCGCGCCGCGCTGCGGGGAGCTGCTCGTCGCGAACTCGCGTTCGAGGCCGAGCAGGTCGCCGGCCGACATCGGCTCCGCGCCCGAGGTCGAACTCGGGAGAGCGGCGCGGACCTTGCGCGCGACGACGGTCACGCGTTGTCCCTGCGAGTAGTCGTCGTTGTGGTCGACGCCGAGCGCCGTCGAACGGGACCGTGACACCTCGCAGTCGAAGCCGAGGGCTCCTCGAGCACCGCGAGCAGGCGCGCGCGGTTCGGCACGACCTTGCGACGCGTCGACTCGATGGCGTTGAAGTGCAGGTCGCCGGGCTCGTCGATCAGCTCTTCGTCGCCGTCCTGGACGCGCGTGTCGACGATCAGCGTCTCGGTGGTCTGGACCGCGGCCCAACGCAGGATCTCGTCCCAGTTCTTCACGTGGTAGAGGATCCCGGCGCAGAGCGTGACGTCGAACGGTCCGGCGTCGCGCACGGGCTTCCAGTCCGCCGCGTTCGCGACGTCGCCCTGTACGAAGCGCCACTTGCCGTCGGGCAGGAACTGGTTCGTGCTCCAGTAGAGTTCAGCCTGTTCGACGTGGCGCGCGCGGCCCTCGATGCCGAGCACGGAGTCGGCGCCGGCGAGCGCCCAGGCGCTCGACCAGAAGCCGCAGTTGCTCGCGAGGTCGAGCACCTTCTTGCCGCGCACGTCGATCTCTCCGAGGACGCCGTCGACGAGCATGCGCATGCGGTGCTCGGTGCGCGACGTCAGCCACTGCGGCGAGCACGGCGAGCCGATGCCGGGGACGGCGCGGTGGCCCGCGATCTCGACCGGGTAGAACCAGGGGTGCAGGCTCGCCACGCGCTGGGCGACCTGCGGATCGAACTTCGAGCCCTCGAGGTTCACGACGCCGCCGCACAGCGCCTCGGCGAGCACGGCGGGCTCGTGGAACTCGGGCACGTCGAGCGCGACGAGTTCCCTCGGGTCGCCGGCGAGACGGATGCGCGCGTCGACGTGCTGCGCGAGCTCGTTCCAGCCCTGCGCGTCCGACGGGACGTGCACGAGTCCGATCTCGATGTGCGTCGCGGAGCCGAGCGCCTGCGCGTGGGCCTGCGCGAGGTTGCGCACGGCCTGCTCCGTCGTGAGCTTCGACGGGTCGTGGAGCAGCGCGAGCCCGAGGTCGTCGCGCTGCTGCACCGCCGGACCGTAGGTCGCGAGGAAGGCGGCGAGCGCCTCGACGTCGGCGAGGTTCGGTGCGGCGAGGACGTGGAGCCGGTCGGGGCCGGCGGTCGGCGTCGAGCGCGCGGGCTGTTCGCTCGCGCGCGGCGTGATCGTGTTCGGACTGTTCGGTGCGTCGGTGCTCGAGGCGCCGGACGCGGGCGCCGTC
>JAWKUH010000055.1:0-26207 GCA_041398665.1 Planctomycetota bacterium | reverse complement strand
CACCGCGACGAGCTGCGGCGGATCCCCGAACGGGTCGGCCTCGCCTTCCGGGAGGACGCGACCAACGCCGACACGAGCCGCGCGCGCGCCGCGGTGCGGCACGGACTCGTCCCGCTGCTCGGGAGCGCCGTGGAGGCGATCGCCGGGCTCGCGCGAGTCCGCGGCCGACTCGACGACGCCATCGCGCGCCGCGCGCCGCGCTTCGAGCCCCCGAGCTGGGCGCCGCTGACGCGTTCGCTCGCGACGGCGGAGCTCGGCGGCGAACTCCCCCGCCGCGCCTTCGCGAACCTCGACCCGGCGCTCGGCGCCGAACTCCTCGGCCGCGCCGTCGTCGTCGCGACCGGCGAACCGGCGCGGGGCGAGGTGCTGCGCGCGATCGTCGCGGACTTCGCGGCGGGAGGGCGCGGACGGCGCGACCTCGCCGCGGGTTGGTCGCTCGAACTCGGGGCGAGCCGCGTCGCGCTGCTGCCGCCGGACGCGCTCCTCGGTCCGTCTCCGGGGTCGGCGCGCCTCGACGGCTCGGCCCGCGTCGCGCTCGCCGACGGTCGGGTCGTCGACGCGGACGGACTCCGCGCGCGAGCGGCGGCTCGCGGTCTCGCGCCGCCGGTCCTCGTCCGAGCGATCGAGCCCGGCGACCGCGCCTCGCTCGGTCCCGGTCGCCCGACGCGCGCGCTCGCCCGAAGCGTTTCGGAGCTCGGCGTCCCGGTCCCCGAACGGCGACGCCTCGTGGTCGCCGTCGACGCGAGCGGCGCGAACGTCGAGTTGCTCGGCTCGCACCCGACCGGCGCGGCGTGACCGCAGGGGCCGGGGTCGGTACGCTCAGGTCTTGGACGCTCCCCGCCGAACCCTCGCGAACGCCGGACACGCGAACTCGGAGCACGCCGCCCTCCTCGCCGCGCTCACGCGGAACGTCGAGGCGGTGCGGGCGCGCGTCGACGCGGCCGCGCGCGCGTGCGGCCGCAGCGACAGGCCGCTGCTCCTCGCCGTCACGAAGTCCGTGGGTCCGAGGGTCGCGGGAGCGCTCCACGAGCTGGGCCAGGAGGACCTCGCCGAGAACCGGCTGCAGGAACTCGAGCGCAAGTGCGACGCCCTCGGGACCGCCGCGCGCGACGCCGCCGCGCCGCGCTGGCACTTCGTCGGGCACCTCCAGCGCAACAAGGCCCGCCGCGCTCTCACGCTCGCGAGCGTCGTCCACTCCGTCGACTCGCTCGAGCTCCTCGGGACGCTCGCGCGCGTCGCTGCGGAGGAAGGACTCCGGCGCTCGGTGTTCCTGCAGGTGAAGCTCGCCGACGAGGAGAACAAGGGCGGCCTGCGCCCGGACGAACTCGAGGCGGCACTGGATGCCGCCGGACGGGCGACGGGTCTCTCGCTGCGAGGCCTCATGGTGATGGCGCCGCTGGTCGAGGGCGACGGCGCGCGCACGGCGGCGGCGTCCGTCTTCGCGGAGTTGGCCTCACTCGCGCGACTCCACGGCGATCGGCCGTGGGAGACGGGCCGGGCGCTGCTCTCGATGGGCATGAGCGACGACCTCGAGGAGGCCGTCGCGGCGGGGAGCGACGTGCTGCGCATCGGGCGCGCGCTGTTCGAGGGGATCGACGACACGGGACGGGCGAGCGTTGACTGAGGTGAACGAAGCGGGGATCGCACTCGAACTGCCGCGCGGAACGCGCACGGCGGACGGACGGACGTTGCTCGTCGTCGACGGCGCGAGCCCGCTCCGTCTCGGCAGCGACGCGGCCTGGGCGAACGCGGTCGTGCCGCAGCTCGACCCGACGCACGCGACGATCGCCCCGATCAAGGGCGGCGGCGTCGGCATGCGGATCGAGGACGGCGCCGACGGGAGCGTCAACGGCACGCCGGCTCGCACCGTCCGACTCAACGTCGGCGACGTCGTGCGCCTCGGCGGCGTCGAGCTGCGCGTCGTCGAGAGAGCGACGCAGGAGGCACCGGCACCGAAGGAGGCGCCGACGAGCCTGGCGCGCCGCGTGCCGTTGCCGAGCATCCCGGGCTACCGCGTCGAGAAGCAACTCGGACGCGGCGCCATGGGGCGCGTGTACCTCGCCGTGCAGGAGAAGCTCGACCGGCGCGTCGCGCTCAAGCTGCTCGACCCCGATCGCTGCCGCGACGCGAAGTTCGTCGAGGAGTTCGAGAACGAGGCGCGCGCGGCCGCCGCGCTGCACCACAACAACGTCGTCACGGTCTTCGACTTCGGCGAGCACGACGGCCAGCACTTCCTCGTGCTCGAGTACATGGACCGCGGTTCGCTCGAGGACCGACTCGTCAAGGAGGGCCCCCTCCCCTGGCGCGCGGTCCTGGGCGTGATGCGCGACGCGGCGGCAGGGCTCGAGTTCGCCGAGAGCAAGGGCATCGTCCACCGCGACATCAAGCCCGCGAACCTGATGCAGAACGCGTCGGGCGTCACGAAGATCGTCGACCTCGGTCTGGCGACGCAGGCCGACAGCGACGCCGAGGGCAAGGTGCACGGCACCGCGCACTTCATCGCGCCCGAGCAGGCCCGCGGCGGTCCCGTCGACTCGCGCGCGGACCTGTACTCGCTCGGCGCGAGCGCGTGGCGCCTGCTCACCGCGCGCACACCGTTCACGGGCGCGTCGGCGCGGGAGATCCTGCGCGGCGTGCTGAACGAACCCGCGCCGTCCCTCGCGAGCGAGGTCGAGGGTCTCCCGAGCGAGGTCGACCGACTCGTGCTCGACCTCATGGCGAAGGAGCCCGACGCGCGGCCGCGCACGGCGCGCGAGGTGCGCGAGCGCGTCGAGGCGTTGATCCAGCGCTTCTCCGGCGGCGCCGCGATCGACGCCGCGCCGGGCGCGACCGCGTCGCGCGGCCCGCTCGTCGCGATCCTCGTCGTCGCCGTGCTCGCGCTCGGCGGCGTCGGAGCGTGGCTCGGCGGACTGTTCGGGGGCGACGCGCCGCGCGACGTCGACGGCGACGGGAGGTCGGCGCGCGCCCTTCCGGACACGCCGGAGGACGACGGCGGCACGGAGGAGCGGAACACGACCCCGAACCCGCCGAACACGACGGGCGGACCGGGCGCGCGGACGGAGACCCCCGCGATCGACCAGGACGCGGCGCTCAAGGAGCTCGAGAGGCTCGCGCTATCGAGCTCGACGGGCCGACGCGATCGACGACCCCGAGCTCAGGAAGGAGCGCCTGCGCCGCATCGTCGAGGAGTTCGGCGGCACGGCGGCGGCGACCGAGGCCGCGACGCGACTCGAGGCGCTCGCGCCCGCGACGAACGGCGGAGCGGAGACTCGACGCTCGACCTCGAGTCGGTGCGCGCGACCGAGCTCGCGACGCGACCTCGCGCGCGAAGCGACGGTGCCGGCGACTGGCTGCCGCCGCAGTACGCCCTGCGCGCGCTGCTCGACGCGCCGCTGCCGACGGCGCTCGCGGGCGACGAGACCTTCGCCGAGATGCTCGCCGCGAAGCGCGCGGAGGCGGAGAGCGCGTTCCTCGCGCGCGTCGATGCCGAACGCGCGGCGGCGCGGGCGAAGGTCGAAGCGGGCGCGTTCGACGCGGCGCGCACGGGCTACGACGCGCTCGTCGCGTGGCTGACCGACGCGCCGGCTCCGCCCACGCAGGAGGCCGCGCTCGACCCGTCCGTGCAGGCTCCGCCCCCGCCGAAGACGTACCTCGCGGAGACCGTCGCGTCGGTGAAAGACGAGCGCGACACGCTGCCCGCGCTGGCCCGTCGCTTCGAGAGCGCGATGGCGCACGCCGACATGCTCGCGCGGCGACGCGAGCTGCACCGCTCGAGCGACGTGTTCGACGCGTTCGCGACGCTCGACCTCGCGCGTGCGAACGCCGTGCTCGCAGGACTCGGCGACGAGACGCGATCGAAGGCCGGGGCGGACTGGGTCGCCGGTGTGCGCGACTGGGTCGGCGACGGAGCGGGCTTCGCGAAGTTCCTCGAGACGACGTTCCGCGCCGACGAGTGGCGACGCAGGTCGATCGCGCTCCCCGGACCGAAGCGCGACCTGCGCGAGGTCGTCACGATCGACTCGCGCGGCTTCGTGCTCGGCACCGACGGTTCGTCGGACATCGTCCCGCTCTCGGCCTTCGGCGGAGCGAGCGACCTCGTCGAGGCGCTCGTCAACGAACGACTCGTGCGCGACACGACGGCGGCGGAGCGCGACACGATCGCCGCCGCGCTCGTCGCGACCGCGACGGTGCAGAGCGTCCGTGCGGCGCCCGACGCGATCGCGGGTCGCGCCGTGACGGCCGAGACCGCCGCGGCGCTGCGCGATGCCGTCGCGCGCGCACGGGCCTGGTGCGATCCCGACGACACCGCGCTCCTCGAGGAGTTGCGCGCGGCCGAGCTCGCGGCCTCGCTCGTCGGAGCGCTCGCGGCCTCGGACCTCGGACAGGCCGCGTGGGCCAGCGACGCGCTCGTCGAACGCCACGGCGACACGCTCCTCGTGGGGTTCCTCTCCGACGGTTCCGCCGTCCCGGAACCGCCGGCGTGGCCGCCGCAGTGGTGACTTCCAACCCGACGAGCGATCGGCCAGACTCCGAGGCGTGAACCGCCTCGACCAGATCGTCCGCTCCGTCGGAGCCGCGCTGCGCGACCGCAAGGTGCGCCGACCCGCGGCACTCGTCGTGATGGGGACCGGGCTCGACCTCTTCCCCGAACGACTGGACAAGACGTTCGAGATCGAGCTCGCGGAGCTGGGCGACGTGCCCGCGCCGTGGAACCGCGCGCGACTCGTGACGGGTCGGCACGGCGACCTCGACCTGTGGTTGCTCGAGGACCTCTCCCTCGACGACACCGACGGCGGCCCCGACTGGCAGCGCGCGTTCCCGTGCTGGCTCGCGGCGCGCGCCGGTGCGCGCGCGCTCGTCCTCGCGACGGCCGGTGCGGGACTCGTCGACCGCTTCCCGCCGGGATCGCTCGCCGTCGTGAAGGACCACGTCGACCTCTCGGCCTCGCGCACCCTGGTCGGACTCGCGGACTCCGAGCTCGGTCCGCTCTTCCCCGACCAGACGCGGCTGCACGTCGAGTCGTTGCGACACGAAGCGGTCGCACTCGCGAGCGAGATCGGCGTCGACCTCCACACCGCGGTGGCCGCCTGCGTCGCGGGCCCGCGGCTCGAGACGCCCGCCGAGGCGCGCTACTACAGGAGCGCCGGTGCCGAGGTCTCGGTACAGGGGCTCGGTCACCTCCTCGCCGGATCGGTGCACGCGGGACTCGGCGCACTCGTGCTCGTCGCCGTCGCGGGGACGAGCGGTCAGGCCGCCGACCTGCGCCGCATCCTCGAGCACGCGGAGAAGCTCGCGCCCACCGTCGAGGAGATCGTCCTGCGTCTCTCGAGTCCGCTCGCCGAGTACGCCGCGAACTTCGACGCGGAGGAGGCGTGAGTCCGCACGCGGGGCCGGCGGAGGGCAGGAGACTCTGCGTCCTCGCCTCGGGCGGCGGTCGCAGCGTCGACAACCTCGCGCGGCTGGCCGCGAGCGGTGAGCTCGACGCCGAGGTCGCACTCGTCGTGTGCGACCGCGACGGAGCCGGCGTGCTCGACGTCGCGGCGCGTCACGGGATCGAGAGCGCGGTGGTGAAACCGCGCGACTTCGAGGATCCGAGCGCCTTCTCGCGCGTGGTCTTCGGTCTCGCCGAGCAGCGGCGATGCGCGCTCGTCGTGCTCGCGGGCTTCCTGAGGCTGCTCCCGATCCAAGCCGCCTGGCGCGGTCACGTCGTGAACATCCACCCGTCGCTGCTGCCCAAGTACGGCGGCAAGGGCTACTACGGCGATCGCGTGCACGCCGCGGTGCTCGCCGCGGGCGAGAGCGAGTCGGGCTGCACCGTCCACTACGTCGACGACCAGTACGACAACGGTCCGCACCTCCTGCAGCGCCGCGTCGCGGTCGAGCAGGGCGACGACGTGCACGCGCTCGCCGCGCGCGTGTTCGAGCAGGAGCGCATCGCGCTGCCCGAGGCGATCGCGCTGCACTTCGAGCGCACCGCGAGGCCCTGACCCCGCGGGATCAGGGCCGACGACGGAGCAGCGACTCCACCGCGTCGCGCACCACGTCGGGCCGGGTCCAGGGGACGAAGTGGTCCTCGCCGTCGAGCACGACCGTCTCGACCGACGCCGCGCCGACGAGCATCGAGCGCGTGTACGCGAGGTTCGAGAAGGGCACGAGCGAGTCCGACGTCCCGTGGACGAGGACGACGGGTGCGCGGACGAGCGCGAGTTCGTCCCCGAGCTCGCGCAGTTGCGGCTCGAGCGCGAGCACCTCGCGGTTGGCGTTGCGCAGCTCGCGCGAGATCACGGACGAGAACAGGACGCCGGCGACGTTGAACCACTCCGTGCGCTCGGCTCCAGGATCCATCGAGGCGGCGACGAGCACGAGACCGCGCACGAGGTCGGGCCGGTCGACGGCGAGGCGCGCCGCGATCGGACCGCCGAGCGAGTGACCGACGACGACGGCCGGACCCTCGCCATCGAGCACCGCCGCGAGCGCCTCGGCCTGCGCACGGAGCGAAGTCACGGCGCCGTCGGGTTCGCTGTCGCCGAAGCCCGGACGGTCGACCGCGACCTGCCGCGCGCCGCCGAACGGCTCCCGCAGCATGCGCTCGAACGCGGTCCAGTCGCCCGGCGTGCCGTGCACCCACAGCACGAGGGGAGCGCCGTGCGGTCCGCTCGCGTGCACGCGCACGCGGCCGCTCGGTGCCTCGACGTCGAAGGACTCGAGCTCGACCGGACCGGGCTCGGCGACGGCCGTCGGCTCGAACTCCCCCTCCGGCGTGCCGTCGGTGTCAGGTGCACCCTTTCCGCTCGGGGCGGAACAGGCGGCGAACAGGAGCACCGCCGCCGCGAGCATGGACCTCGTCCTCACCACGGCGCGAGTATGGTGACCCCGTCCGTTCCGCGCCACGCCTCGCCCCCGGGAGGAAGCCCCGTGTTCGTCGCTCGACCCGTCGCCCTCGTCGCCGCCCTGGCGCCGGTCCTCGCCCTCGCCGGCTACTCCGGCGCACCGACCGAGCGTTCCCGTTCGATCGTCGATCCGCCCCCGACGTCCCGCGCGGACACCGACTACGTCGCCGACGTCGAGTTCGCGCTCGACGCGCTCGAGGAGAAGTGCGGCCACTTCTTCGAACTCAAGGGCATCGACTGGAAGGCCGTCCGCAAGCAGTTCGAGAAGGACGCGAAGTCCGTCGGCACGGACCAGGAGCACCTCGTGCTGCTCGTGCGTCTCCTCGCGCGACTGCGCGACGGTCACGCCCAGGTGCGGCCGCTGCCCGCGGGGGAAGGCGTGCGCTGGCCGGACCAGCCGAAGAAGGCGGGTCCCGGCATGTTCTGGTGCCGCGTCGGGAAGAAGGTCTACGTGAAGAACGCTTGGGAGGCGGCGGCCGGTGTCGGCGTCGAGCCCGGTTGGGAGGTCGTGAAGGTCGGCAAGCGGAAGGTCTTGGACTGGCTCGACGACCGCGTCGCCGAGCTCTCCGACACGATCTCGTTCTCGACCGACCAGCAGGCCTTCTTCTACGCCTGCCACTGGGGCCTGGCCGAGGAGGTCGGCGCGCGCATCGACCTCGAGTTCAAGGACGAGAAGGGCAAGCGCAAGTCGCGCACGATCACGATCGACGGCGCGAACCCGACGGCGTCGGGACCGGCGTTCTTCCCCGACGACATGCAGGGCGACGGCGACCTGCGCTGGGCGAAGCTCGCCGACGGGTACGGCTACGTGCACGTCCGTCGCTGCCCCGACGACCTGCCGCAGCGTTTCGACGGCGCGCTGCTCGCCCTCGCGGACGCGCCCGGCCTCGTCGTCGACTTCCGCGGAAACTCGGGCGGCGGCTTCGACCACGACGCGCTGATGGGGCGCTTCGTTCCCGCCGGGCACACCATGTCGTTCGCGAAGAGCTACGCGTCCGCCGGTCCGAACCCCTACGGCGGGCCGGTCGTCGTGATCGTCGACGCGACGGTGAGGAGCGCGGGCGAGACGGCAGCGGGAGGCTTCAAGGAGGACGGACGCGCCTACATGATCGGCGAGAGTCCGACCGCCGGCATGTCGTCGTCGAAGACGACGATCGATCTCCCCTCGGGCCTGTTCCAGCTCTACGTCTCGGTCGCGTCGAACAAGGGCCGCTTCAACGAGGGCCGCGGCATCGAGGGGATCGGCGTCGTCCCCCACGAGCTGGTCGAGTTCGACCCCGAGGACCTCCACGAGCGGAAGGACTCGTTGATCGAACGTGCGAGGGCGTTGCTCGGGGACTTCCCTCAGAAAGAGGTTCCCTACGACCCGAGGGACTTCGAGTAGCCGGCGGGAAGTTCCTCCCCGGGACGCGGGCGACCAATAGTGGACGTCAAGGTCCACTATAGTCGGGTCCGATACCAAGGGCATGCACCGACAGTCCGTGCGCCCGACCGGCGTCGAACGCCGCTTCGACGAGAACGAGATCATCGTCAGCAAGACCGACACGCGCGGCGTCGTCACCTACGCCAACCGCGTCTTCCTGCGCGTGTCCGGATACACCGAGTCGGAGATCCTCGGGCGCCCGCACAACCTGATCCGCCACCCGGACATGCCGCGCTGCGTGTTCAAGTTCCTGTGGAACGAGTTGCAGGCGCGGAACGAGGTCTTCGCCTACGTCGTGAACCAGGCCAGGAACGGCGACCATTACTGGGTGCTGGCACACGTGACGCCGACCTTCGACGAGAGCGGCGACGTCGTCGGCTACCACTCCAACCGGCGCGTCCCGTCCCGCTCCGCCGTGAAGGCCGCTCTCCGACCTCTACGCTGTAGTTGCGACGAGGAGCGGAAGCTCGGCGACGGTCGCGAGGCGCTGGCCGCTCCCCGTCCGCGCTCCTCGCGAACCAACTCGACTCCGTGGACTCCCTACCATGACCTGTCTTCACGCTCTGGAGTCCGCCGTTCGCGACGGTTCCGCGCCCACGGGTCGCGTTCCTGCCGCGCTCCCGAGCGACGGCGCCGCGATCGGCAACGCCTCCGACGCACGCTGGATCACCCGCGCGGTCGAGGTCCTGACGCGCGCGAGAGCGGGCGACCCGAGCCTCGCCCTCGGCATCGACGCGAGGGCGAGCTCGGCGAGCTGCTCCACGGGATCAACGACCTGCTCGACGTCGTCGACGCCTTCGTGCGCGAGTCGGGCGCCTCGCTCGAGCACGTGAGTCGACGCAAGTTCTTCCGCAAGGTGCACGAGCACGGCTTCGGCGGGTCGTTCGCGCGCAGTGCACGGACCATCAACCACGCGACCGAGGCGATGCGTCAGGAGCACCACGAGCTCGCTGCGCCCGACGCGCCAGCCCGAGCTCGCGAGCGCCTTCAGGCAACGTCCGTCCGCCGACACCGTCGCCGCGGCCTCGACCGAGCTCAACGTCACCGCGAACCAGCTCGACAAGACGCCGACGCGCGCGCGAGATCGAGAAGGTCGTCGCCGCCGCTCGGACCGCGTCGCAGAAGCATGACGGCCATGGCCGGAGCGGCGGAGGCGCTCTCGCGGGCGAGCCGCGACATCTCCGAGCAGGTGCGCCTCGCGAACGGCATCGTGGACCGCGCCGTGGAGGCGTCGAGCTCGAGCTCGACGCGAGTCCACGAGCTCAGCGAGTCCACGCGCAAGATCGAGTCGATCGTCTCGCTGATCGACTCCGTGGCGGACCAGACCACGATGCTCGCGCTCAACGCCGCGATCGAAGCGGCGCGCGCCGGCGACTCCGGCCGCGGCTTCGCGATCGTCGCGAGCGCGATCAAGTCGCTCGCGGGCGAGACCGGCGAGGCGACGGACCGGATCGAGGAGCAGGTCTCCGGGATCCGCGGTTCGTCGGAGACGGCCGTCCACTCGTTGCGAGGGGTCACCGACACGCTCGCCGAGGTGCGCACGATCTCCGGCACGATCCAGTCGTCGGTCTCGCGTCAGGACGCCGTGACCGACGACGTGCGACGCAACACGAGCGAGGCCGCCTCGCAGGTCGAGGGACTGACGAGCGGCATCGAAGCCGTCTCCGAGGTGTCGGCCCGCACGCGCATGGCGACGCAGGACATCCTCGACGCGTCGGGCGGACTCGAGCAGCTCGCCGTGCAGCTGCGCGTCCAGGTCGACGAGTTCCTCGAACAGGTTCGCTCGCAGGCCTGACCCGCCGGAGGACGCGTTCCGTCAGGCCTCCGCGGGGCCCTCGTCACCGAGCCTCGCGCGCAACCGGCGGAGCGCGGCGCGCGCCTCGGCTCCGAGTGCGCGCTCCGCGACCCGACCGAGCAGCGGCTCGTAGTCCGACGCGTCGGCCTTCGTCGAACCGCCACGGGTCGCGAGCAGCGTCGCGCGGTCGGCCGCCCGCACCGCGACCTCGGGGTCGCTCGCATGCCGAGCGAGCGCCTCGTACTCCGCCCGCGCCCACGCCGGGCGGCCGCAGCGCTCGTGGGCGCGTGCGCGCGCGAGTCGAAGGCGCGCGAACTCGTCGGCACCGACGTCGCCGCAGGCCGTCGAACGCTCCGCCGCCGCGTCGTACCAGTGCGCCGCCTGCGCGTGGTCCCTCGCTCGTTCGTGGAGGCGCGCGAGAGCCGCCGCGCGGTGCCGCGCCGACCCGCGGAGCTCGGCCCCGTCCAGCTCCGACTCCGCCGCCGCGCACGACAGGTGCGCGAGCAGCGTCGCGAGCGACAGCACGTCCTCGAGGTTGTGGCGGAACACCTCCTCGAGGAGGTGCGCTCGGCCCGCGACGAAGTCGAACCATGCAGCGGGCGCGAAGGCGCCGGGCAGGTCGTTCTCGCGTGCGACGCCGACGAGCTCCGACTCGTTCGTCGCGAGCCGGTCGTCGGGACGCGAGCCGCCGTAGAGCCGCTTGAGCGGGTGGAAGAGGTCGAGGTGCAGGACGTCGTCGAAGGGCGGCGCGACGCGGTGGTGCCGCATCTTGTCCTCGAGTCGGTGGCGGTCGTAGCTCTTGCCGAAGAACGTCACCATCGCGCCGGCCTCGCGGATCGACGCGGCCACGCTCTCGAGCAGGGCGCGCTCCTCGTCGGGCGACGCCATGAAGTGCTGACGCACGACGAAGGCTCCGTCCTCGAAGCTCCCGAGCGCGACGAGGAAGGGGTAGGTGCCGGAGCCGCCGGAGAGTCCCGTCGCCTCGATGTCGAGGAAGAGCGCGCGAGCCGGGTCGAGCGCGGCGAGCCTCGGATCGCTCGCGACGAAGGCGAGCGACGCGGGATCCGCGCCGAGCGCCGACGCGAGCCGCACCTCGCCGTGCCGGTGCGCGCGCTCGAAGCGTTCCTCGCGCAGCCAGGCTCCGCCGAGCTCCACGAGACGCGCGGGAACTCCGCGCGTCCGCAGCGCGGCGAACGCGTCGGGTCGCGCGCGACGCGCGAGGTTCGACACGAGGTGCGCCGGCAACTCGCGCGCGGGCGGCGGCGCGACTCGCTCCGACCCGGCGTCGCGCGCGGGCGCGTCGCCGGTCTCGCGCCGCAGGCGCGCGAGTCTCGACGCGAGGTCCTCCTTCACCGCTGCGCGCTCGGCGCGTCGGCGCCGGTGAGTACCTCGAGCGGCGTGCCGAGCAGGAAGTCGAGCAAGGCCGTCGCCGTGCGCTTCCCCGCCTCCCCCACCTCCTCGAGCGGTCCGACGCAGGCGGGACAACCGCGCACGCACGGACAGTTCGCGACGACGTCGCGCGCGGCTCGCGCGAGGTCCTCGAACACCGAGAACAGCACGCCGGACAGTCCGACGCCGCCCTGCACGCGGTCGTAGAGGTAGATCGTCGGCGCCTCGAAGTGCTTCGACCGGATCTCGCTCGCGAGGCCGAGGTCCTGCGGCTGGCAGCGCAGGTAGAGCGGCGCGACGCGGCGCAGCAGCGACCCCGTCGCCGACCAGGCCGCGGCGCGCGTGCCCGCCTGCAGACCGAGCGCCTTCGCCGCCTCGTCGGCCAGCACGAGCACGAACGCCTCGGTGTCCTTCTCCTCGGGCGGCAGTGCGATGTCCTCGCAGCCCACGTTCTCGCGCGTGTAGAAGCGGATCTTCTTGTACTGCGTCGCGAGCGTCGTGAGGTGCACCTCGCCGCGCATGCGCGACCAGCCGCGCGCGTCGGGCGCCTCCTCGTCGATCGACAGGACGCGCACCTCGGTGTCGGTCTGCGCCTCGGTGAAGTAGTCGCTCGTGACGAGGCTCACGTAGGCCCGCCGATTCGTGTAGTCGAAGCGCTCGACCTTCCACGTCTCGCCCTCGACCTGGTAGATCGCACCCTCGTGCACCGTGGTGAGCGCGCCCTCGCGGTCGACCTCGCCGAGCGCCTTGCCGGTCTCCTTCTCGAGGACGAGCACGTTGTCCGGCTCGCCGCCCGCGAGCGACACGTCCTGCGCGGGGTAGGCGTCCGCCATCCAGTGCCAGGTGTCGTCCTTCCTGTGCAGGAAGCCCGCCTCGCCGGAGAGGTAGTCGAGGATGCCGGCGACGTGCGGGTTCTCGCCGAAGCTCCGCACGACGACGTCGCCGCTCGCGTCCCGCTCGCCGCGGAAGGGCAGTTCGAACGCGGCGCACTTCAGCTGCTCCGACAGGATCACGAGGTTGTCGGGATCGAGCCCGAGCCGCTCCTGCGGCGACGCGAACAGGTAGTCGGGGTGCTGCGCGAGGTACTGGTCGATGGGATCGGAGCGCGCGATCATCACCGTCAGGCTCGAGTTGCCGCGCCGTCCCACGCGACCCGCGCGCTGCCAGAACGAGGCCTGGCTGCCGGGGTAGCCCACGAGCACCGCGACGTCGAGCGCACCGACGTCGATGCCGAGCTCGAGCGCGTTCGTCGTGACGACGACCTTGACCTTCCCCTCGCGCAGCCCGGTCTCGATCTCGCGGCGCAGGTTCGGGAGGTAGCCGCCGCGGTAGCCGCGCACCTCGTCGGGCCGGAGCCCGATGCGCGGCGCCAGTTCCTTCAGGTAGCGCGTCAGCACCTCGACGCTCGTCCGCCGGTTGCAGAAGAAGATCGTCTGGTGCTTCGGCCCGCACACGACCTGCGCCAGTCGGCGCGCCTCCTCCAGGGCGTTCGCGCGCAGACCCGCCACGGCGTCGAGGATCGGCGGCTCGTAGACGGCGAAGACGCGCTCGCCGCTCGGGCTGCCGTCCTCCTGCACGACGACGGCGTCGCGTCCGATCAGGGTGCGCACGTGCGCCGCAGGATCGTGCAGCGTCGCCGACGACAGCAGGAACCTGGGGTCGCTGCCGTAGTGTCGCGCGATGCGCTGGAGTCGGCGCAGCACGTTCGCCACGCTGGACCCGAACACGCCGGAGAGCGTGTGCACCTCGTCGATCACGACGTGGTCGAGGTTCTCGAACAGGACGGACCACTTCGCGTGGTTCGGCAGGATGCCCTGGTGCAGCATCCAGGGGTTCGTGAGGACGACGTGGCCGCGCTCGCGCAGCGTGCGTCGGATCGACGGCGGCGTGTCGCCGTCGTAGGTGAAGCTGTGCAGGTCCTCGAGGGGCGGGGCCTTGGCCGCGAGATCGCCGAGCAGCACGTTGAGGTTGCTCGACTGGTCCTGCGACAGCGCCTTCGTCGGGAACATCCAGAGCGACCGCGAACGTCCGCCCGTCTCGACGAGCCGCTGCAGCACGGGCAGCGTGTACGTCATCGTCTTGCCCGACGCGGTCGGTGTCGCGACGAGCACGTCGTGCCCGTCGAGCGCCGCGGCGATCGCGCGCGTCTGGTGCTCGTAGAAGCGCTCGCGTCCGCGCTCGGCCATCATCTCGAGCAGCGCCGGGTCGAGGCGCGACGGCAGCTCGCCGTAGCGGGCCTCGCGTGCCGCGATGCGCTCCCAGTGCGTGACGCGACCGCCGAGTTCCACGTGGCCGGAGAGCGTGCGCGCGAGGTCGTCGACGCTCATCGCGCCGCGCAGGCGACGCGCCGAGCCCTTGCGCGGCGTCGGGCGCAGCACCTCGCGCTCGCCGTCCCCCGCCCGCTCGCGGCGCGACTCCCCGTGGATGTCGTCCCAGCTCTCACCCGCTCGTCCCGTTCCCTTCATGGCTCCCCGTTCGTGTTCCGTAAGGGTGCCGTCGGCCCGCGCGCGGCGCCAGGGCGGACCTCCGCGGTCCGGGGCGTCGCTCGCGCCCTGGGACTCGCGTAGCCTCGGCGCCCGTGCCGGAGCCCCTCGCCCTGCCCCTCGTCCGCGCGTTCGAGATCTACGCCCTCGTGGGCGTGCTCGTCGGCGGACTGTTCGCGTTCCTGTGGGCCGCGCGCGTCGATCCCGACGCCAAGGGAGCCCCCCTCGGGTTCAAGCTCCTGATCTGGCCCGCGGCGGCGGCGCTGTGGCCCTGGGCGCTCTGGCGCGTATTCGCGCGTCCGGCGATGCCGGAACAGCGCGACGCGCACCGGCGCGTGTCCCGTGCAGCGCGGGAGGCGCAGGCGTGATCCGGCGACTCAGGAGTGGGCACCGCGCGGTGTTCGTCGCGCTCGCGGTCGCCCTCCCCGTCGGACTCGTGTGGTCGACCGCCGGTCGCGTCGAGACTCCGCTCGAGACCGCCCGCGCGCGCTTCGTCGACGAGCACTTCCAGTCGCACGGAGCCTTCGAGGTCCATCGGGTCGCCGGCCTGGTGATCGACGTCCAGGGCGAACTCGTCGACATGGCGTCGGAGTTCGACGACGAGAGCAGGATCGCGCTCTTCCACGGCACCGGTCCGGTCTGGAGGTGGCCCGACGTGAGGGTCCGACTCGACCCGGACTCCTACCCCGACGGATTCGAGGGCGTGACGCTGGCGATCTCCCGCGGCGGCACGACCGACGATCTCGCTCCGACCGCGTACGAGCGCCTGATCCCGGGCGACTCGCCGCTGTCGTTCCGGGTCGACGACGTCGAGCGCGAACGCCCCTGGACGTTCTCGGTGCAGGACCCTCGCGGCGAGCCCCGGCGCGTCCGCGTCGCGCGCTCCGCGAACGACGACTTCCACCTCGATGTCGCGGAGGTCGACTGATGGGCGCGGGCTACCGAGCCGTCGGCTGGAACGCCGGCAAGAAGCGCTACGACCTCGTCGTCGCACTCGGCGCACTGACGTCGATCGCGGTGTTCTCGGTACTCAGCGTCGCGTTCGACAAGTCGTTGACGGCCGAGACCGTCGTGATCCGCGCCACCGCGATCACGGCCTTCGCGATGCTGCACGTCGTCCTGTCGATCGGCCCGCTCGCACGGCTCGACGCGCGCTTCCTGCCGCTGCTCTACAACCGCCGGCACCTCGGCGTCGCGATGTTCCTCGTCGCGCTCGTGCACGGCGCGTTCTCGCTGTTCCAGTTCCACGCGCTCGGCGACGCCGATCCGCTCGTGAGTCTCGTCACGACGCCGATCTCGGGCGGAGCCGCGGGCTTCCCGTTCCAGCCGCTCGGCGCCGCGGCGCTCGCGATCCTCTTCCTCATGGCCGCGACGAGCCACGACTTCTGGCTCGCGAACCTGACGGCGCCGGTGTGGAAGGCACTGCACATGGGCGTGTACCTCGCCTACGTGCTGGTCGTGATGCACGTCGCGCTCGGCGCGCTGCAGGACCAGCGGCACCCGGCGTTGCTCGTGGTCGTCGCGCTCGGTGCGACGTGGATCGTCGGCATCCACCTCGTCGCCGGCTGGCGCGAGCGCGCGGCGGACTGCGAGATCGAGCCGACGGGACGCGACGAGCTCGCAGGCTTCGTCGACGTCGGTATGGCGAGCGACATCCCCGATGCGCGCGCTGTGATCGTCACGGTCGCGGGCGAGCGCGTCGCCGTCTTCCGCGACGGCGAGCGCGTGTTCGCTCTGTCGAACCTGTGCCAGCACCAGAACGGCCCGCTCGGCGAGGGCTGCGTGCGCGACGGGCTCGTCACCTGCCCCTGGCACGGCTACCAGTACCGGCCGGAGGACGGCCAGTCGCCGCCGCCGTTCCACGAGAAGGTGCCGACGTTCGCGGTGCGCGTGGTGGACGGTCGCGTGTGGCTCGATCCGCGGCCGCGTGCCGCGGGGACCAGGGTCGCACCGGCGACGATCGCAGGAGGAGCGGCGCGATGAAGCCCGTCGACCTGAACGAGTTCTACGTGGGCTACGCCGGCGGCGTCCCGCGCGGCACGCGCCGCTTCGTGCGCGGCGTCGTCGCCCTCTTCGCGACGCTCCTGCTCGCGACGGCGGGTCTCGCCGCGACGCTGCAGAACCCGGGTGGCGACGGCGTCTTCGAGTTCGGCGACGTGCGGCACCACGCGGGCTGGATCGAGAGACTCCCCCATCCCGTGCTCGTCGTCCCGGGACCCGCGGTCCCGGGTTCCGACGCGCACGTCGCGACGCGTCACCTCCTCTCGGCCTTCGGCAAGCACGGCGCCGACGCGCTCTTCACCGGCGACGACGACGCCTGGTACGAGCTCGACGCGACACTCGTGCACCGCGACGGGCGCACGATGCTCGAGGTCGTCGACGACTCCGTCCGGATCGGCGAGGCTCCCGCGGACGCGGTCCGTCCGGTCGCTGCCTACGAACGGCTCGGCGTGCGCACGCTCGTCGGCGAGATCGTCGACAGCAAGTGCTTCCTCGGCGTGATGAAGCCGGGGAACCTCAAGAGCCACAGGGCCTGCGCGGTGCGCTGCGTCTCGGGCGGCGTGCCGCCGGTCCTGCTGGTGCGCGACGCCGAGGGCATCGCGACGTACCACCTGCTCGTCGACGTGGACGGGAGCGCGGTGAACGAGCGCGTGTTGCCGCTCGTCGCGCTGCCCGTCGAGGTGACGGGCGAGCTCGAGCGGCACGGCGACCTGCTCGTGCTGCGCGCCGACCCCGCGACCTACCGGCGGGTCGGCGGGTTCGGCGAGTAGTGGGTCACTCGCCGGAGGCGAGCTCCGACAGCCGCGACTCGAGCCCGTCGTAGAGCGTGCGCCCCACGAGTTCCGCGGCGAGACCGCTCCACAGGACGACGACACGATCGCCGAGGTCCACGACGCGGTAGGTCGTCCTCGCGTCGTCCACGTCCACCACGGTCACGTCGATCCACGGCGCGTCGTCGGGAACGTCGAACGGGGTCTCGATCCAGCGCTTCGCCACGGGCGCGACGACGTGGTCGACGAGCGGCGCGAAGTCGCGGTCCTCGAAGTCGCTGTCGCCGAGGTTCCATCGGCCCGAACTCGCGTCGCGGCGCCACTTCGCGGACCGTCCGCTCGAGTCCGTGGCCGACAGTTCGAACGTGAACACGGCCTGCGCGCCGACCAGCCTGAGCGAGAGGAGGCTCTCGGGTTCGACGTCGACCATGCTCGCGTAGTCCGTCCGCGTGATCGCCGTCACCTGCTCGCCCGCGCGGCGCACGCTGCGGTAGACGCCGTTCGCGATCGCGACGGACGAACCGAACTCGACCTGCCGCCGCACGCCGTCCGCCGTCGCGATCTCGACGACCGTGGGCTCGGTGAAGTCGACCGCGGTGTCGGGTGCGAGGACCGCGTCGATGTGGACGCGATCCACGTCGCGCAGCCAGTCCGAGAGGAGCCCGGGGTCGGCCGGGCGCAGGACGTCGCCGACGCGCACCATCCATTTCCCGTGGAAGCGTTCGACGTGCACCTCGCGCTCGCCGCGACGCGCGGTGACCGACTGGATCTGGTCGCGCACCACTCCGAAGAGCGCGGGCTCGACCAGGTCCTCGAACGCCTGGCAGAGCGACTGCACGATCTGGGCGTCGAGCTCGTAGTAGGTGTCGTCGCCCTCGTCGACGCGCAGCATCCACGACCGCCGCAGCACGGGCAGGGTGTCCTGACCCGCCGGATACCCGAACTCGAAGGTGTGCATGTCGCCGTTGGCGAGTTCGAGCTGGATCGCGAAGGCCGGGTCGTCGAGGCCCAGCGCGGCCAGGTCCGCGCGCAGTCCCTCGACGAAGCCGGCGGCCTGGAGGCGCGCCGTCGCGCCGAACAGGAGTTCGCAGTTGGCCGTGGAGAGGCGCGCCTCGAACGGCGCGGTGCTGACCCAGTCGACGCCCTCCTTGGTCGCGACGAGGCCGAGGTCGAGACGCTCGCCGTCCCCGTAGGACGAGTAGACGCCGTCCGGCAACTGCGGGACGAGGTCCGTCGACGGACCGATGACGAGCGCGCCTCGCCGCACGTAGCCGATCACCGCGACGCCGCCGAGCGTCGGGAGCACCTGGGTCTCGCGGAAGTCCTTGACGCTCCGCTCGACGAGGTTGAACACGCGGCGCGACGCGCGGAGCAACCGCCCCTCGCAGAAGAGGTGCACCTTCTCGTCGACGAGGTCGAGGGCGCCGATCTCGACCCGCGTCCGCGCGGCCTCGCCATCACCGCCGTCGACGAAGAAGTCGATCGTGGCGACCGGCGGATCGAGTCCGACCGACGCGCGGTCGAGCTCCGGCGCGGGGAAGGCCCGCGTCTGGAGCATGGCGTCGAAGATCTCCCGCACGAGGTAGTCGCGCGCCTTCGCGGCGACCGGGTCGGTGATGTACCAGTAGCCCGCGCGGTCGCGCTCCAGCGTGAGGTACAGGTTCCGAGGACCGTTCTCGATGCGGATCCTGTCGACGCGCGCCCAGTCGACGTCGCGCGCGATCGGCCCGGGTTCCGCGGCACCGCCGTCGTCCTTCTCGCGCAACTGTCTCGCGACGACGAGGCCGAGGATCGCGACGACCGCGACGAGGAGCAGGGTCTTCTTGAGGTGCATGTCAGCGCCGGCGCAGGAACACGAGGACGAGACCGACGAGCGCACACGCTCCGGGGACGCCGAGCCACGCCGAGCGCACCACGGCCGCCGCGAGTGCGCTCGTGCGCTTCTCGATGCGAGCCTCGAAGGGGTCCTTCGGTGCGACGCGGACGCGGTAGTCGCGGTCCGTCAGCCAGTCGAAGGCGTTCACGACGAGGTCTCGGTCGTGCTCGAGGTCCTTGGTCAGCGCGAGGGTCGTCCCGAGCGCGACGACGCGCGCCTTGCGCTCCGTGCCGGGCCACTCGAGCGCGACGCCGAGCGTCTGGCGGCCCACTTCCTCGCGCCCCGGCTCGCGCCGGTGGTCGGGAACGCCGCCGAGCTCGTAGATGTCGCGCCAGGCGCTGCCCGACGAGCGCACGAGGTCGACCGACGTCCCGTCGCGCGGCACCTCGCCGCGGTCGAAGGTCTGCGAGCCGCGGAACCTGAGGGTGCGGCCGAACTCGCGCAGCGGTTCCGTGACGGGGTGCCCGGAGGCGAGTCCGTCGGGGAGGATCGTGAGGTCGGCGCAGCGCGGGTCGCCCTCGAACCAGTCGCCGAACGACGGGTCGAAGTACTCCTCGCAGGCGACACCGGGCAGGAGGCGCGCCCCGAAGGAGGCGAGCAGCGAACCGAGTCCGCCGTCGCCGTCGTACGCGCCGCCGGAGCTCGTCGCGAACAGGCGTCCGCCGTCGTCGACGAACGCGCGCAGCGTCTCCTCGACCGACGCCGGGAAGGGTCGCGACGTACCGGGAAGCACGACGACGTCGGCTCCTTCGGGCACTCTCGGACGCCGCGCGGGTTCCCACACGACGACCTCGAAGCCCTCGAGCTGGAGGAGCTGCATCAGGCCGCCGACTCCGCCGTCGTCACCGGGCGTCTCCGTCGCCTCGCCGTTGCCCTGGACGAACACGAGCTTGGGCGAGCGGTCGCCGGACACGCGCCCGAGCGCCTCGGCGAAGGCCTCCTCGCCGCGCCAGTCGACGAGGCGCGGCACCTCGCCGCGAGCGGCGTCGCCGTCCACGATCGAGCCCATGTCGGGGAAGAAGCGCAGGATCGTGCGGCGCTCGCCGACGCGGACGACGCAGGCCGCGAGGACCCAGCCGTTCGTCACGAGCTCCTCCGGGTCGACGCGCAGCTCGGCCAGCCGCGCGCGCGAGCGTGCGAGGTCGTTCGCGTCGTGGTAGCGCACGCTGACCATGCCGCCCGAGACGTCCTCGACGAGCGCGAAGAGCTGCTTGGCCCGGGAGAACGCGTCCCCCATCGCGACGTCGAGCTCGGGCTCGGAGCGGAAGAAGACGTCGACTTCCGCGCGGCTCGGCAGTTGGCGCAGGAGGCTCGCCGTCGCCGGGTCGAGCGATCCCGAGCGCGACTCCGAGAAGTCCGCGCGCACCCGGAGGTCGGGGCTCTCCGACACCTGGATCACGAGCAGAACGGCCGCCAGGACCAGTCCGACGAGGAGCACGACCTGACCGGACAGCGCCAGTCGGGTCCAGCGCGTGAACGTCGCGCCCTTCACCTCCACCTCCGCATCTCGAGCAACCGGACCGTGAAGAACACGAAGCAGGCGATCCACACCACGAAGAACAGGACGTGGGCGGAGTCGAGCACGCCGTTGCGGAACGAGACCTGGTAGCGCCCGACGACGTCGAGCTTGTCGACCACGAACTCGATCCAGGAGCGCGGCAGCACGTCGTCGGGGATCGCGTCGAACAGGCGCAGCGCGACGCGCGACACGAGCAGGATCAGCGCGAAGAGGAAGGCCAGGAAGGCGGCGAGGACCGGCGTCTGCGACATCGCGCTCGCGGTGAGCCCGACGGCGCAGAACAGCGCGCAGACGAGCGTCGTCCCGAGCCACGCCACGAGGATCTGCGACCAGTCGGGCGTGACGCCGCCGATCGTCGCGACGAGGGCGGGGACGGCGCAGGTGCCCCACAGCACGACGAAGAAGGTCGTCGCCGCGAGGAGTTTGCCGAGGACGACCGACGCGTCGGGCACGGGCGCGGTCAGGAGGTACTCGAGCACGCCGCTGCGCGCCTCCTCGCTGATCATCCGCATCGTCACGAGCGGTGCGAGGACGAGCGTCAGCACCCAGAACCAGAAGTCGCCGCCGAGCGCGATCATCGTCGCGCGGTGCACGTCGCCGTTCGCACCGGGCAGGTAGGTCCCGGCGAAGAGCCAACCGAGCAGCAGCGTCGACACGAACAGCAACACCCACACGAAGGGCTGGAGGAACAGCCCCGCGAGTTCGCGACCGTAGATCGTCAGCGTGCCGCGGATCACGAGCCGCCTCCGCGTTCGAACGGGTTCAGCGTGCGCGGCGGGCCCGCGGGAGGCTTCGGAGCGGCGGCAGGTGCGGGCGCCGGCGCATCCTTCGGCGCGGACGGCGACGCGGTCGGCTCGGGCGCCAGCTGGAGCAGACCGCCCGAAGGCGGCGTCGCCGAGTCGTCGCGCGCCGGCTCGGAAGGTGCGGAAGCCGGCGGTCGCAGCGCGGGCTCCTCGCCGAGCACGAGCGCCGCGAAGAGCGACTCGAGCGAGGGTCGCTGCCAGGAGAGCTCGCGCAGCGCGAACCCCTTGGCCGCGCAGATCGCGCCGACGTCCTCGCGGAGATCGCCCTCGCCGCGGACCTCGAAGCCCTGGTGGATGCCGACGCGATCGGTGACGCGCACCTCGCGGACGCCGGGCAGCGACGCGAAGAGCCGCTGCGCCGCGATTGCGTCCGGGACGACCGCTTCGACCCGCACGTGCGCGCCGACGCCGGTGAGCTCGGCGACGAGTTCCTCCGGTCGACCGTCCGCGAGGCAGCGCCCCTTGTGGACGATGAGGACGCGTGGGCAGACGTCCTCGATCTCGGCGAGGATGTGCGAGGACAGGAGGACGGTGTGCTCCTCCGCGAGCTCCTTCACGAGGTTGCGCACCTCGATGCGCTGGAGCGGGTCGAGGCCGCTCGTCGGCTCGTCGAGGATCAGGACCTGCGGGTCCGGGAGGAGGCAGACGGCGAGCCCCGCGCGCTGGCGCAGACCGCGCGAGAGCGATCCGACGAGCGAACGGCGCCGCTCCGTGAGGCCGACGCGCTCGAGCACGCGGCCGATGCGCTCCCTCCGCTCGCCGCGCGCGATGCCGTGGAGGCGCGCCTGGAAGCGCAGCATCTCCTCGACCCGCAGCTCGCGGTAGAGCGGCACCGTCTCCGGGAGGTACCCCACCCGACGCCGCACCTCCATCGACTGCCGGAGCACGTCGAAGCCGGCGACCAACGCCGTGCCGCGCGTCGCCGGGAGGTACCCCGTGAGCATGCGCATGGTCGTCGTCTTGCCCGCGCCGTTGGGCCCGAGGAAGCCGACGACCTCGCCCGCGTCCAGACGGAACGAGAGGTCGTCGACGGCGACGTGCGGCCCGAATCGGCGCGTGAGGTTCCTGACTTCGATCACGCGGGGAAGAAGGTAGCGAAGGACGAGCGGGTCCTAGTCGGTCGTTCGCGAGGAGTCGCGGGGTGGTGGGTCGATTCCGGGTGTGCGAGCTGCGTCGGCTGGTCGTCGCTGTCGAACGGCGCCTTCGGCGCCGAACCACGCAGCGCGGCGCGAAGCGCCGCGCGGATTCACAGGGAGCCGGGGAGGACGGGGAGGTGGAACGGTTCCGGTGATCGATGAGTCATTGCGGTGCGCGGCGACGACGGGTCGTCGGAGTCGTCGAGTTGCGGAACGACGTGCCGGTGTCCCTCCCCGTCCTCCCCGGCTCCCTGTGCACCTTCGTGGGCCGCGCGGCCGGAAGGCCGCGCATACGTGGAGGCGCTCGGAGAGGGCCCTCCAACGCGCACGGGCGGACCGACCTCTCGGTCGATCCGCCCGTTCTCACGGCCCGCGGCGGCTCAGCTCTTCACTTCGAAGTCCGCGTCCACCGGCTCGTCCTTGTCGGCACCGGCGTCGGCACCGCCCTCGGCGGCCTGGCCCTTGGCCTGCTCGGCGGCGTAGACCGCTTCGCCCAGCTTCTGCGCCTTCTTCTGGAAGTCCTCGAGGGCCTTCTCGATGGCGGCCTTGTCGTCGCCCTCGGCAGCCTTCGCGAGAGCATCCTTCGACGCCTCGATCGCCGACTTGTCGGCGTCGGAGAGCTTGTCGCCGTGCTCCTCGATCTGCTTGCCCGCGGAGTGGACGATCTGCTCGGCCTGGTTCTTGAGATCGACCAGCTCGCGGCGCTGCTTGTCCTCGGCGGCGTGCGCCTCGGCGTCGCGGCGCATGCGCTCGACCTCCTCCTGCGAGAGGCCCGAGCTGGACTCGATCCGGATGCTCTGCTCCTTCTTCGTGCCCTTGTCGACCGCCTTGACGTTGAGGATGCCGTTCGCGTCGATGTCGAAGGTGACCTCGATCTGCGGCACGCCGCGCGGCGCGGAGGCGATGCCGTCGAGCTTGAAGCGACCGAGCGTCCGGTTGTCCTTCGCGAACTCGCGCTCGCCCTGGAGGACGTGGATGTCGACCTCGGGCTGGTTGTCGCTCGCCGTCGAGAAGACCTGGCTGCGCGAGGTCGGGATCGTCGTGTTGCGCTCGATCAGCTTCGTGCACACACCGCCCAGCGTCTCGATGCCGAGCGAGAGCGGCGTGACGTCGAGCAGCAGCACGTCGGAGACCTCACCGGCCAGGATGCCGCCCTGGATGGCGGCGCCGAGCGCGACGACCTCGTCGGGGTTGACGCTCTTGTTCGGCTCCTTGCCGAAGACCTGCTTCACCATGGCCTGGACGGCCGGGATGCGAGTCGAGCCGCCGACGAGGATGACCTCGTCGATCTGGTTCGGCTTCAGGCCGGCGTCCGCGAGCGCCTGCTCGCAGGGCTTCTTGGTGCGCTCGACGAGCTTCGCGACGAGCGACTCGAACTTCGCCCGCGTGAGGTTGCGCGTGAGGTGCTTGGGTCCCGACGCGTCCATCGTGATGAACGGCAGGTTGATGTCCGTGCTCGTCGTCGAGGAGAGCTCGCACTTGGCCTTCTCGCAGGCCTCCTTGAGGCGCTGCAGGGCCATCGCGTCCTTGCGGATGTCGATGCCCGACTCCTTCTTGAACTCCTCCGCGACGAAGTCGATCAGCTCCTCGTCGAAGTCGTCCCCGCCGAGGTGCGTGTCGCCGTTCGTGGCGAGCACCTCGAAGACGCCCTCCTCGCCGATGTCGAGGATCGAGACGTCGAACGTGCCGCCGCCGAGGTCGTAGATCGCGACCTTGCCGGACTTCTTCTGGTCCATGCCGTAGGCCAGCGTCGCGGCCGTCGGCTCGTTGATGATGCGCTCGACCTGGAGCCCGGCGATCGTGCCGGCGTCCTTCGTGGCCTGGCGCTGGCTGTCGTTGAAGTAGGCGGGGACGGTGATGACCGCGCGCTCCACCTTCTCGCCGAGGTAGCTCTCCGCCGCCTCCTTGAGGGCGCCGAGGATCATCGCGCTGATCTCCGGCGGGCTGTAGTTCTTGTCGCCGACCTCGACGCGGACGAGTTCGTCCGACGCGCCGACCAGCTTGTACGGGACGAGCTTCTCCTCGTCGGCCACCTCCTGGTGGCGGCGCCCCATGAAGCGCTTGATGCTGAAGATCGTGCGCGTCGGGTTCGTGACGGCCTGGCGCTTCGCCGGTGCGCCGACCAGGCGACCCCCGTCCGCCTGGAACGCGACGACCGAGGGCGTGGTGCGTCCGCCCTCGAGGTTGGTGATGACCTGGGGCTCGCCGCCCTCCATCACCGCCACCACGGAGTTCGTGGTGCCGAGGTCGATGCCGATGATCTTGCCTTTCTTGCTCATGGGTTCTGCGGGTCTCGCGGCGGCTGCCGCCGATGGTCCGGGGCGCCTCCTCCCGAGCGCGCCCCGTCTCCAGCCCCGAGAACAAAGTCCGTGCCGACCGGCTCCCTGGGCCTCAGGAGCGGGCTCGGGGCCCCCTTTCCGCCAATCTGGCAGGGAAGGAGCGGAGCCCTGGTGAGGGCTGCCATCTCGGCAGGAGCGCTCCCGAGCGACTCACCGACGCGCAGCCCGAACGGCGCCTGCGGCGCCGGGATTCGCTCACAGAGGAACAGGAGGAAAGGGAGGAAGACCCACGTCGCGGGCGTTCCTCCCTTTCCTCCTGTTCCTCTGTGAGCGAAACCCGCGCGGCCGGCAGGCCGCGCGCACGCTTCGGCGCCTCAACGCTTCAACGCGTCAGAGACCGTACTCCTTGAGCTTGCGGTACAGCGTCCTCTCGCCGATCCCGAGGATCGCCGCGGCCTTCTGGCGGTTGCCGCCCGCGAACTCGAGGTTGGCGACGATCAGGTCGCGCTCGACCTCCGCGAGGGACCGCCCGGCGAGCGGCACACCGCCCGCGGCACTGGGCTCCGCGACGCGCGGCGCGGACCGCACCGGCTCGGGCACGTCGTCGACGTCGAGCACGTCGCTGCGCGCCAGCAGCACCATCGTCTCGATCGTGTTGCGCAGCTCGCGCACGTTGCCGGGCCAGCCGTAGCCCATGAGCAGAGCGCGCGCCTCGGGCGTGACGCCGCGGACGTTGCGGTCGTGCTTGCTCGCGAGCTCGCCGAGGAAGTGGTCGACGAGCAGCGGGATGTCGCCGCGCCGGACGCGAAGCGGCGGCAGGTCGATCGTCACCACCTGCAAGCGGTAGAGCAGGTCCTGTCGGAACTTGCCCTCCTTCACGCGCCGGTGCAGGTCCTGGTTCGTCGCCGCGAGCAGTCGGATGTCGACCTTCTTGACCTGGTTGCCCCCGACGGGCTGGACCTCGCGCAGTTCCAGCGTGCGCAGGAGCTTGGCCTGGGTCTCGATCGGCATGTCCCCCACCTCGTCGAGGAAGAGCGTGCCGCCGTCCGCGTAGACCATGCGCCCCTCGTTCGCCGTGACGGCGCCGGTGAAGGCGCCCTTCACGTGGCCGAACAGCTCGGACTCGATCAGTCCCTCGGAGAGCGCCGCGCAGTTCATCGCCACGAAGCGGCGCTCCTTGCGCGGGCTGTTGTTGTGGATCGCGCGCGCGACGAGCTCCTTGCCCGTCCCGCTCTCCCCGAGGATCAGTACGGTCGCCGTCGTCGGCGAGACCTGCTTCACGATCTCGAAGACCCGCCGCATCTCCGGCGAGTTGCCGATGATGCCCTCGAGGCCGTAGCGCTCGTCGAGCTGGGCGCGCAGCTCGCGGTTGTCGCGCCGCAGCCGGCGCGTCTCGAGCGCGCGCTCGAGCCGCGTGCGCAGCTCCGTGATGCGGACCGGCTTCTCGATGTAGTCCGCCGCGCCCTGGCGCATGGCGTCGACGGCCGTCTCGACGGAGCCGTGTCCGGTGACGAGCAGCACGGCCGCCTCGGGTTGCAGGCGACCCGCTTCCCGCAGCACCTCGATCCCGCCGATGCCCTTCATCACGAGGTCCGTGATGACGGCGTCGTAGCTCGCGTTCGACATACGCTCGATCGCGCCGCCGCCGTCGTGCACGAGGTCGCAGGTGTAGCCGTCGAGCGAGAGGCTCTCGGCCAGCGCCTCCGCGTGCGCCTCGTCGTCGTCCACGACCAGGATCGTGGCCGTCGGGTTCGCTCCGTCCGTCGTCATCGCGCCGTCCCGCCTCCGTCGGGATCGTCCTCCACACCGTCCTCGTCGCCCTCCTCGTCGTACGGCTCGGTCG
>JAWKUH010000054.1:0-26665 GCA_041398665.1 Planctomycetota bacterium | reverse complement strand
TCCGGGCAGTCGCCGGGACCGACCTGCCGCACCTCGGGGTGCATCGGGCAGGTGTAGATCGCGTCCTTCGGAGCGTCGACGGGCGCCTTCTTCTCGTGCCCGTGCTCGTGGTGGCAGCAGGCCTTCGCGTCGCCGGCACCGAGGTACTTCGCGGGCTCGGCGACGAAGAGGTCGCGGCAGCCCTCGCAGCAGAAGTAGAAGGTCTCGCCCCCGTGCTCCGCCGTCGCGCGCGCCTTCGACGGCAGCACCTTCATGCCGCAGACGGGGTCGGTACGCTTCTCCTCGATCACACCCTCGCTCGTCGTCATGGTTCGCGTCGCTCCGCTCGTCGTGCTCGGCGCGAACGATGGTCGCGCGTCCCCAGCCCCTCGTCCATGCCCGCCGCGAAGAACACCCCGCAGGCCCTCGTCCGTCGCGCCGATCTGCTGCTCGGCGACGCCGCCGTCCCCACGGATGCGGCGCCGATGGAGGCGTACATGAAGGGCGTGCAGCCGTTCTTCGGCGTGAAGAAGCCGCGGCGCGTGCCGATCGTCGGGGAGCTCACGAAGGACTTCGCGCCGCAGGACGCGAAAGGCTTCCGCGAGCGCCTCGAACTCCTCTTCCGCGCGCCCTACCGCGAGCGCCGCTACGTCGCGCTCGAGCTCGGACGGAAGTGGAAGAAGCACCTCGACCTCGACGCGCTGCCGCTCGTGATCGAGCTCGTGCGCGACCGTTCGTGGTGGGACACCGTCGACGAGCTGGCGCAGCACTTCGTCGGACCGCTGTGGCTCGCGCACCCGAAGGAGGTCGGTCGCGAGGCCGACCGCTGGATCCGCGACGACGACTTCTGGGTGCGCCGCGTCGCGATCATCGGCCAGAACCGCCACCGTGCGCGCACCGACGCCGAGCGGCTCTTCCGCTACTGCGAGCGCCAGGCGCACGAGAAGGAGTTCTTCCTGCGCAAGGCGATCGGTTGGGCGCTGCGCGAGTACGCGAAGACCGACGCCGCCGCGGTGCGCGCCTTCGTCGAGCGCATGGGCGACGCCCTCTCGGGCCTCAGTCGGCGCGAAGCGCTGCGCGG
The DNA here is from genome assembly GCA_041398665.1 of Planctomycetota bacterium. Lineage (GTDB taxonomy): Bacteria > Planctomycetota > UBA1135 > UBA1135 > Rohdeia. Next base: position 25,605 of record JAWKUH010000054.1, on the reverse strand, counting down.
CGTCGAGCGCGCGGAGGAGCGCGCCTGACCGAACCTGGTTCGAATGACCAGGACCTGCCGATCCGGCAGCTTGGACCGACTGAACCTGGTTCGTTTGCCCAAGTCCTGCCGATCCGGCAGGCCGCTCGCTCGGCGAAGTGCGGAACGCAGTGCCGACGTCCGATCGAACCTGGTTCGAATGACCAGGACCAGCCGTTCCGGCAGTCCAGACCAACGGAACCTGGTTCGTTTGCCCAACACGCTGCCGTTTCGGCAGGCCGTTCGCGCGGCGAAGTGCGGAACGGCGAGTCCGATCGAACCAGGTTCGTTCGGATCAGGTCTGCTCGAACAGCGCCATCGCAGCTCCGGCCGGATCCTCGATCACGGCCATGCGACCGTTGCCGACGTCGCGCGGGCCGTGCAGCACCCGGCCGCCGTGCGCGCGCACGCGCTCGAGGCTCCGGTCGAGGTTCGCGACGTAGACGTAGACGAGCCACGCCGCCGGCAGGCCCGCGTTCGAGCCGCGCGCGTGGCACACGCCGGCGACCGCCGAGCCGTCCGCGGCCTTCATGACGTAGTCCTCGTAGTCGCCCATCGAGAGACCCTCGAAGGACCAACCCACCACGTCGGTGTAGAAGTCGCGCACCTTCGTCGCGTCGGGAACGGTGAGGTCGGTCCAGCCGAACGTGCCGACCACGGGGCGCTTGGTTTCGTCGGAGCTCATGGTGCGAGCCTACCGGCTCACCGACGCCGACGCTCGCGCGCGCCTACTCGTCCTCGATCGACCGCGAGTGCTCGTCGCCGAGCTCGCCGTCGAAGCCGCCGTCGACCGGCCGCTCGATCCCGTCCGGATCCTCCAGCGCACCCTCCGCGGCGTCCGCGAGGTCGAACGTCGGCGCACCCTCGTCGCGCTCCACGTCCTCCAGCCGATCGAGCTCCTCCTCGATCTCGCGCACCTTCTCGTCGTCGAGCTCCTCGATCGTCGCCGACGACAGGATCTCGTCGACCTCCTCGGGGCTGCTCGTCGCGAGCGTGATCTGGATGTCCGCGCGCTGGTCCTCCTGGTCGACGCGCACGATGCCGAGCTTCGCCAGTTCGAGCACCGCGCAGAAGCTCCCGATCAGCGCCTCGCGCGCCGGCGCCCCGTCCGCCGCCTCGGCCTCGACCATCGCGCGCAGCGAGATCGCCCGCTTCTTCTTCAGCACGTCCGCGAGCTGGTGCACCCAGAACCGCAGGGGCCGCGCGTCGCCGCGGATGTGTCTGGGACGCTGCGCCATGATCTCGCGCTGCAGCCGCGACCAGTGCGCGAGCAGGTCCCACGACGTCAGGTCGCCGAGGTCGAGCATCGGCTCGTCCCGCGTCGCCTCGATCTCGCCGTGCCAGGCGCGCTCGACCAAGCGCGAGCGCTCCAGCAGCCGCGCCTCGAGGTCCTCCGCCGCGCCGCGGAAGCGCCGGAACTCGAGCAGCCGCTGGATCAGCTCGTCCTTCGGGTCGAGCTCCTCCGCGAGGTCGAGCTCCTCCTTCGGCAGCAGCGACCGCGACTTGATCGCCATCAAGGTCGCCGCCATGAGCACGAAGTCGCCCGCCGCCTCGATGTCCACCTCGCTGAGGTGCTTGAGGTACTGCAGGTAGTCCCGGACGATCGCGTGGATCTCGATCTCGTGGATCTCGACCTCCTGCTCGCGCACGAGGTGCAGCAGGAGGTCCATGGGTCCGGAGAAGACCCGGTCCAGGCGTACGGTGAAGTCCTCGGTCACGACCCGCCGATGCTACCGCGCGGGGCCGACGCGGCGGTCACCAGAGCCCGAGCGACCGTCCCACGTGTTGCACGATGCCTTCGATCCAGTCGAGCAGCGAGAACACCGTCGCCGTGAGCGGCTCGCTCAGGACCCGCGTCACGAGCAGCACGACGATGATGACCATCCCGAACTGCTCCAGCATCGCGTAGCCCATCCGGGCTCGCACGGGCAGGAGCCACATCACGACCCGCGAACCGTCGAGCGGCGGGATCGGGATGAGGTTGAAGACGGCGAGCGCGACGTTCGCCACCGCCGAGATGTAGAGGACCTGCGGGAGGAGCTGCGACTGGTGGTAGCCCCCGAGGTTCACCGAGGCGTACAGCGCGGCGAAGAAGACGAAGGCCAGGAGGAAGTTCGAGAGCGGGCCGGCCGCCGCCACGATCGCGTTCGCGCCCTGGGGGTGCTTGAAGTTCCGCGGGTCGACGGGGACCGGCTTCGCACCACCGAACGCGAAGCTCCCGCCGGACGCGATCAGCAGGACCGCCGGGACGACGATCGTCATGATCGGGTCGATGTGGACGATCGGGTTGGGCGTCATCCGCCCCTCGTTCTTGGCCGTGTCGTCGCCGAGCAGGTGGGCCGACCAGGCGTGCGCCCACTCGTGGATGGAGAGCGACAGCACGATGAAGCCCACGATCAGGGCGATCTTGAGCACCCCTTGCGCGTCGTCGGGGAGTGCCAGGAGGAGGTGGTGGGCGTAGGCCATGGCGGCGGCCGACGATTGTGGACTGCCGCCCCGCCGGATCCCAGGACGCGCCCGCCGGAGTCCGCGCCCTGGGCTCGTTAGACTCGGCGCCCGCATGGACGGCTCCTCGAAGAAGCACGCGCCCGGAGCGCGCGAGACGCTCGAGCCGGCGCCGACGAAGCTCGCGCGCCGGCTGGCGCACGCCGCCGAGGTCGTGCGCACCGAGGCCGCCGCGATCGCCGGTCTCGAACAGCGGCTCGGCGCGAGCTTCGACGCCGCCGTCGACCGCGTCCTCGCGTGCCAGGGCTTCGTCGTCGTGACCGGCATGGGCAAGGCCGGGCTCGTCGGAGCCAAGATCTCCGCCACGCTCGCCTCGACCGGCACGCCGTCGATCAGCCTGCACCCCGGCGAGGCGCTGCACGGCGACCTCGGCCGCGTGCGCGCGCAGGACCTGCTCGTCGCGCTCTCCAACTCCGGCGAGACCGCCGAGATCAAGGCGCTCCTCGCGCCGACCAAGCGCATCGGCGCACCGATCGTCGCCATCACGGAGAGCGCGGACTCGACGCTCGGCCGATTCGCCGACGTCGTGCTCGAGCTCGGTCCGGTGGGCGAGGCGTGCCCGCTCGGCCTCGCGCCGACGGCGAGCACGAGCGCCATGCTGGCGCTCGGTGACGCGCTCGCGATGGTCGTGTCGAAGGAGCGCGGCTTCTCGCGCGAGGACTACGCGCGCTACCACCCCGCGGGCAGCCTCGGGCGCAAGCTCATGCGCGTGCACGAGGTGATGCGCACCGGCGCCGAGCTGCCGATCGTGAAGGTCGGCACCGCGCTCTCCGAGGTGCTGCGCACGATCAGCGCGACGCCCGGCCGCCCCGGCGCGGCGCTCGTCGTCGACGAGCGCGGCGCGCTCGCCGGCATCTTCACCGACGGCGACCTCCGGCGCTGGTTGGCGGAGTCCGCCGGCGATCCGCGCACGAGTCCGGTCGAGAAGCACATGGGCGCGAATCCCAAGTGGATCGGCCCCGACGCGCTGGTCGACGAGGCCATGGCGATCCTCAAGCAGTACCGCATCGACCAGTTGGCGGTGCTGGACGCGGAGCGGAAGCCGGTCGGCCTGCTCGACGTGCAGGACGCGCTCGAGCTGCGGGTCTGAGGCGCGGGCGAGAGAACAACCCCTTCGAGAGAGTGTCACGTCATGGGACGCCAGTGGCTCCAGAAGAAGCGCGAGATCAACGCCAACAAGCGCGCGAGCATCACTTCCAAGCTCGTCCGCGAGATCACCATCGCCGCCAAGATGGGCGCGCCCGATCCCGCCATGAACGCGCGCCTCGCGGTCGCGGTCGAGGCGGCGCGCAAGCAGTCCGTCTCGAACGACGTCATCGCGCGCGCCATCAAGCGCGGCAGCGGCGCGGGCGGTGAGAACATCGAGCTCGAGCTCGTCACCTTCGAGGGCATGTCACCCCAGAACGTGCCGGTGATCGTCGAGTGCCTGACCGACAACCGCAACCGCACGGCGCCCGACATGCGCGCGCTCTTCCGCGCGGGTCAGTGGGGCACGAAGGTGATGTTCTTCTTCGACCAGGTCGGCATCGTGCAGGCCACGCACGAGGACGCGGGCCTCGACGTCGAGGAGGTCGCGATCGAAGCCGGCGCGCAGGAGGTCGAGGGCTTCGAACCGGAGGACGGCGGGAGCGGCGCGACGTTCTACACGGAACCGTCGGACCTCGACGCCGTCACCAAGTCGTTGCGCGAGAGCGGCTGGTCCGTGGTGCAGAGCGAGATCGGCTACAAGCCGAAGGAGCAAGCGGCGCTGTCCGACGACGACCGCGCGGCGCACGAGACGTTCCTCGAGTCGATCGACGACCACGACGACTGCCACCGGGTGTATTCGGCGTAGGGCGGGCGTCAGCTGAGCGAGGGCTCGCTCGCGATTCCGTCATACGGTGCCGCGCTCCGTATGACGTTCGGGACGATCCCGACGACTGACCGCACACCTCTCGCCTCCCCGGGTGCTTGCGCGAGCCGAGAGTGACGCCATGTCAGGAGGGCAACGTGTGGTGGCCGACATCCCCGTCCACCAAGTTCCGGCCTGTCGGTGAGCGCGTGCGAACACCGCTAGTCTTCCCCGTCGAGGTCCTCGCCCGACTCCCGATCGGCTGCGAGGGACCCTACGAGCTGCGCCTCCTCCTCTTCTTCCTTAGCAGTCACCTTGATGTCGGCCTTCTTGAAGGCGTCCGTGAGCCGCTGGGTAAGGATGATGTCGCGGTGCGAGGTAGTGCGCTCCTTGAACTCTTGCCGTAGCCAGTCGTTGAGATAGGACTCGTTTCGGTATGTCACCCCGTAGTCACCATCGCGTGACACGATTACGATGTGCTTCTTTGTTACCGCAGAGCAACGCACGACCCACTCCCAGTTGATCGCGTCGCCTATCGACGTGTCCTTGTCCTTACGGGGTGGATAACCAAGGCAAAAGCGCTTGCGTGCCAAGCGGCGGATCTCGAAGCGCTCCTTCTGCTCCCGCATGAGGTGGACGGCGCACCCCGCCTTAAAGAGCCGTTGTAGCGGTTGGTAGACCGGATCGTTCTCGCTTGGACTCTTGAGAAGCCTGGCAGTTCGCTCCCGCAAGCGCTTGACCTGGGCAGCCATTGTCTCCTTGGCCTTCTTGTAGCCCTCGTCGGGCTGAGACCCGAGGAGAAATGAAGGAACCCCAACACCCTCGCCCTTTGGATCCTTGATCTCCTGATTCAGGCAATCGACAATGACGCGCTGACGGTTCTTCTTGTACTCCATCTCGACCTGCGCGGTCGTGATGATGCGCTCATGATTGCCCTCGAAGTGCTCGAGGATCGACAAGCCACCCTCGCGACCCCTGGCGCGATAAAAGTCGAGCAGAATGTTCGTGTCGATGAACACGAGGTACTCCTTCGGGCTGCGCTTCCGCGTCGGCATCTTCTTCGCCATTCAATATCCTTCAGCACGCCTCGTAGTTCTTGTTGCGTCATACGGCACCGCACTCCGTATGGCGGAAAGGCGCCCCAGAGTATCAGAGCAAGCCTGTCCACCCCCCCCCCCCCACGCCGCGGAGCACCTATTCCACGACCCACGTCATTCGGTGCCGCACTCGGCGCGACGGATTTGCTGTCGTGCGATCGGTAGACCTGCAGCACCGCATGCCTGTTCTCGGGCCGAACCTGGGTCGCGGCGGGCGGACTCGGCCTCGGTCTTCTTCGAAGTTGCGCCGGACTTGATGTCGACGCTCGGGGCGCACTCGACACGGGCAGTGAACTTCTCCGGATCCGTCTGCAACCGCTCGGAGCGTGCGCCGGTCGTTCACACGCGCCGCTCGTGCCGATCGTAGGGGCGCATCGAAGCGTGTGACGATATTGGCCACATCTTGCCACTGCGAGGTACCCTCTCCATGGTCGAACCCACCATGGCCCGCTCCCTCAACCTCTCGCTCACGGACGAGCTCCGCGCGTTCGTCGACCGCAACAGCGGCGACGGGACGCTCTACGCGACGCCGAGCGAGTTCGTGCGGGCGTTGATCCGAGAGCGAAAGGAGCGGCAGGACGCGGAGACACTCGGGCGCGCCGTACTCGAAGGCTACGGCGACGTCGCGGCCAGTCGCACGACGGAGTACCGCGGCGATCTGCGGAAGGCGGTGCGCTCGGCCAAGCGGTCGACGAAGAAGAAGAAGCGCCGGTCGTGACGCGCATCCTCCTGACGGACCGCGCCGTGCGGGACGTCGAGGAGATCGAGCGGTACTCCGAGGGTCGCTGGGGTCGCGCCGTGGCGGACGCGTATCTCGACGACATCGAGAGAGCGCTCGATCGAATCGGTGCGTCGCCGGGAATCATCCAGAGGCGGCTCGCGGTGTCCGCCCACCTCCGCTTCTACCCGGTGCGCGAGCACGTCCTCGTGTGCGACATGGTCCTGGGCGCCGTGGTCGTCCTCGCGGTATGGCACGGGTCCATGGACGTCGCCGCGCGGATCGGGGTGTTGGCGCCGCAGCTCGCGCGTGACCTCGCCAGTGCGCGCGTCCGGCTCGGCGGCTGAGTCGACAAGACGCGACCTCTGGTGTCGCCTGCCGATCGATCGTCACTCGACGCCGCACAATGAACGACGATCGGGAGGCGTGCGACGATTGCGTCCGACACGCTCGTGCTGTTCCGCGCGGGTCGGTGAGTCACGAGAGTGGCGTTCTTCGACCAGGTCGACATCGTGCAAGTCAAGCTCGAGGACCCGGGCCTCGACGCCGAGGAGGTCGCGATCGAGGCCGGCGCGCAGGAGCTCGAGGGCGACGAGCCCAAGGAGCCCGCGGCGCTGTCCGACGAGGACCGTGCGGCGCACGAGACGTTCCTCGAGTCGATCGACGACCACGACGACTGCCACCGGGTGTATTCGGCGTAGGGCGGGGCCGCGAACGCCCGCGAGCGGTCCGCGCCGGAACGGTGATCGACCGAGCGGCCGAATCGCGCATTGGGGTCCGGGACGAGCGGCGACGGTGCGCGCTCGCCCCGCCATCGACCTCGATCCCGGCCTCGCCATGAACGCTCACATCCTCGCCTGCGGCCTCGCGGGCGCCGCCGCGCTCGCGCTCCTCGCCACCTCCCAGTTCGAACCGGCCGGCGCGAGCCCGCCCGCTCCGCTCCCCTCGATCGGTCCCGTCCCGATCAGCTCGCTCCCCTTCTCGATCACGGAGCCCGGGACCTACTTCGTCACGGGGGACCTGGTCGCACCGGACGGGGAGTACGGCATCGTCGTCGCGGCCGCGGGCGTGACGATCGATCTCGGCGGCTTCACCCTTCGAGGCGGCGACGACTCGCAGATCGGGGTCCTCGCCCTGTCCGCGGAGAACATCGTCGTGAGGAACGGAAGGCTCCAGAGCTGGGAGGCGGCCGGCATCCTCGTCGGGGTGAACGGTCGCATCGAACACCTCTCGATCCTGGCGTGCGACGACGCGATCTTCGGAGCTCGCTCCACGACCGTCGAGGACGTCCACGTGGCCTTCGCCACCGGTCGCTGCATCGAACTCGCGTACGGGTCGATCGTGCGCGACTCGACGATCCAGGCCTCGTCCGGCGCGGAACTCGGTCTCTCCCTCGACGAGTCCTGCACCGCGGAGAACGTCGTCGTCTCCGGTTCCATGATCGGCATCTCGTGCGGACGTGCGTGCCGCGTCTCGAGCTGCAGCGTCTCGAACTGCGACGACGTCGGCCTCGTCGGCGAGAGCTTCGCCGAGCTCCTCGGCGTCCGCGCGCTCGAGTGCGGCCGCGGCCTCGCCGTGACCGACGACTGTGTCGTGCGCGACTGCATGGTGACCGGCGCGCTCGGCCATGCCGTCGAGGTCCTCGGCGAGCGCAACCGCGTCGAGGGCAACTCGGTCACGGGGTGTGCCGGCGGTATCCGCGTCGCGGGCAAGCACAACCTCGTCGTGCGCAACATGGTGTTCGACTCGGGCCTCGACTACGCGGTCGCGCCGCTCAACCCGACCGGCCCCGTCCTGCGCGACTTCTCGACGATCCAGAGCCAGCACCCGCAGGCGAACTTCGCGACGCCCTTCTTCTGATCGTCGCGGCGACGCTCGCCGGCGATGGCGGTCACCTCGTGCGCGGCGCCGCGCGGGACGTTGACGGGACACAGAGGCGCGCTGCGGGTGCGACATGCTCGGGCGAAGTGCCGAATTCCCCTCGTGGCGCTCCGCTCGAGCGTGTGCGATCGGCGCTCGAACGAGACGCGCGACTCCGCGTGCGCTCGGTTTCCGCACCTTGCCGCGCGAAGGCCGGGTCGCCGGCCGTCCCTCGGTGCGCGGCGACGACCCGCGCGTCGATCGCCACCTTGCGTCCCGCCCGCCACGGCACTCGAATGCAACCATGTCGAGGCGGAGGGACCGGGAGGGCACGGAACTGCGCACACCGTTCGACGGCATCTTCTCCGTCGGCAGCCGCGAGCGCGGACGCGTGTACTTCGCGCTCGGCCGGGTCGGCGCGCTCGAGCGACTGGACGGCGCGTGGCGCGGCGTCGTCCGGGGCAGCAAGACGTACGAGGTCGACATCGAGGTGATGCGAAGCGCGCGGGGCGCCGCCGCTCTCGTCCAGAAGTGCACGTGCATCGCCTGGAGCCGCGTCGGCGAGTGCAAGCACACCTACGCGGCGCTGCTCCACCTGCTCGCGAAGGGCGCGCTCCAGGTCGATGCGAAGGGAGCCCTCGTGTTCGGCGCGGACGGGCCGGCCGCACGCGACGCGAGCGTGACCTCGTCGACCTCTCCGACTTCGAGGTCCGCGTCGTCGGCGCAGGGCGCACGCGAGCTCGAGAACCTCCGCCGACTCGTCGAGGACGCTCGCAGCCGCGAGAAGCCGCGGCCCGGGCAGCCGCGTCCGCTCGTGCTCGGTCTGCGCCTCGAGACCGACGCTCGGGCGGGTCGCGAGGAACTCCTGCTCCGCCCCGTCGTCGCGCCGCGCTCCTCGCTGGTCCCGCGGAGCGACGCGCAGGGCGATGCTCCGATCGACGCGACACTCGCACGCGAGTTCGCGTGGCGGCCGTTCGCCGACACCGACGTGGAACACCTGACGAAGCACGCCCACGACGTCTGGCAGACGCTCGCGTCGGTCGTCGTCGAGCAGGAGATCTGGGGCCAGGAGCGGCGCTGGGGCTGCGGGCTCCGTGAGGCGCTCTTCATCGAGGACGGCGCGCTCGCGAGCGTCGTCGCGCTCCTCGACGACGTCGAGCTGCTCCGCGCCCCGACCGCGAAGGACGGTGCCCACGACGCGTCGCCGCGGCTCGTGCTCGAACGCGACCCCTTGCGAATGCGGCTGCGCGTGGTCGACGACGGCGAGGATCGGCGCCTCGAAGCGGTGCTCGTGCGCGACGGCGCGGAGTACGTCCCGCGCCGGGCGAGCAACGGCGTCGTCGAGCTGCTCCGGACGGAACCGTTCGCGGTGGACGGGACCACGAACGACCGAGCGAGCGACCGGCTCGCCTCGCTCCGCCACGCCCTCCTCGGCGGCGACCGTCTCGTCCCCGTGGACACCGGCGGACTCGACGAGGTCTGGCGGCGCTTCGTCACGCGCGGGCCGATCGCGCTCGCGCGGACGGACGACGAGCGCGAGGCGCTGATCGGTCTCGTCGAGGTCGCCGGCGATCGCGTCGAGGGCGTCGAACTCCCGCCGCTCGTCCGCGTCGAGCCGCGCCCGATCCTGCGCATCGGTAGGCCGGACTGGTGGCCGAAGAACAAGCTTCCCTGCACGTTCTTCGCCGCGTACGGCGCGCGCGAGGTGCGCGTGAACCCGAGCGAGCCGCGCTACCTCGTCGGCGACGACGCGCGCTACGAGCGTGACATCGAGACGGAGGCGCGACGCGTGAGCGAGGCGCTGGCAGCCGGCGTCGAGTCGCTGCCGCAGTTCCTCGAGGACACCGACGCGGACGCGTTCGTCGCGAAGCCTCGACTTCAAGAAGTCGTCAGGACCTTGCTCGAGAAGGGCTGGAGCGTCGAGGCCGAAGGGAAGCTGGTGCGCTCCTTCGACAGGACCAGCTCGAGCGTGCGCTCCGGCGTCGACTGGTTCGGCGTGAGCGGCGCGGTCGACTTCGACGGCGTTTCCGTGCCGTTGCCCGACGTGCTGCGCGCGGCGCGGCGCGGCGCGGCGAGAACTGGGTGAAGCTCGGCGACGGGTCGCGCGGCATGCTGCCCGAGCGCTGGCTCGAGCGCTGGCAGTGGCTCGAGATGGGCCGCGAGGGCGAGGACGGCGAAGTGCGCTTCGCGCGGCACCAGGCGTGGCTCATCGACGCGCTGCTCGACGCGCAGGGCCGCGTCGACACGGACGTCGAGTACCGGCGCTTCGTCGACGGGCTCGCGAAGTTCGAACGCATCGAGGCCGTCGATCCGCCGAGCACGTTCCGCGGCGAGTTGCGCGGGTACCAGCGCGAGGGGCTCGGCTGGTTCGCGCACTTGGAGCGCCTCGGCATCGGCGGCTGCCTCGCCGACGACATGGGTCTCGGCAAGACCGTGCAGGTCCTCGCGTGGCTCGAGTCGCGTCGGACGCGACGCGCCAAGAAGGGCGAGGAGAGGCGGCCGTCGCTCGTCGTGGTCCCGCGCTCGCTGCTCTTCAACTGGAAGGACGAGGCGGCGCGCTTCACGCCGAGGATGCGCGTCGCGCTGCACCACGGGACGGGTCGCGGGAAGCTCGTCGACGAGACGTTCGCCGCCGACCTCGTCCTGACGACGTACGGGACGCTGCGGCGCGACGCAGCACTGTTCGACGACCAGCCGTTCGACGTCGTCGTGCTCGACGAGGCGCAGGCGATCAAGAACGAAGGCAGCCAGGCGTCGAAGGCGGTGCGGCTGCTCGAAGCGCGTCAACGCGTCGCTCTCTCCGGCACACCGGTCGAGAACCACATCGACGAGCTGTGGGCGCTGTTCGAGTTCCTGAACCCCGGGATGCTCGGGAGCGTGCCGGCGTTCCGTCGCTTGCTCGCGGGGAAGGCGCTCGGCGCGAGTGCCGGTGACGATCCCGAGGAGGCCGCCGAGCGGCGGAACGCGGCGATCCGCGCCGTCGGACGCGCCATTCGGCCGTTCTTCCTCCGACGCACGAAGGACGCGGTGCTCACCGATCTACCGGAGAAGACGGAGCAGATCGTGCACGTCGAGCTGCCTGCGAGACAGCGCAAGGCGTACGACGCGGCGGCGGACTACTATCGCGCGCGCTTCCTCGGCGCCGACGTCGTGGACGAGGGGAACGGCGAGTCGTTCGACACGATGATCGCGTTGACGGCGATCCTGCGGCTACGTCAGCTCGCGTGCCACCAGGGCCTCGTCGACGCCGAGCGCGCGAAGGATCCGTCGGGCAAGCTCGACGAGCTCGTCCCGATGCTCGCCGAACTCGTCGGCGAGGGGCACAAGGCCGTCGTGTTCTCCCAGTTCACGACGTTCCTGGACCTCGTCGCGGACCGGCTCGAGAACGAAGGGCTCGCCTTCACGACGCTCACCGGCGCGACGCGCGATCGCAAGAAGCCGGTCGAGCTCTTCCAGAACGATCCGAGCACGCCGATCCTGCTCGTGAGTCTCAAGGCCGGCGGCACCGGCCTCAACCTCACCGCGGCGGACTACGTCTTCCTTCTCGATCCCTGGTGGAACCCGGCGGTCGAGGCGCAAGCCGTCGACCGCGCGCACCGCATCGGTCGCACGCGCCCGGTGCACGCCTACCGGCTCGTCGCGCGCGACACGATCGAGAGTCGTGTGCTCGAGCTGCAGGCGAGCAAGCGGCTGCTCGCCGCGACGTTGATGGACGGCGCGGCGGCGAGCGCCGGCGAGATCACGCGCGAGGACCTGCGCGCGCTGCTCGGGTAGGAGCGCGGAGTTCTCGTCGTCCGGCATCGCGCTCCGTCCATCGCGCGGGTGAGGCGGACCACCCTGGTGTGCGGCACTTCATGGGGGCGGCGCTCCTCGAGTGGTGGCCGATGCCTCGTGGAGTCTCTGCACGCTCTCGGACGACCGGGGCTCTCGGACCGAAGTGCCGAAGAGTCGCCCCCGGGCCGTTCTGAGCGCCGTCGACCACCCGAACGGTGCCGCACACCGATGAGGTGGTCGGCCACCTCGGTGTGCGGCACCGCATCCAGTGCGACCTAATCACGAATCCGGACGCGATCCTGCTCGAGGATCCACAGCTTTCCGATCGGAGACTCGTTGGCGAGAAAGGCGACGAGGCGCGCGAGCATTCCCTCGATTGTGACCGCGTCCTGGCTCACGACTCGAAGCACGACGACGCCCGGGCCCTTGCGCGGCGGGTATGCGCGGATGTCAGCGAAGTCCAGGTCGAGGGTCACGAGCACCCGACCCTCAGCAGTGCACGCCTCGAACAAGCGCGAATCATCCGCGCCGATCATCGCTTGCTCGGCGACGGACATTGCGTCGTGGCCGGCTCGTCGCAAGGAGGCTGCGGATCTCGCAGGAAGATTCTCGTCGACCTTGAAGCGCACGTCGATCACGCGGAGAGCGGACGATGCCGCTCGCGCGCGAGTTCGGCTGCGTACGCCAGTGCAGCCATCACGTCGTCGCGGCCGATCGACGGATAGTCCTCGACCACCTGCTCGACGGTCCGTCCGGCCGCGAGGTTGTCGAGGACGGCGGACACGAGGACGCGTGTGCCTTCGATGCAGGGCTGGCCGTGACAGACCTCGGGGTCGACGGTGATGTGATCGCGCCAGTTCATCGCTGTCCGACGATTGTCATCGATCACTCGACACCCGTCAATCGAGCCTGGGCCGCGTGGCGCCGCACTCCGGGCAACGGCGACGGTCAGCTCGAGAGCCCGAACGGCGTGAGCCTGCCGGGAAGGGTGGCTCCGTACGCGAACAGCTCCAGGCAAGCGGGCTCGCCCGCGACCAGCCAGAGCAGGGAGCCGGCGCCGAACTCCAGCTCGGGCGAGGTGATCGTCGGCCCCTCGAGTGGTGGTCGATCCCAGGTCGTCGAGTCGGACCGGAAAGAGGTAGAGCGACCCGCGCCCGTACTCTCGCGATGCTCGACTCGCAGACTCGACGGGTCGAGCGCGAGCCCGTGCCGCTGCGCGATCCATGCGAGCACCGCGGACTCGAGATCGTCGGGCCGCGAGCGCTCGTCGCTCACTCCGCCCGCTCCTGCTTCACCACGATCGGCACGTAACCGACCTCGAGACCCTCGGGCGGCGTCACGATCAGCGCGGGGTCGAGCGCGACGAGCTCGCCCGAGGTCGGCGGTGCCATGTAGTCGCGATCGATCGGCCAGGCCCGGTGGATGGCTTCGACGAAGCGCTGCAACTCGGCCTTCTTCTCCTCGCTCCACTCGTACTGCTGGAACGTCGGCTGGTCGACGAAGCGGTACCAGAAGTAGGTGACGCGCGAGCCGTCGACGAGATCGGTCTGGAACGGTCCGGCGACGGGGCCCGGTCGGTGCCACGCACCGAGACTCGACGACGTGCCGGGAACAGCACCGGGAGAGGTGAACGCGTCGCCCGGCTTCGCGAGCGCGAAGCTCGCCGCGACGAGACCGGTCTCCTCCGGCACGTCGCTCGCCGCGATCGCGACGCGCTCGCCGTCCTCGTGCCGGAAGTACTGCGGGAACTCGCCGCGCGGCGCTTCGCCGCCCTCCTTCCACACGAGGCCCCAGGTGGTGTCGTCGAAGACCTGCGTGTCGAAGGTGTTCGCGACGCCGACGAGCGGCTGGCCGTCCTGGTCGAAGCCGGGCGTGCGCGTGCTGAGCTGCGCGACGAACGCGCCCTTCGCGTCGAAGCGACCGCTCGGCGCTTCGCCGCCCTCGCGCCACGCCTCGAAGTCGTCGTACAGCGCGGCGCGCGAGTAGTACGTCACGTCCTGCACGAGTACCGCTCGCCCCTCGTCGTCGATGGGGAAGCTGAGCCGCGGGATCTTCGAGTACGTCGTTCCGTCCGCCGCGCGCGCGACGAGCTGGGGCACGGTGTTGATCTCCATCGCGCCGCCGCCCATCAGCCCGACGCGCGAGTCGAGACCTCGACCGTGGAGGTAGGGATGGTCGAAGACGTCGGCGATCTTGCTCCACGTCTCGGGCACGTAGTAGGCGATCGGACCCTTGAAGTTCGCCGCGGCGAGGAAGCACGTCCAGGCGTGAGCGCCCGTCGGCGCGCGTCCCTCCACGCTCGGCACCGGATCGGTGAACGGCAGCGCCATGTACGTGTAGCCGAGGAACTCGCCCCGCGGCTCGCCCGCGAACGGCAGCGCGTCGGGCGGGATCAGCAAACGGTTGCTCAGTTGTGCGATACCGAGCCGATCGTCGCGCAGTGCTTCCGTATCGTAGAAGAACGACCAGCCCGGCGAGCCCACCTCGTAGTCGTAGCACTGGGGCGTCGCGTTCATCGAGAACTTCGGCGGTCCGTAGCGGAAGCGATTGCCCGCCCAGTAGCCGAGTCCGCCCTCGACGGTCTGGAACACGCTCGACCACGTCGGTCCGCGCTCCTTCCACGTGCGCGCGAGCGTCCCCTCCGGTGCGAGCGGCACGTCGCGATCGTCGCGGTTGTCCGGAACGATCCACCCGCTCGCGAGCCCGATCTGGAAGTGCGCGAGCGGCTCGTCCACGAGCGACCACGCCGCGGAGTAGAAGCCCATGCCGTACCCGTACGCCTCGCGATCGTCGGGCTGGGAGGCGGAGTAGCCGATGTAGCCGTGAAGGCCGTTCGACTGCTGGGTCGGGGCGGAGTCCTGCGGGGCGAGTGCGGTGAGCGCAGCGAGTGTCGAGAAGAGCAGAGAGAGCATGGCGCGCCGACTCTAGCGCGACTCAGATCGTGCCACCGCAGTGGTAGCACGTGCGGCCGACGAAGGGCGTGTGGGTCCACCCCCGGCTGGTCGTCATCTTGCGGCAGTGCGGGCAGCGGAAGGCGAAGAACTGACCGACGATGAACACCGCGCACCAGATGACCGGCGCCAGGTAGTCGTACGGTTCGGGGCACGCGAAGCTGAGTGCGATCGCTCCGCCCCAGAGCGCGGCGATGTAGAGGAAGATCCGGGCCTGCATGCTCATGGAGACTCGAGTATAGGGTGTCGCACACCAGTCGACCACGCGCGGGCAACTGGTGTGCGGCACCGATTCGGCACCGTTCGGCGGGCCTTCCCGCCCGTACGCTCGTCAGTTCTTCTCGATTCGCTCGATCGTGCGCCGGATCACGGCCCTCACCTGCTCGGAGAGCATCTCGTTCTCCGCCAGCCCGCGCAGCGCGGCGAGGTGCGACTCGCTGCAGTACATCTCCATCAGTTGGAGGCAGTCGCCGCGCGTCTGTCCGTCGGTACGAGCACCGAACAGCTTCAGCGCGGCGTCGGCGACGAGTTCGTGCTCGGACGCGGCGACGCCCTGCCGCAGTCCCCAGAGCGAACGCCAGACGTCTTCGTGGTCGGCGCTCGAGATCAAACCGATCAAGTACTCGACGACCTCGCGCGACTTGTTCTGCAACGTGCTCAGCGCGAAGTAGACGATGTCGTGGTGGATGCTCGGGACCTGCGCCAGTTCGAGCAGGCGCTCCTGGATCTCCTTCGAGGCCGACGCGCCCCACATCCCGCTGAGACGCTGCCGCGCCTCGCGCGCGGAGTCTGTCGGCAGGAGCTTCAGCGCGGCGTCGCTCGCCTCACCCTCGAGCTTCCCGTCGAAGTAGAGCGTGAGGAAGTGCAGTCCGCTGTCGGCGAGTTGCGGCGACGGGTCCTTCAGCGCCTCGAGCAGGATGCGCTCGTCGCCGGGCTGCCTGCCCGCGCGATTCAGCGCGTAGAACGCCGAGACCTGCGCATCGCCGCTCTCGGTCGCGCAGAGCGTGCGCAACACGTCGACGAACGGCGCGCGGTCGTAGTTCACCTCTCCCGTCGACGTGAAGGCCATCAGTGCAGCGTGGCGGCGCACCGGGTCGGTGCTGTCGAGCGCCGCGCGCACCTCCTCCACGGCCTTGGTGCGCCTCTCCATGTCGTCGATCTGCAGCAGGTCGTCGATCCACGGCTTGGCCAGGATTCGGGCCTCCTGGGTGTTCTTCTGCCCGGCGGCGCGCTCCGCCTCGACGTCGCGCTGTGCGACCTGCGGCTGCTCTTCTGGCTGCATCGGCCAGGCACTCTCGAAGCCGAGCGGCTCGCTCGCGCCGATCCCCGCCGCGCGCGCGGGCGAGTCCGGCGCGAGTCGGAAGTCGCGGTCCTTCGGCGCCACGAACTTCGGATCCGCTTCGCGATTGCCGTTGGTCGAGGCGATCGGGAGATCGTCGGTCCCCTGACCGACGACCGCCTTGCGCTCCACTTCGAAGAACAGGTTGTCCGCGAGATCGACCTCGCCGCTCGTCCTCGTGTTCGCGCCCTCGCCCGAGACGTTGCCGAGGTAGACGGCCTGGTCCACCCCGAAGAAGACGTTGCGGTGGATGGCGGGCTTCGACGCTCCGAGCACTTCGATCGCCGAGCGCTGGTCGCCGACGAACGTGTTGTGCTCGATGGTGTCGCCGGCCTGGAACCAGCAGCTGATGCCGGTCATGCCGTTGCCGTAGAAGACGTTGTCGCGGACCTCGCCGCGCGTCTCTCCGGACGCGTAGATGCCGCAACGTTCGTTCTCGAGGATCAAGTTGCCGACGACGCGCGGCGCTCCGCCGTCGTAGCGGATGCCGTGCCACGCCGAGCCCGAGATGCGGCAGCGCTCGATCGTCGTCGTCGCGTTGCCGCCGACGGTGATGCCGCGGTGGCGGCAGTTGCGCACCTCGCACTCCGAGATCAGCGCCTCGGGCTCCGCACCGACGATCGCGATCCCCGTCGCCTCGACTGCGGCGACGAGACAGTGGCGCATCTCGAACTTCGACGCCGAGTTGACGACGACGCCGGAGCACGGCGCACCGATCACGGCGCAGTCCTCGACGCGGATCTCGGAACCCGTCACCTCGACGGCGGCGCCGGGGAGGACGGCGCCCTCGTCGCCCTTGCCGCGCACGCTGAACGCGAGTCCGCGCACGACGACGTCCTTCGTGAGCTTCACGGAGAGCGCGGGACGCGGCGCGTTCTCGGCGACGATGCGCTCGCGCAACGCGCGCAGTTCTTCCTGGCTCGCGCCCTTCGTCGAAGCTTCCTGCAGCTCCTTCTGCATCTTGGCGGAGAGTGCTTCCTGGTCCGGGTAGGGAACCGAGATGCGCGCCTTGTCCCAGCCCGCGCCTTCGAGCGTGAGCGACTTGCCGATCGTCACGAACTCCTCGTAGACGCCCGGCGCGATGCGCACGGTGGCTCCCTCCGCCGCGGCGTCGACCGCCGCCTGGATCGAGGTGAAGGGCGCGCTCCCGTCCGCTGCGACGGTGTACTCGTCCGCGGAGAGTTCGATCGGGAGAGCGCGCGCGATCGACAGTCCGCCGAACGCGAACGCCGCCGCGAGGGTCGATCCGAGTGCGAGCGCGAGGCCCGTGCTTCCGACGCTGCCGCGTCGACGGTCGGGGTCGAGTATCGAACGCATACGTTCCTCCAGGTGTGATCCGCGCACGAGAGCGATCGCCGCCGTCGACGGAGGCGTCGAGGCGTCGGTCGCTCGCAAGCCGCGCGCGATGTCGAGCAAGGTCGAGGCGTAGTCCGTCGACGAGTCGCCGTGTGCCAGAACGGCGTCGTCGCACGCGCGCTCGCTCTCGAGTCGCATGCGGCGTTCGGCGAGCCATGCGAGCGGATCGAACCAGTGCAGCGCGACGGCGACGCGGGCCACGAGCCGCGTGAGCCAGTCTCGGCGCCGGACGTGCTCGAGTTCGTGGACGAGCGCGACGCGCTGTCGCTGCGGTGCCCACGCGCCGAAGTCCGCGGGGACGAGGACGACCGGTCGCAGCGCGCCGGCCGTGATCGGGATGCGGACGTCGTCCGATTCGAGGAGTCGCACGCGGTGGCGTGCGACGGCGTCGGCGAGCGCCGGGGGGAGCGCGATGCTGCAGGGACGAGCGCCGCGGACGAGCTCGAGCACGCCGACGATCGCGAGGAGGTAGCGCGCGAACGTCAGCGCTGCGCCGAGCAGCCACACGCCGACGAGCACGCCGTGCCAGGTCCACGTCGGCCGCGGTGCGGCGGTTCGAGCAGCGAGCGCGTCGTTCGTGGGGTCGCCGGGGGCCGCGGCACTCGCGACGAACATCGTCGGTTCGAGCTCGACCTCGGCGTCGATCGCCTCGTGCTCGGGCGCGAGAGCCGCCGATGCCACCGGAGCGCCCGCGAGCTCGCGCGCGGGCGCGTCGCTCGTGCGGACGACGCCCCCGCTCGACGGCTCCGCTCCGACGCCGTGCACCGGCTTCCACCGGAGCACCGAAGGCGTCGGCAGCCACACGAAGAGCAGACTCACCAGTCCGAGCCCCCACACGAGGTGCAGCGTCGCGGCCGACACCCGCTTGCGCAGGATCCGCGCGAGCGCACAGAAGACGGCGAGGAGCAGCGCGCCCTGCAGCGCCGCGTCGATCGAGGTGCGAGCGAGCGCTTCGGTCAGCGAGTTCATGAGCGCCTCCTCTTCTTGCGAGCGTCTTCGATGAGCCGGGCGAGCCGGTCGAGCTCCTCGTCCCCGAGTCTCGCGGCTTCCTGGTCGAGCAGCGACGCGACGGCCTCCTCGGCCGAGCCCGCGAAGAACGTCTCGACGACGTGCCTCAGCTCGGACTTCCGTGCCTTCGTCGCCGACACGACCGGCGCGTAGAGGTACTTGCGCCCCTCCTGCCGATGGCGCACGTGCCCCTTCTCGACGAGGAGCGCGAGCAGGGCTCGCACCGCCGAGTCGCTCGGAGCGTCCGTCATCGCCCCGCGCACGTCCGCCGCCGACGCCTCCTCGAGTCGATAGAGGATGTCGACGATCTGTCGTTCGCGGCGGCTGAGGTGGCGATGGCGCGGGTGGCTCATGGCGTGCGGGACCGGGCCCCTTGGCCCAAGTGCTGCTTTTCTAGCAGCACACCCGCGCGCCGGGGGTGCCCAACCGCTGTTTTCTTAGCAGGACAGGCCTCGGCGGCCCCGACGGACTCACTCCTCCACGAGGACGCCCGGAAGCTGCTCCCGCAGCTCGTCGATCGCCTCGACGCAGCTCGTGTGCGCGACGGACACGAACCGAAGTCGTGGGAGGGAACGGAGTTGCGCCACCCCGCCGGGCGTCACCAGCGTGTCCTCGAGCCACACCTCTTCGAGCGCCCGGAAGCGAACGAGGTCCGCCAGCCCGGCGTCGGTGATCGCGGTCGAGTCGAGGTCGATGCAGCGCAGTCGATCCAGCTGCGGGAGGCGTCGAACGCCGGCGTCGGTGATGCGCGACCCCTCGAGTCGCAGGGCGACGGTCGTCGCGGGAACGTTCGCGAGCCCGAGATCGTCGAGGTCGCGGCCGTCGACGAACCCGTCGTCGTCGCGGAGGGAGAACACGAGTGCCTGGTCGCTCGACGGCACGTGCACGACTCCGTCCCTCGCCTCGCGCGGCTCGGCACCTCCAGTGGAGCGCTCCCAACACACGAACACCGCGTCCTCCACGCTCCCCATCGCGATGATCATCCTGTCGAAGTCGAAACCGGGGAAGCGCGTCGCGAACGTGTCGACGGCTTCCTTCTCACCCGTCGCGCCGAGCGGGTAGCGGCAGACGGCCCCGCGCCCCTCGAGTCGCCACCACAGGTCGATCACGAACGGGCCACGGTCGCTCGTCTCGATCACGACGCGCTCGACGTCCTCCCAGCGGATCGACGTCGTCGTCCGTCCCGGAGCGGAAACGGTCAGCGCGGCGTCGTCGAGCTCGACGACGAACTTCGCCGCGGGGTGGACGCGCGGAGCCCGGAGCGCGCGCCAGCGATCGAGGATCCATTCGAGGAACATGGTGGAACGGTACTCCGTACGGCGCCGCTCGGTCCCTCCACTGAGCCCACCGCTTCAACCCCAGAAGATCGTCGTCGGGTCGCGACCGACCTCGTCGAGCAGGTCCTGGAACCGCGCGATCGGCTCGACGCGGTCGTAGACGTGCCACTTCCCGTTCTGATCCCTGTAGAAGAGCGTCCACAGGTTCCTCGCCCGGCTGTACCTGAAACGAGCGACGTCGATCTCCATCCATCGACCCTTGTCGAGGAGGTGTGGGCGCCTCTCGAACAGAGTGACCGTGTGATTCTCGATCGAGTACTGGAGCGCGAGGCGGTCGCGCACGGCCGGCGGGACCCGCGCTTCGCAGAAGTCGTCGAGAACGGCGCGCAGGGCGAGGATCTCGAGCTCGGAGAACATGGCTCTCGGCGATGGTGCCGTTCCAGGGCGCGTCGGTCCAGCGCGCCGGGGCGACAGCACCGCTCGACGGCGGCGGCTACGAGTCGATGGTGCCGAATTCCTTCAGGACCGCATCGATCTCCTCATCGCCGGCCCGCCACTCGCGTCCGCGCGTTCGACGGACGAGAAGAAGTCCCAGGAGTTGCAGCGGGTCGTCGGCGACGAGGACGAGGTCGTTCGACTCGGCACTCCACTCCTCGGAGGTGCCCCGCATCCGGGTCGTCACTTCGAATCCCGCGGCGCGCAAGGTGAGGATGGCCGGGACCAAGGTGTTCCCCGCCGATGCGATCAGCTCCTTCATCGAGTCGGTTCTCTCCAGTGCAAGACTTTCCTGCGCGACGTTTTCCGTCGGTCGCCTAGTTCACATCGATCCGTTCGACGGTCGACCCTCGCGGCACGTCCCGCGCGGAAAGTCCGTTGAACATGAGTGCGGTGGCGCCGCCGTGTCCGACTTCGACGCGGTCGATTCGCAGCTCCAGGCAGGTCGCATCGGGTCGTACGACGGAGACTCGGGCACCCGTCCAGCTCATCGGGTCCGCCTCGCCGGTGAGGACGACGACGACAGCTAGACCCTCACCGAAATCGGCGAGCTCTGGATGGCGGTGGGTCCAACTCGCTCGCAGCTCGAAGGTGTCGATGACGCTGTACGTCGGCACGCCGCTTCCTCGGCGCGTCATGCTACTGCCGAGCCGCTTCGGTGCCGCAGCTCCCCGACATCACGCTCGATCGCCGACGAATCAGAAGGAGACGTGGGCCTCCGTCGCGAGGCGCTCCACCAGAGGACGAGCGTCACGAAGGACCGCGTCGAGGCGAGTGTCCGCGTGCGCGGCTCGGACCGCATCGATGTCGCGCAGGAGATCCTCGGCCTGGAGGCGGTCGAAGACGGCGCCACCCCAGCGGTCGAGACAGCGGAGCAACCGTGTCTCCGCGAGCAGCGAGTCCGCAGCCAGGGACAGGGCTCCGCCGAGATCGACGACTTGCGCGGCACGCTCCCGTCCTCGCTCCGGAGTTGGAGGTCGATGCCCATGTCACGCTCTCACTTCTTCGCCCGCTTCCGCGCCTTCCGCTTCGCGCCGTCCGACTTGATCATGAGCACGCCCGCACCCTCCGCCGGGAGCGGGATCGGCGCCGCCGCGAGCGCGGCGTCGAGGAGCTTCTTCACGTCGGCCTTCGCGACGTCGCTCGCCGCCGCGATCGGCCCGTAGCGCGCCTGCTTGCCCGTCCCGAGCAGGAGCTTCTTCGGATCGGGCAGCACCGCGCTCTGGTTGAAGTAGAGACGCACGTCGTCCGGACGCAGCGCGATCGCGACGACGGCGTCGATCCCGCGCTCGTTCGGCGCGTAGCTCAGGACGACGGAGTTGCCGTAGTCGTACGCGAGTTCGTTGGCCGTCGGAAAGCGCTTGCGCATCGACGTGCGGAGCGCTCGGAACAGCTTCTGGTCCTTCGCGGGGAACTTCTCGACGAGCGCGCGGAGCTGCTCCGCAGGCGTGGGTCTCTCGGCTTCGTCCTTCGCGCGCATCACACTTCGTCGAGCCCTTCGGCTCGTCCTCCTTGCAACGATCGGATCGCGATGATCGCACGGCAAGGTTCACTGCGCGACGGACGCGTACCTCGTCTCGTCCCAGCTACGATGCGCCCATGAAGTCCATCGCCGCCGCCGTCGCGCTCGTCCTCTCCGTCACCGCCTCGTGCGCGTCGAAGGCGACCGCTCCCGCCACCAACGTCGCGGCGACGCGCGCCTGGCCCGCGGACTTCGAGGGGCACTACGAATACTGGCTCGCGGACTTCGAGGCGCACTACGGCTACGACACGGGCTACATGGAGAAGCTCCTCGACCTCTCCCCCGCCGCGTTCGACCAGTTCTTCGCGGCGATGGGCATGTCCCAGCTCGGCGAACACCTCTCGCCCGATGAGCACTACGTCGGCGCGATCAGCGCTCTCATGGCCGACGACTGCGGCGCGTGCACCCAGCTCAACCTGAAGATGGCCGTCGAGGAGGGTGTCGACATCGAGCTCCTGCGTACTCTCGTCGAGAGGCCCGCCGATCTTCCGCCGACACTGCGCACGATCCACGACTACGCGACCCAGGTCGTGAGCGGCGGCAACGCGAGCCCCGACCTCGTGCGCGACCTGCGCATCGCGCTCGGCGACGAAGGCTTCGCGGAACTTGCTGTCAATGTCCTGGGATGTCGCATCTATCCGGGACTGCGCCGAGCGATGGGAGCGGAGACGGCGTGTCCGCCGCTGACGCTCGACTTCTGATCCGCGAGACCCGAAGGCGAGCGCGGACGTTCACTGCTCCGGGACGATCGTCCGGTCCTTCGCGCCCGACCACGAACGGATGTGGACGACGTGGCCATTCGTGCGCAATCTCCCGCATGACGAGTCCACAGTCGAGTTGGATCGAGCCCGCGGGGAAGCGTTCTCGATCGTCGAAGTAGCGGCAGCGCGCGGTCTCGACCTCGAGCGGCGCGATGCTCCAGTCGAGGCTGCGGAGCTCCATGCCGTGGAAGCGGTGTTCGCTGCGCGTCGCCGAATATCCGGTGGCTCCGAGCGAGAAGAAGGCCGCCGCCGCGTCGAGCGTCGGAAACACGCTGGAGCTCGCGATGCTGTCCGCGCCCCGACCTTCGA
Source organism: Planctomycetota bacterium (assembly GCA_041398665.1). Lineage (GTDB taxonomy): Bacteria > Planctomycetota > UBA1135 > UBA1135 > Rohdeia. The sequence continues at coordinate 2,784 of JAWKUH010000054.1, read as the reverse complement.
ACGCGACCTCCTCCCCACCCTCGGGCCCGACGATGCGTACCCGAATCGCGTCGCCGGACTCCGCGACGTCGAAGGTGCTGTGCCGAAAGACGCCCGGGAACACGCGCCCGCCGAGCGTGCGGTTGAACCACGAGTTCGTGTTGCGCTGCGGGATGTAGACGCCTTCTTCCAACACGCCGTCCTGCTCCCACTCGACGGCGAGGCGATGGGCCGCGTTCTCCGACCCGAGTCCGACTCCACTTCGGTGCGAACCGTGGCCGGAGCTCGCGGAACCGATCACGCGGGAAGACACGCCGCCGATGCCGTGACCGCGATGGATCTTCGGGCGGAACGGTGCGGGAATCGCGCGCTGCAGCACATCGGGATCGATGCGGTAGTTGAGCAGTACGCGTCGCTCGATGACGCCGTGGATGGTGTCGAGGAGGCATTGCCGACAGATGCGGGTCGGGCGAGTCTCGCTCGCGGTCGTCCGGCGGTGCTCGAGAGCGTCGAAGCGCAGAGGGTCGATCGAACACGCCCTCGATCATCGCACGGAACCCGCACAGTCGCAAGCACGCGCATCATCGATGCGGTGGATGATCGTCCAGTCGTGTCAGTCCCTTTGTCGGGTCGAGCCGCCGCAGTCGTTCCGAGGAGCTCGAAAGGCGCGCCCTTCCCACTGAAGGTCCCGTGTGGTAGCCCTCGTACTCTTCGAACTCGATCCTCAACGAGCAGCCGTCGCGGAGTGCGATGACGAGTGTCCGCGCCTCGCCGTCGCTCTCGAACGCCGACTCCGTCGCTCGGAGTCGATCGATGGCGTCCGCTTCGAGGACGAGGTCGGAGAGTGAGTCGAGTAGGGGTACCCAGTTGCTCTCGACCAGCACGACCGGGTGAAGCGTCGAAACATGTGGTGTCTCAGTCACTGCAAGGGGTTGCGGGGCTCAGTCCGCGGTTCCGTCCATGTAGTCCGCCGCGAAGCGTCCGCCGGACCGTCGGTACTCGCGGACGAGCGGCTTGCCGACGTCGTCCCACATGTACCAGAGCGCCTCCTGCGCGATCTCGCTGTCGCTCTGCACGTCCGAGTACATCAGTTCTTCCAGGCGTGCGACGACGGCTGGTGACGTCGAATGTCCGAGAAGTTCGATGATGTAGATGCGACAGAGCCCGCCGTGGCGATCGAGGTCCTCGAGAAGTTCGTCCGCGAACATCCCGGCAACAGGAAGCAGCATTTGATAGCCGCCTTCCTGTTCGTCCGGGTCTCCGTTCATGGCGAGGAGCTTCATGCACTCGTCGTAGCCGGGGTACTCGTAGATGCTCGTCGCACGCACCCAATCTTCGTCGGCAGCATTCCGGAATGCCTGCCATCCGGGCGGCAGGTCCGCGAGCTCGAGGATACTCGGATCGAGCCGTACGATTGTCGCGAGGGAGACGACGATGACGTCTTCGATCGTCCCTTTTCCGGAGGAGTAGAACTGCCAGCCGTGGTCGTACGCACCATGGTTCACGTGTGTGATGGTCTCTCCGCGGTGAACGACGAACGTGGTGGTGTTGACGGCACAGTCCGGCGGCTGCTCGAACGGCCAGGGGGTGGGAAGGTCGGAGGTGCTCATGTCGTGGTCGTCGGTGCTCGTCACCGACCTCGACGCGCGAAGTCGTACGCGCGCAGCACCCAGTGCTCGAGATCGGGGCGTGGCCAGTCGGCGCGAAAGAGCTCGATCGTCACCCAGTCCGGACCGAGTTCGGAGCGCCGCGCGCCGGTGGCGAGCGCGATCTCGACGTCGCTCGGTCGGAGGCGCCAATGCGTCAGGCTCTGGCCGCTCGCGGCGCAGAACACCGTGTCGTTGGTGACGATGTACGGAGCAGCGTAGTTGTGCGAACCATGGCGGCACTCGTACTCGCCGACCTTCGCGAGTGCGCGTAGGAGCGCTTCCGACACGTCGGAGTGCGCGGAGAGCGGCTCGAAGTGGTCGGCGATGTGTTGGTTCCGGAGCACGGGGTGGTTCGTACGGGCGTGAGGTGCTCGATCGCGTCGCGCTCAGCGATCGGACTCGTCGATCCAGTCCAGGGTCACGACGGTGTTGGGCGGATGTCTCCACGACGCGATCGCCTCCAACGCCGCGGCGCGCGCTCGTGCCACCACCTCGGGCCACGGGCCTTCCGTCTCCACTTCGAACGAAGGAGTGGACTTACCACGGAGCCCTTCCGGTCGTCGTTTCCAGGCTCCGAACCCGAGCAACGCCTGCCCTTCCGCCGCGAGCGCCTCGACGAGCTCGGCGAGTCGCTCTGCCGGCCAACATGAACTCAGTCTCTCGTCGTCGAGCTCCAGTTCGCGAAGCCGCGCGGGCACGACGGGCAGCCGATCGCCCAATGCAGTCAGCGTCCGACGCAGAGTCACCGGCTCGTACCAATCGAGTGGAGTTCGAGCTTGTTTGGATCGCTCGAGCGCTCGGCGCAGTTCGGGAACGGCTTCGACCGCACCCACGTGAGCCAGCGCCTCGGCGGACCAACACCGCACGACTTCGTCCTCACTGGAGAGCAGAGGGATCACGACCTCCGCGACGGTCGGCCGGCGCGCGTCGAGAAGCAGCTGAGCGGGCCACGACGTCAACAGGTCGAGCACGCAGCGCTGTCCGTACACACGCAACTTCGGGAGTGCGCGAAGGACGGGCTCGACGGCGTCGGCACCGATCGACCCGAGGTCGTGCTGGGCGTCGTCCGCCACGTTCGACTCGTCGCTGTCGAGCTCGGCGATCAGCTCGTCGATGTCGGGGGACTTCATGGCTCCGGCTCCGCGTAACTCTAGCC
>JAWKUH010000053.1:0-27302 GCA_041398665.1 Planctomycetota bacterium | reverse complement strand
GGGACGAGATCTGGACGTCGGTCGTGGTGCCTCGCTGCACGACAGCGCCTACTTGCAGGGGCCGGCGAAGCGCTCAGGAATCTGCTCCCGCTGGCGCGAGAACTGGCTGGGCTCAACGCCCACGCGCCGCGAAGGGACCGTCGCCGAGTGTGGCGATCACCTGTTCGTAGCCTTCGCGGAAACTCGGGTACGCCAGCACGAAGCCGCTCGCGCGCAGCTTCGCGCTCGAACAGCGCTTGCCCGCGCCGTGCGGCGACGGACCCTTGAGCGCGCGCGGCGGTTCCGCACCGAGCCGCCGCGCGAGCCACGTCAGCACCTCGCCCTCGGGCGCGGGCTCCTCGTCGACGACGACGTAGAGGTCGTCGGGTTCGTCCATCTCGAGCACATGGACGACCGCGCCCGCCGCGTCGTCGACGTGGATGCGGTTCGTCGTGCGCGGCGGCGCGATGCCGTAGTTCGCGTCGCCGTTCAGGACCTGCTCGACGAGGCGCGTGCGACCCGGGCCGTAGATGCCGGCGCAGCGCAGCGCGGTCGTGGCGAACCCGCTCGCGCGCAGCAGCTCCTCGGTCGCGAGCAGCACGCGCCCCGTCGCCTCGCGCGGTACCGCCGGCGTGCCCTCGTCGACGTCCTCGCCGCCGTCCTCGCCGTACACCGAGGTCGAACTCGTGAAGACGAGGCGGCGCGGCGTCGAGCCCGCGGCGCGCAGCGCTCGCAGCAGGCCGCGCGCACTCTCGAGGTAGGTCCGCTCGTACAGCCGCACGCGATCGCTCGCGTCGTCGCGCGCGCGGTTCGGCGCGACGGAGAGCACGACGGCGTCGAGGTCGCTCGGCACCTCGAACGCACCGAGTGCGAGATCGCCGCGGATCCCGACGATCGGCTCGGGCAGCCCGCTCGGTTCGCGCTTCACGCCGAACACCGTCGCACCGCGCGACGCCGCGAGCAGTCCGACGCGCGTCCCGAGGTCGCCGCAGCCCGCGACGAGCAGTCGTCCGATCGCCGGCACGCTCAGGGCGCGGCGTCGCCGCCGCTCGCCGCCGGGACCGCGCGCCGCATCTCGCCGACGTCGAACACGCGGCCGTCCTCGCCGCGCTCCATCGTCACCCACCGGCACAGGTCCTCGCGCGGGAACGTGTAGCGCTGGCGCAGGCTCAGCGTGCCCTCCGTCGTCGTGAGGTCGAAGTCGAACACGACGTCGCCGTCGGCCGCGGGGAAGACCGTGCCGTCCATGTACGAACCGTCGACGGTCCATGCGCGGTAGACGAACGCGTCGCGGCGCGAGTCGTAGCCGACGGTGCCGTCGACGACGCGCACGTACTCGCGTCCGCCGTCGGCGTTCGTCGTGAAGGAGTCCGTGAAGAGGTGCAGCGCGACGCCGGGGAGGACGACCTCGCCGGACGAACGCAGGTCGAGCTGGTCCGCGCCCTCGCCGACGACGCGGTGCCACTCGTTGCGCACGAGCGGGTCCAGGAAGTCGAGTCGAGCGGGGTCGTCGTCCGCGCCGCCGAACGTCCCGAACGGCGTCTCGACGGTGCCCGACGCGCACGACGCGAGTGCGAGGAGGAGGAAGGCCGCAGCGGCCCCGGCGATGACGTCGCGCATGCGCGGTACGGTAGCAGCCGCCCCGCTCCGAACCATGCCGCGAGATCCCGCCCGACCCCAGGTCTCCCGCTCCGCCGTGTACGCGCGCGGCGGCGCCGTCGCCACGAGCCAGCCGCTCGCGACCTTGGCGGCGCAGGACGTGCTGCGCCGCGGCGGCAGCGCGACCGACGCCGCGATCTGCGCGAACGCCGTGCTCGGCGTCGTCGAACCCACGGGTTGCGGCGTCGGCGGCGACCTCATGGCGATCGTGCAGCCCGCGGACGGCTCCGAGCCCGTCGGCTTCAACGGCAGCGGTCGTTCGCCGCGCGGCCTCGAGCGCGAGGAGGTCGCGCGGCGCGGGCTCGCGCGCGTGCCGATGCGCGGCGCGCTCTCCGTCAGCGTCCCGGGCTGCGTCGACGGCTGGTTCGCGCTGCACGAGCGCTTCGGTCGGCTGCCGATGACCGAGTTGCTCGCGCCCGCGATCGCGTACGCGAAGGACGGCTTCCCGCTCTCGCCGGTGATCGCGCGGGAGTGGGCCGCGGGCGTGCGCGCGCTCCACGAGTACCCGAACTTCGTCGCACAGTTCACGGTCGACGGGCGGGCGCCGAAGGTCGGCGAGGTCTTCTCGCGCCCCGCACTCGCGCGCGTCCTCGAACGCGTCGCGAGCGACGGTCGCAGCGGCTTCTACGCGGGCGAGGTCGCGCGCACGATCGAGCGCGAGGTGCGCGGCGCCGGCGGCTTCCTCTCCGCCGCCGACCTCGCGGAGCACCGCGGTGCGTGGGTGACGCCGCTCTCCGTGCGCTACCGCGACGTCGAGCTCCTCGAGCTGCCCGCGAACACGCAGGGACCGACCGCGCTCGAGATGGTCGGCATCCTCGCGCGCTTCGACGTGCGCGCCATGGGGTACGGCTCGGCCGAGTTCCTGCACCACCTCGTCGAGGCGAAGAAGCTCGCCTTCGCGGACCGCGCGTGCACGCTCGGCGATCCCGACCTGGACGAGCTCGCCGACGGCGCGCGCCTCCTCGTGGACGACCGTCTCGACGAGCTCGCCGCGCGCATCGACCGCGAGCGCGCGTGCGACGTCGCGACGGGTTCGCCGACGGTGCGGCATGGCGACACCGTCTGCCTCGCCGTCGCCGACGCGCGCGGCGAGATGGTGAGCCTGATCCAGAGCAACTTCCGCGGCTTCGGCAGCGGCGTCGCACCGAAGGGGCTCGGCTTCGTGCTGCAGAACCGCGGCGAGCTGTTCGACCTCGACCCGTCGCGCCCCAACGGCTTCGCGCCCGGCAAGCGGCCCTTCCACACGATCATCCCCGGCTTCGCGCGGCGCCGCGGCGAACCCTGGCTCGCCTTCGGCGTCATGGGCGGCGACACGCAGCCGCAGGCGCACGCGCAGGTGCTCGCGAACCTCGTCGACTTCGACCTCGACGTGCAGGAGGCGGGCGACGCGCCGCGCTGCGTGCACACCGGCGGTCCCGAGCCGACGGGCGGCGCGGTCGGCGCCGGAGTGGGGGACACCGCGCTCGAGCCCGGGTTCGAGCCCGCCGAGGTGCGCGAACTCGAGCGCCGCGGCCACCGCATCTCCTTCGGCGGCGGGCACTTCGGCGGCTACCAGGCCGTCCTGCGCCTTTCCGCGAACGGCGTCCATTCCGCCGGCTCGGACGCCCGAAAGGACGGGTGCGCCGCGGGTCTGTGAGGCCGGTCGCGCCTCCCCGCTCGCCCGTTGGACCTCGACCCCACGACGATGCTCGCGCTGGTGCTCGCCGCCGGCGTCCTCGCGCAGTGGCTGGCGTGGCGCATCCGCCTGCCGTCCATCGTGCTGCTGCTCGCGCTCGGACTCGTCGCGGGTCCGGTCACCGGCGCCGTCGACCCCGACGCGCTGCTCGGCGCGCAGCTCTTCCCGATCGTTTCGATCGCGGTCGCCGCGATCCTGTTCGAGGGCGGGCTGTCGTTGCGCCTGCGCGAACTCGACGAGATCGGTCCGCAGCTCCTGAGACTCATGTCGATCGGGACGGCGGTCACGTGGCTCGCGATCGCCGCGCTCGGTCATCAACTCGTCGGACTGCCGCTCGAGCTCGCGCTCCTGTTCGGCGCGATCTGCGTGGTGACGGGACCCACGGTCGCGCTGCCGCTGCTGCAGCACGTCCGGCCGCGCCGGCGACTCGCCGCGCTGGTGAAGTGGGAGGGCATCGCGAACGACCCGATCGGAGCGTTGCTCGCGGTGCTCGTGCTCGAGTGGGTGCTCGCGCGCGGCGCGGACTCGAGCCCGCTCACGTCGTTGCTCGTCGCGCTCTTCGTCGGCGGACTCGCGGGCGCCGCGGCGGCGTGGGGCGTCGGCATCGCGCTGCGTCGACACTGGATGCCCGACGCGCTGCACGGCGCGGGCGTGCTCGCCGTCGCGCTGCTCGTCCACTCGCTCGCGAACATGGCGCACCACGAGGCCGGGCTCGTCGCCGTGACGGTCATGGGCATCGGGCTCGCCAACCAGCGCCGGCTCGACATCGAGCACGTGCTCCAGTTCGGCGAGGGACTGCGCATCGTCCTGATCGGCGGCCTGTTCCTCCTGCTCGGTGCTCGCGTGCGCCTGCCCGACCTGGCGCTGCTCGGGCCGGAGAGCCTCCTGCTCGTGGCGCTCGTCGTGTTCGTCGTGCGACCGCTCGCGGTCTGGAGCAGCTTCGTCGGCCTGCGCGTCCCCTGGCGCGAGCGACTGTTCCTCTCGATCATGGCTCCGCGCGGCATCGTCGCAGCCGCGGTGACGAGTCTGTTCGCGATCCAACTCACCGACGCCGGCGTCCACCAGGCGCGGCTGCTCGTGCCGCTCATGTTCCTCGTGATCTTCACGTCGGTGTCGATCTCGGGGTTGTTCGCGCGCCCGCTGGCGCTGCGGCTCGGTCTCGCGAACCGCAAGAACGACGGCTTCCTCCTGCTCGGCGCACACCCCTTCGCGCGCGCGTTCGCCGAGTCGCTCGCCGCCGAGGGCGTCGCGGTCGTGCTCGTCGACTCGAACCGGGCGAACGTCACGGCCGCGCGTCTCGCCGGCCTCGCCGCGCACCACGCGAGCATCCGCTCGGACTGGGTGCAGTCCGACCTCGCGCTCGACGGCATCGGCCACTTCATCGGCCTCGTGCCCAACGACGAGGTGAACAGCCTCGCGGCGCTGCGCTTCCAGCCGCACTTCGGTCGCGCGAACTGCTTCCAGCTCGCGCCCGGCACCCGCTCCGGCGAGACCTCGCGCCTCACCGAGGAGGCCCCGGCGCGCGTCCTGTTCGGGACGCGCCACGGCCACGCCGAGCTCGAGCGCCGCTTCGCCGCCGGCGCGCGGCCGCGCCGCACGAACCTGACGGACGACTTCGGCTGGCGCGCGTTCCTGGAGCTGCACGGCGACGGCGCGGTGCCGCTCTTCGTGGTGAAGAAGGGAGGCGGGGTGGCGGTCTTCGCCGCCGACCGCCAGCTCGCGCCGGAGCCCGGGGACCGCGTGGTGAGCCTCGTGGACGTCGCCTCCGCCGCCCGCGCCGCCTGAGTACTGGCCCCGCTCGCTGGTGATCGGCGGCGCGACCCCGCTCCTGGGGCCCTGGTGGGGGGGCGGGCCGATCGGGACCCCGCTCCGCGGGCTCGCAGACGCGATCACCAGCGAACGGGTCCAGCACCGGGGCGGCGGCCGGGCCACTATGATCGGGGGCTCTCCCTCGCTCGCCAACTTCCCCCGGAAAGGGCGCGACCCCGGTCTCGCCGGCTCCGTCCACGGTCGAGCCGCGAAGGCGGCCCCACGACGTCCCCAGACCCAGACCCACGATGGCCCTCCGAGAGACCTCGATCTCCGCCGTCGCCGCCCTCGCGGCCGCGGCGCTCCTCGCGCTCCCCGCCCACGCCCAGTCCAACTCGGTCCCCGGGATCGACGTCGCGCTCGGACAGCTCGGCGACATCAACCAGGTGGGGCGCACCGGCACCTACCCGAACGGGACCTCGGCGGCGGCGATGTCGACGACGTCGTGCAACTTCGGCTCCGTGGAGGTGCCCTGGTTCGCGCCGATGGACGCCGAGCACCCCTTCATCTCGTTCCTCGTCACGCGCGAGGACCGCTCGGGGCGCATCTTCCAGATCTCCGACCGCAGCTACGTCAAGCACGGCTTCTTCGCGCTCGCGGACAACCAGTGCGGCCTCGGCTGCTCGACGCCCGCGCAGTTCGGTCAGTACCTCGGCGTCGGTTGCTCCGACACGTACGGCATCAGCAACAACTCGGACAACTACTACCTCGCGCCGCCGGCGGAGATCGACCCGTGGCTGGGCGAGTGGGACCCGTTCTGCTCGCTGTTCGACCTCGGTCTCAGCGGTTCGACCTGCGACGGCGGCCGTTCCTACTCGCACTCGCAGGCGAACGGTCTCGGCCCGATCGGGAACCGCATCCACCTCGACGACCAGGATCTGATCGACGGGGGACAGAACGCGGTGTTCGCCTACCAGGCGTACTACGTGATCGGCCAGGAGGCCGACGGCGTGCGCGGCAACAACCTGGGTTGGAGCCGCATGAGCGCCGACTGGACCGGCACCAAGTGGAACCTCGATCCGACGACCACGATGGTGCACGGATCGATCCTCGAGAGCTGGGACGGCGCCACGGTGACGTCCGCGTCGAACGCCGGCGACGACGGTCGCGTCTACGTCGCGGTCAAGGTCACCGGGCCCAACCAGGGCAAGTGGCACTACGAGTACGCGCTCCACAACCGCGACAACTCGCGCGCGATCTCCGAGTTCCGCGTCCCGATCTGCCCCTCGGCCGCGATCAGCGGTCTCGGGTTCCGCGACATCGACGACGACGCGAACAACCAGTGGACGAGCTCGGTGCTCGGCGGCGAGGTCGTCTTCTCGACCGACGCGAACGCGCTGGAGTGGAACACGATCTACAACTTCTGGTTCGACGCGGACGTCGCTCCGGAGGCGGGCACGGCCAACCTCGGCGAGTTCCGTCTCGGCGTCGGCGCGAACCAGTTCGGCGTGCCCACGACCGCGCCGCTGCGCCGCATCGCGTTCGACCTCGGTCCGGGCTGCTCGCTCTCGGGCACGCCGCCGACGCTCCACCCGCACGGCGACCCCGGCGTGCCGGAGATCGGCAACACGAACTTCGCGATCCTCGCCGTCGACCAGGCGCCGGGATCCGTCGGCTTCCTGTACGGCTCGGGCACCACGGCGGTCGTGCCGATCGCGCCGACCTGCAACGCGTACCTCGGCGGCGTGTTCGGCGTGAACATCCTGCTCTACTCGCAGGGCCTCGCGAACGCGAACGGCCGCGCGGTCTACCCGCTGCCCGTGCCGAACAACCCGAGCTACGAGGGGGTCCGCGTGAAACTCCAGGCCGTCGTGATCAACATCGGCGGCCCGTTCGCGGGCGTCGCCGACATCTCGAGCGGCCTCGAGATCCGCGTGGGCAGCGCGACGACGGGCTGCAACTGACCTCGGCGCGTCCCCGGTCCACGGGGAGCGACACCGCCGCGGGGCCCCGACTTCGCGACAGCGAGGTCGCGCCCCCGCGACTTCGTTTCAAGGGGCGTGCGCGCGGCGGTCGAAGGGACGCGCAGTCCCATGTCGAACGACCGCCGCCCCCAGCCGCCCCAGATCGCACTCGACGACGCCCTCGGACACGAACTCGCGTGGGCCCGGATCGCGGGCAGCGAGTCGACGGAGTGGCTGCTCCTCGCCTTCCGCGGCAGCCTGATCGTGCGCGTGGAGAGCGCACACGACGGCGTCGGACTGCAGTGCGCCCGCGTCGCCGCGGCGCCGCCCCAGGTGCAACCGGTGCCGACCGTGTTCGACGCGTGCGTCGGCAAGGCGCTGATCGCCGTGCGGCCGCTGCCGCTCGAGTACGACTCGCAGCTCGACGGCGTCGGCCCGAGCCGCTTCGTGCTCGAGTTCGACGGCGGGCGCCGCGTGTGCGTCAGCAACGTCTCCGGCGAGATCGTCTGCGACCGGACGGGCAAGGCCGGCGGACAGCTCGCGGGCTGACGCCTACTCGCCGAGCAGCCGCGCGAGAGCCGCCGTCCGCGGGTCGCTCGGGTGCTCCGCGCGCAGCCGCTCGAGCCTCGACGCCGCGTCCTCGCGGTCGCCGGCGAGCAGGGCGACCCGCGCCGCGTTCGAGATCGCGCGTGCGTCGCCGAGCTGCGACTCGAGACCGCGCGCCAGCTCGAGCAGGCTCGGCGACGCGGTCGAGGTGCGCGTCGCGTCGAGGAGACGCTCGAGCGTCGCCGACGCGCGGTCGAAGGCGCGCTGCTCGAGCTGCGCGCGGAGGAGTTCGAACAGCGCGGGCTCGGGGTCGTCGCCGCGGTCGGCGGCAGCGGCGAGCGCCGGCTCCGCGAGGGCGGGCTCGCCGAGCGCCCGGCGCAACCTCCCGCGCTCGAGGTCGATCTGCGGCGCGTGCCACAGCCCGTACTCCACGAGCCAGTCGAGGTGCGCGGCGGTCGCGCGCGCGAGTCCCTGGTCGAAGCCGGCGGCGAGCGCCTGCGCCCCCGAGCGCGCCGCGGTGTCGTGGTAGCGCACGACCGCGCTGTGGACGGTGAACGCGGCGCCGACGAGGAGGGCGACCGCCGCCGCGCCGCCGCCCGCCGTGAACCTCCCGTCGCGACGCAGCACGACGTGCTGCACCGTGAAGTCCCGGCGCGAGACGAGTCGCCACGCCGCGACGGTCCCGATCGCGGCGAACACGGCGAGCGTCGACGCGAGCAGGAGGGGAACCACGCCGTACAGCCCGCGGTAGGCGAAGAGCAGCGTCCCGACGAACACCGCCGCCATGACGAACTCCTCGGCGCCCGTGAAGTCGTGGCTGCGCGCCGAGCGCTCCTTCGCCACCGCGGCGCGCGGCGAAGGAGCGGCGGCCGTCGCCTTCGGGGCGAAGCCGAAGTAGAGCGCGTCCTTCGGGCACGCGCTGACGCAGTCCAGGCACTTCATGCAGCCCGCGTCGACGACGTTCCCGAAGTCGCGCACCTCGCGGTGCACCTCGACGCGCGACGTGCAGACCGCGGTGCAGTGCCCGCAGCCGTTGCAGTCGTCGGTGACGCGGATGCGGCCCTTGGCGAAGCGGTCGGCGAACGCGAACACCGCGCCGTACGGACAGCCGTAGGTGCAGTAGCCCTTCGAACCGAGGAGCCACACCGCCGCGCCGCCGACCGCGAGGAACGTCAGCACCGCCACGACCGGACCGGGGAAGCGCGCCCAGTAGTCCTCGGTCGTGAGTTCAACGCGCAGCCCCTGCGGCAGCGTGCCCTCGGCGATCTGCACGACCGACGGCAGCACGAACATCCACACCGCGACGAACAGCGGGACGTACGCGAGGACGCGCGAACGCACCGGCTTCGGCCGGAGCCCGATCTTCCCGAGCAACCACGCGCACCCGTCCTGCAGCGCGACGACGTGGCAGGCCCAACCGCAGAAGAAGCGTCCCAGCACGAGCGTCGACGCGATCGCGACGACGAACAGGACGAAGCCGGCGTTGACGATGCCCTCGGTCAACGTCTGGCCGGCCTCGGACGGCTCGAGCGGCGAGACCGACCGCCCCGTCCGGTACCAGTGCCAGACGTGCAGCACGATCGCGACCTGCACGAGCAGCAGCACGATCGCGCGCAGCCGTCCGCGCTTCGACTGCGGCCGAGCCTCCTCGCCCGGGACGTCGCCGCAGCCCGCGCGCTGTCGCTTCGCCGCCGGCAGCGCACCGGGGTCGCGCTCGGTGTGGATCCAGCTCACGCGCGTCCCGTCACTTCGCCTTGGGGCGGAACACCTTCACGACGGCGTCGTCGCCCTCGAGGTACGGTCCGCCCGCGAGCTCGATGCAGTAGGGCACCGCGGGGAAGACGGCGTCGAGGCACACGCGGATCGCCGCGGGCTTGCCCGGCAGCGTGACGACGAGGCACGTGTCGACGATCGCCGCGGTCTGGCGCGAGAGGATCGCCGTCGGCACGCCGGCCTCGAGCGAGGCCGCCCGCATGCGCTCGCCGAACCCCGGCATCATCTTCGTCGCGACGCGCTCGATCGCCTCGGGCGTCAGGTCGCGCGGCGCCGGTCCCGTGCCGCCCGTCGTGCAGACGAGGCAGCAACCCGCGTCGACCATCGCGCGGATCGCGTTCGCGACCTCGTCGATCCCGTCCGACACGATGCGCACGTCGTAGTCGCACGGCGTCGCGAGGTAGTCGCGCAGCGCCGCTTCGATCGCGGGGCCGGAGAGGTCCTCGTACTCGCCGCGGCTCGCGCGGTCGCTGACGGTGAGGACGCCGATCCTGGGGCGCGTCTCGCTCATGGCGGGGAGGTGGGGTCGACGGACGGCGGGGCGCGGCGGGTCCCGACGGCGGGCCCCGCGGCGGTGGGGTCGGCCCGGCGGCTCCCGTCCCGTCGGCGCGCGACCGAAACAGCATACGGACGGCCAGCCATGCACCGAGGATCCAGCACCGAGGAGCGCCGCTTCGCGATCAACTTCGAGGCGATCGTGCGGCGCGACCACGAACTCGCGGAGCGGCTCGCGCTGCCCGTCGGGACCGACCACCTGGGCCGCGACGCGGAGGGGCGCACGCTGCGCCTGTGGCGCGGCACCTGGATCGACCTCGACGCGAACGCGCCCGCCGAGACCGGCGAACCGAAGCGCGGCGCCAGCATCCGGTTCGGCGTCGGCTCGGGGCGCGCGCTCGACGCCGAGCTCGCGCGCGGCGAGTCCTTCACGCTGTGGGAGCCGGACCCGGCGCTCCTGCGACTCGTGCTCTCGCGCTACGACTGGAGCGAGGCGATCGAGTCGGGTCGGCTCGAGATCGTGCTCGGCGCCGACCTCGTGCGTCTCGCGCGGTGGGGGCGGACGCGACGGATCGTGGTGGACGGGGCGACGGCGCACATGCGCTCCCACGAGCTGCGCCTGCTGCGCGGCGGCGCGCGGCGACCGATCGCGGTGTTCGTCGAGGGGCGACTGCTCGTCGACGCGATCTCGAACGCGCTCGACCGACGCGGCGTCGACGTGTACCAGCTCGACGTCGAGCGGCTCTCGCGCGAAGAGCTCGATCGAGCGCTGCGCGTGCTCGCACCGAGGTTCGCTGTCGCGATCAACGAGGTCTCGGGCGTCGCGGAGTGGACGGCGGACGCCGACCTTCCGCTCGTCGTCTGGGAGATCGACCCGACCACGGACGAGCCGAGGCGGCTCGAACGCCGTGCGCCGCACGCGCGGATGTACACCTACCGCCGCGCGCACGTCGAGGCCTATCGGCGCGCGGGGTGGAGCACGGTCGAGCACCTGCCGCTCGCCGCCGATCCCCTGGCGCGCCGTCCGCGTCACCTCCTCGGTCCCGACCGGCTGCGCTACCGCGCGAACGTCGCGTTCGTCGGCGCGAGCATGGCCGAGCAGGCGAACGCGCACCTCGAGCGCTTCGCCGCGACGCTCGCGAAGGTGCGCGGCGAACGCGAGCTCGAGGACGATCTCGCGGGGCTCGAACGCGTGCTGACCGAGCAGTCGAAGGACCTCGACCGGTACCTCGTGCCGGAGCTCCTGCGCCGGCACCTTCCCGCAGCGCTCGACGCCTGGGAGCGGAGCGGGGCGACGGACCGTCCCGACGCGCTGGTCGGCGAGTACGCGGCGTCGCTGCGGCGCGCGGCCGTGATCGGCGCCGTCGCGCCGTTCGGCGCGCGCGTGTGGGGCGACCGCGGTTGGGTCGAGCTCCTCGCTTCGGCGGGCGTCGACGCGCGCTGCTACCGCGGCCCCGCGGGCAACCGCGACGAGATCGAGAAGATCTACTCCGGTGCGATCGTGAACCTCGACGTCGGTCGGCTCTACCAGAACGACATCGCGACGCTGCGCGTGTTCGACGTGCTGGCGTGCGGCGGGCTGTGCCTGACCGAGAGGAACGAGGAGATCGAGTCGCTGTTCGACGTCGGCACCGAGCTCGACGTGTACTCGAACCGCGACGAGCTCCTCGCGAAGGTCGCGCACCACCTCGACCACCCCGAACACGCCCTGGCGATCGGGACGCGCGGCCGGCTCGCGATCCAGCAGCGCCACAGCCTCGATCTGCGGCTCGATCGGTTGCTCGCGGGCATCGAGCTGCGAGGGAGCGAGCCGGCGCGGGCGGCGTAGAGGGCCGAAGGGCCAAGAGCGCGAGGCGCTGCGCTCGGCGCCTGCGGCGCCGAAGCCACGCAGGAAACAGCGAGCCGGGGAGGAGGGAGATCACAGCAGGTGGAGCGCGACGCAGGAGGGACACGAAGAGCACGAAGGACGGTCCGGTCCGATTTCGTGTCATCTCCGTCCTCCCGGCTCCCTGTGAATGTGTCCGCGCAGCCGGAAGGCCGCGCAGCCCGAGGAGTGCACCAGGGGCTGCGCTCGGCGCCTTCGGCGCCGAAGTCCACGCGTTCTCACGAAGGAACGACAGGGAGGTCACGCAGAACGCGCGCGGGCAGGAGGACGCGGCGCAGCGCGGGTCTGTGTGCTCCGTGGTTCTCCCACGCCGCCGGAGCGTCGCCTGTGTTTCCCGCGCGCGGCCGGCAGGCCGCGCGCACGCTTCAGCGCTCAGCGCTTCAGCGCCTCGAGGACTTTCACGTGGATGTCCACCGCCGCTTCCTTCCCGACGGTGAGCGCCAGCTGGTTCACGAGGGGGGAGGCGTTGATCTCGAGGACGACGGCGTCCGAGGGGTCGGCGTCGAGGGAGGACACCCGCAGGTCGACACCGAACCAACGCAGGTGCAGCACCTCACCGAGGCGACGACACCAAGCGAGCCACGGGGCGGGGATCGCGTCGAGGCGCGTCGAGGTCGCACAGCGGTTCAGGTTCGTGATGCCGCGCGAGAAGTCGAAGGTGCGGCCCTCGGGGACGACGGAGTCGAGCGTGAGGCCGTCGCGTCGGAGCGTGGCGAAGGTCTTCGTCGCCTCCAGTTCGTGCACACGCTCCGCGCGCGTCGACGGCGCCGCGAAGCGTCGGTCGGTGCGCTCGAGCAGCTCGCGCAGCGTGCTGCGCCCGTCGCCCGTGACGGCGAGCGCACCGCGCTCGTACGCCACGAGCAGTTCGCCGTCGAGCAGGTCGAAGCGGAACTCGCGCCCGAACACGAGCTCCTGCACGAGCACCACGTCGTCGAGCGGAAAGAGTGCCTCGACCCCGTCGATCAGCTCCGCCTCGTCGTCGACGCGCCGCACACCGATGCCGTGGCTCAGCGCGTTCGGCTTCACGACCAGCGGGAAACCGTGCTCGCGCGCGAACGCGAGCCCGGGCTCGACGCCCACGCGGTCGGCGTACGTCCCGACCCCGTACCGCCGCGGCGAGAGACACCGGACGGAGCGCGGCGCGCGGATCCCGTGCGTCCCGAGCACCACGCCCTGGTAGTACTTGTCCGTCGCGATCTCGGTCGCCGCGGCGTCGTTGACGGGGAGCTTCGCGCCGACGATCGCGCGCCTCGGCGACGCGCCGTCGTCGAGCTCCCACAGGTACGAGAACTCGGGGTCGAGGATCCGCGCGCTCCACCCGAGGCGCCGCGCGGCGGCGACGTAGAGCTCGACGGTGAGGGGCACGTCGAGGGGCACGGAGCGGTCCGCGACGGAGGCGGTGGTGGTCATGACCGGGGGAGGGTAGCGTCGTCGCGACGGGAAGACGGAACGCCGCCGCGCGTCCCCGCCCGGAACCTCCGTCCCGCACCGATCCCTCACCGCGATGACCCATCGATCCGCGCTCCTCGCCGCCGTCCCCGCCCTCGCTCTCCTGCTCGCCGCCGCGCCGAGGGTGTTGCTCGGCGGACAGGAGGGGAGCCCGGCGGGTGCGGACGGAGCCGCGGCGGCGAGCGTCCGCGTCGAACGCACCATCGACCACCTCGGTCGTCCCGCGCGGCTCTCCTTCGACGTCGCGACGCGCGAACTCGTCGTCGTCGGCGAGGCGCACCGACCGCTCGTGTTCGGCAAGCGCGACGGCGAGGAGGGCGTGTGGTTCACGACGATCGGTGACCTGCGCGCCGCACCCGACCTCGACTACGTCCTGCGCGAACAGGGCCGGCGCGCCTTCGACCTCACGGACCGTCGCGATCCCGAGTTGCCCGCCGGCTACTACGGCTCCGAGGACTTCGCGCTCGTCCCCGTCCACTTCGGTCCGCGCGCCGTCGTCCGCGTCAACGCGAACCCCGGCGACACCGACATCGACGACCCCGCGCACTACCGCACGATCGACGCCGCGGACCTGCGCGCCTACCTGCTCGTCACGGACGAGCACCGCCTCGACCTCGTGATTCCCGAGAAGGCCTTCGACGGTCGGATCTTCCCCGGCGAGATGCTCGGCGACGGTTCGCCCGAGCGCTCGCACGGCGTGCGCGCCGACCTCGTGCTCTCGGGCGTGCTCGACCTCCTTCCGCCGAGGTCGCTGGAGTGGCTCGGTCCGATCGACGCGAACGCGCGCGCGATCGAGCGCTATCGGCGGCCGGCCTACTGAGGGCGTCGGGACGGGGAGCGAGGCCTCCTCGTCGGAGCGGCGGGAAGGCGCTCGACCGGGGGCGAGCGGGGTGCGTCGCACCGGATCGCGCTGGTTTCCACGAGAATCGTGAAGCGCGTCGAGCGGCGCGTCGCACGGAGCCCACGTGGACACCGAGACCCTCGACAGACTCTTCCGTTCGTTCCGGGACGACGGTGACGGCGAAGCGCTCGCGCGGCTCTTCGACGCGACGGCCCCGCGGCTCCTCCTGATCGCCGCCCACTTCACGCGCGACGCGGCGGAGGCGGAGGATCTGGTCCAGACCGCGTTCCTCCAGGCGATCCGCGACGCGGGTCGGTGGGACGGGACGCGGCCCGTCGGAGTCTGGCTCGCCAGCATCCTGCGCCACCGCGCGATCGACCATCGACGCGCTCGCGAGCGTCGCGGCGCGACGGTCGGGGACGTGCGACTCGAGGAACTCGCCGGCGGCGAGATGGAACCCGCCGATCTACTCGCCGAGCAGGAGGTCTTCGAACGCCTCGAGGCGGCGGTGGCCGGCCTGCCGAAGCCCTACCGCGAGGTCCTCGCACTCAAGTTGATCCACGGTCTCGAGCCGCTCGCGATCGCGCACACGCTCGGTCGGCCGGCCGCGACGGTGCGGACGCAACTCGCTCGCGGTCTCGAGCGACTTCGCGACGCGTTGCCCGAGCGGGAAGCGCTCCTCTCGCCGTTCCTCGTCGCGGCCGTCTTCGCGCACGAGGGTCGCGGCCTGTCGTCGTTGCGCGACGGCGTGCTCGAGGAGGCCGAGCGCATCGGACGCATCGCGAGTCGCGTCGCACCGTCCGCCGCGGAGTCGGGCGGAATCGCGACGCGCCTGCTCGGTCTCGGGCTCGTCGTCCTCGGTGCGACGTGGGTGACGATCCGCCTGTTCGCGTTCGGCGCAGCGGACTTCGAGGCGGCGACGGTCCCGTTGGCGCGGAGCGAGTCGGAGCCGGCCGCGTACGAGCGGTTCGCGGCGACCGAGCGAGACTCCGGACGGGTTCCGGTCCTGGTCGACGATTCGCCGACGTCGACGACCTCGCCCGAGAACGCCGATGCAGGACGAGCCGTGATCCGCGGATGGCTCCTCGACCACGACGGAGAACCCGTCGTCGGCGCCACCGTGCGCGTCACTCTCGGATTCCAGAGCTCGTTGCGCTGGAGTGAAGAGGCGGCGGCCTGGAAGGCGCCTCGGACCGAGGTCGACGAGGACGGCTCGTTCGAGCTCCGCTTCGACCCTCTGGACGGGATCGACTATCTCCTGACGTTCCGTCGATTCGCGTCCGACCAGGCTTTCTGGCACATGCAAGTCGCGGTCGATCCGCTCGGCGCCGGGGAGACGCTCGACGTCGGCCGCGTCCAGTTGCCGCTCACCGGCGAGGTCTTCGTCGAGTTCGAGCACTCGAACCCGGATGCGATCGAGAGGTCGCTCTCGGTCAGCGGCGGAACGAAGTTCGAAGTACAGCTCGGACACCAATCTCCGAAGACCGCCCGCTACTCGGCCGTCTCCAGGACGCTCGCCGGAAGTGCATCCACCTTGCTCCAGGACGTCATGCCCGGAATGAACTCGATCGAAGTGAGCGTGAGGGACGAGCCGAACGAGATCGGCACGCCCGTGGACGTCCTCGTCCTTCCAGGTGAGAGGGTCCGCGTCGGCGCTCCCGCGCCGGCCGACCCGATCGGCATCGAGCTCTTCATCGGCTACACCGACGTCGTGCGTGGATCACTCCGGTCAAACGAGGCCGTACGGGTGTTGGACGGTTCCGGCAACGTCGTCGTGTCGGCGCCGGTGCACGACTCGTCCGGCTGGATCATCGATCGGCTCGGACCCGGGACCTTCACCATCGAGGTCGACGATCCGAGGTTCGAGTACTGGTGTTCCGCGCCCGTCGATCGATTCGGCCGGGTGAGCGCCTCCCTCGTCCCGAGCGCGGTCCTGGCCGTCACGGCCGTCGACGCG
Source organism: Planctomycetota bacterium (assembly GCA_041398665.1). GTDB lineage: Bacteria > Planctomycetota > UBA1135 > UBA1135 > Rohdeia. The sequence continues at coordinate 11,330 of JAWKUH010000053.1, read as the reverse complement.
GAGACGTCGCAGGTCCTCGATCACATCCGTGTCAGCAATTGGTACCCGGACGCGCCGTCGGACCATGCGGCGCGGGAGCTCCTCCTGGATCCCGTCGAGTTCGAGAACGGGATTCCGTGCTTCCGCGTGCTCCCCGACCCCCAGTTCGTCCGGATCGCCGCGCACGGATGGATCACCCGTACCCTGTTCCTCGACGAGGAACTCGTGCCGCGCGCGCACCAGGGTCTGTACGTCGAACTCGAGAGAGCGAGGCGGATCTCCGGCCGAGTCGTCGACGCGGACGGGAAGCCGGCATTCGACCGGCGCGTGATCGCAGCGGCCTCCGGTGCTTCGAGTGCCGAACCGAACGCTGCGCCGGACTCGCACGCGGATCTCCACCTCTTCGAGACCGTGACGGACGAACTCGGCGCCTTCGTGTTCGACGAACTCGAGCCGGGGACCTACGACCTCGTCGTCGACGCACCGCTCGGCGGTGCACCCTTCCAGCTCGACGTCGTGGCCGACGCGACCGAGCTCCAGTTCGTCCTTCCCCGGACGGTTCCACTCCGAGGGAGGACGGCGCCGCTCTTCCCCGGCGCCGAGCGTGCGCGGGTCGTCCTCGTCGCCGAGCCCCAGGCGTCGCGATCCGAGCGTGTGGAGTCGCTGGTCGCGAGACGATCCTCGGTCGCCCTCGCGCGCGACGGGTCGTTCCGGTTCGACGCGCTCGCGGTGGGTCGCTACGAGGCGTGGCTCGAGACGCCGACGATCCCCATGATGCTTCTCGCCGCTTCGGGCGCCTCGCCCGCGCGGATCGGTCCGTTCCCCATCGACGTACGGGAGGGAACGGTCGACGAGTACGTCGTCGAACTCGGAGACCTGTGTCCCGGCACGGCGGACGTCGACGTCCGGGTCGGAGGCCGCTCGGTCCCGGGGCTCCGCGTCCTGGCCTTCGCCGCCGACGGGTCCGATCCGTACCCCCGAGGCAGCGGGAAGACCGATCTCTTCGGTCGTGCACGGATCGCGCCGCTCCCACCCGGTCCCCATCGATTCGAGGTGAGCCCCGAGGGCGTGCCCTGGGTCGTCCATGTCCCGGGTGTCCACGAGGTCGAGACCGGTGCCTGCGTGCAGGCGTCGGTGGACCTCGAACTGGTTCCCGGCACCGTCGTCCTCGTCGACGACGCGGATCGCCCGCTGGCACGAGCGAGTGCACTCGTCCTGGGGGACGGCGAACCGCAATCGCTCACGACCGACGACTCCGGTGAGATCGAGCTCCTCCTGCCCGTCGGCGACTACGACATCTCGACGGGCTACGTCGGCATCGAGCGCTTCGGAGGAATCTCGAGAGCGGGCGAGTTCGCCTGGCCTCCCGACGACACCGGCCGCCTTCTGGTGAGGACGAGGCAGGTGATCAAGTAGATCGCGGCGGGCCGTCGAGTCCGGCACCGCGTCCGCTCGTTCCCCCGGCACGGCCTCGACGCAGGCGTCAGTCCGTCCGCCGCCTCCACTCCTCCGCCAGCAGCGCGTAGCGCTCGTGGTCGCGCCAGCGACCGGCGATCTTGAGGTAGCGCGGCGAGTAGCCCTCGAGCCGGAAGCCCAGGCCGAGCACGAGTGCGCTCGAGCGCACGTTCTCCGGCTGGACGTTCGCCTCGACGCGGTGGAGTTCGAGGTCGCCGAAGCAGCGATCGACCACGAGCGCGAGGCCCTGCCGCATGAGTCCCCGACCCGCGTTGGGGGCGAGCGCGTAGTAGCCGAGGTAGGCGCTCTGGAAGAGGCCGCGCACGACCGAGCCGACGTTGACGACACCCACGAGCGCGCCGTCGTCGCGCCGGCTCACGAGGTAGGGGAAGTAATCGTCGCGGCGCGCCCGACCGAGCCAGTCGCGGTAGCTCGCGTCGTCCCCGGGGGCGGCGACCCAGCGGCCGTGGAGCCGCCGGCTGCGCGCGACCGCCGCGAGGAACGCGTCGCGGTGCTTCGCCGCGGGCGGTTCGATCTCGACGAGCGAGCGGTTCGCGCGGGGCGGCAGGTCGATCGTGCGGCGCGTCATCGTCGGTCCTTCGTCTCGGAGTTCGGTCGCAGCACGGCGAGCCGGTCGCTCACCTCGACCGACCTCGGTCGTAGTGCACCACGTCGACGCCGCGGGTTGCGAGGACGAAGTCGACGGAGCGACGCGGATCGGGAGCGGGGAGTCGGAGCGAACTCGACGCCGTGGAGCGTCGCTCGCGGCGGGTGGAGCGAACTCGAGTCGGTCACCCCGTTTCGCGCGCGTACACCGCGACGAAGCGCCGCACCGGCGGCTCCTCGTCGTCGAAGGCGTCCTCGAACGAGACGCGCACGAGGCCGCGCGACTCGAAGCGCGCGAGGTCGCACGCGGCGAGCGGCCAGGGCACCTCGCCGACGGGCTCGTCCTCGTCGCGTCCGCGACAGCACACGAAGAGCTGGCCGCCGGGCGCGACGAGCTCCGACAGCGCGTCGATCGCGCGCCGCTGGACGTCGGTCGGCAGCGCCTGCAGCGTGTAGACCTCGACCACGAGGTCGAAGGCGCGGCGCCAGCTCGCGGGCGGGTGCAGCAGGTCCGCGACCTCGAACTCGATCGCGAGATCGCGGAAGCGCGAACGGGCGCGCTCGATCGCCGTCGGCGCGACGTCGAAGGCCGTCGTGGCGAAGCCGCGTCCGGCGAGGAACGCCGCGTCGTCGCCGAAGCCGCAGCCGACGACGAGCGCGCGCGCCCCGCGGCGCGGCTCGCGCGGACCGATCCACGCGACGAGCTGCGGCGTCGGCTCGAAGTTCGCCCAGGGCAGTCGCAGCTCGCCCGCCGCCTCCGCGCGGTAGAGCTCCTCGAACCACGCGAGCGGCTCGCCGCGTGACACGGCGTCGCGCGCCGCGCCGCGCACCTTCGCGCGCAGGGCCTCGCGCTCGTGCTCGTGCATCGGACCGCCGCCGCTCACGCCGACACCCGGACCGCGGGCCCGATCGGCTCGACGATCTCCGGGCCGTGCTCCTTGCGGAAGTTGACGAGGTGGTCGACGGGCTCGGCCTCGAGCATCTCGCCCGGCACCGGCGGCTCGACGAGCTTCACGAGCGCATCTTTGTCGTCGAACGACGGGTCGAGCCACATCGCCTCGTGCTGCGGCGCGAGGATGCAGGGCATGCGCGGGTGGCCGATCTTCTCCATCAGCGCGTTGTTGCGCGTCGTCACGACCGTGAACGTGAGCAACACCTCGCCCGTCTTCGCGTCGGTCCACTCCGACCACAGGCCGGCGAAGCAGAAGGTGCGTCGATCCTGGAAGCGCACGTAGTAGGGGCGCTTCTTCGGTGCGCCCTTCTCCGGCACGCGCTCGAAGAAGCCGTCGGCGGGGACGAGGCAGCGCTTCTTCGGGAACGAGGTGCGCCAGACCGGGCTCGAGGTCAGCTTGTCGAGCCGCGCGTTGAAGGTGGAGTAGGGGAGCCTCCGCTCCTTCGCGAAGGGCGGGATCAGGCTCCACTGGTCGGCGCGCTCGAGCGACGGTCCGTCGGCGCGCGCCAACGCGATCGGTGCGGCGTCGAAGGGGCGCACGGCGTAGCAGCGCTCGATCTGCGTCGCCGTCGTCGCGAACTCGATGCGCAGTTCCTGCCAGCCGTCGGGAGTCGTGTAGCCGCCGCACATGCGGGAGAGCGTAGCAGTCCCGCGCGCCGCGAGGCGCTACCCTCCGAGGATGACGACCGCCGAGGACAACGCCTCCTTCCTGCGCGTGCGCTTCGTCGCGCGCCTCCTCGCGGCGCGGCCGGAGAACGTGCTCGACGTCGGCGCGGGCGGCGGCGCGGTGCTCGCGTCGCTGCGAGCCGCCGGCATCGACGCGGAGGGCTGCGAGGGGAGTGCGGAGAGGGTCGCGGACCTCGTCGCGCAGGGTTTCGCGTGCACGCTCGCGGACGCGTGCGAACTTCCGTTCGAGGACGGGAGCTACGACTGGGTCGCGATGCGCCACGTGCCGCACCACCTCGTGGACCCCGCGGCGGCGATCGGCGAAGCGCTCCGCGTCGCGCGCACCGGTCTGCTCGTCGCGGAGCCGTGGTTCGACCTGGATCTCCCCAGCCAGCGCGTCGCGCTCGCCGCGGAGGACTGGCTGAAGGTGCACCACCGCCGATCAGGAATGATCCACGGTCCGAACCACACGGCCGCCCAGCTCCTCGCCTTCGCGCCGTCCGACGTCGAAGCGGAGATCCACCACCTCCTGCGCCTGCGCCGCCGCACTCCGGAGTCCCTCGAACTCGATGCCGCGCCCTACCTCGACGCCCTCGCGGTCGATGCGCCCGAACGAGAGCAGTGGGAGGAGATCCGACAGCGGGTCGCGACCGACGGACTCTCGTGGAACGGGTCGGTGATGGTGGTGATGGAGAAGGGCTGAGGCGCATGCGCGGCCTCCCGGCCGCGCGACCACGAAGATTCACAGGGAGCCACAGAGAACACAGAGACCACGCGGCGCGGCCTGCCGGCCGCGCGGGAAACACGAAGGGCCACACAGAAGGACACGAAGCACACGAAGGTGCCGCCTTCGGCGGCACGACACGAGATTCGACTGTACTCCGCACTCCGCTGCAGTTCCTTCGTGTGCTTCGTGTCCTTCTGCGTTCCTCTTCGTGTTTCCTGCGTGGTCCGGCGCCGAAGGCGCCGTCGCGTGGTCTCTGTGTTCTCTGTGGCTCCCTGTGAATCTTCGTGGTCCGGCGCCGAAGGCGCCGCTCGGCTTCCTACCGGACCTCCCCGGCTCCCTCTGATCCTTTTGATCCCTGCCGGCGCGCAGCGCCGGCCTCACATCTCCCAGAACAACGGAATCAGCAACGACGCCGCCACCCACAGCACCAGGTTCAACGGCAGCCCGATCCTCAGGAAGTCGCGGAAGGTGTAGCCGCCGGGCCCCATCACCATCGTGTTCGTCTGGTAGCCGATCGGGGTGGAGAAGCTCGCGCTCGCCCCGAAGGTCACGGCCACGAGGAACGGCTTCGGATCCATCCCGAGGTGCGTCGCCATCCCGATGCAGATCGGCGTCATCAGCACCGCCGTCGCGTTGTTCGACACGAACTCGGTGAGGACGAAGGTCAGCAGGTAGACCACGGCGAGCAGGAGCTGCGGACTGCTCTCCCCGACCACGCCGAACACGCCCTGCGCGATCTGCGAGGCGAGGCCCGTGCGCTCCATCGCGATGCCCAGCGGGATCATCGCCGCGATCAGCAGCAGGACCGCCGGATCGAGCGCCCGCATCGCGTTGCGCGTCGTGAGGCAGCGCGTGAGCAGCATGAGCGCCGCGCCCGCGACGGCGAGCAGCGCGAACGACGCGACGCCGAGCGCTCCGAGCGTGATGACCCCGACGAGGATCGCGATGGCGAGCGGCGCCTTCTTCGGGATCGTCAGCGTCTTCTCGACGCCCTCGATCAGCAGGAAGTCGCCGTCCTCGTCGACGGTGCGCAGCGCCTGCGGCTCGCCCTGCACGAGCAGCACGTCGCCGGCCTGCAGCGCCAACGTGCGCAGGTTCTTGTGGTGCTCCTTGCCGAAGCGGCGGATCGCGAGCACCTGGATGCCGTGCCGCCGCGACAGCTACGAGATCGCGCAGCGCGCAGCCCAAGGCGGTTCGGCGTGATGACGGCCTCGGCGAGGCGCAGGTCGACGCGCTGGGCCTTGACGCCCTGCTCCGCCGCTTCCGCCGCCTGCATGAAGAGCGCGTTCGCGCCCTCGAACATCTCGCCGGCGAGGAGTTCGTTGAGCGGCACGCGCTCGTCGTCCGCGACCGCCGTGCCGCGCTCGACGTCGGGATCGGCGAGGAGGTTCGTGAGGTTCTGCGCGCTCGACTCGACGTAGAGGACGTCGCCGACCTCGAGCTGCGTGTCGCCCTTCGGCGCGAGGAGCGGCGTCTCGTCGCGCACGATCTCGATCACGCGCAGGTCGCGGCCGCCGAAGACGTCACCGATGCGCTTGCCGGCGTGGCGACTGCCGGACTTCAGCACCACCTCGGTGATGAAGCGCCCCGGCGACTGCACCGCGAGCAGGTCGGTGAAGCCCGTGCGGTCGGGCAGCGTGCGCGCTCCGACGAAGAGGATGTAGACCGTGCCGATCGCGACGTAGCACAGGCCGAGACCCGTGAACTCGAACATCCCGAAGCCCGCGTGTCCCGAGTCGCGCGCGAGCGAGTCGACGAGCAGGTTCGTGCTCGTGCCGACGAGCGTGCACGTGCCGCCGAGGATCGAGAAGTAGCTGACGGGGATCAGGAGCTTCGACGGCCGCACGTCGCGGCGGCGGCCGAGCTCGAGCGCCACGGGGATCATCAGCGCGACGATCGCCGTGTTGTTCATGAACGCGGAGAGCAGCACGCCGGGGATGGCGAGTGCGACGAGCAGCCCCGTCCGCGACTTCCCCGCCCCGCGGCCCACGACGCGCGCGAGCCAGCCCACCACCCCGGTCCGCTCGAGCGCCGCGCTGATGACGAGCATCGACGCGACGGCGATCGTGGCCTCGCTCGAGAACCCGGAGAGCGCCTCGCCGGGTTCCACGAGGCCGGTGAGACCGAGCGTCGCGACGAGCGCGAGCGCGACGATCTCGATGCGCACCTTGCCCGAGACGAGCGCGGCGAAGGTGGCGAACAGGACCAGGGGGAGGGTCCACATGGCGGACACGGTACCCGCACGCCGCCGTGCGCCACGCGTCGCCGCGCGCGCTACGCTGCGGCGCATGGCAACGGAGGGACGAAGGAGCCGGTCCGCGGGCCCGAATCCGCGCTTCGCGGTGGTCTACCGCTGGAAACTGCGAGCGGGAGGGGAGGAGCGCTTCGCCGCGGCCTGGGGAGCGGTCACCGCGATCCTCCGCGAGCGCTGCGGTGCACTCGGTTCGCGGCTGCACCGAGCCGACGACGGGACGCACCTCGCGTACGCGCAGTGGCCGTCGCGCGAAGCCTGGAAGGCCGCCGATCCCGAGGGCGGCGACGTGCTCGCGCTCCGGGACGCGATGGCGGAGGAGGTGCTGGAGCGCTATCCGCCGATGCCGCTCGAGATCGTCGCCGATCTCCTGCGCTGACTCCGAGGTGCCGATGCGTGGCGCGGCCTGCCGGCCGCGCGGGGAACCACGAAGCACACGGAGCACACGAAGACGCCGCTTCGCGGCGATGGACGCCCGTCGTGTGTGGCGTGCCGCCGCAGGCGGCACCTTCGTGTGCTTCGTGTCCTTCTGCGTTCCCTTCGTGTTTCCTGCGTGGGAGCGCGGCCTTCCGGCCGCGCGATTGATCTCACAGAGGAACGGGAGGAGAAGGAGGAACGCCCGCGGCGTGGGTCTTCACGGCCTTGCCCGGCTCAAGTGGACACCCCTTTTTTGCGCGCGATGCGCAAGGATGTGTCCATGGCGGAAGAGCAAGGCGGCGTTACACGCCGGAACGGAAAGGCGGACGCGGTTCGCATGGTGGTGAGGTCGGCAACATCGCCGAAGTGTCCACACGCTCGGGATCGACAAGAGCACGCTGCGCTACTGGGTGCTCGACGCGGAGGGGCTGACCGACGCGAAGCGGTTGGAAGCCCGCGCCGCCGAGCAGGGAGTCGCGGCCGACCGAGACACCCGGACCAGGGCTCGCTCGGCTTCGGCGCCAGGTGCGGCAGCTCGAGATGGAGCGCGACTTCCTAAAAGCCGCGGCCTTCTTCGCGAGGGAGCAGGGCGAGCCTTCGACCTGATTCTCGCGGAGAAGGCGAACTTCTCGGTGGGCCTGATGTGTGAGCGCTCGGCCTCTCGCGCAGCAGGTTCTACGCGTGGCTGTCGCGGCGGCGGCCTTCCGCTGAAGAAGAACCGAAGACGCGAGGTGGTCGAGGCGATCCGCGAGGTCCACGCGGCGAGTCGCGGCACTATGGCAGCCACGAGGTGGTCGAGGCGCTCGCTCGCAAGGGCCTACCGACGAGCCAGCACCGTGCGGCGCGGCTGCCATGCGCGAGCACGGGATCCGCAGCCGGGTGCGGCGTCGGTTCCGCTCGACGACGGATTCGTCGCACAGCTTCGAAGTGGCCGAGAACCTGCTGGAGAGGCGCTTGCACTGCGGATTCGAGCGATGTCGTGGTGCGCGGACCTGACGCAGGTGCACACGGGGCGGCCCCGTCTACCTCGCGGCGATCATCGACATCGGCACGCGGCTGATCGTGGGCTGGTCGATGGCGAGCCACATGCGGACGGAGCTGATCGAGCGCGCGCTCAAGGAACGCGGTGGCCTGGCGCGATCCGGCGGCGACGCTCAGGCCACCACTCCGATCGCGGAAGTCAGTACGCGAGTGGGTACTTCCAGGCGCTGCTCGAGCACCACGGCATCACGTGCAGCATGAGCCGCAAGGGCAACTGCCACGACAACGCGGTGATCGAGGAGCTTCTTCGGGACCTTCAAACAGGAGTGGGCGAACTGGCAGGAATGGAGCGGGCTCGATGACGCGCGCGCGTCGACCCGACACGTCGAGGAGAAGGCGCTTCTACAACCGCGAGAGACTCCACTCGACGCTCGGCTACCACTTGCGCCGATGGAAGTCGACGGGAGGCTCCCTGCATGTGCGAACCCAGCACGAAGTCGTCGCGTGAACCACGCGAAGATCGAAGACCGCCGGGGCTCCGCCCCCGGACCGCCGCGCTCAGCCTCAGCCTGCTTGGGGCAGGCTGGCGCGGCTCCCCAGCTGGGAAGGGAGACCCTTCCCCAGACCCCAACCCCAACAACTGCACGAGAAGTACGAAGTCTGGGTGTCCACGATTCCCAGCAAGGCCATTCCTCCCAATCCTCTGTTCCTCTGTGAGCGAGAATTCGGCGCCGAAGGCGCCGAAGCGCAACGCCTCAGCCTTTCACGCACACCACCTGCCGCAGCGTGTGCGGCACCTCGACCAGGTCGCTCTGCGCCCGCATCACCGCGTCGATGTCCTTGTACGCCATCGGCGTCGTCACGACGACCGACTCGTCCTTGCGGCACTCCGATGCCCTCGGTGGCGCAGCGGTGAAGGTCCTCCACGCTGGAAGCGCCTCTTCGCCTCTCCACGCGAGAACATCCGCCCCGCCCCGTGGCTGCACGAGTGGAAGCTGTCGGGGTTCCCCTTCCCGCGCACGATGAAGCTCTTCGCTCCCATCCAGACCCGGGATGATGCCGAGGTCGCCCTCGCCCGCGCGCACCGCTCCCTTGCGCGTCACGAGCACTTCCTCCCCGAAGTGCATCTCGCGCTCCACGTAGTTGTGGTGGCAGTTCACGACCATCGCATCGGCCTCGAAGCGACGGATGCCCTTCGTGCGGCGCGCCGCCTCGATCACGGCGGCGAGCATGAGCTCGCGGTTGCGCCAGCGCCGCGTAGTCCGTCCTGCGCCCAGCCGACCGCCGTCACGTAGTCGTCGAACACCTGCACGAACCTTCGACGAGGTACGCGAGGTCGCGGTGGGGCAGCTCGCCCAGCCGGTCGCCGAGCTCCGCCTTCGCCTTCTCGATGAAGTACGTGCCGATGCGGTTCCCGATGCCGCGGCTCCCCGAGTGCAGCATGAACCACACGCGGTCCTGCTCGTCGAGGCACACCTCGACGAAGTGGTTGCCGCCGCCGAGCGTGCCGAGCTGCAGCGACGGGTGACGCTTGGTCGTCGCGCCGGGGTGCTTCTCCGAGATCTCCTCGAAGTCGTCCTCGAGCTTCTTCCAGCCCTTCGCGACCTCGCGCGACGCCTCGTACCACGAGCCCTTGTCGCGGTTCCCCGGCGTCGCACCGTGCGGCACGTGCTTCTCGATGTTCGCGCGCAGCTCCGCCAGAGACTCCGGCAGGTCGTTCGCCGTGAGCGTCGTGCGCGCCGCGCACATGCCGCAGCCGATGTCGACGCCCACCGCCGCCGGCACGATCGCGCCCTTCGTGGGCACGACGGAGCCGACGGTCGCACCGATGCCGACGTGGACGTCGGGCATGGCCGCGACCCAGCGGTGGACGAAGGGGAGCCGGGCCGTGAGGCGCAGTTGCTGGAGCGCGTTCTGGTCGACGTGGACACCCTTGATCCACGCCTTGACCGGCGCGCCGCCGCTCGCGTACTCGACGGGGCCGTTCGCGTCGCTCCCGAGGTTCGTGTCGTCTCCGCCCATCATTCTTCTGCAAGAGTAAGCAGAAGTGGGCGGCGCGGTCACACTATTCTTCGGAAACCTTGTCGAACGACACGAAGTACTCCTTCTCGCCGTCCGCCGACGGGAGCACGAGCGACAGCACGAGCTGGCCCTTCGGTCCCTTCTGGTAGAGGAAGCTCCGCGGCACGACGCCGTCCGGCCCCTCGAAGCGGGCAAAGTCCGGACCCGACTCGGCGAGCCGGTACGTCGGCAGCGGCGAGGGCACGTAGCGCTCGCCCACGAGCTGGTACTTCGTGAGCTCCAGCACGACGCGCCCCATGGGGTCGACGCGCATCGCCGAGTTCTGGTTCGGCACGACCTCGCCCTGCACGCGCTGGTAGTTGGCGGAGATGAGCGAGCCGTCGTCGGCGATCTGCCAGTGCTCGAACTGCGCGGGCCGCGGCCCCGACCCGTCGCCCACGCCCGCGCGCCACAGACCGAGCATCCACGTCATGTCCGCGAGCTCCGGCGCGACCCGCAGGTCGGCGGGCGACGGTCCCGGCGACGAGCAGGCGGCGACGAGGGCGAGAGCGAGGAGCGGAGCGGTCGCGAGGCGTTGCATGGGCGGAAGGATACGGGAGCGGGCTCGGACGGGCGAGTCGCGGTCGCTACCGTGTCGAGCCGCCGTCCGCGGCCCCGACCCCATGCGACTCAAGCGCACCCTCGACACCGGCACGATCGCGACCGACTTCGACACGCTCGCGAAGCCCGTCGACTTCGCCGAGCTCTTCGGCCGCACCGCACCCGTCGAGCTCGAGATCGGCTCCGGCAAGGGCACCTTCCTCGTGCAGGAGGCCGCGGTCCGCCCCGACACCGACTTCTTCGGCGTCGAGCACATGAAGAAGTACGCGGCCTACGCCGCCGACCGCTGCCGCCGCGCGGGCCTCACCAACGTGCGCACGCTCGGCGGCGACGCCGTCCGTTTCGTGCTCGAGCACGTCCCCGACGCGAGCCTCCGCGCCGTCCACATCTACCACCCCGACCCCTGGCCGAAGTCGCGCCACCACAAGCGGCGGATCGTGCGCGAGGACATGCTGCGCCAGTACGAGCGCGTGCTCGAGCCCGGCGGTGAGCTCCGCATCGTGACGGACCACGACGGCTATGCGGAGTGGATCGCGGAGGTGTTGAAGGCGAGTGTGCTGACGCCGATCGAGTACGTCCCGCCGACGTCGGCGGGGGAGGGGGAGTTGGTGGGGACCAACTTCGAGCGGAAGTACCGGAAGCGGAACGATCGAAGGTTTCATCCGTTCGCGCTC
>JAWKUH010000052.1:0-31912 GCA_041398665.1 Planctomycetota bacterium | reverse complement strand
GCTGACCGACATCGAGATCGCCGTCAGCAACGCCGCCGAGAACGCGGTCTTCGACGAGGGCATCGCGTACGAACTGTCGCTCACGAACCCGATCTCGATGACGCAGGCGCTCAACCTGATCGCCGAGCAGTCGGGCGAGGGCGTGACCTGGACGATCGAGGTCGGGACCGTGCTCTTCACGACGAAGGAGCGCGCGCGCGGCAAGCTCGTCCCGAAGTACTACCCGATCAACGACCTCGTCCTCCCGCTGCCGAACTTCATGGCGCCGCGCCTCGAGCGTCTGCGCCTGCTCGAGGACCTCGAGGACGACGACGGCGGCACGCCCTTCGGCGGACTGGCCGAGCAGTCCATCCAGCTCGAGCCCGATACGCTGGCCGAACTCATCACGAAGTTCGTGCAGCCCTCGGCCTGGGAGGAGGACGGCGTCTCCGCGACGGCCTACAACAACTCGGGCATCTACGTCATCCAGACGCCCGAGGTGCACGCCGAGGTGCAGCGGTTCCTCGAGGACCTGCGCCGCTTCACGTCGATGATGGTCACGGTGGACACGAAGTTCCTGACCATCACGGACGCCTGGCTGCAGCAGATCGGTGTCGACTGGCGGGGTATCGACAACCCCGGCACGCCGTTCACCGACATGGACGACTTCACGAACGGCAACGACGACAACACGTCGCTCGGGTTCGACAGCGGCGGTCAGGGCAACAACCCGGCCGGCGCCCCGTCCTCCGGCTTCTTCTACGACGACGGCCAGGACGGCGCCTTCGCGGCGCGCACCGAGAACATCTGGGAGACCGGACTCGGTGAGCTCCTGAGCTCGGTCGGCGGTCTGACCACGCAGGTCAAGATCGTGGACGACGCGCTGCTGAACCCGCTGCTCCGCGCGGTCGAGAAGTCGACCGAGGCGAAGATCGTGAACAGCCAGGTCCTGACGGTCTACAACAGCCAGCAGGCCGCGGTCTCCGTCGTCAACCAGCGCGCGTACGTCCAGGACTACGACGTCGAGGTCGCGACGGCGGCGTTCATCGCCGACCCGATCATCAACGTGCTGAGCGAGGGCGTCTCCCTCCAGGTCCGCCCGACCGTGCACCACGACCGCCAGAACCTCACCCTCGAGGTCCAGCCGACGGTCGCGCGCGTCGTGCGCATCCAGCCCTTCACCACCACGCTGGGCAACAACTCGGCCGCGGCCATCACGCTGCAGCTGCCCCAGCTCGAGGTGCAGAGCCTGCGCAGCACGGCGACGATCCCGGACGGCGGCACGATCCTGATCGGCGGTCTGAACTCGATCCGCAACGTCGAGCGCCGCGCGGAGACGCCGTGGCTCGGCAAGATCCCGGTGCTCGGCTTCTTCTTCAAGGAAGAGGGCTACAGCGACGAGACGGAGAGCTTGATGATCCTCATGAAGGCGCGGATCACCGACATCCGCGACGAGGCCGCCAAGCTCGAGCAGCACTGATCCTCGGGCCATCGGAGCCGACGCGGGCCGCCTCCCCCGAAGGGGAGGCGGCCCGTGTGCTTTTTCCGCGGCGCCAGCGGCGCCGGATCCACGCAGCCCTTCACAGGGCGCCGGGAGAACGGGGAGGCGATGAGGTCCTGCGTGTCGACGAAGGACACGGAGGGCTCGCGGCAACGCAGGGATGCTGGACTCGTCGAGTGCGAAGCAACCTGAGTCGTGTGCTCCCGTGGTTTCCTCCGCGCGGCTCCCTGCGAAGCGGCGCGCTGTGTTCCCCCGCGCGGCCGGCGGGCCGCGCGTGCGCCTCGAGGACGGATCGTCCACCGCCCCACTTCCACCCCTTCCCGCCCACCTCCGGGTCCCGAACGGACCCGGCGCTCGGGGGCGCTACCATCTTCGACATGGCTGCGCTCGACGCCGTCCTCTTCGACCTCGACGACACGCTCTTCTCCACCACCGCGTTCGCGAGGCGCGCGCGGGCGAACGCCGTGCGGGCCATGGTGAACGCCGGGCTCGGCGTGTCGGAAGCGGTGGTCCAGTCCGAGCTCGACGAGGTCATCGCGGAGTTCTCGTCGAACTACGACAACCACTTCGACAAGCTCCTCCAGCGCCTGCGCCCGGAGGCCCTGCGCCGCATCAACCCCGCGCTCATCGTCGCGGCCGGCGTCGCCGCCTACCACGACACGAAGTTCCGCGAGCTGAAGCCGTTCGCCGACGTCGTCCCGCTCCTCGACGCGCTCGGCAAGGCCGGCCTCGTCCGCGGCATCGTGACCCACGGCTGGACGGTGAAGCAGGCCGAGAAGCTCGTCCGACTGGGCCTCGTCCCCCACCTCGACGCGCACGCCGTCTTCATCTCGGACCAGATCGGGATCAGCAAACCGAATCCCAAGCTCTACCAAACAGCACTCGCCGATCTGCGGCTCGAGGCGCCGCGCGTGATGTACGTCGGCGACAGCCCCGGACACGACGTCGCACCGCCGCGCCAGATCGGCATGGTGACGGTCTGGGCGCGGCGCGCCGCCAAGCACGACATCGAGGGAACGGGCATCCGCCCCGACCACGTCGTCGACGACTTCGAACAGCTCGCAACCATCCTCCGCACGGACTACGGTGTCCCGATGCCCGAGCGCCTGGTGGAGAAGAAGAGCTGAACGAATGAGCCCGAAGGTACGCGTCCTCCTCCTCGCCGTTCTGGCGCTCGTCACCGTCGTACCGCGCGCCCACGCCGCGCCCGACGTCGTGGAGTACGAGCTCGTGATCTCCGAGCAGGAGGTCGCCCCTGCCGGCACGCGCGTGCGCGGTCTCGTGGTGAACGGCAGTTCGCCCGGTCCGGTCCTGCGCTTCCACGAGGGCGACACCGCGCGCATCCGCGTGACGAACGCGCTCGAGCACGAGGAGACCTCGATCCACTGGCACGGCCTCCTCGTCCCGAACGAGATGGACGGCGTCCCGCGGCTCACGACGCCGCCCATCGGGCCCGGCGAGTCGCACGACTTCGAGTTCACGCTGAGGCAGGCCGGCACCTACTGGTACCACTCGCACACCGCTCTGCAGGAACAGCGCGGCGTCCTCGGCGCGATCGTGATCGAGCCGGCGGAGCCCGACGGCATCGAGGCCGACCGCGACCACGTGCTCGTCCTGTCCGACTGGACGAACGAGTCGACGACCGAGGTCATGCGCACGCTCATGCGCGGCAGCGAGGCCTACTCGCGCCGCAAGGGCACGATGCAGTCGATCGTCGGAGCGTCGGAGGCGGGAGCCCTCGACGCCTACTTCGCGCGCGAGCGCGACCGCATGCCCGCCATGGACGTGTCGGACGTCGCCTACGACGCGTTCCTCGCGAACGGCGAGCGCACCGCGCTGTTCGAGGCCGACCCCGGCGAGCGCGTGCGCCTCCGCATCGTGAACGCCGGCGCGTCGACCTACTTCTACGTGTCGGCGGGCGAGGGCGGGCTCACGATCGTCGCAGCCGACGGCCAGCTCGTGGAGCCGCTCCGGGTCGACCGACTGCTGATCGGCATGGCGGAGACCTACGACGTGCTCGTCACGGTCCCGCCGAGCGGCGGGCTCGAGGTCCGCGCGACGTCGCAGGACGGCTCGGGTCACGCGACGGCGCGCCTCGGCGACGGGCCCGCCGTCCCCGCAACCGACCCTCCGCGGCCCGACCTCTACGACCTGCGCGCGACGATGACCGGCGCGCTCGACGCGACGCGGCCGAGCACCGCGCCCCGCGCGGACACGCCGCGTCCGCCGGCGCCCTACCGCGAGTTGCGCGCCCGCGCGTCCACGGCCTTCGACCCCGCGCTCCCCCGCCGCGACATCGAGATGCGCCTCACCGGCGACATGACGACGTACCGCTGGGGCTTCGACGGCAAGGCCTTCTACGAGGAGCCGCTCGTCCCCGTCCGCGAGGGCGAGGTGGTCCGCATCACGCTCGTGAACGACACGATGATGCACCACCCGATCCACCTGCACGGGCACTTCTTCCGCGTCGTGCACCAGGGCGACGAGGAGGAGGACCCGCGCGCGCCGCTCAAGCACACCGTCGACGTGCCGCCGATGGGCACGCGCGTCATCGAGTTCCTTTGCGACGAGCCCGGCGACTGGCTCTTCCACTGCCACCTGCTCTACCACATGGACGCGGGGATGACGCGCGTCGTGAGCTACCGCGCGCACGAACCGGATCACACGATCGACGTCGACCCGGGGATGCTGGGAGCACCGTACGCCTTCGTCGACGGCGTCCTCGCGACGCACATGTCGATGGGCATGGCGCACGTGATGTGGCGGAAGGAGTCGTTCGGGGTGGAGTGGGACCTCGCGTTCCACGGACACCACGGCCACGACCCCGAGCGCGAGGTCGACCTCTTCTGGCGCCACTACGTCGACGCGAACCTCTCGACGGTCGCCGGCTACCGCTTCAGCAACGTGCACGGGACGGACGACCGCGTCTTCGGCGGGATCGAGTACCGCTGGCCGTACATGGTCCGCTCCAGCCTGACCTTCGACGGCGAGCGCGACGCGCGCCTCGACCTCGTGAAGGTCTTCACGCTGACGGAGAACGTCGACGCGCACCTGGGCTTCCGCTACGACACGAACCAGGGGAGCGAGGTGCACGCGGGTTTCGAGTACGCGCTCTCCAAGCGCTTCTCCGCCGTCCTCGACTGGCACAGCGACCACGGACTCGGACTGGGCGTCGGCTTCGCCCTGTGACCGATGGCGCCGGAGCGCGCAGGAACGGAACATGGGGAGCGGACCGATCTCCCCGACACGACATGAAGAAGCTCCTCCTCTCCCTCGCCGCCCTCGCGCTCGTCGCCTGCAACTCGACGCCCACGAAGGCCGCCGAGCCGTACACGCTCGACACGTGCGTCGTCATGGACTCGAAGCTGGGCTCCATGGGCGACCCGATCACGCTCGTCTACCACGGGCGTGAGCTCAAGTTCTGTTGCCAGCCCTGTGTCGATGCGTTCTTCGAGGACCCCGACCACTACCTGGCGCAGCTCGACGAGGAAGTGGCGAAGTCGAAGGACTGAGATCTTCGCGCGCCGCCCGAACGGCGCCTGCGGCGCCGGCCCACTCATTTCACAGGGAGCCGGGGAGGACGGGGAGGTCGTACGGTGCTGTTGATCGATGAGTCGTTGCGCAGCGCGGTGACGACGGCCCGCTCGAGTCGTCACGTTGCGGAACGACGTTGCGGCGTTCCTCCCCGCTCTCCCCGGCTCCCTGTGAATCCGCGCGGCGCGAAGCGGCGCGCTGCGTTCCCCCGCGCGGCGCGAAGCGGCGCGCTGTGTTCCCCCGCGGCCGGAAGGCCGCGCGCACACCTCGGGATCGACCGCCTTCGCCTCACCGGACGAGACGTGTACCCTCGCGCCGTGGCACACGACGCTTCATCGCTCTCACCGGACTCGTGGGTGGTCAGCGGCGGACGACCGGACGGGGGCGGCTCACCTCTCAACGTTCCGATCGAACTCGCCTCGAACTTCAGGTACGGGTCGGACGGCGCGGGGCGCAGCTACTCGCGCGACCACGGCACCGCGAACTGGGTCGCCTTCGAGGAGGTGATCGGCGGACTCGAAGGGGTCGCGCGGTGAGCTTCGCGAGCGGGATGGCGGCCGTTGCCGCCGTCTTCGAACTCCTCCCCGGCGGAGCGCGGATCGCTCTGCCCGACGACTGCTACCAGGGCGTGTCGCAGCTCGCCGCGTCGCGCGCGGAGCGCGGACAGCTCGAAGTCACACGCATCGCGACCGACGACACCGCGCGCTGGATCGCCGCACTCGTTGATCACGACCTCGTGTGGGTGGAGTCGCCGAGCAATCCCCTCCTCGTCGTCGCCGACATCCGCGCGATCGCCGCGGCGCCGCGCGGGTCGCGGCACTGCTCGCCGTCGACAACACCTTCGCCACGCCGCTCGGACAGCGACCGCTCGCGCTCGGCGCCGACCTCGTCGTGCACAGCGCGACGAAGTTCCTCTCGGGCCACTCCGACCTGCTCTCGGGCGTCGCCGTCGCGAAGGACGCCGAACTCGAGGGACGCCTACGGCACGTGCGCGAACTCGCCGGTGCGACGCCCGGTGCGCTCGAGTCCTTCCTCGCGCTGCGCGGTGTGCGGACGCTCTCGGTGCGGCTCGAACGCGCCGCGCGAACCGCAGGCATCCTCGCGGAGCGCCTCGTCCGGCACGAGCGGGTCGAACGCGTCCGCTACCCCGGGCTTCCCGCGGACCCGTCGCACGCCGTGGCGAAGTCCCAGCTCGCGACCTTCGGCGCGATGCTCTCCTTCGACGTGCGCGGCGGTGCACTCGCGGCCGACGCCGTCTGCGCCTCGGTCCGACTGATCCAGCACGCGACGAGCCCTCGGCGGAGTCGAGTCGAGCCTCGAACGCCGTGCGGCCCTCGCGGGCAAGAGCATCTCCCGCCCGGACTGATCCGACTCAGTGTCGGGTTGAAGAGCCTCGAGGATCTCTGGAGAGATCTCGGGCAGGCGCTGGCGACCACGAACAGCTAGTGCGAGGCGGCGCGCGGCCTGCCGGCCGCGCGGGCCCACGCAGTTTCACAGGGAGCCGGGGAGAACGGGGAGGAACACAGGACTTCGTTCCGCGACGAGACGACTCGGGCAACCCGTCGTCACCGCGATGCGCCAACAGCTCTTCGTTCGCCGGAACCGCCCGACCTCCCCGTCCTCCCGGCTCCCTTGAAACTTCGTGGGGCCGGCGCCGCAGGCGCGTGCTCGGACCGCGCCTCGTTCGCCACTCCTCGAGCCAGTGACACGACGCGGTGTGCGGCGGCGAGAGGCGCGTCACTCCGGGGTAGATCTCCTTGCACACCGGCTTCGCCACGGGGCAGCGCGTGTGGAAGTGACAGCCGGAGGGCGGCTTGATCGGGCTCGGCACGTCGCCCTGCAGGATGATCCGCTCCTTCTTCTTCGTCGGATCCGGGCGCGGCACGGCGGAGAGCAGGGCCTGCGTGTAGGGGTGGCTCGGGTTCTCGAACAGCTCGGTCGCCGTCGCCATCTCGACGATCCGCCCGAGGTACATCACCGCGATGCGGTCGCTGATGTACTTCACGACCGAGAGGTCGTGCGCGATGAAGAGGTAGCTCAGCTCGAACTCGCGCTGCAGGTCCTTCAGCAGGTTCACGACCTGCGCCTGGATCGACACGTCGAGCGCCGAGACCGCCTCGTCGCACACGATGAAGCGCGGCTTCAGCGCGAGCGCGCGCGCGATGCCGATGCGCTGCCTCTGCCCGCCCGAGAACTCGTGCGGGTAGCGGTTCCGGAACTCCGGCCGCAGGCCGACGAGCTCCATCAGCTCGGCGACGCGCTGGTCGAGTTCGTCGCGCCCCGACGCGATCCGGTGCACCTCGAGCGCCTCCGAGATCGCCCGCGACACCGGGATCCGCGGGTTCAGCGAGGCGAACGGGTCCTGGAAGATGATCTGGAGGTTGCGGCGCAGCGCGCGCATCTCGCTCCGGTGGAGCTGGAACAGGTCGAACTCGCGGTCGTTGTCGCGGAAGAGCGCGCTCCCGCCCGTCGGCTCGATCAGTCGCAGGATCGAGCGCCCCGCGGTCGTCTTCCCGCAGCCCGACTCGCCCACCAGGCTGACCGTCTCGGTCCGACCGACGTCGAAGTCGAGCCCGTCCACCGCGCGGACGTCGCCGGCGTGCTTGCGGAACACGCCCTTGTGGATCGGGAACCACTTCTTGAGGCCCCGGATCTCGAGGAGCGGCTTCTTGCGGTCGATCACAGCTTCTCCGCCTCCTCGAGGTGGTGGCACGCCACGGTGTGCGCGTGACCGTCGCCCTGCTTGATGTCGAGGAGCGGCGGTTCGACGTCGGTGCACCGCTGCGTCGCGATCGGACAGCGCGTCCGGAAGCGGCAACCGCTCGGGAAGCGCGTCGGCGAGGGCACGATGCCGGGGATCGTCTTCAGGCGCTCGCCCGGCCTCGCGAGGTCGGGCAGCGAGTGCAACAGACCGATCGTGTAGGGGTGGCGCGGCTTGGCGAAGAGGTCCTCCACCGTCGCGTACTCCACGACCTTGCCCGCGTACATCACCGCGACGTGGTGCGCGTTCTCCGCGACGACGCCGAGGTCGTGCGTGATGAGCAGGATGCTCATGCCCTCGCGCTCCTGCAGTCCCCGCATGAGGTCGAGGATCTGCGCCTGGATCGTCACGTCGAGCGCGGTCGTCGGCTCGTCGGCGATGAGCAGCTTCGGGTTGCACGACATCGCCATCGCGATCATCACGCGCTGACGCATGCCGCCCGACAGCTCGTGCGGGTAATTGTCGACGCGCGACTCGGGGCTCGGGATGCCGACGAGCTCGAGCATCTCGATCGCGCGCGCGCGGGCCGCGTCCTTGTCCGCACCCTGGTGCAGCATGACGGCCTCCATGATCTGGTTCCCGACGGTGTAGACGGGATTCAGGGCCGTCATCGGCTCCTGGAAGATCATGGCGACGTCGTTGCCGCGGATGCGCCGCATCTCGGCCTCGGAGACGTCGAGGAGGTTCTTGCCGCGGAAGCGGATCTCACCGCCGACGATGCGGCCTGGAGGACTCGGCACGAGCCGCATGATCGAGAGCGACGTCACGCTCTTGCCGCAGCCCGACTCCCCCACGACGCCGAGGGTCTCGCCCTCGAGCAGCGTGTAGGTCACGCCGTCGACGGCGCGCGCGACACCCTCCTCGGAGAAGAAGTGCGTCGCGAGGTTCTCCACCTCGAGGAGCGGCACGCGCGAGCGCGCCTGCGGACGGTCGTGGGACTCCTGCGTTTCGAGCTCGCTCACGTCAGACCTTCATCTTCGGGTCGAGCGCGTCGCGCACGGCGTCGCCGACCAGGTTGTAGCAGGTGACCGTCAGGAAGATCAGCACGCCGGGGAAGACCTGCACCCACCAGTGCTCGGCGCTCCGCGACGCGTTGACGAGGCTGCCCCAGGACGCCTCGGGGTGGCGCATGCCGAAGCCGAGGTAGCTGATCGCCGACTCCGTGAGGATGCCGGCGGCGACGGAGAACGCGGCGTTCACGAGCACGGGGCTCATCGCGTTCGGGAGGACGTGGAGGAAGATCGTCCGCAGGTCGGAGAAGCCCAGTGCCCTGGCGGCGACCACGTACTCCTGCTCGCGCAGCCGCATGAACTCCCCGCGCACGAGACGCGCCGCTCCGGTCCAACGCACGAGGGCGATGACGACGACGATGGCGATGATCGGCGGCACGACCTTCGGATCGATGAACGCCATCGTTGCGAGGATCAGGAAGAAGGCCGGGATCGACTGGAGGATCTCGATGAGCCGCATGATCGCGGTGTCGACCCGCCCGCCGAAGTAGCCCGCGATCGACCCCATCACGATGCCGATGAAGGTGAGCAGAGCGGCGGAGACGATCCCGACGGCCAAGCTGACGCGACCGCCCCACAACATGCGGACGAAGAAGTCGCGTCCTGCTCGTCGGTCCCGGCCAGGTGGCGGACCGGAGAGTTCGGCCAGGGCTCGGCGAAGCGCACGATGGTCGGGACAGGCGGCGGGAGGTAACCCGTCACGAGGTCCGCCTTGGGTCGCCGCAGACCGTGGATGTAGCGCCCGTCCGAGTCGAGCTGCGCGTACTTCCACCAGGTCGGCGGACGGAACATCTCCTCCTCGTGGAGCTCGGCGTAGCCGTACGGCAACGGCGCGAACCGCGGAGGCTCGGAGGGGACGATCGTCCCGTCCGTGAGGCCTTCCTTGTAGGGCGCCACGTCGAAGGCCGCGTCGCCCCCGCCGACGAAGAGGATCCAGCCGATCATCGCGACGAGCGGAACGCCGGCGAGCACGCCCCACTTCGCCGTTCGCGCTCGACGGATCGCGCTGCGGTCACCGCGCAGGATCCGGCGGTTCCAGAGGCGGTTCCACAGCGGGAACGTCGCACCGACCAACCACAGGACCATGAAGAAGATCGAGCCCCACCCGATCGACTTCAGGATGGGGTACGAGGTGTGTGGGACCAGTCGCTTGCCGACGGCGTCGTCCGGCGCGTCCGCGGCGAGCGGAGCGAATTGCGTCGCGAGTTCCCCCACCCGACCCGCGAGGTCCTCGACCTGCTCGTCGCCGAGGTCCTGCCCTCGCCCGACGCGTTCGCGTGCGGCGCGAAGGTCCTGCTCGAGCGCATCGAGGTCCTCTCCGTCGGCGCTCGACAGGTGGAGGCGCATGACGTCGAAGCGCGTCGACACGGCCTGGAGTTCGCGCTCGGCCTCGGCGAGCGAACCGCTCTCGCTCCCGCTCTCCGCCGCGGCCAGCTTCCGGACGGCGGAAGCGGCGATCGAACTCGCCCCGCGCAGCGCCGCGTCGTAGGCGCCGCGGTCGACCGCCACGAGCACGTAGGGTCGGTCGTTGCCGATCAGCGGTGCGAAGATCGCGAGTCCGTAGAGGATCGCCAGGACGAACATGCCGACCTTGAACAGCGTGTGCTTGCCGAGCTGTTCGAGGACGAGGTCCCAGTAGTCCTTGGAGTACGTGCGACCGGTGTCGGGCGTCGCGGCGAGCTCGGCCGAACGAGCCCCGTTGCTGGTGCGGGTCGTCATGGCCGATCAGGTGTGGCGGATGCGCGGGTCGACGATGGAATACGTGATGTCCGAGAGCAGGATCCCGAACTGCGTCATGATCCCGACGAAGGTCGTCGTGGCCATGACGACGTAGAAGTCGCGGTTCTGGAGTCCCTCGAAGGCGTACTTGCCCATGCCTTGGATGTCGAACACCGCCTCGACGATGATCGAACCGCCGATCAGGATCGGCAGGATCGACGCAAGCAGCGTGATCACGGGGATCATCGAGTTGCGCAGCGCGTGCTTGTACACGACGACGTTCTCCGCCAGCCCCTTCGCCCGGGCCGTCCGGATGTAGTCCTGCCGGATCACGTCGAGCATGCCGGCGCGCATCTGGCGCGAGAGGTACGCGAGGCTGCCGTAGGTGAGCGTCGCGACGGGCAGGATCGTGTGGAGGATCGTGTCCCAGACGTACTGCCACGTCGTGAAGGACTCCGCGTCCTTGTCGTGCAGTCCGAGGACCGGCAGCCAGTCGAGCCCCGTCCGCCCGAAGAGCAGGATCAGCATGAGGCCGGCCCAGAACGTCGGGATCGAGTACAGGATGAACAGGACGACCGTCACGACCGTGTCGACGCGTCGGCCCTGGCGCCGCGCACTGAAGATGCCGAGCGGGAGCGCGATCAGGTAGGAGAGCACCACCGACGCGAGCGACAGCGGCACGGTGACGGCGAGTCGCCGACCGAGCTCCTCGACGACGGACCGCTTGGTCTGCATCTCCTTCCCGAGGTCGAGCGCGAGGAGGCCGCCCCACTTGTGCTCGCCGGTGTTCCGGACGCGGTAGCCGCCGCCCTTCGTGTAGTACCACGCGAACCAGAGCCGAACGAGCGACTCGCGCTCGCCGAACGTCGCGGCGACCTCGGGCTCGACGACGATCTCGGCGCCGGTGATCGACGCGAGTGCCGAGGACAGTCGACGCACCTGCTCGAGAGGTGCGTCGCCGAGCTTGCGATACCGCGCGTTCAACGCCGTGAACAGAGCGGGGTAGCCGCGTTCCTTCGCCGCGCGCAGCTTCTCGATCGCAGCGGCACGAGCCCCGTCGTCGGTCGTCGTCGCGACGGTCTCGGCGGCCGCGTCGAGCTCGTCGGCGAGTTCCTCGGGCGTTCCGGGCAGCGGATCGATCGGCAACGGCCGTCCGAGCGCGACCTCGCCGCCGCTCGGCAGGTCCTCGTCCTCGACCTTGCGCTCGGTGTACGGCGAGCTGAACCAGGGGTGCCCGTCCCGCATCAGGTTGAAGGGCCCGATGTAGTTGAGGTACTGGACGAGGTACGAGCGGTCGAGACCGAACTCCCGACGGAAGGCGTCGACGCGCGACTCCGTGTCGGAGTTCTGTCCCATCTGACCGCCGCTTCCCGCGCCCATCATGGCGGTCGCGGGATCACCGGGCGCGGCGTGGTAGATGGCGAAGACGACGAGGACGATCCCGAGCGTCGTCGGGACCATCAGCAGCAGCCGCCGCAGGACGAAGGCGATCACCGGCGGGCGACCTCAACGCGCGCGCGTGGCGCGGGTCCCGGGCTCGTCGAGGCTGGTGAAGTACCAGCGCCGGATGGAATAGCCGGGGTCGATCGCGAAGGCCTGGAAGCCGCGGATCTTCTTCGCGATCGCGAACTTCTGCGGAACGTTGTAGCCGAAGAGGTACGGCTGGAGGTCGTAGAGGTAGCGGTGGATCTCCTTCCAGATCTCCTGCCGCGCGTCGAAGTCGAGTTCGCGCTGTCCCGCGAGGATGAGCTCGTCGAGGTGCGGGTCCTGGAGACCGGAGTTGTTGGAGCTCTCGACGTCGTCCGCGCCCCACTTGCTGTGCCAGACCTGCTCGGGGTCGCTCTCGAGCGGCGGCACCCACGCGAGGTTGCAGCCGTCGAAGTCGCGCTTCTTCATGCGCTCGAGGAACGTCGCCCACTCGAACTGCACGAGGTCGACCTTGACGCCGATCTTCGCGAAGTTGTCCTGCATCACGAGTCCCAGGCTCGTCGACGCGTCGTTGCCCGACGGCATCATGAACCCGATCTCGAGGTCGCGACCGTCCTTGTCGACGATGCCGTTGCCGTCGGTGTCGTAGAAGCCGGCCTCCTCGAGCAGCTCCTTGGCGCGGTCGAGGTCGTACGGGAACGGCTCCACCGAGTGGTCGTAGGCCGCGGAGCTGTACGGGAACGGGCCCGTGATCTGGCGCGCCAGGTTCTTGTAGTTGGTGCGCAGGTAGTCGTCGAAGGGGAAGGCGTGCGCGAAGGCCTGGCGCACGCGCTTGTCGGACAGGTACGGGCGGTGTGTGTTCCAGCCGGTGTAGCCGTAGGTGCCGAGGTACTTGTAGCCCTTGTAGAGCGTCTTCGTGAACTCGGGCTTCTCGGTCGCCGCTCCGAAGTAGTCGGCCGACTTCACGCGCTCGAAGAAGTCGAGCTCTCCGTTGAGCAGCGCGGTCATCGCCGTGCCGTCGTCGCCGATGTAGCGCCAACGGATCGTGTCGACGTAGCCGGAGTTCTCCGGATCGAAGTAGTCGTCGAAGCGCTCCGCCTCGACCGCTTCCTGCGTCCACGAGGTCACGCGGTACGGCCCCACGCCGACCCACATCTGGTTGTGCGGGTTCTCGTTGATCTGCTTGGCGCGCGCGGACTGCGTGGCGTCCGGGTCGTACCAGGGGCAGTCGGGGTCCGTCAGGTCGTAGATGTGCGAGGGCAGGAGCGTGAGGCTCGTGCCGATCGACTCGAGCGCCTGGAAGTACTGCTCCTGGTAGAAGAAGCGCACCGTGAGGTCGTCGACGATCTCGCAGTCCGTCACCTTCTCGAACTGGAAGCGCTTCTCGTCGCAGTCGACCTCGGGGTTGCCGTAGAGCTCCCAGGAGAAGTAGACGTCGCGCGCGTCGACCCTCTGCCCTTCGATCGAGTAGGGCTTGCCCTTCGCCGTGCCGCTCGCCGGGTGCCAGAGCACGTCGTTGCGAAGGTGGAAGGTCATCGAGCACCCCTCCTCCACCGCGAGCAGGTCGCTCGCCGGGACGTCGACCGAGCTGCGCATCGCGCTCCCGCCCTCCGTCGTCGGCGTGACGCGGACCGAGCCGTCGGCGGCCACCTCGGTCGCGCCGAACAGCACGTAGCCGTCGAAGGCCTCCTCGTAGCCCAGGGGACGGACGCGAAGAGCTCGCGCCGCGGGGTACTTCGACTCGACGCCCGGCTTCAGGATCGCGATGTCCTCGACCTTCCACCGGTCGGCGACGCGCGGGACCAACTCGTGCGACTCCCAGTCCTGGTGCGCGAGGAACTCGTGCACCTCGTAGAGCATCCGGCGCGTGACGGCGGAGTTCTCCGTCACGTAGTTCATGTGCTTGGGCAGCGACGAGAGGTGGACCGTCACCTTGCCGCCGTAGACCGGCTTCGGCTGCGGCGGACGGACGCCGCTCGCGTCGGGCTGGTTGTCCGGGTGGAACTGGTCGACCGGCGCCTTGCCGGGGCCCGCCTCGTCCGTCGCCCGCTTGGCGACCGTCGTCGAGCGCGTGGAGTTGCCTCCACCCGAGCCCTCCGTCCCGCTCCCGCCCGGTCCCGGCGCGACGCCCGGGTTCGTCGGCGCGACGTAGACCGGTCCGCCGGCCCCGCCCTCGCGGCGGTCGAGCAGGACGCGCACGCCCTGGTCCTCGAGTTCGAGGACGTAGACCTCGCGCTCCTCCATCACGTCGAGCAGGTCGCCGACCAGCTTCACGTTGCGCGCGTCGTCGCGGGTCTGCGAGGGCGGCGGCGCCCAGTCCTTGCTCGAACAGGCCGCCAGCGCCCCCAGGGCCGCGAGGGGCAGGAGAAGCGTCGCCAGGGGGCGGCGGGAGGAGCGACTTTTCGGCGGCAAACCCTTGTGGATCATGACGTTGCGGTCGGCGTTCTGCGGCTTCTCCAGCGCGCGCGGGCCGGGCGCGCCGGCCGCTTCGGGTGAAGGGCGGCCGGCGGGCCTGGCCCGCGAGGGCTGCACAGGATATACGAGACCCTCACGCGCGGGTCGGGAAGCCGGGATCCGGGTCGGGATCGCCCTCCATCGGGTCCGGCGGACCCGCGTCCGGGACCGCCGCAGCGGCGCGCGCCCGCCGCTCGGGCGGCGGTCGGCCGCGAAGACCCGAGCCCGCCCCGGCGAGCCCTCCCCGGCGAGGCCGCCCGACCGACGCCGCCCCACCGACGCCGCTCAACCGACGCCGACACACGGTCGCAGGAACGCGGTCGACGGCCCCCCACGAGGACCGATGCAAGGACGATCCAGCGCAGACCGGGCGGAGCGCCGCTCGAGTGGCACCTCCCCGCTCGCACGCCCCGCCCGCGGTCCGCGCCGCGGCGCCGTCTCCTTCACCCGCGGCGTGCTGCCGGTCCTGTTGCTGCTCGTGCCCGCGGCGTTCGCGGCCTGGTCGGTGGCGAAGAGCCAGCTCGAGCCCGCGCAGTTCGTCTTCAACAACGGCACCGAGGTCGCGACGCTCGACCCCGCCGTCGTGACGGGCGTGCCGGAGGGGCGCGTGCTGCGCGCCGTGTTCGAGGGCCTCACGATCAAGGACCCCGAGACGCTCGAGCCGCTGCCCGCGATGGCGGAGTCCTGGGAGATCAGCGAGGACGGTCTCGTCTACACCTTCCACATCCGCCGCGGCGCGAAGTGGACCAACGGCGACGACTTCACCGCGCACGACTTCACCTACTCGTGGGAGCGCTTCCTGAACCCGCTGACGGGCGCGGAGTACGCCTACCAGCTGTGGTACGTGAAGGGAGCGAAGGCCTACACGACGACGGTCGACGCGAGCGGCGCGCCCGCGCTCTCCTTCGACACGGTCGCGATCACCGCGCTCGACGACCACACGCTGCGCGTCGAGCTCGAGGCGCCGACGCCCTTCTTCCTCCAGCTCATGGCCTTCTACCCGATGTTCCCGGTCAACCGGCGCAACATCGAGGAGGCGAAGGAGATGTTCCCGGGCGAGACCTGGCGCCAGGAGTGGCTGAAGCCCGAGCGCATCGTCACGAACGGACCGTACAAGGTCGCGTTCCGCCGCGTGAACGACCGCATCCGCCTCGTGCGGAACGAGGACTACTGGGACGCGGACTCCGTGGCGTTCGACACGATCGACGTGCTCGCGGTGGAGGCCTATCAGACCGGGCTCAACCTCTACCTGAACGGCGACACGCACTGGGTCGACAAGGTGCCCAACATGCTCGTGCCGCGGCTCATGCAGCGCGAGGACTTCCAGCCGTCGCCCTACTTCGGCTCGTACTTCTACCGCGTCAACACGACGCGGCCGCCCTTCGACGACGCGCGCGTGCGCCGCGCGCTCGCGCTCACGATCGATCGCAGGAAGATCACGGAGAAGATCACGAAGTCGGGCCAGCTCCCCTGGTACTCGTTCATGCCGTTCGGCATGCCGGGCTACCACTACGAGGAGATGGTGCACGAGGCGGACCCCGACGGCGACTACGCGGCGACGTTCCGCGCCGACCAGCAGGAGGCGATCCGGCTGCTCGCCGAGGCCGGCTACGGCCCGGGCCTGAAGCCTCTGCCGCCGATCGAGCTGCACTACAACACGAGCGAGACGCACCGCGACATCGCCGAGGTGATCGCCGACTCGTGGCAGCGCAACCTCGGCATCACGGCCAAGCTCCTCAACCAGGAGTGGAAGGTCTACCTCGAGACGCAGAGCAACCTCGAGTACGACGTGTCGCGCTCCGCCTGGATCGGCGACTACATCGACCCGAACACGTTCATGGACCTGTTCGTGACGGGCGGCGAGAACAACAAGACGGGTTGGGGGAACGCGGAGTACGACCGACTGATCGAGGAGGCGAAGTACGAGTCCGACCCGCAGCGTCGGCTCGAACTCTTCAGCCGGGCCGAGCGCATCCTGATGGACGAGCTGCCGATCCTGCCCGTCTACTCCTACGTGACGCAGAACCTGCTCTCGCCGCGCGTCGGCGGCTTCCCGGGCAACCTGCTCGACGAGCAGTTCCCGAAGTGGTGGTACCTGCGCAGCGACGCGGAGATGGAGGCGTACCGCGCGTCGAGACCCGAGGGCTACTACGACCGGCTCCAGGCCGTCGACTTCCCCTCGCCGCCCGACGGCGTGTACCCCCCGAACGCTCCGGGCGGGATCTTCCGCGAGGGCGACCCGCGCCGCCGTCTGTCACCGCTCTCGAACTGACGTCCCGATGATCCCGTTCCTCGTCCGACGTCTCGTCTGGTTCGTGATCACGCTGTGGTGCGTCGTCACGGTCTCGTTCTTCCTGATGCGCAACGTGGAGGGCGGTCCGTTCGACTCGGAGAAGGCCCTCGCGCCCGAGATCAAGGCGAACATCGAGCGCCGCTACCACCTCGACTGGCCGCAGTGGAAGCAGTACCTGCAGTACGTCGGGCCGTTCAATCTCGACGAGCGCAGCGGCATCTTCTCGAAGGACACGATCGAGGTCGACGACCTGGACGCCGCACCGATCGAGGTGCCGGACCCGGACGGCGAGCCGGTGGTCGGCCCCGACGGTGAACCCGTCGTCGGCCCCGACGGCGAGCCGGTGCGGCCGACCAAGCTGGTCCGACCGAAGAAGACCGTCCCGAACCCCGACCGCTACACCGACGTCTTCACGGGCGTACTCGCCGGCGACCTCGGCCCGTCGTTCAAGTACAAGGACTACTCGGTCAACGACATCATCGCGCAGTCCCTCCCGATCTCGATCTCGCTGGGATCGGTCGGACTGTTCTGGGCGCTCCTGCTCGGACTCGGTGCCGGCATCCTCTCGGCCGTCTGGCGCGGGACCGGCCTCGACCTCTCGATGCGCGTCGTCGCGACCATGGGGATCGCGCTGCCGAACTTCGTCATCGCGGGGTTCCTGATCCTGTCGCTCGCGTTCAGCATCGACTGGCTCCCCGTCGCGGGCTGGGGCGCACCGCGGTTCATCCTGCTGCCGTCGCTCGCGCTCGGCGCCCCGTTCGCCGCCTACATCGCGAGGCTCGCGCGGACCGGTGTGCTCGAGGTGCTGTCCCAGGACCACGTGCGCACGGCGCGAGCGAAGGGACTGCCGGAGAAGCTCGTGCTCCTGCGCCACGTCGTGAAGGGCGGCGTGCTGCCCGTCGTCAGCTACCTCGGCCCCGCCGTCGCCGGCATCCTCACGGGCAGCCTCGTGATCGAGAAGCTGTTCGGCATCCCGGGCACCGGGACGCACTTCGTGAACAGCGCGCTCGCGCGCGACTACACGCTCGCGATGGGCGTCACGATCCTCTACACGGTGCTCGTCTACTCGCTCAACACGTTGGTCGACCTCGCGTACACGCTGCTCGACCCGCGCATCAAGCTCGAGGAGTCCTGACCGTGGCCGCACCGAAGAAGACCGGCACGGACCGGACCGCGCTCGATCCCGCACGGCTCGAGAAGCTCCTCGCGGAGGCCGCCGAGTTCAAGGGCGAGAGCCTGTGGCAGGACGCGTGGCGGCGCCTCAAACGCAACCGCGGCGCGTACCTCTCGCTGTGGTTCCTCGCGCTGTTCGGACTCACGAGCTTCCTCGCGCCGCTGCTGCCGCTCGCGAGCCCGAGCGCGCTCAACCTCCAGATCGAGCCGCAGCCCTCGCGCTGGCCGTGGGCGCCGTCGCCGAAGATCGATCGCGCGACCTCGCCCGACGCCGAGGCGCCCGCGGCGTTCGGCGAGGTGGCGACGCGCTCCGTCGGCTCGTTGCTCGACGACGGCTGGCAGCACCGCACCTTCGTCGACTTCACGGTGCCCGGCGAGGGTCCGGACCGTCCCACGCACTTCGAGGGCACGCCGGCACTCGCCGAGATCGTGCGCCGGGCGTCGGGACGCGAGCCGCTCGCGTTCCACAAGCGCAGCGACACGCCCGGCGTGCACGTCGAACGCTACGCCGTCGTGCACCGCTTCGCCGACAAGCCCGAGAAGGAGGGCGACGTCGGCCTGCAGGACGCGGTCGAGGAGGAGCTCGCCGCGGCGCGCGCGCGCGGCGATCTCGACACCGGCGCGGGCCCCGTCGAACTCGCCGGGCTCGAGTACCTGCCCGGCCTGTGGCCCGACATGCCGTTCTTCGACCGCTGGATGCTCGGCGTGCGCTCCTGGCTCTTCGGCTTCTGGGAGGTCGGGCCGCTGCTCGGCACCGACGCGAAGGGTCGCGACATCCTCGCGCGCATCGTCTGGGGCAGTCGCATCTCGATCCAGGTCAGCGTGATCGCGTCGCTCGTGTCGCTGCTGCTCGGCGTCACCTACGGCGCGTTCTCGGGCTTCCTCGGCGGCCGCGTCGACAACCTGATGATGCGGATCGTCGACGTGCTCTACTCGATCCCGTTCATCTTCGTCGTGATCTTCTTCATCACGGTGCTGAACGCGTACCGCACCGACCTCGAGAAGATCAACATCACGCGCATGACGATCTTCTACCTCGTCATCGGTGCGATCTACTGGCTCACGATGGCGCGCGTCGTCCGCGGCCAGGTCCTGAGCCTCAAGAACCAGGAGTTCGTCGAAGCTGCGCGCGTCGTCGGCGCGGGCACCGCACGCATCGTCTTCGTCCACATCGTGCCGAACGTGCTCTCGATCGTGATCGTGTACCTCACGCTCACGATCCCCGCCGTGATGCTGTTCGAGGCGTTCCTCAGCTTCCTCGGCCTCGGGGTCGAGGCGCCGCGCGTGAGCTGGGGCCTGCTCGCCGTCGACGGCAGCGAGGCCTACAGCCCCATCAAGACCTACTGGAACGTGATCGTCTACCCCGCCATCGCGATGGCCTCGACGCTGCTCGCGCTCAACATCCTCGGCGACGGCCTGCGCGACGCCCTCGACCCCAAGATGCGAGGCAAGGACTGATGGCCGTCCTCGACGTCAGGGGCCTCAGCGTCCGCTTCGAGACGCACCAGGGCACGGTCGAGGCTGTGCGCGACGTGTCGTTCACGCTCGAGGCCGGACAGACGCTCGGCATCGTCGGCGAGTCCGGTTCGGGCAAGTCCGTGACGAGCCTCGCGATCATGGGTCTCGTGCCCTCCCCTCCCGGCGTGGTCGAGGCCGACGCGATCCTGTTCGAGGGGCGCGACCTCACGAAGCTCGAGCGCGGTGCCATGCGCAAGGTCCGCGGCAAGGACGTCGCGATGATCTTCCAGGACCCGATGACGAGCCTCAACCCGTTGCTCACGGTCGAGCGACAGCTCACCGAGGTCCTCGAGATCCACGGCATCGCGAAGGGGCGCGACGCCCGCGACCGCTGCGCGAGGGCGCTCGGCGACGTCGGCATCCCGAACCCCGAGAAGCGGCTCGAGGCCTATCCGCACGAGCTCTCCGGCGGCATGCGCCAGCGCGTGATGATCGCGATGGGTCTGCTCTGCAACCCGAAGGTCCTCATCGCGGACGAGCCGACGACGGCGCTCGACGTCACGATCCAGGCGCAGATCCTCGAGCTCATGAAGGAGCTCCAGCGCAAGCACGGCACGGCGATCGTGCTCATCACGCACGACCTCGGCGTCGTGGCCGGGATGAGCGACGCCGTGCAGGTGATGTACGCGGGTCGCGTCGTCGAGCGCGCGACCGCGAGCGAGCTCTTCGCGCAGCCGCTCCACCCCTACACGAAGGGTCTGCTCACGAGCGTGCCGACCATCGACGGCGACCCCGACCACCGGCTGACGTCGATCGACGGACAGCCGCCCGACCTCGCGCGGCTGCCGGTGGGTTGCGCCTTCCGTCCGCGCTGTGCGTGGCGCGTGGACCGTTGCGAGAAGGAGCGCCCGCCGCTCGCCGCGGTGCCCGGGTACGAACCGCGCGCGACGGCGTGCTTCGAGTCGGAGCGAGTGGCGCGCGGCGAGACACCGGCGACGGCTGGGGGCGGGCGATGAGCGCGACGACGTACGAAGGCCCTCTGCTCGAGGTGCGCGACCTCGTGAAGTCGTTCCCGTACGGCAACCGCGGCTTCCTCGGTCGACCCGAGGGGCACCTGCGCGCGGTCGACGGCGTGTCGTTCGACCTCGAGCGCGGGAAGAGCCTCGGACTCGTCGGCGAGTCGGGTTGCGGCAAGTCGACGACCGCGCGCTGCGTCGTCGGTCTGCACCGCGCGACGTCCGGATCCGTGCGCTTCGAGGGCGCGAGCTGACGCAGCTCGCCGCGTCCGAGTGGGGCCCGCTGCGACAGCGGATCCAGATGATCTTCCAGGATCCCTACGCGTCGTTGAACCCGCGCATGACGGTGGGCTCGATCCTGGCGGAGCCGCTCCAGCTGCACACCTCGATGCGTCCGCGCGAGCGGCGCATCAAGGCGCTCGAACTGCTCGACGCCGTCGGGCTCAACCCGCGCCACATCGACCGCTTCCCGCACGAGTTCTCCGGCGGGCAACGCCAGCGCGTCGGCATCGCGCGCGCACTCGCGCTGGAGCCGGACCTGATCATCTGCGACGAGCCGGTGAGCGCGCTCGACGTGTCGATCCAGGCGCAGGTGCTCAACCTGCTGAAGGACCTGCAGACGCGTTTCGGCCTCGCGTACCTGTTCATCGCGCACGACCTCGCCGTCGTGCGGCACCTGTGCGAGCGCGTCGCGGTGATGTACCTGGGTCGCGTCGTCGAGGTCGCCGACCGCGACGAGCTCTACGCTCGGCCGCAGCACCCGTACACGCGCGCGCTGCTGTCGGCGATCCCGATCCCCGACCCCGAGGTCGAACGCGAGCGGCGCCGCATCGTGCTCGAGGGCGACGTGCCCTCCCCCACGCACCCGCCGGCGGGCTGCACGTTCCACCCGCGCTGCCAGGAGATGGACGCGAGCGTCGAGAAGGAGTGCCGTTCGCTCGTGCCGGCGCTCGACCCGGTCGCCGGCCTGCGCAGCTGTCGCGCGTCGTGCCACCTGCGAGCGCTCGAGGGACGGACGAGCGCGGCCGCGAGCCGTTGACGCGATGGACGCGCCGACCGAGCGGAAGCGACCGACCGGATGGGAACGGCCGAACGCGGTCGGTCCGTGGGTGTGCGTGGCGAACGCGGTGATCGCGATCGTGTTGCTCGTGTGGCTTCTCGCGACGTGGCCGGCAGTGGAGGAGGCGAGGGAGATCGAGCGGAGCCCGTGGATCGACGCGTGGCTGCGCGCCGCCGCCACGACGGCCGTCCTGCTGCCGGCCTCGACGCTGTTCCTGTGGCGCTCCTGTCCGCTCGTCCCGCTCCCGAAGGAGTTGTGGCCGAAGGGCGACGCCACGGCGCCGAAGCACCGCTTCCGCCGCTTCGCCCCGCGAGGCGCCAAGATCGCCCTCTCGGCCATGGTCGTGCACGCGCTCGTGCTCGTGACCCTCCCGATCCTCGTGATCATCGTCACTTCCTGACACCCGGCGCTGTGCGCCGGGTGTGGAACGAAACACGAAGCACGCGAAGGTCGGGAAGGCAACGGCTCGGTCCACGGCGGTCGCGAATTCGTCGTCGCGGCACGATGGACGACTCGGGAAGCGGACCGCGCGGCGCGGGACGGCTCAGGCCGCGAAGTTGCGGACTCGCCGGATTCCGTTCTTGAGCCTTCGGACGTTGAAGTTCACGAGGAGCCCGACCGAGATCCCGCTCAGCCGGAGATAGGTGAGAAGCTGGGAGCCGTGGATCGGCTGCAGCCTCGCCACGGTCTTCAGCTCGATCAGGATGCGCCCCTCGACGACGAGGTCGGCTCGATACCCGCACTCGACGCTCACTCCGCGGTACCGGATCGGGATCGGCACCTCGGATCGGACCGCGACGCGCATCAGCGTGAGCTCGTGGACCAAGCAGGCCTTGTACGCCGACTCCAGGAGACCAGGGCCGAGCGCGTCATGGACGCGCATCGCGGCACCGATCACCGCGCTCGTGCCGTCTCCTTCCCAGTCGTCCCGTAGTGTCACATCGCGACGTCGCGCAGGCCCGCTTCGCTCTCCTTCGGTCGACACCTTCCCCTCCTTCGCGTTCTTCGTGTTTCGTTTCCCGTCCGGCGCGGAGCGCCGGACGCACGCGTTCGGCCTGGACCCGAACCGAACGGCCCCGGTTACGCCTCACCCACCGACAACCGCGGAAGCGTCCTCCCCTTCGACCCTCCCCGCCCGTCTGGTACCTTCCCCACCCCATGATCGACGTCACGGGCTTCACCAAGAAGTACGGCAAGGACCTCGCCGTCCAGGACTTCACGGCGCGCGTCGCTCCGGGGGAGATCGTCGGCTTCCTCGGACCGAACGGCGCCGGCAAGTCGACACTGCTCAAGGCGATCGCGACGTGGATCACACCGACCTCGGGCACGATCCGCGTCGACGGGAACGACGTCGTCGACGCCCCGCTCGCGGTGCGCCGCGTGCTCGGCTACCTGCCGGAGCACAACCCGCTCTACGAAGGCATGAACGTCCGCGCGTTCCTCGAGTTCGCGGGACGCATGCGCGGACTCGACCGCGCGCGGCTGGCGGAGCGCCTCGACTGGTGCGTCCGCGCGTGCAGCCTCGAGGACGTCCTCCGCAAGCGCGTCCACCAGTGCTCGAAGGGCTTCAGACAGCGCATCGGGCTCGCCGCCTCGCTGATCCACGACCCGCGCGCGATCCTCCTCGACGAACCCACCCACGGCCTCGATCCCGTCCAGGTCGCCGCCTTCCGCGACTTCCTCCAGGAGCTCCGCGAGGGCCGCTCGATCCTGTTCTCGAGCCACGTCCTCGCCGAGGTCGAAGCCATCTGCGACCGCGTCCTCGTCATCCACCGCGGCCGCCTCGTCCGCGACGCGCGGATCGCAGACCTGCGCGACGAGGCGCGCGACGCCGGGACGACGCTCGAGAAGCTCGTCCTCTCGTTCGTGCGTTCGACCCCGCACGAGGTGACGGCGTGAGCCGATCGTTGGTCGTCGCGCGCCGCGAGCTCGGCGCCACGTTCGACTCCGCGGTCGCCTACGTGCAGATCGCGGGCTTCGGCGTGCTCGCGAACGCGCTCTTCGTGAACGAGTTCTTCCTCGCGGGGCGACTCGACCTCGACGCGTACTTCCGCGTCCTCCCGCTGCTCCTCGCCGTCTTCCTGCCCGCCGCGTCGATGCGGCTGTGGGCGGAGGAGCGCAAGCACCGCACGGTCGAGTTCCTCCTCACCCTCCCGATCCGCTCGGGAACCGCGGTGCTCGGCAAGTTCCTCGCGTCGCTCGCGCTGCTCGGCGTGCTGCTCGCGACGGCGCTGCCGCTCGTCGTCATGCTCGTCGTCCTCGGCGACCCCGACCTCGCGCGCGTCGCGAGCGGGTTCGTCGGCGCGTTCCTCGGCGGCGCGTTCCTCCTCGCGCTCGGCGGACTGTGCTCCGCGCTCACGCGCGACCAGGTCGTCGCCTTCGTGCTCGCCACGGTCGCCTCGCTCTTCCTCGTCCTGACGGGACGCGAGGAGGTGGTCGGCGTGCTCGACGGACTCGCGCCCGACCTCGGCGTCGGCACGTTCCTGCTCGAGCGCGTCTCGATCCTCCCGCACCTCGAACGCTTCGCAGCGGGACGCCCGGGACTCGACGGCGTCCTCTACTTCGTCCTCGGCTCGGCCGTCCTCCTCTGGGCGACGGGGCGGTTCCTCGACGACGACCGCGACTGAGCCGCCGCTCGTCGCCCGCGCCATGCGTCGTCGCCTCGTCCTCGTCGTCCTCGTGCTGCTCGCGGCGGTCGCCGCGGGACGTGTCGTCGAACTCGTCGCCGGGCCTGCGACGCGCGTCGAGGTCGGACGCGTCGCGCGGCTCACGCCCGATCCCGCGCTCGTCGAGCGCATCGACGCGCACCCCACCCCCGTCTTCGCGACGCTCTACCTGACGGAGCGCGACGCGATGCCGTCGGAGCTGCGACGGCTCGAGTCCGACCTCGTCGCGCTCTTCGAGGGCCTCGCGCGCGCGAGCGACGACCGCCTCGCCTTCACCGTCGTCCACCCCGGGACGAGCGACGCGGCGCGCGCGCACGCGACCGCACGCGGCGTCGCCGAGCGACGCGTGCGACGCATCGAACGCGACGGCTTCACCGAGTCGCTCGTGTTCTCGACCGTCGAGATCACCGGAGCGGGCGGTCGCAGCGCGCTCCTCGAGGGCCTGCGCGAGCAGGACCTCGACGACCTCCAACGCCGGCTCGCCGCGCACCTCGACCTCCTCGCCGCGCCCGTGCGCCCGCGCATCGCGTTGTGCGCGCCCGAGGTCGGCTACGTGCGGCTCGAGGAACTCCTCGCGTCCGCCTGCGACGTCGAGCGCGTCGACCTCGCGAGCGCGCTCGCCGCGGACGAGCACGCACTGGACCGCTTCGACGTCCTCGTCTGGAACGAGCCGACGGCGGCGCAGCTCGCTCCCGCCGTGCTCGACGCCGTCGAGACGTTCCGCGCGCACGGCGGTTCGGTCGTCGTCGGGGCGAGCTCGCGCGACGACCGCGTCGCGATCGGCGACGACGGCGTCACGGTCGAGTTCGACGGGACCGGCGTCGACCTCGCGCCGCTGTGGCGCGCCTTCGCCCTCTCGCCGCGACCGGAGACGCTGCTCGACGGTCGCTGCGAGTCGATCCCGCTCCCGGACGGCGGCAGTGTCGCGCTGCCGTTCGTCGTGCGCGCGATCGCGCCGAACCAGGACTTCCGCCGCTACCCGACGCAGCCCAACGAGACCGTCGTGTTCGCGTCGCCGACGGCGCTCGCGCTCGACGAGACGCGACTGCTCGAACGCGGCTGGCGGGCACACGTCCTCGCGACCTCGAGCGACCTCTCGTTCGAACCGCTCGTCGACACGTCGGACGGAGCGAAGGTCGCCGCGAGCGAGCTCGCGCCGGAGTACGGTCGCGCGCTGCCGAAACTCCCGCTCCTCGTCGAGCTCGAGCCGGAGCGCGCGCTCGAGGGCACCGTCGTCGTCTCCGCGAGCGGACGCTGGCTGCACGACACGTTCCTGACGCGCGCGGACTCCGCGCAGGAGCGCGCCTTCGTGATCCTGGCGAACGCGCTGACGAGCGACGCGCACCTCGTCGCGGCGCGCGGCGACTACGAGCGACCGGAGGCCGTGGCGGAGGTCGCGCGCGGCGCCGAGTTCCGGTGGCGCGCCTTCGCGCTGGGCGCCGTCCCGCTCGTGTTGCTCGTGCTCGCGCGCGTCCGCGGTGTCGGGCGGTCGAGCGGCGGAGTTCGCAGGACGCGCACCGCGTGGGTCCCCGTCGCCGCGCTCGCTGCCACCGTGTTCGTGCTCGGACCCGCGGCGGTCGCGACGCTCGGAGGCAGCGGCGCGCCGCGTCCGAGCCGCCGTCGCCGAACGCGCGGTCGCGAACGGCGGCGACACCGGCGTGTCGGTCGACCTCGTGCTGTCGCCGTCGCACCGACTCCCGGCCGACGTGCGGGCCGCCGCACGCGACGCGACGGAGCGGATCGAGGCGCTCGCGAGCGCGGTCCCCGGCGTCGCCTTCACGCGCGTCGACCCGACGGAGCTCGACGACGCGCAGCGGGCCGCGCTCCCCGTCCGCGAGCGGACGATCGTGCGCGAGGAGGGTGGACTGCGCGTCGCGCGCAACGTGACGGCAGGACTCGTCGTGCGCGTCGGCGACCGGACGACGTCGGTCGACCTCGAGGACGCACGTGCGTTCGAGGCGTGCGAGTTCCGGCTCGCGCACGCGCTCTGGCGGCTGACCGAGGACCGCAGCGCACTGGTCGCCGTCGCGAGCTCGACGCCGCGACTCTCGTCGGCCGAGGCGCACCTCGAGTACCAGCAGCTCCAGTTGTTCGCCCCCACCGGCAGCGACGTCTTCAGCGGTGCGCGCGACCAGTTGGTGCGCAGCGGCTTCGACGTCGTGCACGTCGATCCCGAGCGTCCGCGTTGGCCGCGCGAGATGGACGCGCTCGTCTGGCTGCAACCGCGCCG
This sequence comes from Planctomycetota bacterium, assembly GCA_041398665.1. Taxonomy (GTDB): domain Bacteria; phylum Planctomycetota; class UBA1135; order UBA1135; genus Rohdeia. The sequence continues at coordinate 5,630 of JAWKUH010000052.1, read as the reverse complement.
CGAGATCGACTCGGTGCTGGCACGGACCGTCGAGCACCTGCGCGACGGAGGCGGCGCGTGCATCGCGGGACAGCACTTCGAGCTCGTCGCGAAACAGCTCGAGGGCTCGGACCTCGAACTCGTGCACTGGCCGCGACCGACGAACTGCGACCTCGACGCGCGCTGGTTCGCCGACGTGGGCGCCTCCGTCGCGCGGAGCATCGTGCTCGACGACCTCGTGTTCGCGTCCGAGGCGGACGTGCGTGCGGAGTCCGAGGCGCGCGGCAAGGTGACGGAGCGACAGGACAGCGCGCCGCCGTTCCAGGTGCGCGTCGGTTCGTCGACGTTCGCGCCGGGACCGCCGACCGAGGGCCTGCGCGACCTGCCGTGGTACGGCGGCGACCCCGTCGTGCTCGACCGCGAACGACTCGAGGCGACGGGACTGAGCGCGCGCGTGCTCCTGCGCGCGTCGTCGCGCGCGTGGACGTTCCCGTGGAAGGGCGGCTTCGTGCCCGCCGACGTCCTCGAGGGACCGAGCGAGGCGGCGCCGGCGGAGCCCGACGCGCCGCTCGCGGTCGAGGTCGAAGGTGCGTTCCCGGCCGTCGACGGCGCGGGTCACGCGGTGCCGGGCAGCGCCGTGGGCGCCGAGCGGGGGCGCCTCGTGCTGCTCGGCTCGTCGTCGCTGTTCACGAACGGCAACCTGTTCGACGAGCGTTTCGGATCGCGCGAACTCCTGACGGCGATCGCGGCGCATCTCGCGCTGCCGGAGGACGTGGCCGTCCTCGCCGAGCCGACGGAACGAACGGCGAGTCTCGGCTTCGTCGAGGAGCGCGAGCGGCTCGCGGCGCGCGCGTACGCGCTCGCGGCACCGCTCGTGGTCGCGCTGCTGCTCGGGCTCGTCCGACTCGTCGCGAACGCGAGGCGGAGGGTGCGCGCATGAAGCCGTCGCGACTCGTCGTGCCCCTCGTCTCCGCGCTCGTGATCGCGGCGACGTCGCTCGTCCCCGACCGACGCGAGCGGGAGGAGGCCCGCTTCGTCCCGCTGGTCGCGGTCGACGAGGCCGGGCTCGTGGTACGGCCCGACGGGACGAAGTCGCAGCTCACCGCGCTGTCGCTGGTCGACGCGCGCCACGGCGAGCTCTTGTTCGCGCGGGTGCGCGGTCGTTGGCGCTGCGTGACGTACTTCATGGCCCCGGCGGACGCCGGGCGCATCACGCAACTCGTGAACGCGATCGTCGACGAGAAGGCGCTCGACGCGACGCCGGCGCGCGACGTCGAGGCGTGGATCGCGCAGTTCGGACTCGACGACGCGTCGGCCGAGCACGTCGTGCTGCGGGGACCCGACGCGCTGAAGCCCGAGGCGAACGGCGACGTGCTGGCCGAGGTCGTGATCGGCAGCGGCGGAACGGTGCGGCGCGCGACCGGTGCGGGCGACGCGCGGCGGGTCGAGGACGAGGTGCTGCGATCGTCGGCGCGACTCGAGCGCTTCTTCGAACCGCCCGTGACGGTGGACCCCAACACGCTGCCGCCGCTCGTGTCCGCGCGCGTGGTGCCCGAGGACTGGGTCGGTTTCCAGAGCGGGCTCGAGCACGTCTTCGTCGACCGAGCGGACGGCACCGGCTTCGAGCTGCAGCGCGTCGTCGACCCGGCCACGCCGACGGGACTGACGGCCTGGGACCTGCGCGAGAGCGCCGACGAGCCCTGGCGCCGCGCGCACCCCGTGCTGTCGACGGGCTACACGCTGTTCCTCGGTCGCACACCGGTGGTGCGCGCACTCGATCCGCGAACCGTGCCGCGCAGCGTCACCGACACGCCCGCGGCGCGCATCACGCTCGTCTCCGCCGCGAAGGACGTCGTCGAGCTCCTCGTCGGCGAGGTCGACGCGTTCGGCGTGCGCCTCGTCGTCAACCTCGACACGCAGGCCGCCTACGAGCTCGCGCCCGAGCCGTCGCGCCTCGTGCTGCCGAGCGTGGCGATGCTCGAGAAGCCGGGTGCGGAGATCCCTTGGGATCCGTACCTGCATTGAGAGTACGGAAGCATGGGCGCGGTCGGTCGTCGGCCATTCCAACCTGGTTCGGTCGATCCATGGATCGGCGGTCGGACCGGAGCGCGCCCGGTCGATCGAACCTGGTACGGTCGACCACCGGATCCGCCGTCGCCGAAACGAAATGACTCGTGTGGAGTTGTCGAGGGCCGAGTAGGTGATGCATACATCGACTTCGCCCTCGCCTTTCGCCTCGGGCTCTCTGTCGAAGATCGTCCTTTGAAGAACATCCTCGCCTTCGCACTCGCCGGACTGCTCGCCGCGCTCGCGATCCTCTACATCGTCAGCGAGTCCGACCATGGAACCGGTCCGCGGCCCGTCGTCACGCACGGTCCGGGCTCACCTCGCGTCGACACTCCTGCCCCCACCCCGCTCCTCGCACGCGACGGATCGACGTCCGAGAGGAGTTCAAGGGGGACGACGCAAGCGAATGCAAGTCAGGACGGCGACGACGACTCGCGTCGTATCGGTGACGACTACCCGATTCTTGCGAGGACGGTCCAGTTCCGCGGCCGTCCACTCGGAGAGGTCGCGTTGGACGACGTACCGCGAGACCAGATCCGCAGTCTCTTCTTCGCGCTGCAGGACCGTGCGTTCGCACTCGAGAGTCAGATCCGTCGCAAGGCGAAGCTCGAAGGGGCGGACTACCTCACGTCGGCAGAGGCTCGAGAAGTCTTCGAGTACTCTCCGGAGACCTACCTGGTTCGTACCCGGATCGACAGCCTGGATGGCGAAGGCACGGAGATCGCCTATGTGGCCGTGGACGAGCCCATCCCCGACGAGTTTCGTGAGCTCAAGCTCCTCTCGATCGAAGTCCTCTCGCACCCGACCTACCGTTCGCTGCTAGGTCCGCCCAACAAGTCCGACCAGGTCGTCCGTTGGGAGTCGAGGCACAACGGCATCCAAGCCGTGGGCTACGATGCTTCGGGAAGCGTCGTCGTGACAAGGAGCTTGGGATTCATCGGTGCGCCGATGTATTGAGGACACTCGCACCTTCTGGATCGCATGCGAACAGGAGCCTCGTTCGACGGCGAGCCACGGGAGCGTCGATGATGCTCGCGGACCGTGTCGGGGCGGCCGGCGTCCTCGGCGAGGTCGACGCGTTCGGCGTGCGCCTCGTCGTCGACCTCGACACGCAGGCCGCCTACGAGCTCGCGCCCGAGCCGTCGCGCCTCGTGCTGCCGAGCGTGGCGATGCTCGAGAAGCCGGGTGCGGAGATCCCTTGGGATCCGTACCTGCACTGACGCGAGTCGACGCGAGCGCCGAACATCGAAGGGGCGGTGCGGCGGAGCGAGTGCGCGGAGCGTGAGGGACGCGACCGGGGTGAGGTCGCCCCAACCAGGTTCGAGCGAGCGGGCCCGCCTCCGTTCGGCTCCGGTGTTGGGCAAACGAACCAGGTTCGGTTCGTCGCCCCACCCGCCTGGAGGCGCCAGGACGGGCGCCGACCCCAGGTCGAACCCCAAGAACTGGACCAAACGAACCAGGTTCGGTCGGGCGGGCGGGCCGGCGTCCGTTCAGCTCCGGTGTCGGGCAATCGAACCAGGTTCGGTCGAGCTGAGAGCTCCCCCACATCCGGGTGAACCCGAAGAACTGGTCAAGCGAACCAGGTTCAGTCGAGCTCGACCGTCTCGCCCTGGTCCGCCACGTCGACCTCGAAGCCCAGCTCGTCGCGGATCGCCTGGCGCAGCGATTCCGCCGCCTCGGGCTCGCCGTGCACGAGGTACACGCCCTTCGGCGGCTTCTCGCACTTCCGCAACCACGCCAGGACCTGGCTGCGGTCGGCGTGCGCGCTGAAGTAGGGCATCTCGACGACCTCGGCCTCGACGCGCACCGGCTTGCCGTGCACGCGGATCGACTTCGCACCGTCGAGCAGCGAACGCCCGCGCGTGCCGACGGCCTGGTAGCCGGGCAGCACGATCGTGTTGCGCGGGTCCCCCGCCATCGCCTTCAGGTGGTGCAGCACCCGACCGCCGCTCAGCATGCCGCTCGCGCTGATCACGATCATCGGACCGCTCCGCTTGTCGAGCGCCTTGCTGTCCTCCACCGTGCGCGTGTACGTCGCGTTGCCGAAGACCTCGGCACAGCGGTCGTGCGACAGCTTGTGCAGCGCGTCGTGCTCGCAGTAGACCTCGGTCACGTTCGTCGCCATCGGGCTGTCGACGAAGATCGGCACCTCGCGGATCTCGCCGCGCTCCATCAAGGTCTTCATCACGAGCAGCATGGCCTGCGTGCGCGCCACCGCGAACGACGGGACGAGCGCGATGCCGCCGCGCGCGAAGGTGCGCCGCAGCGGCTCGGCCATCTCGGCGAACGGGTCCTCGTCGGGGTGCTCGCGGTCGCCGTAGGTCGACTCGACGACGACCCAGTCGGGGTCGCCCGGCGGCTCGGGCGCGTACATGAGGAGGTCGTCGTCGCGACCGAGGTCGCCCGAGAACAGCACCTTCCCGTGCGGCGTCTCGACCATCGCGCTCGCCGCTCCGAGGATGTGACCCGCGCGGCGGAACGCGAAGCGCAGGTCGCCCACGTCGTAGTCGCGCTCGAGCGCGATCGCTCGGAAGTACTCCAGACTCTTCACCGCGTCCTCCTCGGTGTAGAGCGGCTCCGGCGGGTGGTGTTTGCTGTAGTGCTCCTTCGCCGCGTAGAGCGCGTCCTCCTCCTGGATGCGACCGCAGTCGGGCAACAGGATCCGACACAGGTCGCGCGTCGCGTGTGTCGCGAGGATCTTCTCGCGGAAGCCCTCCTTCACGAGCCTCGGCAGGTAGCCCGAGTGGTCGATGTGCGCGTGCGTCAACACGACCGCGTCGAGCTGCTGCGGCTCGAACCCGGGCTTCCTCCAGTTGCGCTTGCGCAGCACCTTGAGGCCCTGGAACAGGCCGCAGTCGACGAGCAGCCGCGTGCGCCCCGCCTCGAGGAGGAAGCGCGAGCCCGTGACGGTGCCGGCGGCGCCGTGGAACGTGAGCCTCGTGGGTCCGGTCATCGTCCGAGGGTAGCGAACGGCCCCGGGGCAGGTCCCCGCACGCCCTTCTCCCGCGAGCGGTACTGGGCCGGCGCCCGCCGCGCGGCGCCCTCGCGGGAACGGCCGGTTCCGGTCGATCTCCGCCCCGTACCTCCAAGGGGACGGACTCCATGCAATTCGACAGCATCTTCGTGGGCTGCGGCGACAAGCGCCGCGACGGTTGGCTCAACATCGACGTCGATCCGGCGAGCGGCGCCGAGATCGTCGCGCGCGGGGAGCGCGTCGGCGCGATCCCCGACGGATCGGCCAGGGTCGTCGCGGTCCGCGGCACGCTCGAGCACCTCTCGATCCACGGCGCGCGCCTCGCGCTCGCCGAGTGGCGCCGCTGGCTCGCGCCCGGCGGTCGGCTCGCGCTCGTCGTCGCGGACGCCGCGCAGGTCGTGGCCTCGCTCGCGACGAACGACGGTGCGGAGCGCCACGTGCTCTCGCGCGGCCCGGTCGCGTCGCTGTGGACCGCGGAGCGCCTCGTGCGCGAAGCGCGCGAAGCCGGTTTCGCCGACGTGGAGGTGAGCGCGGAGAACCGGCCGTACCTCGCGCTGCGCGCCGTCGCGGCGAGCGTCGCGCGCCCGCACGCTCCCGCGTCGACGGCGAC
>JAWKUH010000051.1:0-33647 GCA_041398665.1 Planctomycetota bacterium | reverse complement strand
TCCCTGTGTTCCTTCCGTGTGGTCCGCCGCCGGAGGCGGCGCTCCGTGTGCTCTGTGGTCCCCCCCCCCCCGCTGTCAGCGGTCGACCTGGTCGGCGCCGGGCGGGATCGGCTCGAAGTCGGTCGGCGTGAAGCTCGGGCGCAGCGACGAACCGTCCTTCACGTAGACCTCGCGGTCCGGCTCGGCGAGGAAGTTCGCGAACAGCGGGTGCTGCGGAAGACGCTCCCACACGAGCAGGCGATGGGGGAGGCGTTCCTTCGACTGCGATGCACCGGCCGACGCGCGCCAGTCGTCGAGCAGGATCAACTGCTCGAAGGGCATGTCGGGATCGGGCGGCGGCGCCGACGCGTCAGCACCGTCGGCAGACCCGTCGGTCGGCGCGGTGCGCTTCGCGGGCAGGCGCACGACGTGCGCACAGCGCGGCAGGTTCGTCTGCTCGTCGAGGCCGAAGAAGACCTGGTACATCGCGCCCTGGTGTCCGGCGTTCGTGTCGGTGACCTTCGGCTGCAGCTCCTCGACGAGCTGGAAGTCGGGAGTGACGATGCGCAGCCACTTCATGCGTTTGAAGTCGAAGCCGGGGCGCTCCGGCAGCCCGCGGATCGGACAGCGCGGGAACTCGACGAGCGACGCGATGCGGAGCTGGCTCGGGTCGGACACCGCGAGGAAGTTCACGCACAACGAGCGGACCTGCATCACCTGCTCGCGGTCCGTCTGGTAGTCGCGGCCGCGCAGCGAGCGCACCTCGTCCTTGTCCTTCAACCAGTAGCCGGACGGTCCGTAGCCGGTCTCGACGTCGGCGCTCAGCGAGTAGCGCACGAACGGCGGCGCCAGGTACTGCACCCGCGTGTCGACGTCGTGCGTCTCGGGGTGCGGGTCGAGTCCGCGTCGACCGGAGCGCGTGAGCAGGGACAGCGACATGTCGAAGCTCGTGATCGGCGCGGTCTGCTCGGCGGCGCCGATCGCCGCGACCATCGCGCGCCACGTCGCGACCGCGCTCGGGGTGGCGTCCGCCGGGAGTTCACCGGGCCTCGGACCGGCGGCGTCGGTCGGGGCGGGCGTCTCCGCGCCGTTCCCGTCCTGGGCCGAGGGCGAGGTCGCGGGACCGTCGAGGGCCACCGCGTCGGCAGCGACGAGGGGCAGCGCCAGGGCGAGCAGCAGGAGGTGTCGGATCATGGTCACGGTCGGGTCGCCGGGGCCGCGGACTCGAGAAGCCGCGACGCGCGGCTCGCGCGCGACCGGCGGGCACCTAGGCTACGCGCGTCGAGCGCCCCATGTCGCACCGTGATCCCGAGGTTCCTCGAAGGGCCCCCTGCTCGCCCTCGTCGGCCCCACGGCGAGCGGGAAGACCGAACTGGGCGTCGAGCTCGCGCGGCGCCTCGGCGCCGAGGTCGGCTCCCTCGACTCCATGCTCGTCTACCGCGGGATGGACGTCGGGACGGCCAAGCCCACGCTCGCCGAACGCGGGGGCGTCCCGCACCACCTGTTCGACCTGTGCGATCCTCGCGAGCGCTACGACGTCCAGCGCTACCTCGCCGACGCCGCGACGGCCGAGCGGGAGGTCGAAGCCCGCGGGAGTCGCGCGCTCTTCGTGGGCGGCACCGGTTTCTACCTGAAGGCGCTCGTGCACGGCCTCTTCGACGGTCCGCCGGTCGACGTCGAGCTGCGCGCCCGACTCGAGGCGCGCGCCCGCGAGGAGGGCGCCGTCGCGCTCCACCGCGAGCTGATGCAGCTCGACCCCGTCCTCGCCCGGCGACTGCACCCCAACGACGTGCGGCGCGTCGTGCGCGGGCTCGAGGTGCACGAGCAGACGGGGCGCCGTCTCTCCGAACTGCAGACGGAGTGGGGCGGAGCGGGGCGCGCGGCGCGCGTCTTCGTGCTCGCGCCGCCGCCCGAGGAGCTCGAACGACGCATCGCCGCGAGGACGGAGGCGATGCTCGCCGCCGGGTGGATCGAGGAGGTGCGCGCCGTGCTCGACGGCGGCGGGTTCGGGCCGACCTCGTGCCAGGCCCTCGGCTACCCCGAGGTCGTCGCGTACCTCGAGGGGCGACTCGGCCGCGACGAACTCGCGCCCGCGATCGCGCTCCGCACGCGGCAATTCGCGCGGCGCCAGCGCACCTGGTTCAAGCACTTCGCCGGAGCCGAGCACGTCCCGTACGAGCTCCCCGTCCCCGAGCGCGCGGGCTGGGTCGAGCGCCGGCTCGCCGAACCGCGGGACTGATCCGCGACGCCGCTCTTCGAACGGTCGCAGGAATCGCGAGGGCCCGCGCCGCACGGTCGTGCGGCGCGGGCCCTCCGAGGAGACGGCCGAAGGCCGAGCCCTCAGTTGCCGATGAAGCGCGGCTGGTCGGCGTTGTGCACCTCGAACTCGTCGACCGAGGGGGGCACGTCGCTCGTGTAGGGGCTGATCGGCTCCTCGCTGGGGCCGGTGATCCCCTCGACGAACTCCTCGAAGCCGCCCGGCTGGAGCGTACCGATGATGGAGTCGATCGGCACCGGGAAGAACACGTGCGTCGTCGACGCCGCCGACAGGGCCGCCCCGTAGATCACCGAGGACAGGTGGAAGTACATGAAGGGGTCCGGCAGGATGCTGTGCGGCGGACGCTCCTTGAAGTAGTTCTTCGCCTCGGGCTGGCGCGGGTTGTACGGGTCCGAGTTGAGGAAGTGGCGGCGCAGCGTGAGGTTGATCGCGCGCTTCTCGTTCCACTGGAACTCGCGCCACGAGCCGTCGCGCTCCGGGATGTAGCCCGTCGTGTGGTAGACGATGCTGCGCGGCACCCACTGGATGTTCCAGTGGTTGTCCGTCGTCGGGTTGGACGAGGCGCAGCCGCTCGAGAGGCCCAGGAGGGCGAGGGCACCGAGGGCGGCACCGGCGGTGGCACCGCGGCGCGCGAGTCCGCGGACGGACGCGGTCGTCGCGCCGTGGCCGCGACGGAGGTGGGGGACGTTCATGGGCTTTCGGATGGGGATGGACCGAGGTCCGAGCCGCGGAGTCTAGTGGCGTCGGGGCGCCGGGGTCAACGCGGGCGGGGCCGGGGACGGGGCCGGGGAAGGGGACAGGGCCGGGGAAGGGGACGGCGTCGGGGAGCCTGTGGGAGTCGCGCGGTGCCGCCGAGGGCGCCCGACACCGCGGCGAGATCGGTGGGCGGGCTCGCCGCGCCCGGCGGGTAGGCTCTTCCGCCCGATCCCTATCCGTCATGGCGAATCCGGTCTACCGAGCTCCCCGCGGCCTCCGCGACGTCCTCCCCGAGCAGGTGGGGGCGTGGCGCTGGCTCGAGTCCGAGGCGGCGCGCCTCGCCCGCCTCTTCGGCTACCGCGAGATCCGCCCGCCGCTGCTCGAGGAGACCGAGCTCTTCCGGCGCTCCGTCGGCGAGGTCACGGACATCGTCGAGAAGGAGATGTTCACGCTGGAGCGGGCCGACCACTCCTTCACCCTGCGGCCCGAGGGCACGGCCGGGGTGGTCCGGGCGTACCTCGAGGCGGGCTACGCGAAGAACGCGCCGCTGCAGAAGCTGTGGTACTGCGGCCCGATGTTCCGCTACGAGCGCCCCCAGAAGGGCCGCGAGCGCCAGTTCACGCAGTTCGGCGTGGAGTGCATCGGCAGCCTCGACCCGCGGCTCGACGCCGAGACGATCGCATTGGCCGTGGCGTACTTCGAGCGGCTCGGCCTCGAAGGACTCGAGGTGCGCGTCAACTCGATGGGGGACGGCGGCGACCGCGACGCGTACCGCGACGCCGTGCGCGAGTTCGTGCGACCGAACCTCGCGAAGTACTCCGAGGACTCGCAGCGCCGCTTCGAACGCAACGTGCTGCGCGTGCTCGACAGCAAGGACGCGCGGGACGTCGAGCTCAACCGGGGCGCGCCGAAGATCCTCGACCACCTCTCGCCCGAGAACCGGGCGCACTTCGACCGCGTGATCGCGCTCCTGCGCGAACTCGGGGTCGACGTCGTCGTCGATCCCGGCGTCGTCCGCGGCCTCGACTACTACACGCGCACCATCTTCGAGGTGCACTGCCCGTCGCTCGGTGCGCGCAGCGCCCTGTGCGGCGGCGGACGCTACGACCACCTCGTCGAGCAGCTCGGCGGCCCCGATCTCGGCGCCGTCGGTTTCGCGATCGGGTTCACGGGGACGCTCACGGCGCTCGAGGAGGCCGGGAAGCTCGCCGCACACACGACCCCGCCGCCGGAGTGCTTCGTCGCGTCGGCCGACGAGACCTCCCACGACGCGGCCTTCTCGATCGCGCACGAGCTGCGCGCGGCGGGCGTGTCCGCGGTGTTCGAGCCCGACGACCGCAAGCTCAAGGCCCAGCTCAAGGTCGCCGCGCGGACGGGCAGTCCCGTCGTCGCGGTCGTCGGATCCACCGAGCTCGAGCAGGGCACGGTGCAGCTCAAGGACATGGCGCGCGCGCAGCAGGAGGCGGTCCCGAGGGCCGAGCTCGCGGCTCGCGTCCGCGCGCTGCTCGAGGACGCGGCGGCGTCCGCGCGGTGAGCGCGCCGCCGGAGCTCCTGCTCCCGCGCGTCGGCCTCTATGGCGGGACGTTCGACCCGATCCACGCGGGCCATCTCTTCGCGGCGCGCACCGCGCTCGAACGCGCCGGTCTCGACGCGCTCGTCCTCGTGCCCGCCGCGCTGTCGCCGCACAAGCGGAGCGGCCCCGCGGTCTCCGACTCCGACCGGCTCGATCTCGTGCGCGCCGCGGTCGCCTGTGAGCCGCGCCTCGCCGTCTGGGACGTCGAACTGCGGCGCGGCGGCGTCTCGTACACCGTCGACACGGTGGAGGAGGCGCGGCGACTGCGCGGGCCCGACGCGCCGATGCTCGCGCTCGTCGTCGGCAGCGACAACCTCGCTGCCCTCGATCGTTGGCACCGCGCCGTGGAGCTGCTCGAACTCGTCCGCCCGGTCGTCGTGCCGCGCCACCCGCGCGCCGAGGTCGAACGGCTCCTCGCCGCGCTCGACGGACGGCTCCCGAGCTCGACGGCGCGCCGAGTCCGCGACGGACTCGTCGACGTCGACGCCGTCCATCCCGCGTCGGCGACGCGACTGCGCGAGGAACTCGCTCACGGTCGCTGTCCGGAGGGCTGGCTGCCGGACGCCGTGCTCGCGATCGTGCGCGAGCGCGGCCTCTACGCCGCGGGGGCGCACGGCGCGTGACGGAGGACGTCCTGCGCTACGCGGGCTTCGGCGTGCTCGCCTGGCTCGTCGTGCCGCTCCTCTCGCGGGTCGCTCACCGTCTCGGTGCGACCGACCCGAGCCCTCGCGCGCGCGACGTCCCCGAGCGCAAGCGCGGACAGCGACCGGCGCCTCTCGTCGGCGGCGCGCTCCTCCTCCTCGTCGTGCTCGCGCTCGTTGCCGAGGGAGCGTGGCGACCGGGCACGTCGGTCGTCGTCTACGCCCTCGCGGCGTTCGCGGTCGGCGCGGTCGACGACCTCCTGCCGGACGGACTCGGTCCGCTCAGCAAAGCTCTTGCGCAACTCCTAGCGAGCGCTCCGCTCGCCCTCGCCGCGTGGCGCGGCGAACTCGGCGGGCTTCTGGCCGCCGTGCTCGGTGAGGGCCCCTCCGCCGCTGCACTCGCGATCGTGCTCTCCGCGGCGTGCTTCAACGTCGTCAACACCTGGGACCACGCGGACGGCGTGCTCGGCACCTTCGGCGCGATCGCCCTCGCGGTGCCGCCGCTCGGAGCCGTCGGCGGCGCCTGCGCCGGGCTGCTCGCGCGGCAACTCCACGGTGCGCGCCCCGTGCCGTACTTCGGCGACGCGGGATCGCACCTGGTCGGCGCCCTCGTGCTCGTCGAGCCCTCCGCCTGGCCCTTTCTCGCGGTACCCGCCCTCGACCTCGCGCGCGTCCTCGTCGTGCGCCTCCTGCGCGGCGCCGCGCCCTGGGTGGGGGACCGGCGGCACTTCGGTCACGCGCTCGCGGCCCGCGGGCTCGGACCCGCCGCGATCGCCCTCGTCCAGGCCGTCGCGCTCCTCGGGGTCGGGCTCGCGCTGCACTTCCTCTGAACGCCTGGCGCGGACGGGTCCCCGCGGTCGAAACGGAGCGGGTCGGGCCCGCGTCGGCGACCTCGGGATGGGGAAGACCCTCCGGTGGGGCCGCATGCTGCTACGCTCGACGGCGACGGGGCCCGATCGGGCCCCGCCCGGGTCCGTCGCCGCTCGCTCGGCCTCGGACCGAACCCTACTCCGCACCATGAACATCCTGATCACGGGGGCGGGTGCGCTCGCGATCGTCGGAGTCGTCGGACTGGCCGTGGCCGAACCGACGACGATCGACGAGAGCGAAGCGTCGCTCACGCCCCAGACTCCCAAGAAGTGGGAGTTCCTCGTGCCCGACGAGGAATGGTTCTCGATCAACGGGCCGATCTTCGTCGGCACGCACGAGTTCGCCACCGAGGCGGACGGCGAGAACAAGATCCTCGTGGCGACGACGTCCGGCTCTCGACCGAAGGCCGGCGTCAACGCGAGCGGCGAGATCCTCAAGCTCAAGGCCGAGAACGAGGACGGCTCGCCGTTCATCTACGCGATCCGAGTCCGCGGGGCGGAAGCCGGCGGATTCGAGTGGTCGCCCGCCGGTGTCCGCACGGGCACCGTCGAGGGGACCAAGGTCGCGGTCATCGACCGCAACGGCAACGGTGTCTTCGGCGAGGTCGGTCTCGACGCGATCTGCGTCGGGAACCGGCTCGGAGCCGCGCTCTCGAGCAAGGTGCTGCGCCTCGGCGACGACCTGTTCGAGTACGGCATCTCCGACGACGGCTCGAAGCTGACCTACCGCCCGTTCGAGGGCGAGACCGGCAAGCTCGACGTCGTGAGCGAGTTCTCGCTCAAGGCGTCGCTCGACGCGGCCGTCTTCACCTCGACCTCGGGCGAGTACTCGTTCGACCTCTCGGACTCGTCGAAGGGCGGGGCCGACGTCCCGCTCGGGACGTACCAACTCACCTACGGTCACGTCACGAAGGGCTCGGGCAGCGCGGACATCGCGCGCGGCCGCATGCCCAACGTCGTCGTCGGACCGACGGGTGCGGTCGTCGAGTGGGGCGCCGAGGTGGAAGGTGAGCCGATCGTCCGTCGGACGACGGACGAAGTCACGATCACGCCCCAGTACCGACTCTTCGGTCGCGGCGGCGAGGAGTACGTGGCCTTCCTCCCGGACCCTTCGCCGCAGCGCTTCGAGATCACGGACCCCGAGACCGACAAGCGACTCAAGAAGGGTTCCTTGCCGACCGGCTGATGAGGCTCCCCCCAACCCGACACCGTGAGTGTCGAGAACGCGGAGAACGTCGTCGTCAGCATGGAATTCGACCACCCGATCACCGGCAAGATCACGCTCGTGAGCGACCCCAGGAAGGCCGCTCGTGAGCCGAAGCCGGCGCGCCCGATCACGGGCCAGGGTGCCGAGTCCGGGTCGGAGTAGGGTTCGACTCGGCATCGCGATCGGCGCGAGCGAGAGCTCGCCGTCGATCCATCGGCGATGACGTCGAGAGGGGAGCCGCATGCGGCTCCCCTCTCGCATTCTCGGGAGGTGACCCGGAGCGGCGCTCCGTCCCGAACCTCCGCCGCCGTCGCGCGGATCCGCGGCGCGCCTTGACCCGGCCCTCGGCGGTCCCGATCATGCTCGGCTCGCCGTGCGGAGGCAGACTCCTTGGGCCATCCCCTGACCGCGATCCTCTCGGACATCCACGCCAATCGCCAGGCGCTCGCGGTCGCGCTGGCCGACGCCGCCGAACGTGGAGCACGACGCTACGTCTGCCTCGGCGACGTGGTGGGCTACGGCGCAGCACCGCTCGAGTGCCTCGACCGCGTGATGCAGGTCACCGGTTCGGAGGAGGGGAGCGAGACGACCCCGACCGACGTGGCCGGCGTCCCCGTCGAGCGCGGTTTCTGCCTCCTCGGCAACCACGAGCTGGCGCTGATGGAGTCCGCGGAGGACTTCAACCCGCGCGCGCGCGCCGCGATCGAGTGGACGAAGTCCGCGATCGGTGCCGGCGGCGACCGCTACTGGAACTACGTCGGGAGCCTCTCGCGCGTCGTCCTCGAGGACGGCGCGCAGTACGTCCACGGCAGTCCGCGCGACCCCGTGAAGGAGTACGTGCTGCCGAGCGACGTCAAGAACCCCGAGAAGTACGGCGCGATGTTCGACGCGATGGAGCGTCCGGTGTGCTTCGTCGGGCACAGCCACGTGCCCGCGGTGTACTACGGCGACCGTCGCTCGTACCTCCCGCGCGGCACCGAGGGGCCGTACCGCGTGCTCTCGTCCGAGGGCGAGCGCGCGATCGTCAACGTCGGGTCGGTCGGTCAGCCGCGCGACGGCGACGTCCGACTCTCCTACGCACTGTTCGACGGCAGTGCGATCACCTTCGTCCGCCTCGAGTACGACGTCGCTGCGGCGCAGGCGGACATCCGGCGCGTGCGCGCGCTCCCCGAGTACCTGGCCGAGCGTCTCGGTCAGGGCCGTTGAGAGGTCGGGCGGCCATGTGCTCCCCGAAGGCATCCGCCCACGCGGGCGATCCGGGTGCGGGCGTGCATGCGGTCGGTCCGCGTGTACACGCGCGCCCGCTCCCTCTCCGAGCAACATCAACGAGAACCGGGTGGTGTGCGCCGTCGACGGCGACGTGCACGGGCCCATCGCGACCCTGAACACCACGTGGAGAAGCGCCTCCCCCTCGCCTTTTTCCTCTGCTTCCTGCTGATCGTCGTCTTTCAGCTGACGCAGCCGCCGCCCGCGCCCAAGAAGCCGGTCGACGCCGATGTCGTCGAGACGCAGGAGCCGGAGCGCACGAAGCCCGAGGTCGTGCTCGCGCCCGACCGCGTCGCCGCCGACACCGAGGAACGCGTCGAGGTCGAGTTCGGCCGCGAGGGCGAGCCGGGACACTACCGCGCGACGTTCACCAACCTCGGCGCGCGCCTGCTCAACTCGACTGCGGCAACTACCTCAACTCCGAGGAGTCGCCGCTCGGCAGGGACCTGGGTCCGACTGCTCCAGCCCGTCCAGACTCGCGAAGGGCGTCACCCGGGATCGCTCGGGCTCGCGGCAGCCCTCGGCGCGCGCGGTCTTCCCCGAGGTCCTCGACGACGTGCTGTGGCGGATGGACGTCGTCCGCGGCGAGAACAGGGTCGAGTCGGTCGACTTCACGTACGGCCCGGGCGGCGGCTGGCTGCGCAAGTCCGTGCGGCCGAAGCTCGCCGCCGACGGGTCGGGGACGTACGCGCTCGAGGGTCGCGCTCGGTCTCGAGCGCGACGCAGGTCTATCCGCCGTTCTCGAGCGCGATCGGTCTCGTGTTCACGCCCGCCGCTTGCGTCGGCATCGAGTTCCCGGACTCCTTCTACCAACAGCCGAGCGCCGTCGCCGTCGGCGGAGTCGACGGCAAGCTCGACGCCGACACGCAGCGCGCCAAGCCCAAGAGCGAGCGCTCAGGCGCGCTCGACGTGCCGGCGCCGCTGCGTGCGGTCGGCGCGCACAACAAGTACTTCGCCGTCGTCATGCACGCCGTCGACGAGGCGTCGCAAGCCGTGTTGTCCGGCGCGGGTTTCCGCCGCCTCACGGACCAGGCACCGGTCGACTCGACCGACAAGCGTCGGCACGCCGACGAGTTCGTCGTCGCCGACGCCTACATGCAGATCCCCGTCCCCGAGCCGGGCGGTTCGCGCACGTGGACCTTCGACCTCTACGCGGGTCCGAAGGACGAGGCGCACTTCGTGGACGGCTCGAAGGTCCACGAGGAGATCCTCAAGGAGGACCTGTCGACCTTCAGCGGGATCGGTCGCTTCCTCACTTCGTTCCTGCGACTGCTCGAGGGCTTCGTCGGCAACTGGGGCGTCGCGATCATCCTGCTGACGCTGATCATCCGCTCCGTGCTGTTCCCGCTGAACCGGCGTTCGCAGACGTCGATGGCGCAGTACCAGTCGAAGATGAAGCGCATCCAGCCGAAGCTGGAGGAGCTCAAGAAGAAGTACGAGAAGGACCCCCAGGCGCTGCGACAGGAACAGGCCAAGTTGATGCAGAAGGAGGGCGCTTTCCCGCCCCTCGGCGGTTGCCTCCCGGTCTTCCTCCAGCTCCCGATCTTCTTCGGACTGTTCGCCGCACTGCGCACGAGCTTCGACCTCAGGCAGGCGCCGTTCTTCGGCTACATCGACGACCTCTCGCGTCCCGACCAGCTCGTGGAGTTCTCGTCGGCGATCCCGGTCCTCAACATCACGCACTTCAACCTGCTGCCGATCCTGATGGTGGTCCTCTGGATCCTCCAGCAGCGGTCGATGCCCAAGCCGACGGACGAGAACGCGCTGCGGATGCAGCGCATCATGATGTTCATGCCCGTCGTCATGGGCGTGTTCCTCTACAACTACGCCGCAGGTCTTTCGCTCTACACGATGACGCAGTCGACGCTCGGCATCGTCGAGCAGCGCATCATCAAGAAGGTCTGGCCGGTCGACGACACCGAGAAGCCGCGCAAGGAGAAGTCGGGCTGCGCCCCGCTCGCGAAGCGGATGCAGGAGCTCGCCGAGCAGCAGCAGAAGCGGCAGAACGAAGTCAAGCGCAAGCAGCAGCAGGGCTCGCGCAAGCGTCGCTGACGCGCCGTGGTCGAGGGCTCGGGCGACACGATCTGCGCGGTGGCGTCGCCCGCGGGCGGTGCCGAGCGCGCCGTCGTCCGCGTCTCGGGTCCGGCGGCGGCGGACGTCGCGGCGCGCGTCCTCGCGTCCGACGCGAGCGCGCTCGGCGAACGTGAACGGCGCGCGTTCGACGCCCGCGTGGCGATCGGAGACGGCTCGCTCCCCGCGCTCGTGCTGTGGATGCCGGGTCCGCGTTCGTACACGGGTGAGGACGTCGTCGAGTTCCACGTGCCGGGCGCGGTGCCGCTCGTCGACTCGATCGTCGCGAGCCTGCTCCGCTCCGGCGCGCGGCCGGCCCGCGCCGGGGAGTTCACGCGACGTGCGTTCGAGTCGGGCCGCATCGACCTCGCGCGTGCCGAGGGTGTCGCGGAGCTCACCGCGGCGCGCGGCGAGGACGAGCGGCGCGCGGCGCTCGCGCTCCTCCTCGGCGGACTCTCCGACCGCGTGGATGCGCTGCGCGACCGCCTCGAGGAGCTGTGCAGCCTGTGCGAGGCCAGCCTCGACTTCGACGAGAGCGACGCGGGACACGTCTCGAAGGCCGAGATCGTCGAACGCACCGAGGCGTCGATCGCCCGACTCGACGACGCGGCGGCCTGGGAGGCGTCGCGCCCGCGGCGGACGAGTTCGCGCGTGGTCGTGCTCGTCGGTCCGCCGAACGCCGGGAAGAGCACGCTCTTCAACCGACTGGCGCGCGCGAGCGCACTGACGTCGCCCGTCGCCGGGACGACGCGCGACGCGCTCTCCGCGACGGTGGAGCACGGCGGCACGACCCTCGAACTCGTCGACCTCCCGGGCTTCGGTCCGGCGGCCGACGAACTCGACGCACGGGCCCAGGCGCTCGCCGCGGCCCAGCTCGCGCGCGCCGACGCCGTCGTCCTCGTGCTCGACGCGTCGACCCCGGACCGCGACCCCGGGGACGCCCTGCGCCGCGCCCCGCTCGAGCCCGTGCGCGTGCTCGCGTGGAACCAGGTGGATCGACCCGAGGCGGCCCCTCCGCCGCCCGCGGACCGCTGCACGGCCCTCGGCGTCCGGGTCGTCGTCTCGACCTCCGGCGCGACCGGCGCGGGGGCGGAAGCGCTGCTGGACGCCGTCTCGGACGCCCTCGCGGAGGCGGGGGAGGGGGCTGGATCCCTCTCGCTCGAGGTCGCCGGGCGCCACAGGCAGGGCTTCCTCGAAGCGCGCGTCGGGCTCGAGCGCGCCCGGGAGACCGCGGCCGCGGGGTGGCCGCTCGACGTCGTGGCGACGGAGCTGCGCGGCGCCCTCTCCGCGCTCGACGCCGTGACGGGGCGGACCGGGGCCGAGGACCTCCTCGACCGGATCTTCGCCCGCTTCTGCCTGGGCAAGTGACCGCTTCCGTCCCGCGCGCCGGCGTCCCTAGCGCCGGGCCGGGGCGCGGCGGCCGACCCGCGGTGCCACGGGCCCACAGCATCTGGTGGTTCGACCGCGATCCTCGACCCTGATACGCTAGATGTCGCGGCGGACCACCCGCCGGAACCAGCGATGAAATGTCCTCGGTGCGGTGCCAACGACGATCGGGTCGTCGACTCGCGTGAGTCGGGCGAAGGGGCGGCGATCCGCCGTCGCCGGGAGTGCCTGGCCTGCTTCCTGCGCTTCACGACCTACGAGCGGATCGAGACCAGTCCGCTGCGTGTCGTGAAGAAGAACGGCGAGCGCGTCCGGTTCGACCCGGAGCGCGTCCTCGCGGGCATGGTGCGGGCGTGCGAGAAGCTCGACGTCCCGCAGGACGTCCTCGAGGCGGCGGCCCACCGGGTCGAGGCGCGCTGTCAGGAGGAGCACGACCGCGAGGTCCCGAGCGCGGTGGTGGGGCACTTCGTGATGGAGGAGCTGAAGGCCATCCACCGCGTCGCCTACGTCCGTTTCGCCAGCGTCTACCGCGAGTTCCGCGACGTGTCGCAGTTCCTCGACGAGCTGCAGCGCATGGACGCGGCCCAGCTCGACACTCCGAGCGAGGCGCCGCGGGGCGCCGTGCGCTCGAACACCTGATCCCGCGACCGACCGCCGGACGGTGCCGCTCGACGCGCCGTCGCCGTGCGTCGGACGGGATCGCCGCGTCCCCCCCTTCGCGCCGCTCGCGGCGCGTCGCCCTTCGAACGAACGTCCCCCGTGAGCCCCGCCGAACGACGAGATCCCCACCGAACGGTGCGTGCCGACGCCTTCGTCGCGCGCGAGTCCGTGCCTCGCGACGTCACGAAGCGCGACGGTCGACGCGCACCGTTCGACGCGCAGAAGATCCGCCACGCGGTGTGGCGCGCGATGCAGTCCGTCGGCGACAAGGACAGCGCGTTCGCCGACGACGTGGCGTCGGTCGTGGCGCTCGCGCTGCGCCGCGAGGCCCAGCTCTCCTCCGTGGCCGACTGGACGCCGGACATCGAGACGATCCAGGACCGCGTGGAACGCGCGCTCGTCGAGATGGGTCGTGCCGCGGTCGCGAAGGCGTACATCCTCTACCGCGACAAGCGCGCACGCGCCCGCGGCGCGGCGGGTCGCGGCGCCGCGCTCCAGGGCGAGGCCGCCGCGCCGCCCGACCGCGCGCGGAACACCGGGCTCGACGCGGCCGACCAGGTGCGCGTGCGGCGCGCGGACGTGCGCGGACCCTGGCACCGCGGCCGCATCGCCGCCGCGCTCGTCGGCGAGGCCGACCTGCCGAGCGAGGTCGCCGAGCGCATCGCCGCGAAGGTCGAGGAGCGCGTGCTCGCGTCCGGCCTCGGCGAGGTGTCGACCGCGCTGGTGCGCGCTCTCGTCGACCACGAACTCGTGGCCTGCGGTCTCGCGCACGCGCTGCGGCACACCGAACCGGTCTCCATCCCGCGGCACGACCTGCGGCGCGTCGCGACGGGCTCGGGACCCGAGATCTGGGAGCCGTGGCGCCGCTCCGACCTCGTCGTCGGGGGCGCGGCGCACGCCGACGGGCTCGCCGACCCGGTCGCCGCGGCCGACGGGATCGGCGGCGAGGTCCTGCGGCGCTTCGCCGCCGACGAGGTGCTCGACGCCCGGACCGCGGAGCTGCACACGACGGGCGAACTGCACGTCTCCGACCTGCGCCGTCCGCACCGCTTCCTGCACGCGTCGATCCCGGCCGACCTCGTCGCCACGGGCGGGCCCTTCGACGCGCTCGACGTGGTGGCGCAGCTCCTCCGTTCGACCTCGCGCGGCGTCTGCCTCGACGACGTCGGACCGCTCGTGCGCGAGCTGCTGGCGACGGGCGAGGAGCTCGACCCCTGGCTCCGCGCGCTCACGTCGATCGGTCGCGCGGCGGGACAGCGCATCTGCCTGCGCGCCGACGGCGACGCGTACGCCGCGGAGCGCGCCGCGCTCGTCCCCGCCGTGGCGCGCGTCGCGGCCAAGGGTTCCGCGCAGGGTGCCGCGCCGATCCTCCTGATGGACGTCCGTCCGCTCGCGGAGTGCCTCGACGGCGACGCGTCGCTGCGGCGCGCCGCCCTCGAGGTCGTGTCGACCGGGAACCTCCTCGCGTCCTGGCACCGCGGCGTCGGTCGCGCGGCCGGAGCGGGGCACGTGCGGCTGCCGGGGGAGCGCGGCATCGTCGCCACCGGCGGAGCCGTCGCGCTCAACCTCCCGCGTCTCGCGCGCCGCGTCGGTGCGTGGCAGGAGGAGCGCTTCCTCGAGGAGCTGTTCGGCCTGCTCTCGTGCGCGCACGAGGCGTCGCGTTCGCTCGCCCGTTTCCAGGAGCGAGCGGGACCGACGCGCGACGGACGTCTGCACGCGCGCACGACCTACGCACTCGTGCCGGTCGGGCTCGCCGACGCGTTGCGCGTACTCGGTGACGGCGAGGTCGACCCGTGCCAGGGTGCGCGCATCCTCGGACTGTTCTGCGAGGCCGCCGCACGCTTTCCCGAGCCTGGTGCGCCGCGCGTCGAAGTCACGCCGTTCTTCGGTGCCGAAGCGGGCCGTCGTCTAGCTTGGGTGGATCGCACGTCGCGCGAGTCGCCGCGTGCCCGTCAAGCGTGGCTGTTCGCCGAGATGTCCGGGCAGGACTCCGAGGTCCGTGCCTACACCCCAGGTTTCGTGTCGGGTCCCGCGTCGTGGCGCAGCGGCGAAGCGGAGGCGGAACTCGTTCGCACGGTCCCGACGGGGATCCTCTACCCGGTGCCGAGGTCCGAGGGCGCGCGTCCGCCCGTCGCTCGACCGGGGACCGAACGACGCGACCTCGCGCCGGGGAGCGTCCCTGCGGGCTCGCTCCCGCCGGGAGCGGCCGTGGCGGCCTCGGTCGCCGTGGAACGCTTCGTCGCCCTGACCCAGTCGTCGCCGACGACGCGGTCGACCGACCCGCACTCGGCGACGGTCTCCCGGCCGCGCGGACCCGCCGACGGCTCCGCCGCGGGTCCCGGAACTCCGACCGACCCCGATGCGCTCTTCCCGCCGGCGACGCCGCGCGGGGAAGGGGACGACGGAGCGGGACGGACGGCGCGCAGCACTTCACTGAGACTCCTGACCGACGACACCGACGCTCGCGACTCGTGAACGGGTCCGAGTCCTGAACATGCGCCTCAAACGCCTCGAGCTGTTCGGCTTCAAGTCGTTCGCCGACCGCACCGTCATCGAGTTCCCGAGCGGGTTCACGGGCATCGTCGGTCCGAACGGTTGCGGCAAGAGCAACGTCGTCGACGCCGTCCGTTGGGTCCTCGGCGAGACGCGCCCCACGTCCATGCGCGGCGGCGAGATGACGGACGTCATCTTCAAGGGGTCGACGTCGCGCCCCGGCATGGGGCTCGCGGAGGTCACCCTCGTCCTCGACAACTCCTGCGGCACGCTGCCGATGCACGGCGGCGAGGTCGCCGTCACGCGTCGCGTGCACAAGGACGGCGAGGGCGAGTACGAGATCGACGGCACCCGCGTGCGCCTCAAGGACGTTCGCGACCTGCTGTTCGACACCGGGCTCGGCAGCCGCGGCTACGCCGTGCTCGAGCAGGGCAAGATCGACGCGGTCCTCTCCGCGAACCCGCAGGACCGGCGCTCGATCTTCGAGGAGGCCGCGGGCATCAGTCGCTACCGCCAGCGCCGGAAGGAGACCGAGAGTCGCCTGAAGCGCGTCGACCAGGACATGGAGCGCATCGACTCCGTGCTGCGCGAACTGCGCACGCAGGAGCGCTCGCTCAAGATCCAGGCGGGCAAGGCGGAGCGCTGGGTCGAGGCGCGCGACCAGTGGCGCGAGCGCGGCGTGACGTACGCCCAGCACCAGCTCGCGTCGTACGAGACCAAGCTCGGGGAACTCGGCGGGACGCTCGACGAGCACCGGTCCGCGATCGACGCGGCGCGCGCGAAGCGCGAGGGCGGAGAAGCGGCCGTCCTCGCCGAGCGCGAACGCGTCGACGCCGCCGCGACCGAGGCGGAGAGCCTCGCGGCCGAGGCGGCGCGCGCCGCCGCGGACCTCTCGGGGGCGCGCGAGCGACGCGAAGCGCTGCTCGCGCACCGCGACTCGGCGCTGCGCACCGCGCAGGAGGAGTCGATCCGCGTCGAGGAACTGTCGCGACGGCTCGCGGACAGGAGCAGCGAACTCACGGTTTCGGAGCAGGAGCTCGCCGGGTTCGAGCGCCGCGCCGGCGAGCTCTCCCAGGAGCTCGAGAGCGCCCAGGAGTCGGCCCGCGAGGTCGAACGCGTGTACCGCTCGGCGCGCGAACGCACGCGCGACCTCTCGGACCGGGTCGCCGAGTGCCTGCAGGAGCGCACGGCCTCGCTGTCCGACCTCCGTCACGTCGAGTCCGAACTCGGGCCCGCAGGCGAACGTGTCGAGCGCGAACGCGCCGCCGCGGCGTCCGCGCGCGAACGCGTCGCCGCCGCGCGCGAGTCGCGCGACGAGGCGCAGGGCGAGCTGGCCCGGGCCGAGGTCGCGCTCTCCGAGGCACAACTTCGTGTAGAAGAGTTGGCGCGCGAACTCGAGGCCACGACCGTGCGTCGGTCCGAGGCCGCGGACGAGCTGCGCCGCATCGAGGTCGAGCGCGCGGGGCTCGAGAGTCGCGTCCAGGCGCTCCTCGACCGCGAACGCGAGTGGGAGACGCTCGAGGACGGTGCGCGCACGCTGCTCGAACGCGCGAGTCGCGGGGAGGCGGGACTGCCGCCGCTCGGCGGACTGCTCGCGGACCACGTCCACGTGCCGACGCGCTTCGCGAAGGCGCTCGACGCCGCGCTCGGGAGCGCCGCCGTCGGCATCGTCGTGGACGACCACGACGGAGCGCAGCGCATCGCGTCCTGGCTCGCCTCCGAGAAGCTCGGGCGCACGCGACTCGTGCTGCCGCGTCCGCTCAACCCGGGTCGCTGCGAACCGTGCGAGCCGGAACTGCCCTACGCCCTGCGCGAGCGCGTCGTGGGCTGCCTGCTCGACCACGTCGACGCGGACGCGGGCTACGCGCCGCTCGCGCGCGTCCTCCTGTGCGACTGTCTCCTCGTCGAGGACCTCGACGCCGCGGTGCAGCTCGCGGAGCTGCTGCCCGGTTGGCGCTTCGTCACGCTGGACGGCGATCTCGTCGACGCATCGGGCGTCACGACGGGGCACGCGGAGACGGCGCACGGACCGGTGGGGCGTCGCTCCGAGGCGAGCGAGTTGCGCGAACGCGCGGCCGTGCTCGGCGAGCGTGCGGCCGAGGTCGCTCGCACCGTCGCACTCCACGACGACGAGCACGCGAACGTGGAGTCGCAGCTGCGGTCGGCGCGCGGGACGCTCGAGGGTGCCGCGACGGGCCTGGCCGAGTGGCGCAGCCGCGCGAAGCACGCCGACGAGCGACTGCACGAGTCGGAGGCGTTCGCCGCGGACCGTGAGCGCTCGGTCGCCGATCGCGAGCGCGAGCTGCAGGACCTGCGCGGCCGCATCGAAGGTGCGCGCGAGACGTACGAACGGGCGAACGCCGCGTTCGAGGCGGAGAACGCGGAGCTCGGCGGCGCCGAGACGGAGCGCGCCGAACTCGAGGAACGCCGCGTCGCCGCCGAGTCGCGCACGCAGGCCGCGCGCGTGGCCCTGGCCGAGCTCGAGGCCGACCAACGCGCGTCCCTGCGACGTGCGCACGCGCTGCGCGAGACCTGCTCCGAGACGCAGCGCGAGATCGCGCGTTCGCGCGAGCTCTCCGAACGGCACGCTGCCGACGCGGAGCGCAATCGCGTGCAGGCCGACGAGCTCGAACAGCGGACCACGGACCTCGCCGCGCGCGAGGCCGAACTCGCCGAGAGTGCTCGCGCCGCGCGCGAACTCGAACGCGAGCTGCGCGGTGTCCTCGACGAGCGTCGCCGCGAGATCGACGCCGTCACGGAGGAGCTCGAACGCGCGATGCAGGCGACGTCGCGGATCGAACTCGAGCAGCAGCGCGCCGAGATGGCTCGCGACGAGCTCCTGCGGCGCTGCGCCGACGACTTCCAGCTCGACCGCGAGTGGCTGGTCGAGGACTTCACCCCGGACCCCGAACTCGCCGAGCCGGAGCAGCTCGTCGCCCTCGGCGAGCAGGTGGCCGAGCTCAAGCGCCAGCTCGAGAAGCTCGGCCCCGTGAACCTCGAGGCCGTCGAGCAGCTCGGCGAGGTCTCGCAGCGCCTCGGTTTCCTCGACGTGCAACGCACCGACCTCGCGGAGTCGAAGGCCGAGCTCGAGCGCACGCTCGAGACGATCAACTCGGAGAGCGAGAAGCTCTTCGTCGAGACCTTCGAGGAGATCCGCGGGCACTTCCGCGAGATCTTCCGGCGCCTGTTCGGCGGCGGTCGCGCCGACGTCCTGCTCGAGCAGGGCGTCTCCGTGCTCGAGGCGGGGATCGAGATCGTCGCGCGGCCCCCCGGCCGCGAGCAGCTCCCGATCGGGCTCCTCTCGGGCGGTCAGCGGACGATGACGGCGCTCGCGCTGCTCTTCGCCGTGTTCCAGTCGCGGCCGAGCCCGTTCTGCGTGCTGGACGAGGTCGACGCCGCCCTCGACGACGCGAACGTCGGTCGGTTCCTCGGCATGCTCGAGAGCTTCCTCGAGCACTCGCAGTTCATCGTCGTCACCCACAACAAGGGCACGATGGCGGCGAGCGACATGCTCCACGGCATCACGATGGAGACCAAGGGTGTCTCCTGCAGGGTCTCGGTCGAGCTCGACGAGGTCGACGCCTTCGCGCCGGAGGCGACGGGGTCGTTCACCGCGGCCGACTCGCGCGGCGACGACGAGGCGGCGGACGACGAGCCCGAGGTGGAGCTGATCCCCATGCCGTCGCGAGCCGAGACCGGACTCGCCGCGGAGTCCGACGGCGCCGACGCCGACGTCGACGAGCAGGTCCCGCACGACTCGTCGCTCAACCGATCGCGTCGCTCTCCGATCGCACGATCATGGCGATCGACCCGACGGGCCTGAGCACGGCTCGGGGCCCCGTCGGCGTTCCCGAGCGCCCTGCACGCTGACGAAGCGAGGGCGTGCGTTCGGGTTCGGTGGTTCCCGCTGCTCGGACCGTGACCGATCGGTAGGGGCTGCCGATCTCGGCACCGACGATCACGCAGGATGCGCGGGTGCGGCGCGTCGAAGCATCGACAGCGGAGGGGAGGTCCCGGTGACAGGACCCGCCGCGAAGGTGCTCGAGTTCCTCGCTGCAGCGGCCGAAGGAGACCGCTGCGAGCGCTTCCGTCCCGACCCCGAGGTCTCCCGTGCCCACGAGGCCGCGGTTCGGTCGCGGTCGCACCTCCCGGAAGGAGCGACCACATCCGGAGCCCCATGAGCACATCGAACGAAGAGTCCCCACTACATCGCCAAGGAAGGCGTCCCGAGCGCCCACTACCACGCGCTCAAAGGAGGGATCGTTCTGGGTGACTACCTCGACATCGTCGAGGAGCGTCCGCTCGTCTGCCGCAACGCATGGCAGCGCCTCGTCGATCGAGCTGCACGGCTTCGAGCCCGCCCGCGTGCCGGGCGGCTCGCGTCGCTGGAAGCTCTTCGACGATCCCTTCGACGACGGCCGCGGACACGTTCGGGCTCGGTCGAGCCGATCGATCGACTGGTCGGGATCTTCCAGGCGGCGATGGGCCCGGGCCCGAGAAGCGGGTGATCCTTCTGCACGGTCCCGTCGGCAGCGCGAAGAGCACGATCGCGCGCCTGCTCAGCGCGGCCTCGAGGACTACTCGCGGCGCCCGGAGGGTGCGCTCTACACCTCGCCTGGCACGTCGACGGCGAGGTCGTGAACTCGCCGATGACAGGAGCCGCTCCTCGTCCCCCGCGCCGCCGGTGAACCGGATCCTCCAGAAGCTGAACAAGCGCCACGAGCGGACCTACCGGCTCTCTACATCGAGGGCGAGCTCGACCCGGTCAGTCGGTACTACTTCAAGGAGCTCCTCAAGCGCTACGAGGGCGACTGGGAGCGGGTCATTGAGCACGTCCGCGTCCGCCGATCACGCTGAGCGAGAAGGACCGCGTCGGCATCAGCATCGTTCCAGCCGAAGGACGAGAAGAACCAGGACTCGACCGAGCCGACCGGCGACCGTCAACTACCGCCTGATCGCCGAGTACGCTCCACCTCGACCCGCGCGCGTTCGCTTCGACGGCGAGTTCAACGTCGCCAACTGCGGTCTCGAGTTCGTCGAGGTGCTGAAGCTCGACGTTCGCGTTCCTCTACACCTCCGCCGGAGCGAGTCAGGAACACACGATCGCCGAAGAAGCGCCTGCGCAGACCGCGATCGACGATCACCGGTCACAATGAACGCGCCGGAGCAAGCGCTCTCCAGAACAACGAGTTGATGGAGGCCTTCCGCGACCGCACGATCAAGGTCGATATCCCGTACAACCTCGCCCAGGCCGACGAGGTCCGGATCTACCGCCGTCAGTTCCGCGCGACCGACCTGCGCGCGTCGTCGATCGCACCGCACACGCTCGAGATCGCGGCGTTCAGGCGGTCATGACGCGGCTCGAGGACCCGACGCAACTCCTCGCTCACGCTCCTCCAGAAGTCGAAGCTCTTCAACGGCGAGGCCGTCCCCGGCTTCACGGCGGAGAACGTGCGCGAGATGCGCGCCGAGAACGGCGACGAGGGTGCTTTACCGGGATCAGCCCGCGCTACTATCCAGGACCGCATCGCCTCGTCGCTCGTGCAGGACCGCTCCGTTCGTCGGGCCGCTCGATCGTCCCGGAACAGCTCGCAGACGGCCTGCGTCACCACAGCCTCATCTCGAACGAGGACCTGCGGAAGCGCTACCGCCAGCTCATCGCGGTGGCACGCGAGGAATTCGACGAGGTGGTCAAGCTGGCAGTCCAGATCGCGGTCAGCGCCGACCAGGAGGCGACGGACCAGGTTGTGCGCCAAGCAAGGACAACGTCAAGGCGTACCACCACCACGCGCGAGAAGGCCCGACGACCAGGGCCGGCCGACCCGGACGAGCGCCCGATGCGCCTGATCGAGGAGAAGGCCGACATCCCTCGAGTCGCGCAAGGACGACTTCCGGCACGAGGTGATGAACCATATCGGCCGCGCTGCACATCGAGGGCAAGGCCTTCGACTACCGCCAGAACCAGCGGCTCCGCCGTGCGCTCGAGCGCAAGCTCTTCGAGGACCAGCGCGACTGATCAACTCACGTCGCTCGTCTCGGAGCGTGGTCGACCCGAGCACGCGCCAGCGCATCGAGGCGATCCGCGACCGGCTCGTGCAGCGCTTCTGGTACACGCCCGAAGCCGCGGACCATGCTCCACCACGTGGCGGACCTGTTCGCCCGCGGCGACGCCAAGGACGAACCGAAGACGCACGCCGCGTGAGGCGCACCCATGGGCTCGCCCCCCTACCGCATCCAGAACGACCACAGTCATCGCCGGTGATCGTGCGCGGACGCATCCGCCGGCGACCTGAACGCTTCCCGTCGACGGCGAACTGGATCGCCTGCTGTGGCGAGAAGGCGGTCTCCGTCCCCGTCCCGCAGGTCGAGCTCCCGCGTTTCGCTTCGGCGACAACCAGGGCGGCGAGGGTCAGGGCGAAGGAGGCCGGCGAGGGCGACGACCAGGGTGGGCAGAGCCAGAGGGACCGGCCTGGCACCGCCGGCGACCAGGAGGGTCGGCACATCCTCGAGGTCGAGGTGGACCTCGGCGACCTCGCCGACATGCTCGGCGAGGCGCTGGTCTCCCGAACATCCAGCCGCGCGCGGACGCGCGAGGTCGAGACCGAGGCGGGTCGCTTCAACGCGATCCGCGCGAACGACCCGACTCGCTGCGCCATTCCGGCGGAGCTTCAAGAACGCGGTGAAGCGGACCATCGCGAGCGCGGCGCGTGGGACCCGAGCGACCCGCGTGTCGTGCCGATCCCCGACGACCTCCGCTACCGCGCGTCGAAGAAGACGCGCAAGCCCGACTCGTTTGGCCGTCGTGTGTTCCACATGATGGACGTCGGGCCCGATGGGGCGCGAGCAGAAGGAGGTGGTCCGCATCCAGGCCTTCTGGATCGACACCTGGCTCCGCCGTCAGTACAAGAACCTCGACGAACGTCTACATCGTCCACGACGCAGCTGCGCGGGTCGGCCCACCACACGTTCTTCCACCTGCGCGAGTCGGGCGGGACGAAGATCTCCTCGGCCTACGAGCTGTGCCTTCAAGGAGATCCAGGAGCGCTACCGGCCCGAGGACTTCAACATCTACTCCGTTCCACTACTCGGATGGCGACAACTGGTCGGCGCGCGACACGGAGCGCTGCGTGACGCTGCTCGAGGACGAGATCCCTCCCGCGCGTCATCCGGTTCTGCTACTGCAGGTGAAGATGCGACGGCTCCGGACAGTTCGGTAGCCGACCTCGACGCCGCGTTCGAGGGTCGCGGATTCGCTCGTGACCTGCTCGGTCCGGTCGCGCGAGAGACCGGACGCGATCCGGGCGTTCCTCGGCTCGGGCAGGTGACCACATGGGGATCAAGTCCAGCCTCCCGACCGCCCTCAAGTACCACGCGCTCGTGATCGAGCAGCGTGCGCGCGAGCTCGGACTCGACTTCTTCGACGTCGTCTTCGAACTGCTCGATGCGCGCGACGTGAACGGTATCGCGGCCTACGGCGGGTTCCCCGTCCGCTATCCGTCGTGGCGCTTCGGGATGGAGTTCGAGCGGCTCCAGAAGGGCTACAAGTGGGGGACCTCGAAGATCTACGAGCTGGTCATCAACAACGACCCGACCTACGCCTACCTCGTGCGGTCGAACTCGTTGCTCGAGCAGAAGCTCGTGATGGCGCACGTCTTCGGGCACGCCGACTTCTTCAAGCACAACGTCTGGTTCGGTGCGACCGAGCGGAAGATGCTCGACCGCATGGGGCACCACTCGACGCGCGTCCGCCGGATGATCGACGCGCACGGCCAGGACCGGGTGGAGGAGCGGCTCGACGACATGCTGTCGATCGAGTCGCTGATCGACCCGTTCGCGTCGAAGTCGGGTGCGGCGCCGCGCCCCAGGGCGGTGCCGTCCCTGTCGGAGCAGCGCAGTCGTCGCCTCGAGGAGTTCGGCCGCGACCCGCGTCCGGCCCCGGAGACGGCGGACCTCGTGCCGACGTTCCCGGTCTCCGACATCCTCGGTTTCCTCGCCCGCGAGGCTCCGCTCGAGGGTTGGGAGCGCGAACTCCTCGAGATCGTCCGCGCGGAGGCGTACTACTTCCTTCCGCAGCGACTGACGAAGATCGCCAACGAGGGCTGGGCCTGCTACTGGCACTCGCGCATCCTCACCGGCGGGATCCTCGAGGCCGACGAGATCGTCGACTTCGCCGACGTCCACAGCGGCGCGACCGCGTCGTCGCCCGGCCAGCTCAATCCGTACCGCCTCGGCCTGCGCCTGTACCGCTACGCCGAGGAGATGGGTCAGGACCTGTTCATGCTGCGTCGCATCCACAACGACGTCAGCCTGATCGACGCACTCGTCGACGAGCGGTTCGCGCTCGAGTACCACGGCGCTCGCCTCGAGGACTCGCGCGCGGCGAAGGAGCAGGGCTTCGAGTGGCAGGAGTGGAAGGAGGGACTCCTGCGCTCGCTCTCCTACGGCGGGCAGCCGCGCATCGACCTCGTCGGCGTCGGCAGCGACACGAAGCGCGAACTCGTGCTCGCTCACCGCCACGACGGAAGGGACCTCCAGCTCGCCCAGGCGGGCGAGACGATGAAGCGTCTCTCGAGGATCTGGCGGGCGCCGGTGCACCTCCGTACGAAGGTCGAGGACGAGGACTGCCTCGTCGTGGCGACGCAGGACGGCTTCGACGTGCACCGCAGCGAGAGCGAGACCGAGGGCGCGGCGAAGGCGGGTTGAGCGTTGCGGGCGCGGGCGCGGACCGGGACACTCCGGTCATGGCTCTCGTCCACGAATTGTCCTGGTCCGTCTCGCGCGACGGGATGCTGTCGGAGTGCGCACGTCGCTACTACCTGACGTACTACCTCGCGTGGAAGGGTTGGGAGTGGCGGGCCCCGGAGGAACGCAAGCGGGCGTACGCGCTCAAGAAGCTCGAGCGCCTGCCGACCTGGGCGGGAGCGCCCTGCACCTCGCGATCGCGGACTGGTTCGCGCGGCGGGCGAAGGACGCGGGCGGCACGAGCGCCGAGGACGTGACGGCGCGCGCGTCGGCACTCCTGCGCGCGGGATTCGACGCCCGGTGAAGCGCGAGCGCGAATGGAGCCGCGACGCCCAACGGTTGACGGGGGCTGCTCCCGAAGAAGCCCTTCGTGCTCGCCGAGCACTACTACGAGGAGCCCGTCGTCGACCGCGAGAGCGGTGAGGCCGCGAGCTACGGCAAGAAGTACCTGGAGCGCGTCGAGCGATCCGTGGCGACGTTCTTCGCGGCGCCCGAGCTCGCCGCGGCGCGGGCGTCCGACCCCGCGACGTGGCTCGCGTGCGAGGAGCTCGGGACGATCGAGCTCTTCGACACCAAGGTCTATGCCGTGCCCGACTTCGCGCTCCGCGACGACGGGGGTGTCGTGATCCTCGACTGGAAGACGGGTCGGCCGCGCGAGCGCGATCGGTTCCAACTGGCGCTCTACGCGCTCTACGCGGAGCGCACGTGGGGCGCCGATCCGACCGAGGTCCGCTGCGCCGACGCGTACCTCGACGAGGGCTCGTTCGAGGAGACCACGTTCGGGCGCGCCGAGCTCGACGACGTCCTCGCCACGATCGAGACGTCGATCGCCCGCATGCGCGAGCTGCACTTCGACGCGGACCGTTCCGCCGGGGACGCGGCGGAGTTCCCGATGCTCCCCGAGGGCTCGCGCGAGTGCGCACGCTGCAACTTCCGCGAGATGTGCGGGAGATGAACGACTCGCCCGGAGTACCGCCGGTCGAGCGCGCGGGTGACCGCATCGGGAACTACGTGCTGCTCGAGCGGATCGGCGAGGGCGGTATGGGCACGGTCTGGCGAGCCGAGCAGACGGAACCCGTCCGGCGCGTCGTCGCGCTCAAGATCATCCGGCTCGGCATGGACACCGAGGAGGTGGTGGCGCGCTTCGCGGCCGAGCGTCAGGCGCTCGCTCGCATGGACCACCCGAACATCGCCAAGGTGTTCGACGCGGGGAGCACGGCGACGGGCCGGCCGTACTTCGTCATGGAGCACGTCGTCGGTTCACCGATCGTCGAGTTCTGCGACGGGGCCCAGCTCGACACGCGTTCGCGGCTCGCGCTCTTCGTGGACGTCTGCGGCGCGATCCAGCACGCCCACCAGAAGGGACTGATCCACAGGGACGTCAAGCCGTCCAACGTCCTCGTCACCGAGCAGGACGGCGCCGCGGTCGTCAAGGTGATCGACTTCGGCATCGCCAAGGCCACCGGCGCGGCACGCGACGTCGGGAACGACCTGACGGAGCACGACCAGGTCGTCGGTACGCCGGCCTACATGGCTCCGGAGCAGGCGGACCGCAGCGGCTCGGACGTGGACACGCGCGCGGACGTGTACTCCCTCGGCGTCCTGCTGTACGAGCTGTTGACCGGCACCACGCCCTTCGACATCGGCACGCTGCTCCAGGAGGGCTACGACGCCATGATGCGGGCGATCCGTGAGGCGGAGCCGCAGCGGCCGAGCACGCGGCTCTCGACGCTCGGCGACACCGCGACGCACACGGCCGAGCTCCGGCGCTGCGACGTCCGTCTCCTGCACAGCCAGCTGAAGGGCGACCTCGACTGGATCGTCATGCGGTGCCTCGAGAAGGACCGCGATCGCCGCTACGACTCGGCCGCGGAGCTCGCCGCGGACGTCGAGCGTCACCTCGCGGACGAGCCCGTGCTCGCCGGGCCGCCGAGTCGGCGCTATCGCTTCACCAAGTACGTGCGTCGCCACCGCGGTCAGGTCGCCGCGGCTGCCGCGCTCCTGCTCGTGCTCGTGCTCGGTGCGGCGGGGACGGCGATCGGCCTCGTGCGCGCGATCGGCGAGAGGGACCGAGCGGACCGCGAGGCCGAGACCGCGCGGCTCGCGACACGCGCCGAGGCCGAACAGCGCGCGGTCGCCGAGGCCAACGAGCGGCGAGCCGTCGAACAGGCGCAGCGTGCGGCCGAGGCCGAGGCCGACGCCGAGGCGCGCGCGGACGAGCTGCAGCAGGTGGTGGAGTTCCAGCACGCCCAGCTCGGTGCGATCGACGTCGAGTCGATGGGGGCGCAACTGCGCGGGTCGATCGTGGACGCGGCTCCGCCGGACTCGCGCGAGGACCTCGCCGCGCAGCTCGCCGAGATCAACTTCAGCAGCATCGCACTGCGGACGCTCGAGGCGAACCTCTTCGAGCGCACGATCGCGGCCATCGACCGGCAGTTCGCCGACCGCCCCGACGTCCGCGCGCGCTTCCTCCACTCGATGTCCGTGACGCTGAGCGACCTCGGGTCGGTGGACCTCGCACTGAGGTCCCTCGGTCGTGCGATCGAGATCCGACGCGGCTCGTCGGGGGACGACGACCCCGACACGCTGCGCGCGATCGTCGACCTCGGCGCCCTGCTGATCTGGCTCGATCGATCGGAGGAGGCCGAGCCGTACGTGCGCGAGGCGTACGACGGCTTCCGGCGCGCGCTCGGTGACGATCACGAGGAGACGATCTCGGCGCTCGGGACGCTCGGCGTGCTGCAGCACAACCTCGGCCGACTCGACGCGGCGGAAGCGACGCTGCGCGAGGCGCTCTCGACCTCGCGCCGCGTCCTCGGGCTCGAGCACGAGGACACCGTCTGGGCCGTCTCGAACCTCGGCATCCTGCTCCTCGACCGGGCGCGCTCGTTGGAGGCCGTCGACGTCGAGGGCGATCTGGCCGAGGCGACCGAACTGCTGCGCGAAGCGCAGTCGGTCTGTCGGAGGACGCTGCCTCCGGACGACCCGCTGACCCTCACCGTCGACAGCTACCTCGCCACCGTCCTCTCCGAGCAGGGCGATCGCGAGGGAGCGATCGCGCTGGGGCGCGAACGCGTCGCGGTCCTACGTCGTCGGATGGGGGACGACCATCCCGACACGCTCAACGCGCTGCACAACCTCGGGGTCGAGCTGGCCTTCGACGGAGAGCTGGCGGAGGCGGAGCAACTGCTCCGCGAATCGCTCGCGGGTCTGAGACGCGCCTTCGGCGACGCTCACTGGGAGACGCTCAAGACCATCGGCGAGCTGGCCTCGGTGCTCGAACTCGCGGACCGCCCCGAGGAGGCGTTGCCGTACCGGCTCGAACTGTGGGACCACCACCGCGCGGTCGACGGGGCGTTCGCGGTCGACACGCTCCTGAGCGGTCACGACCTCGCGTCCCTCTTCGCGGTGCTCGGGCGCGACGACGAGGCGCTCGACCTGGCGGACGCGACGATCGCGGACGCGAGGGAGGTCCTCGAGGGCGACAGCCTGTTCTTCGCCGAGCTGGACGAGGTGCGCTCCACCGCCCTCGTGGGTCTCGACCGGTTCGCCGAGGCGGAGACAGCGCTCCTGCGTGCGTACGAGCTGGGCTCGAGCGTCGCCGGACCGGAGGAGCGCGACGCGCGGCGCATCGCGGGGCGCCTCGCCGAACTCTACGCGGCCTGGCACGCGCGCGAACCCGGCGCCGGCCACGACGCGCGCGCCGCGACGTGGGCGGCGAGAGCCGGGAGCTGACGCGTTCCGCGCGGCGAGTGCACCTCAGCCGCGCGCCCTGTCCGCCCTCGCGTTGCTCCACAGCGCGAGGACCATCAGCACGATCGCGCCGCCCCCGATCGCGATCGGTGCGAAGGAGTCCTCACCGAAGAGGTCGAGCTCGAATGCACTCGCGGAGAGACCCGTGACGAGCAGCACGATGCCGAGCGCGAGTTCGTAGCCGGCCGCGCCGGTCACGAGTCCCGCGGCCGTGAGCGTCGCGCGGTGCCCACCCGAGTTCCGACCTTCGCCGAGCCGTCGCGCGACGCCTCCGATCAGGATCCCGACGCCGAGCTCGGGCGGCAGGTACATGCCGACCGCGAGCGCCATCGCCGGGATCACGAGGCCACGCGATCGACCGACCACCTCGACGGCGACGGCGGCGACACCGAGCACGGCGCCGATCAGGATGGGGGCGAGGGGGAGTTCGCCGCCGAGCAGGAGACTGTCGACGACGGTCGCGAACAGGTCGCCCTGGGGTGCGCGCAGTTCGGTGCTGCCGAGGACGTACGCGTTGTGCGCGACGTAGAGCGCCGGCGGGACGACGAGCGCTCCGACGAGGAGCCCGAGGAACTGCGCCTTGAAACCCTCGCGCGGCGCGAGGCCGCACAGGTGGAGCGTGCGGTAGTCCTGGCTCGAGTCGTTCGCCGCGCACACCGCGACGCACGCCGCGACGAGCAGGGGCGTGAGGATCGCGACGTCGGCCGCGTCGCGGCGGCCCATCAACGCGGCGACGAGGCACAGCACCAAGGTCGTGACGAACACGGTCCCCGACACCGGCGACGCCGAACTCCCGATCTGGAGCGACAGCAGCGCTCCGAGCACGACCATCACCGCCGTCGTCGCGAGCAGGGTCGGCGTGATCGCGAGCGCGAACGGGGTGGGGCCGTCGACGACGAGGAGTCCGGCGACGACCGCGAGCGCTCCCAGTCCGACGGCGGCGAACAGACGCGGTCTGTTGCCCGGCCGGAGGTCGAGCAGGGGATCGTCGGCCGGTCGCGCGCTCGACTCCGCGGCGAGCGCGCGGCCCGCCCGAGCGAAGTTGACGAGGGACCACAGCACGGCCACGGTCATGGCCGCGCCGCCGATCCAGCGCGCGGACGTCGCGGGGAAGCGCGCGGCGAGGGACGTCGGGTCGGACGACGGGTCGATCGTCGCGAGGAGGCAGTCCGCGACCGCTCGGATCGCGCCGCCCGAGAAGACCGCGACCGCGGTCGCGAACGTGAGCAGCCCGCCGATGCCCACGAAGATCGGCTCGACCGAGAGGTTCATCCCGAAGGCCTTCCGCGAGCCGTCCGAGTTCGTGAACTCGAGGAAGTGGAAGCCTTCGCGCGCGAGACCGAGCAGTCCGGTGACGCGCGTCGCCAGAGCGAACAGCGCACCGGCGAGCAGCGACGGCACGAGGCGCGGCCGCGCCTCCGGCCGGCTCACGGCCGCGTCGATCAACGTCCGACAGGCCTTCGCCTCGGGAGCGGGCAGCGTCGGGTCGGAGAGGAACCTGCGTGCGGACAGTCCGACGAAGCCCCACCCGATCGCGGCGCCCACGAGGCTGGCGACGATCAGCGTCGGGACGTCGACGGGCGGAACCGCGGCGAGCAGCGCCGCCTTCGTGTCCGCGAGCTGCGCCTGGAGCGCTTCGAGCTCCGGACCCCTCGCGCCTTCGACCTGCAGTCGCAGGGCCTCGTAGTCCTCGAGGCTCGGCGTGCTCCGACGCGCGGCGAGGATCTGCAGGAGGGGGGCGGTGAAGATCACACCCGCCGTGACGGCCATGCCCCCCGACCCCGCGACCTGCGCGATGTTGAGGAAGCGCGACGCCTCGCCGCCGCGACCCCGGAGACGGCGCGAGAACGCCGCCCAGGCGATCAGGACGACCAGCGGACTGACGCCGGGGCTGATGCCGGCCTTCAGTCCCGCGACCGTCAGCGTGGCCGAGAGGGCGGCCGTCGCGAACAGGCCGAACAGGAGTGCTTTGCGGTCCGAAGCCACGTGGGCGTCGAGTCTCCTGAGGTCGACCCGCGCGGGTCAAGCGCTTCGGCCTGGTCCTCGCCGCCCGCGGCGCGATACTCTTTCCCGTCGCTCTCGTGCCTGAGCCGCCCCCGGGCGGCGTCCGCGAGGGCGTCGGGTCGTCGTGCGGGTCCGCTCGCGCCGGCCGGCAAGGGCGCGGTGCAGGATCTGCTCGGCGCCACGCTCCGCCGTTCCTCTCCCCCTCGAACACGCTGCCCCCCCGGCCGCGGCGCGACGCCGTGCCGGGCCGCGAGCCTCCCCCCTCTCCCCGATGAAGCTGTCGGTCGTCATCCCGGTCTACAACGAGGAAGCGACGTTGGCCGAACTCGTCGCGCGCGTCCAGGCGACGCCGTACGAGAAGGAACTCGTCCTCGTCAACGACTGCTCGAAGGACAGCACGCCGAAGATCATGGCGGACCTCGAGAAGCAGTACGACAACGTGCGCTGCTTCCACCACGAGGTGAACAAGGGCAAGGGCGGTGCGCTCGCGACCGGCTTCTCGAAGGTCCAGGGCGACGTGGTGATCATCCAGGACGCCGATCTCGAGTACGACCCGCAGGACTATCCGATCCTCATGCGTCCGATCGAGGACGGCAAGGCGGACGTCGTGTTCGGGAGCCGCTTCCTCGGCGGCAAGTACGTGCGCGTGCACCTGTTCTGGCATTACCTCGGGAACCGCTTCCTGACCTTGGTGTCGAACTGCTTCACCAACCTCAACCTCACGGACATGGAGACCTGCTACAAGGTCTTCAAGCGTGAGTACGCCGACCGGTTGAACATCCAGTCGAGCACGTTCGCCGTCGAACCCGAGATCACGGCCAAGGTCGCGCGGATGCGCGCGCGCGTCTACGAGGTGCCGATCTCGTACGCCGGTCGCGACTACTCCGAGGGGAAGAAGATCGGTCCGAAGGACGCGGTGATCGCGATCTGGGCCATCGTGCGCTGGTCGCCGCTGATCTTCCGCGGCGGCAAGTGACCGACCGCGTGGGCCGTGGGTGAGCGAACGCGCGACCTTCGGTCGCGTGGGGGAACACAGCGCGCCGCTTCGCGCCGCGCAGGGGAACACAGCGTGGCCCTGCGGGCCACGCGAATCGAAACACGAAGAACGCGAAGAACCGGAAGGCGACGCCTTCGGCGGCGGACGACACGGAAGCGACGCATGACCCGCGGGCGCGATGCGCCCTGCGGGTCCTTGGCTTCAGCGCTTGGCGGCGCCTTCGTGCTCTTCGTGTCCTTTCCTGTCGTTCCTGTGTCGAAACCGGGGCTTCGGCGCCGAAGGCGCCGGCGCAGCGCCTCGCGCACATCCCGAGGCGCGGCGCGGCCCAACGGCCGCGCGACCCACGCGGAATCGAAACACGAAGAACGCGAAGAACCGGAAGAGCGCCGCCTTCGGCGGCGGGGACATGGAAGAAACGCAGGGACCCGCGGGCGCGTGCGCTCCGCGGGTCCTGCGGTCCAGCGCCGCGAAGCGGCGCCTTCGTGTTCTTCGTGTCCTTCCTGCCGTTCCCTTCGTGTCGAAATTGCGTGGGCTTCGGCGCCGGAGGCGCCGAGCGCAGCGCCTCGTCGTCCCTCCACGAGCGACACTCGCCGCCGCTACTCGGAGCGGGGCACCTCCCCGAAGTCGATCCCCTTCCGCCGGTAGTACCCCGCCAGGTGCGGACGCACGGGGCGCGCGAACTGGCGGGCGATCGCTCCGCTCCAGGACCAACCCGGCTTGCCGCGCGCCGCGAAGTGGGGCTCCATCGCGGCGTCGTAGCGTTCGACGTCGGCGAGGACCTCGGCGTCGCTCGGGTAGCGACCGGCGTGCAGGATCGCGTCGGTGTGGAAGCGCGGCTTCGAGTCCGGCACGGAGCGCGGGACGCCGACGCACAGGCCGTAGAGCGGGAGGACGAGTTCGGGCAGTTCGAGCAGCGCGTCGACCTCGTCGATGCGCGTCCGCAGCCCTCCGATGTAGCACGTGCCGTAGCCCGTGCCCTCGAGCGCGAGCACGAGGTTCTGCGCGAACAGCGACGCGTCGATCGCCGCGACCATGAAGGCCTCGAGGTTCGCGACGAAGCCCGCACCGTCGCGGCGCGCGAGGAGCGCACTGCGCCGCAGGTCGCCGCAGATCACGAGGAACGCACCGGCCTCGCGCACCTGCGCCTGGTCGCCGCACAGCTCGGCGAGCGTCGCACGCTCCGCCGCGTCCTCGACCAGGATCGCGCCGTACGGCTGCACGTTCTTCGACGACGCGGCCTGGCGCGCCGCGCCGATCGCCGCCTCGAGGTGCGCGCGCGGCACCGGCGTCGGCTCGAAGTCGCGCACGGAGCGGTGGCTCGACATGAGTTCGAGCAGGGGGCGAGCGCCCCGGATCGCGTCGTCGTCCATCGTCCTCAGACCTCGATGTTCGGCCCGACCTCCCACTGCGACGCGACGTGGACGGCGACGTCCTCGCGGCCGATCGCGCGCAGCGTCTCCTCGGCGCACGCACGCGCGTGCTCCGGCGTGTTGTTCGTCTCCGAGACGTGGGCGAGCACGAGCGTGTGGAGCTCCGGCCCGGCGAGTGCGCGCAGCATCTCGGCGCCCTGGGCGTTCGAGAGGTGGCCGCGCCCCGAGCGGATGCGGCGCTTGAGGCTCGCCGGATAGGGACCGGCGTCGAGCAGCTCGGGGTCGTAGTTGAACTCGAGCACGAGGACGTGCGCGCCCGCGAGGAACGCGGCGGCGCGGTCGCACGGTCGTCCCATGTCGGTGAGGACCGCCGCGCGGCGTCCGCCGCCCTCGAGGCGCACGGCGTACGTCGGCGCCGCGTCGTGGGGGATCTCGTGGACGTGCGCGAGGAGCGCGTCGCAGCCCGCGCCGGCGCCGATCTCGAGCGGTCGCGCGGGGGAGAGCGTCTCCATCCGCTTCGACCGTCGGATCGCCGCGTTCGACTGGACCGCCGGCGCGCACCACAGCGGCACGCGCCAGCGCCGCGACAGGATCCCGGCGGAGCGCGTGTGGTCGAGATGCCCGTGCGTGACGAGCACGCCGTTCACGGCGTCGATGCCGAGCCGCGCGCGCTCGAGTCGCTCGTCCATCGCCGCCGCGGTCAGGCCGGCGTCGACCAGCAGGCTCGCATCGCCGTGACGCACGAGCAGCGAGTTGCCCTTGCTCCCGCTCGAGAGGACGCGGAGGTGCATCACGCCCTCCTGCGGCGCATCGCGGCGCGCGCCATGAGGGTCACCCAGGCCGTCCACACGAGGACGCCGACGAACGAGAGCGCGCGACCGATCGCGGCCGACATCCGTGCGCGCATGCGTACGCCGATCGAGTCGTCCTCCGCCGGCGGCTCGTCGAGCCACTCCGAGCTCGGGAGCGGGTTCGATCGACGGTAGACGAAGAAGTTCGGAGCGTCGTACTCGAGCGAGAGCCTGGGGTGGACGACGGGGCCGGTCGAGAGGATGCACGTCACGCCCGCGCGGTCGAGCCGTTCGTCGTCGAGCAGCGCGACGTCCGGCAGCGCTCCGACGTAGCCGCGCACCGGGATGCGCGCATCGATCCGTCGGAAGTACTCCGTCGTCGCCGCGGGTTGGAACGCGACGTAGGCGGAGACGTCCGCGATGCCGTAGGCCTGGAGCATGTTGGGGCGCGCGAGGAGCATGCCCTCGCCGACGCTGTCGGCGAGACGCATGACGCGGCCCTCGCTCGCCGCGCGGTCCACCGCCTCGATCGCGGTGCTGGCGGGGAAGACGGGCAGGCCGCCGAGGTCGCGCGGCAGGACGTGCGCGCGCGACGTCGCGACGATCTCGAACAGCACGGCCAGGAGCAGCGTCGGCGCGAACGCGCGCAGCCTTCCCGCTGCGAACCACGCGCCGACGGCGACGACGGCGAACGCGACCGCGGCGAGGACGAGCCCCTGCGAGAGTCGATGCAGTGCGTACTCCGTCGCCTCGGGCGGGAAGAGCGAGCGCAACGTCTCCTGCGTGACGCCGAAACGCGCGGCGATCGCACCCTCGACGCCCGTCGGGGTCGGGTGCCAGGTGAGGCGCAGCGCCGCGGCGACGGCTGCGGC
>JAWKUH010000050.1:0-34056 GCA_041398665.1 Planctomycetota bacterium | reverse complement strand
TAGGAGATGAGTTCGCTGACCGGGAAGCCCTCGCGCGCGTACGCGACGGTCGGCGCGAGCACCTCGGCCATCGAGAGCGTGCCGAAGCGCTCGTGCAGTTCGAACCAGCCGTCGACGCAGCCCGGCACGCTGACCGGCAGCGGCCCGGTCGCCGGGATGTGTTCGAGCCCGAGTCCGCGCAGGTGCTCGAGCGTGAGCGACTTCGGCGAGCGGCCGCTCGCGTTGAGGCCGTAGAGCTTCTTCGTCCCCGCGTCCCAGACGATGGCGAAGAGGTCGCCGCCGATGCCGCTGCCCGTCGGCTCCATCAGTCCGAGCGCCGCGTCGACCGCGATCGCCGCGTCGACGGCACTGCCGCCCTTCTTCAGGATCTCGACGCCGATCTGCGTCGCGAGCGGCTGACTCGAGCACACCATCCCGTGCGTCGCCGCGACGGGGGCGCGCGTCGCGAAGTCGCGGCCGACGATGCGGTCCTGGGCGGGGAGCGGGGTCGAGGAGAAGGCGACGAACAGGGCGGCGGACGCGAGGAGGGCGGGGCGCTTCATGGCGCCACCATAGACGCGGACCCGCGCTACGATCCGCGGCGGTGACGGGTCGAGGCGGACGGGACGCGGTCGGGAGGCGCAGGACGGCGGCGATCGTCGCGCTGGCGCTCGTGCTCGTCGCGCTGCCCATCGCGCTGTGGATCGGAGGCCGGCGCGGCGACGAGCGGTCGGTGACGGTCGCGACGTCGCAGGAGGAGGAGACGGGGGCGCGCGACGACCTCGCGGCGCTCGTCGCCGGGACGGGCGGTGCCGGCGTCGCCGACCCGGAGCGGCGCGCGTTCGTCGCGACCGACGACGCGGACCGCGTACTCGTGCGCGTCGTCGAGTCGTTCGATCGGACGCCGGTCGCACCCGCGCGGGTGCGGGCCTACGTGCGCTCGCGCCCGACGATCGGAATCGGTCCGGGCGTCGACCCGGAGGACCTCGTCGCGAACGGCGACCTCGTCCCGATCCGCACCGTCAACGTCGACGCGCGCGGTCGCACCTGGATCCCGCGCGTCGCGTCGGACGACGAACGTCCGGTGTATGCGCTGATCGTCGAGGCGGCGAGCCACGGCGACGGCCTGTGGTACGACGACGGCTCCGGCCTCCCCGAGGAGATCGAGATCGCGCTCGAACCCGTCGTCACCGAGCGCGAGCTCGGCACCGTCACGCTGCGCGGCGTCGTGGTGGACGCGCGCGGGGCGCCGGTCGAACACTACGTGCTGTGCGTCGCGGTCGACGACGAGGAGCGACCGAACCACTTCACGCAGGTCCCCTCGACGTTCGCGTACCTCGTGGTCGGCGACATCGATCACCAGCCGGTCTTCGAGGTCGACGACCCCGAAGGCACCTTCGAGGTCGTCGTCCCCGCGGTCGTCGACCTGCGGACGGGTATCGGTCGCGCCGGACTCTGGGCTCGCGCGGTGGGCCGCTCGGTCGGCTACCTCGAGATCGACGTGGAGCCGAGCGCCGCGCGCGTGGTCGACGGCCTCGAGATCGTGCTCGAACACGACTTCGTCCCGCTGCGCGGCATCGTGGTCGCGGCGGACGACGGCGCACCGGTCGAGGACGCGCGGATCGAGGTCGGTGGATTCACCCCGGACGCTCGCGCGGCGAGCTTCGTCGGCGACGCGCGGACCGGCGCGGACGGTCGCTTCGAGCTCGCGTCCTCGAGTTTCGGCGACGGACGGCACCTGCGCCTGCTCGTCGAGCACCACGAGTTCGCACCGCTCACCCTGGACCTCGTGCGCGAGGGCGACGATGGCGAGCTCGTCGTCGAGCTCGATCGCCCGCGCCGCGTGGAAGGCGTGCTGCGCCTCGGCGGCGTGCCGCTGCCGAACCGCGTCGTGGTCGCGACGTTGCGGCGCGACGTGCCGCCGACCTCGACGCTCGCACAGGCGGACCTCGTCGCCGCGAGCGCCGTCACCGACGCGGAGGGACGCTTCGTGTTCGACGGCGATCTCCCGTCGGGCGAACTCCACGTGTTCGCTTCGCTCGCGGACGAGCTCGACCGGCGTTTCCGTTCCATGACGAGGATGCCTCGCCAGCGCCATCCCGCGACGCGCCTCGCCCGCGTCGGCACGATCCCGGCCGGCGCCCCCGCCGGTCCGCTCGAGCTCGACGTCGACCTCGGCACGACCGTCGTCGGTTCGGTCGCCGGCGCGCGCGCCGGGATCCCGCAGGACACGCTCGTCCTGGTCGACCGCGAGGGGCGCGCGGTCGCGGGCCACGACCTCGTGCGCGAGGGCCGCTTCGAACTGAAGGACGTCCCGCCCGGTCGCTACACGATCCGACTACTCCTCCGCGACACCTCGTCGCGCGACCTCGGCACGGCCGACGTCGCCGGCGAGCTCGTCGACCTGGGCCCGCTCGAAGTGCCCGAGGAGCATTGACCGAGGCGCCTGCGATCGCGGGCGAACTCGACGGTGCGACGCCCGCGCCGCGGCGGCAGCGAACCACACGGAAGGGGATCGCGGCGCACTATGCTCGCAGCGGCCATGAGCTACGACCTCGTCCTCTTCCGTCCCCGGCCGGGCGAGACCGTCGAACAGGCCAGGTCGCGCGCACTCGCGCCTCCGGACATCGACCCGGCCGATCCCGATGCGCTGCCGTTCGGTCCGCTCGACGCCGACGTGGACTCGCTCGTGACGGGCCTGGTCGGAGCCGTCTCGAACCTCGAGCGCTTCGACGCTCCCGGACTCGTCGAGCTCACCGAACCGTCGCTCGGCTTCCAGATCACGTTCATGGGATCGGTGATCCACGTCTCGATCCCGTTCTGGTACGACGGAGCCGAAGCGGTCGAGGTCCTCGCCACGGTCGGACGCGCGCTCGACACGCTTCATCGCACGGGTGGCTACGCGGTCCACGACTCGCAGAGCGAGAAGCTGCTCGACGGCTCGGACGGCTACCGGATCGACGCCGCCTCCTACGAGGTCGGACGAGCGGTGGTGCGCGATCTCGAGGCGCGCTGAGCCCGCGTCCCGCCGCGACCACTCGGTCTCGGGGCGCGCGGCCCTCGAGAAGATGGAGCGCGACGGTCTCGAGCGCTGGTGGTGGTTCAGGTGACGCGAACGCGCGCCGTTCTCGGGAGCGACCGCGGCGGATTCCGAGAACGACGCGCCCCGGGCCGCTCCTCCGGACGATAGACTTCTCGCGCCGCGGCGGCCCCGATCCACTCGGACGGGGAGCGTCGCACGACCGGGCCGGAGCCCGGTGGGGTCGACCGGCCGGGCCGGGTGCGACCGGCGGTGCACGACAGGGTCGGCGAGGCGGACACCTCGCGGAACGCACCGCACGAACAGAAGCGACCGGGACCGACGCTGTCGTTCGGACCCGGTCCACGGCGAGGGACCGCCCCCCAGCGGTCGCGCCGAAGACGAGAGACGTCATCCAAGAGAAGAAGAACGCCGACCGCGACGCGGTCGGTTTCGCGAGCTTCGCGCTCCGCCCCGAGT
Source organism: Planctomycetota bacterium (assembly GCA_041398665.1). Classification (GTDB taxonomy): domain Bacteria; phylum Planctomycetota; class UBA1135; order UBA1135; genus Rohdeia. The sequence continues at coordinate 30,578 of JAWKUH010000050.1, read as the reverse complement.
TGCTCCGCGCCGCCACCGACGCGGGCTACGCCCTCCCCCGGCCGATCCAGGCCGCCACCATCCCGCCCGCGCTCGAAGGACGCGACGTCCTCGGACTCGCGCAGACCGGGACGGGCAAGACGGCGGCCTTCGTGCTGCCGATCCTCGAGCGCCTGGTCGGCGGTCGCCGCGGTCCGATCCGCGCGCTCGTCGTCACGCCGACGCGCGAACTCAGCGCGCAGGTGCACGACGAGTTCGTGAAGCTCGGCGCGCACACCAAGATCACCTCCACCCTGGCGTTCGGCGGCGTGCCGATCGCGCGCCAGATCCGCGCGCTGCGCGCGAAGCCCGACGTCGTCGTCGGCTGCCCGGGGCGCCTGCTCGACCTGCACGGTCAGGGCGAGCTGCGCCTCGACGGCGTCGAGGTGCTCGTCCTCGACGAGGCCGACCACATGTTCGACATGGGCTTCCTGCCGGACGTGCGCCGCATCCTGCGCGCGCTGCCGAAGAAGCGTCAGAACCTGCTCTTCTCGGCCACGATGCCGAAGGAGATCCGCGGGCTCGCGGACTCGATCCTCGTGCAGCCGACCGTCGTCGAGCTCGAGCACTCGCGCCCCGCGTCGACGATCGAACACGCGCTCGTCCGCATCCCCGAGGGCGCCAAGATGGGCGCGCTCGAACGCTTGCTCGGCAGCGACGAGTTCACCTCCGCAATCGTCTTCCTGCGCACGAAGCGGCGCGCGAAGCAGCTCGCGCAGAAGCTCTCCGCGCAGGGCCACGCCGCCGTCGCGCTGCAGGGCAACATGTCGCAGCCGCAGCGCGAGAAGGCCATGGCCGGCTTCCGCAGCGGCGCGTTCGAGATCCTCGTCGCGACCGACATCGCGGCGCGCGGGCTCGACATCGCGGGCGTCTCGCACGTCGTCAACTTCGACGTCCCGATGACGCCCGAGGCCTACACGCACCGCATCGGCCGGACCGGTCGTTCGGAGATGACGGGCATGGCCTTCACGTTCGCGACGCCGAACGACGGGACGCAGATCCGCGCGATCGAGAAGCGGCTCGGCAAGCCGATCCCGGTGCGCGAGCTCGGTTCGATCGGACCGAAGGCGGCGGGAGCGAGCGCACGACCCGTTCCGCCGCGAACCGCGAGACGCGCGGCGTGTCGACGACGAGCGCGTCGACCCGCAGCGCGAGCGCGCAGGGTCGGGATCGCGACCGCGCCGCCGCGAACGGCGGTGCGTCGAAGACCCGGGTCCGGAAGTCGGCTCCGGTGAGGTCGGGCGGCGCGAGCGCGGCGAACCGTGCGCGTCCCGCGGCGAAGCCCGCCGTCGCGAAGACGGTCGCGAAGACCGCGGTCGCCGCCGCGGCGCGGACCCAGGACGAACCCGCGTTCGGAGCGGGGCTCGGGAACGACGCCGCGTCGTCCGGGCCGGCGAGCGGCGGCGCGCGTCGCCGCCGTCGACGCGCCTGACCCGCGTCGCGGGATCCTCGGTCGACACCGGGGACCCCGCGGCCACGCGGCGCGTGCGGCGGGCTACCCTCGTCGCATGTCCGCCGCTCCCGTACCGCACGTCGCGGGCGCCCTCGTCGGCGCCGCCGCGTTCGTCAGCACCGTTCTCGCCGTCGCTCCGACCCCCGACCAGGAGGGAGCTTCGACCGGCGAGCCCGTTCCCGTCGAACTCGGTCGCGTCGACTGGGTCCGCGACCTCGATCGCGGCATCGAGCGCTCGCGCGAGACCGGCAAGCCGATCCTCCTCATGTTCCAGGAGGTGCCGGGCTGCGAGGCGTGCGTGCACTTCGGCGAGACCGCGCTGTCGCACCCGCTGCTCGTCGACACGATCGAGGCGGAGTACGTCCCGGTCTGCATCCTCAACAGCGTGGAGGGCGCGGACCGCGAGGTGCTCGACTCGTTCGGCGAGGCTCCGTGGAACTTCCAGTCGCTGCGCGTGATCGACGCGGAGCGGAAGGACCTCGTGAAGCGCACCGACACGCTGCGCACGCCGAACATGCTCGCGCTGTGGCTCGAGCACGGGTTCGAGGCGCGCGATCGCGAGGTGCCGAAGTACCTCGCCGTCGCGGTCGAGGAGACCTACCGCGAGGACCATCCCCAGCGCTTCTCGGTCGCGGCCTTCGCGATGCACTGCTACTGGGTCGGCGAGCAGAAGCTCGGCGGGATCGACGGCGTCGTCGCGACCCGAGCGGGATGGATCGGCGACCGCGAGGTCGTCGAGGTCGACTTCGACCACACGATCGTGCCGTACGAGAAGCTGCTCGCGAGCGCGGCCGAGCTCGACTGCCTCGACACGATCTACGCCTACGACCACGCGCAGAGCAGGATCGCGCGCAAGCACCACGACGGCCGCGTCGAGGAACTCGTGCAGGCCCCCCGCGGCGTCGAGGCGAAGGAGCAGTTCCACCAGCTCCGACTGCTGCCGCTCGGGCACCTGCCGCTGACCGTGATGCAGCAGACCAAGCTCAACGCGGCGGTCGTGTTCGACGCGGAGGGCCGCCCGAGCCTGCCCGACGCGGCGCGCGCCATCCTGACGCCGGGGCAGTTGGCGCTCCTCGCCCGCTTCGAGGTGGCGGCCCCGATCTTCACGAAGGCCTACCCGGACAGCTATCCCCCGGTCGCTCCCGGCGCGCTCGCCACCTACGCGGACACGTTCGAGCAGCACCTGGTCCTGGCGGAAGGACTCATCTGCACGTCCGGCGACGCTCCCGCGACCGACGGTCGCTGAGGTGCCCGTGCTCGGCGAGCGTCCCGACGCCCGAGCTGCAGGACGTCCCGTTCGTGAAGATCGACGACCCGCTCACGCGACGGCGTGGAGCCCGGTCGTCGCGCCGGCGCCCGGGACCACCGGAGTCACCGCCAACCGACCGAGCGAATCGAAGCCGGGGCCGAACGGCCGGCCGAAGTTCGGCGTCGCCGTTTCGTCCCCGCCGATGGAGCACGGGGACGGGGCCGCGTACGTCAGGAACACCTGACTCGGATTCGCACAGAGGAACGCGTACGACGTCGCATGGCTCCCGGAGCCGTCGGCGAAGTTCCCGAGGATCGCCGCGGTGGACGACGAGTTCGGCTCTCGGGAGCGAGCGTCCGACTCGATGTCGAGCTCGGCCTCGCCGACGAAGATCCTCGTGCTGCCCCGGGCTCGATCGCGCCGCCCACACCCATGCGCCCTCCGGTGCGACGTCGAGTTCGTGGGCGTCGACCCCGCGTCGTCCCCGATCCGACCGGTCTTCTCGTCGCCGATGCGGACGGCCGGGCTCGTTCCTCCGTCGGCGACGGCGACGGACTCGCGCATCGAGTCGGCCGCGGGCACGGGTGCCGGCGCGGTCGCCGGACGAACCGAGGGTCGTGCCGAGAGCGGCGAATTTCGGGGCGGCGAGCAGGAGGACGGAGGCGGTTCGCCTCGGAGTCGCCTGGAAAAGGGGATGGCGGCCGGGTTTGCAATGGGAAGGGAGCACGACTTTGCAATTCGCGACTCCGACCCCGCCCCCGCGCCGACCCTCGGCGGCTCGCACGGCATCACGAGATCGCACGACCGCGAACGAGTCCGCACGTCGGGGAGTCCCGAGGCGTCGGCGCATCGACCCTCGTCGCGCGCCGCAGTGGAGCGTGCCACGACTCCGAACCCGCGAGGATCGCCGGCGGTGTCGTCGGCTCGACGGGCATAGACTCGCAGCACCGTCGCGCCTTCGCGGTACCACCCATGTCGGACTCCTCCTCCCGGACCACCATCGTCGGCAACCCACCCCACACGATTCCCGGCTCTTCGTCGTCGGACCGAGTCCGACGCACGCGCCGCCCCGTTGTGCATCCGATCCAGTTGCGGCACCGGGAGGGCTCCGAGGAGCGGAGTTCGAGCAGGTGCGCTCGACGCGGTCCGTCCGCAGCGGGGGGAGCGAGGTGATTCCGAGAGTGATGTTGCCGGTCGTCGTTGCTCTCGCGCTCGCGACGGCGGCGCGCGCGGACGGCGTTGTCGTGACGGACGTCTCGCACGAGCGCACGGAGGAGCGGCTCGTCGTGCGCTGCGAGGTGGGCTGGCGGCGCGCGTGGAACCTCGAGCGCAACCACGACGCGGTCTGGGTGTTCGTGAAGGCGCGACAGGTCGGCGCGACGTGGTGGCGGCACGCGCACGTGTCGGCCGTGACGGCCGAACGCACGCTCGACGTGCGCGCCGTCGAGTGTCCCGGCGCGGCGTGCGAGATCTCGGAGGACGGCGTCGGCGTGTTCGTGAGCTGCGGCGCGCCGTACGTCGACGGCTACGCCTCGTACGAACTCGAGCTCGACGTCGATCCCGCGAGCCTCGGACCGTTCGCGGGCGCCGACGCGCTCGAGTTCGACGTCCTCGCGATCGAGATGGTCGAGGTGCCGGAGGGTCCGTACTGGCTCGGCGCGGCCGACGAGGCCGCGATCGCGCACAGCTCGTTCTTCCGCCGCGGCACCGACGGCGAGGCGACCGGTCCCTACCGCGTGGAGTCCGAGGACGCGATCGAGGTGGGCGGCGGCTCGGGCACGCTCGGCTACCGCGTCCCCGAGCACCCGGAGTACCGCGGCGACCGCGGCGGTCCGATCCCGGCGGCGTTCCCGAAGGGGACGCGGCGCAGCTACGTCATGAAGTACGAGCTGAGCCAGGGCGAGTACGCCGCGTTCCTCGACCACCTGCCCGACGAGGCGAGCGCGCTGCGCGCGAACTTCGCGGGACGCGGGTGCCGCGAACACGGCTGTTCGATCCAGCTCGTCGACGGTCGCTACGTCGCGATCGCGCCGCGCCGTCCCGCGAACTTCGTGAGCTGGGACGACGGCTGCGCCTTCCTCGACTGGGCCGGGCTGCGGCCGATGACCGAGCTCGAGTACGAGAAGATCTGTCGCGGACCGGAGGAGCCCGTCGAGGGCGACTACCCCTGGGGGACCGCGTCGACCGAGCGCATCGACCGGCGCGTCGACGCGAACTTCGACCTCGTCGTCGGTCCGCGCGCGCAACGCGCGGCGTTCGTCGACGCGCAGCGCGACACGACGGGTGCGTCGTGCTGGTTCGTGATGGACCTCGCGGGCAGCCTGTGGGAGCGCGTCGTCTCGGCCGGCAGCGACGCGGGCCGCGCGTTCGAGGGCTCGCACGGCGACGGCATGGTGACCTGGTACGGCTCCGCGACGAACGCCGACTGGCCGCGCGGCGACGACCGCGGCACGGGCGGCTACGGCTACCGCGGCGGCGGTTGGTACGGCGCGGACCACGAGTACGCCGAGGGCGGCTTCAACCCGTGGAGTCCGGTCGCGTGGCGCCCCTTCGCCGCCTGGAGCCAAGGGCCGCGCCACGTCGCCTACGGGATCCGCGGGGTGCGGACGGCGCCCGAGCCGCGGGACGGCGAGTGAGCGAGCGTCCGGCGCGTCCTCGGATGCGCTCGCGCCACGCGCGGGTCAGCGCGCGGCGGGTCGCCAGACCGGCGTGGTCGCTCCCGCCGACGTGAGCTCGATCGGCACCGCGCCGCCGTCGAACCTCACGGCGTGGACGCGCATCTCCCCGCGCGGACCCGACTCGTAGACGAGGAACTCGCCGTCGCTCGAGAACGAAGGAGGCGAGTAGGTCCCTTCGACCTCGGCGAGAACGCGCGTCTCGTCGTTCCCGAGTTCGAGCGCGACGAGCCTGCTTCCCGAGTCGTCGCTCTCGACGAAGGCGATCCGGTCGCGCGCGGGCGAGAGCGCAACGGCTCCTTCGAAGGCCTCGTTCCGCGTCACGGGTTCGCGCTCGCCCGAGTCGACGTCGACGATGACGAGGTCGTAGGTGTCGCCGAGGTACGCGAGCACGAGCAGGCGACTCTCGTCGACGAACGCGACGGCCTCGCCTCGCCCCAGTTCCTTCGTCGCGGTCACCGTTCCGTCCGCGAGTTCGACGAGGTGCAAGGACATGCTTCCGTCCTCGAGATGCGTGAGGACGAGCCGCTGCGAGCTGGGCGACCAGGCGGGGGGCGCGTCGCGGTGCCCGAGGTCGTGGACCGCGTGCCCGCCCGTGCCGTCGCTCCGCATGACCCACGTGCCGGCACCGCCCTTCATCCAGGCGATCCACCTCCCGTCCGGCGAGCCGACCGCCGAACGCGAGTCGTCGGCGCTCCGCGTCAGGTTCACGTGCTCACCCGACTCGACGTCGATCGACCACAGGTCCCAGGCGCCGCCCGCGTGGTTCCAGTGCACGAGCCGACGACCGTCGGGCAGCCACACGAGCGGTCGGTCGTACCCGTTGTCCTCCACGAGGACGCGCTCGCGCCCGCTGTCGACGTCGAGCAGCACGACGCGCCCTCCGCTCGCGTAGGCGACGTCGCCCGTCATGTCGCGGGCGACCTGACGACAGCTCGGAGCGAGCGCGAGGATCGAGCAGGCGAACCACCCGGCTCGCGAGCGGTCGACCGACCGAGTTCCGGGCGGGGTGGGGGAGGTCATCGCCGAGGACTGGACCACGCGAGGAGGTCCGGCTGTCGCAGAATCCGAGAAGTCCGAGTCCTCCCGAGCCGCCCGCGCGTCCCTCGCCGCACCCATGACGGACCCCACCGGCAGCGATCTGCTCCTGCGCCACACGCGCAGCATGCGCCGCGTCGCCCTCGCGCTGCTCCACGACGAGCACGCCGCGGACGACGCGGTGCAGGCCGCGTGGGTCGCGGCGCTCGAGTCGCCGCCGCGCGTGCTCAGCTTCGCGTGGCTCCGCCGCGCGGTGACGAGCCGCGCGCAGGACGAGCTGCGCCGGCGCAGCGTGCGCCAGGCGGCGACGACGACCGGCGACGAACCGGATCGCGGCGAGGCCGTGGGCTCCGCGCAGGAGCGGCTCGAACTCTCCGCGCGGATCTCGAACGCGCTCGCACGGATGCGCGAGCCGTACCGCACGGCGCTCTACCTGCGCTGGTTCGAGGACCTCGCGCCGACCGAGATCGCGAAGCGGCTCGGCGAACCCGTCGCGACGGTCAAGACGCGCCTGCAACGCGGACTCGCGCTGTTGCGCGAGGACCTCGAGCGCGGCACCTCGCGCCGCGAACTCGACGCGGGACTGTTCGCCCTGGCCGGCGGGATGAATGTCGGCACCGCCGCCGCACCGAACGCACCGCTCGCACCACTCGCCCCGCACCTCGGAGCTGCACTCGCCGTGAAGAAGATCGCCGCCGCCGTCGTCGTCCTCGCACTCGCCTTCGCTCTCTGGTTCGTGCGCGAGTCGCCGTCGGCGGATCGCTCGACAGCGGAGGGAGGGCGCATCGGCGCGGAGCTCGCGACGGACGAGCAACCTCGGCTGGCGGAGTCCGAGGTCGCGTCGCTCGCGAGGTCCGTCGCGACGCCCGTCGATCCCGCGATCGGGCCGCCGACGGTCGCCGGGTCGTCGACGACCGGTGCGGTGCGCTTCGCCGTCACCTGGTCCGACGGTTCGCGCGCCGAGGGTGTCGAGGTCGGCGTGGGCCCGATCGTCCGCGGCCGCAGCTACGGGGCGCCCGTGGAGAGCGGCGTGACGGGGACCGACGGCACGGTGGTCGTCCGCGGCCTGGCTCCGGGCACGTGGCACGCGCAGGCCGATCGCGGCGCGCGCACGACGTTCGAGATCGAGGCCGGGACGACCGTCGACGCGGAGCTCGCGCTCGCGCGCGGCCTCGACGTGAGCGGCGTCGTCCGCGACGCCGCGGGACTCCCGATCGCGGGCGCGTCGATCCGCATGACGACGCCGCGCACGGACTGGCTCGACGGTCGCGTCGCGGCCACCACCGACGCGAACGGGCGCTACGAACTGCGCTCCGCTCCGCCGCGCGAGTCCATCGCCGCGTTCGCCGAGGGCTTCGCGCGGTCGGAACTCCTCGACCTCGAGATGGTCGAGCCCCGCGACGGCGAGGTCGTCGCCGACTTCACGCTCGCAGCGGGAGGCGCGGTGCTCCACGGACGCGTCCTCGGACCGGACGACGTGCCCCTCGCCGGTGCGATCGTCGCCGTCGGCGAGCCCGACGTGTTCGTCGAGGAGCGACGCAACGGGACCATCGTCGAGAGCTGGGGCCCCTCCGTCGCACGCACCGACGAGGAGGGGCGCTTCCGCCTGGTCGACCTGGTCCCCGGGAACGCGTCGGTCGCCGTGCGTGCCGACGGCTTCGGCGTGCTGCGCGAGGAGCTCGACGTCGTGCGCGGTCCGGTGCGGCGCGACTTCCGCTTCCAGCGTCCGGTGGTCGTGCGCGGCACGGCGCTCGACGCGGACGGGTCACCGTTCCCCGGCGTCTTGGTGCACGCCTTCGACGTCGCGATCCCCGAGGACTTCCTCGGCACGGGCCAGATCGACCACTACGCGGTGTTCGAACACGTCGAGGGAACGGCGGGCGCCGACGGACGCTTCGAGCTCGACGCGCTCCAGCCCGGCGAACTGCACCTCTACGCGTTCGAACCGCACGACTTCTCCGTCATGCGTTCGGTCATGCGCGCGCAGGACGTCGTCGCGGCGAGCCCGGGTGAACTCGTCGTGTGGGACCCCGTCGTCTCGAAGGGCCTCGCGATCACGGGTCGCACGCTGTTCGTCGACGACTCGCCGATGGGCGACGTCTTCGTCACGCTCCGAGACGAGGTCGACGGCGTCGACACCGCGCTCGTCACCGATGCGGAGGGCCGCTTCGAGTTCCTGAACCTCGAGCCGCACACCTACGCCGTCACCGTGCAGCTGTGGGACGCGCCGGAGGGCACGGTCGCGCCGAGCCGGACCGGCGTCGCACCCGGCGGCGAGGACGTGGTCCTGCAGGTCGCGTACGCGCCCGAGATCGAGGCCGCGGCGTGCACGGTGATCGGCCGCGTGGACGACGTGAACCGTCGCGTCGGCGGACCGCAGCGACTCGGCGCGACGCTGACGACGGGGACCTCCTGGTACACCGATCGCGAGTGCGGGGAGAGCGACTTCTCCTTCGAGCGCGTCGACCCCGGCCGCTATCGCGTCGTGCTCTGGGACGCCGACACGCCGATCGGCTCGACCGACTGGTTCGAGGTCGCGCCGGGCGAGACCTACGACGTCGGCACGATCGTGACGGAGCCCGCCGGCGAGCTCGTGATCCGCGTGCTTCGCGACGACGACGCGCGGGACGTGCCGGTGACGATCGCGCTCAGCGCGGGATCCGGCCTGTGGATGGACGGCGTCGAGGTCGCGCCGGACCGGGACACGCTCGTCGTCCCGAACCTCTCGGCCGGGACGTGGAGCGGGAGCGTGTGGGCGCGCGGCGTCGTGGACGGCGAGTTCACCGCGGACGTCGAGGCGCTCGGTTCCACCGAGGTCGCGGTCCGCGTGGTGCGCGGTGCGCACTGCACCGTCAGGTCGACGTGGGGCGACGAGGCCGCGCCGTCGCGGATCGACGTCGTCGTGCGCGACGGCGAAGGCGTCGAGGTCGCGAGTCGCAGCAGCGACGGCGCGTCGCTCCTCGTCGTACCGGTCCTCGCGACGTTCCGGTTGGCGCCGGGCGACTACACCGTGGAGGCGACGACGCCCGAGGGGCTGCATGCCTCCGCGGAGTTGCGCGTCGTCGATCTCTCGGAACGGACGACGGACCTTCGGCTCGAGCGCACGCGCTGAGCCGTCGTCGTCAGGGTCGAGCCGCGACCACGTCGTCGCCCGCGCGCACCTCGAGCGAACGCGACGGGAGTCGCAGGTCGAGCGTCGCGCTCTGCGAACCGCCGAGCGTCTCGTTGCTGCCGAAGGCGAGCGTGACGGTGCCGTCGAGCACGGCGTCGAGGCTGGCCTTGCCCGTGAGCGCGTCGCCCGCGGGATTCACGCCGAGGCGGACCTCCGCGACGGAGTCGGCGTCGCCGACCGCGCGCGCGATCCGCTCGCGGAGGAACTCCGCGTGCTCCGGGGCTTCGATGTTCGCGATGCGACCCTCGTGGACGCGCACCGTCACGTCGCGCACGCGCCGACCGCCGACGGAGACGTAGGGGAAGGTCAGCTCGCCCGACGCCTTCCCCGGCACCGCGAGCAGCGTCAACGAACCCGGCGGGAACTCCTCGAACGCGTGGCCCTTCGCGAGGTCCGCGTCCGAGAGTCGACCGATGTTGAGGTGCGGTCGCGCGGCGTCGACGCGCAGGTCGAGCCGGCCGCCCACGTCGTCGATCAGCGCCAGGTCCTCGCGTCCGTCGATGCGGGCGAGCAGCGCGTCGACGCGCGCCGAGAGGACGTCGGAGTCGGTCGACAGCGCGCGCCAGAACGTCGCGAGCGCTTCCTCGACCGAGAGTTCGCCGTCCTCGACGTCGCCGCGCACCGGGACACTGAGTTCGACCTGCCGCACGCCGAGCGTGCGCAGTCGGCGCTGCCACGTCGTGAGCGCCTCGAGCAGACGCGGGAGGTTGTCGCGCTGGCGCTCGTTCGGCTCCGGGCCGGCGGGCTGCGTCGACGTGACGAAGACGAAGCCCGCGAGGTCGTCGGTGTCCGCGTCGGACACGAACGGCAGGGAGCGCGTCGCCTCGTCCTTCATGAGGTCGAGCCGCGAGTAGATGTACTCGCGCGACCACGTGCGCAGGCTCGGCCTCCCGCCGCGCATCTCGACGGCGAGGAAGATCGCGTCCTGGATCTCGCGGACCTGCGGCGGGCCCATGACGAGCACGCGGTCGCCGGGCCGGACGCGCAGCACGTCGTCGACGACGCGACGTGCGACCGCGGCGAGGTCGATGTCGAGCAGTTCGCGTCGGCGCCACACGTCGAACACGCGTTCGAACGCCTCGAGCACCGCGCGACTCGTCGCCTCGTCGGTCGCGCCGTGCGCGGGGTAGACGAGGTGGTGGCGCGCCGCCGCTCGGTAGAAGCGCTCCTGCTTGAAGCGCTTGTCCGCGAGTCCGACCTCGACGACGAGTCCGTCCTTCACGAGTCGGCCCAGGTGGTAGTGCGTGCGCTGGACCGGCAGCCCGAGGCGCTCCGCCACCTGCGACCCGGTGCGCGCCTCGTCGACGAGCTCGCCGAGGATCGCGAGACGGTCCGCGTGTCCGAGCGACGCGATCTGCTCGGGATCGGTGAGCACGTCGAAGTCGCGCGGTCCGGACCCGGATCGGTGGGGGGGAGGTCGCTCGTTCACGTGCGTCGACTCGAGGGCGGACGCGGCGGTGGTCGCCGGACCGCCGCTTCCAGATCCCGGACGCGATCGTCCGGAGCCTGGATCCGCGGCCGCGGATCCGTCCTCACGGGGTCGGGAGGAGGGTCACCGCGCGCGGCACACGCCTTGTCGTCCCCGAGTCTGCCGGACCGCGCGGTTCCGTTCAGGATTTTCTGAGAGATTCCTGGCGCCGCGCCCGTCGCGCCCTCTACTCTCAGGAAAAGCTGAGAGCTGGGCCGCGGCCCGGCCGCGCCCCGTCCCCGAGCCCACCGCCATGGAACGCACCGCCCGCACCCGACCCCTCGCCGGTCGCGCGACCCTCGCCGCCCTCCCCGTCGCGCTGGTCCTCGCCGCCGCGGCGAGCGCCCAGACCATCGAGCTCCAGGCGCCGCTCCCGAGCCCGAAGAACATGCTCTCGATCCACGCCGTCTCCGGCGGCGAGGTGTGGGCGACGGCCGGTGCGCTCTTCGCGCAGACCGGCGACCTCGTGCACTCCGTCGACGGCGGCGCGACCTGGGAAGTCCTGCCGGTCAACCCGACCACGACGCTCAACGCCGTCTTCTTCCTCGACCAGCAACACGGTTGGTGCGCGGGGAACGGGATGTTCCACACGACCGACGGCGGAGCGACGTGGGTCCAGGACAACACCTGGGGCTCGATGTACGGGCTCTTCTTCGTCGACGAGCTGCACGGCTGGGCCTGCGGCAACGGCGGCATCGCCTACCGCACCACGGACGGCGGCCACACGTGGACCGGCGCGTCCGTCCTCAGCGGGTGGACCGTCCGCTCGCTCTGGTTCTTCGACACGCTGAACGGCTACGCGGTCTCGATCGACGGGTCGTTGTCGCGGACGACGAACGGCGGCGTGAGCTGGACCAAGGCGTTCGACCTGACGCCGAACATCGGCGACCCGATGCCGAACACGACGTCGGTCCGGTTCGTGAGCGCGAACGAGGGCTGGGTGATCGGCGGCTCGACCTTCCTGCACACGACGGACGGCGGCGCGAACTGGAACCCGGCCGTCGTCCCCGCGGGAACCTGGGCCCACGGCGCGGCGTTCGCCGATCCGTTGCACGGCATCGCGGTCGGCGACAGCGGGAACATCGTCCACACCGTCGACGGCGGCGCGACCTGGAACACGGTCCAGACGCCCATCGGTCAACGCCTCTGGGACGTCTCGTTCTCGCAGGGCGTCGCCTACGCCTGCGGCGACAACGGCGTCGTGATCCGCTCCGACGACTGGGGCGCCAGCTGGCGACAGATCTCGAGCGGCGCCGCGCACACCGCGCGCGACATCAGTGCGATCGACGCGCGCCGAGCCTGGGTCGCCAACGAGAACGGCGAGATCGCGCTCACCACGAACGGCGGCGCGCTCTGGGAGCGCGTCCAGGTGGACGGGTTCGACGCCTACGGCGACGTCTGGTGCGTCGACTTCGTCGACGAGGACCACGGCTGGGCCGCGGGGATGCAGCAGGTCTTCGGCCTCGCCGACGACGGCCAGATCGCGCGCTCCGTCGACGGCGGCCGCACCTGGCAGCTCCAACTCGTCGCGCCCAACTTCGAGTTCTTCGGGATCGTGGCGCTCGACGAGCTGACCGCGATCGCGTTCGGGCGCGGCAACTTCGCCTCGAGCACGTTCGTCCGCACGGAGGACGGCGGCGCGACCTGGTTCGCGAGCGGCCCCTCGGGCACGACGAACGGGTTCCGCTGCGCCGACTTCCTCCCCGGCAACCGGAAGGGCTGGCTCGTCGGCAACGGGATCCACGTCACGGACGACGGCGGCCTCACGTGGACGAAGCAGTTCGACAGCCCGGTGATGCTCGCGTCGGTCTCCTTCGCGGACTCGCGCAACGGCTGGGCGAGCGGCTTCGCCAACACGCTGTACCGCACGACCGACGGCGGCGCGCACTGGACGCCGCAGGACGCCGGCGGTCCGAGCGGCGCCGCCTACATGGGCGTCGAGGCCGTCGGTCCGGACGAGGCCTACGTCGTCGGCTGGAACCGCTTCGTCGCGCACACCGTCGACGGCGGCGCGACCTGGCAGCCCGTCGCGCTGCCGCCCGTCGCGCACAACCTCTACACGGCTCCGCAGGTCGAGTGGAACGGCATCGAGTTCGTCGACGACGGCAACGGTTGGATCGTCGGCAACGAGGGCACCTACGCCCTGACCGACGACAAGACGTTGGTCGCGACGCCGCAGGTCGCGTCGCTCTCCCTCGGCGGCGTGCAGCGCTTCGTGCTGCGCCCCGGTGCCGACCGTGCGAACGAGGTGTTCGTCGTCCTCGGCACGCTCAGCGGGACGTCGCCCGGCCTCTTCGACCCGCTGACCGGGCTCACCGTGCCGATCGTCTACGACGCGTACACGAGCCTGATCCTCTTCTCGGGCGGAGCCGGCCTCGTCTCCCCGAACATCGGCCTGATCGACGACGACGGCACGGCGTCGAGCGAGTTCCGCTTGCCCGCCGGCACGAGTCCGAGCTTCGTCGGCAAGACGCTGCACCACGCCTACCTCACGGTCGACCTGCTCGGCAGCGGCCTGATGACGCACGCGAGCAACGCGACGCCGTTGCTCCTCACCCCCTGACCTCGATCGAACACGGGTGTCCGACCCCACGCGGCGCGCTCGAAACCATCTCCACCATGAAGATCCACGAGCACTCCATCCTCCTCGCCGTCCTCGGCGCGTTCGCGCTCGCGACGCCGGCCGTCGCACAGACCGTCGTCGTCACGACCGCGGCGGACGTGACGGACATCAACTGGCAGACCGCGACCGTCGCGGACCTGCCCGGTCCCGACGGGCTCGTCTCCTTCGAGGAGGCACTCATCGCGACGAACAACACGCCCGGTCCGCAGACGATCGAGTTCCGGATGCCGCAGAACACGTGGCAGCAGCAGGGGCTCTTCTCCGGCATCGCCGTCATCTCGATCACGAACAACTTCTTCATGAAGGCCGACGAGCAGGTCTTCATCGACGGCACGACCCAGACCGCCTTCACCGGTGACACCAACCCCGACGGATGGGAGGTGATGCTGTTCGGCACCAACCTGCGACTCAACGGTGACGGCTGCGAGATCCGCGGCTTCCACGGGACGCAGCTCAACGTCAACGGCTCGAACTGCGTCGTCGAGGGCAACACCGGTCACTTCAACCTCGAGCTCTTCGGCGGGTCGAACAGCCTGTTGAAGGACAACGAGTGCGCCACGATCAAGATCGACCGTTCGAACCAGAACGTCGTGATCGGCAACACGATGGACCGCATCCGCATCTGGGGCTTCGGCTCGGCCCAGCTCAACACGGGCTGCCGCGTCGGCGGCCCGACGCTCGCGGAGCGCAACGTCATCGCGGGCTACGGGACGGTGAACAGCGAGGGGCTCCCGAGCGGCACGCTCGTCGAACTGTTCGACGTGCAGGACCTCCTGATCGAGAACAACTGGATCGGGACGAAGGACGGCCTCACGCAGGGCAGCACGATCTCGACGATCGGCATCTCCTTCCAGGGCCAGTGCCACGACACGATCGTCCGCGACAACCTGATCTCCGGCATCCTCGGACACGGACAGGGGCCGCACCACGCGGGGCAGCTCTTCGGTTGGTCGATCCTCCCGAGCGGCACGGGGTCGAACGTCTCGATCGTCGGCAACGTCATCGGTGCCGACGTGAACGGCGACCCGACGCTCGGCAGCGTGTGGGGCGTCTCGATGGGCGACGCCGTCACCAACCCCGCGAACTACACGAACTTCTCCGTCGGCGGGCTCGCACCGGGCGAGGGCAACGAGATCGCTGGACACCTGCTGAACGGCGTCACGGTCGGACGCAACGTCCCGCAGCTCCGCCTCCAGGGCAACTCGATCCACGACAACGGCTGGCTCGGCATCGACCTCGTCCCGACCGGCTTCGGCTACGGCGTCGACCCGAACGACGCGTTCGACGTCGACACGGGCGGCAGCGGTCTCCAGAACTTCCCCGAGGTGCTCTCGGCGGAGTCCGGCGTGAACGGGCTCCGCGTCAAGGGACGCATGCGGTCGAGCGCGGCCGACACCTTCACGCTCGACTTCTTCGTGTCGACGGTGTGCGACCCGAGCGGTTTCGGCGAGGGCGAGACGTACCTCGGCTCGACCCAGGTCGTCACCGGAGGCAACGGCGTCGCCAACTTCGACGTCACCCTGCCGTTCGGCGGCGGCGTCGGGAGCTTCGTCACGACGACCGCGACCCGCGAACCGATCGGCGCGACGTCCGAGTTCTCGGACTGCGTCGCCATCACGGGTCTGCACTGCCAGGACGACCTCGGCTTCCAGGGTCCGGGCACCGCGACCATGACGGCCTGCGGCGACGTGCTCGGCGCGGGCGGCGTCGCGGAACTCGCGATCACCGGCATGCCGCCGCTGACGCCGGTCTACCTGGGCGCGCACACGATCTTCAACCCCACCCCGCTGTTCGGCGGAACGGTCGTGCCGTACCCCGCGCCCTTCATCTTCACCTACGCCTCGGACGTGAACGGCGAGTTCCACCTGCCGCTCTTCGGCGGCACGCCGGTCCCGCTCGAGTTCTACGTGCAGGCCGCGTACTTCGACGTCACGCAGCCGAGCTTCCTCGGCCTCACCAACGCGCTGCGGGTGGAGTTCCTGCCGTGAACGCTCGGTGCGAGCGCGCCCGTCGCGCTCGCGCCGGACCGCCTTCTCGTCACGACGGCCGGTCGCACCTCGTGCGGCCGGCCGTCGTTCGTTCAGGATCGAGCGCGTCTCGCACCAGTGTCATTTCTCAAACTAGTAGTCGATCTCCGGCGATTCCAAGAACAGACGGCCATAGGACACGCTGACGAAGGACATACCAGCATCGAGAAGTGCCTTCATACCATTGACGAGTTCAATGCCAGCGCGCGATCGAGCACTTCCGCGATGTCGACGAAGATACTCATACCAGTATAGCCAGTGCGCTCCAACCAGCGCATCGCTGAGCGGCTCTTCCGGATGAAGTCGCTCGGCGCCAACTCCATTCAATAGACCGTCTTCTCTTGCCTCATGGAGTAGCAATGAAACGACTGAGTCGTTGCAGTTCGCGCCGCGGAGGGCCGTGTCCTTCCCAAGTGCACACTTCCAGACAATCGCCGCCCAGATGGCCCACGCAACTTCACTGGAGTTGCCGCGAGCTGACTCGATACTCACGATGTCGTTGACGAGGCACTGCAGCACGCCGCCCTCAATGGTCTCGGCGCACCCATCCTCAACAAGTGGTGCGAGTAGCGCGACAGCCTCGGCAAGCGATCCTGCCTGTGACCGCGCGGCCTGCGACGTCATCGAGATCAACATTTCACGTGATCTGCCCTCCCATTGGCGGTTGCGAAGTGAGCGCAGTGCATACTTGAGGACGTAGCTCCTCGGGAAGGACCTACAGAGTTTGAAAGCGGTGCAGAAGTAGTTCGAGATATCCTCAGCCGATGGGCAGGAATCGAGTGAGAGTGCCGCCTCACGGAGTTCGGCTGAGTAGTCGTCCTCGGGTGCTAGCGGAGGATGCAGTACCTTGGTCTTTGTCGGGCTCAGAGTTAGCTCAAGACTCTCGAGTGATCTGCCGAGAGCATCCAATGTCTGGTCAGCCTGTGCCAAGTCGCGACATCCAATGAGGAAGTCGTCGATGAATCGAACTGCTGGCGGTGGGTCGCTGCCCCAAGTCTCCCTCTCTGCGCTTGCTAGAAGTAGTTCGGCGAAGAGGTGTGACGTGTCCGGACCAACTGGGATGCCCATGGACTGCCTGTCCTGGCATGCGCGGAGCTTTGTGTCGATCCGATTGCCAAGGAGGTCGTTGTCGCGCTGGCGTCTGTTGGCCTCCGACTTCCCGTGGATAGCCCAGGCGATAGAGTGGGTGTAGACGGACGGATAGAAGTTGGAGACGTCCGTCTCTAATGCGATGGAGGCGCGGGCGTAGACACGTGCACGGAGAACGCGGTTCTCTTCTCCGCTTGGACGGCGATATAGTGCTCGCGGGCTCCCGAGGGACTGAGACGCGACTGGCATTCCAGAAACTCTGGATTGGGTCAGCGTGGATAGATCTGAATCCCAGCATTCCCCGACAGTGTTGCAGAGGTCCGCATACGAAAGGGGATTGGGGACTCCGATTCTTCGTCGGAGTCCGCCAGGGCGCGCAAGGTTGTGCTGGCATAGTCGTGTCGGGCGGAGCTCTGAGAGTGCGTCAATCAGTTGGCCATCGGAGTCAAAAAGCGCTTGAGAGAGTCGACTGCTAGCGAAACACGGGGGAAGGTGATCGGAGAAGAACCCACGATCTATGAGTGAGTCGCGAATCTGTCGGTTCACGTTCGCAGCAAAGGGGCTAGGAGATGGATGTTCTTGGACGAATCGTGCTCTTGAGAAGGATCCGACTCAGATCCCGACCCAGCTCCCGCGCTCGTTCGACTCGATGACGGCCTCGACGAAGCGCACGCCGCGCACGCCGGCGTCGACGCTCGGCGTGTGCTCGGGCAGCGCGGACTTCGCCCGGATCGACGCCGCGAACTCGCGGTAGAGGTTGGCGAAGGCCTCGAGGTAGCCCTCGGGGTGGCCCGGCGGGATGCGCGACGAGCTCTTCGCGAGTGCGCCGAGGTGGCCGTTGCCGGTGCGCTCGATCACGGCGCCGCCGTCCTTGCGGAAGCACGTGAGGTCGTTCGGGTGCTCCTGCTTCCACTCGAAGCCGCCGTCGGTGCCGAAGACCTCGATGCGCAGACCGTTCTCGCGTCCGACGCAGACCTGGCTGCAGCGGAGCATGCCGTCGGCCCCGCCGTCGAACTCGAGCAGCGCCATGGCGTCGTCGTCGACCGGGCGGCCCTCGACGAAGGCGCGCTTCCTCCCGTAGAGCTTCGTCACGCGCCTTCCCGTCACGAACTCCGCGAGGTTGAAGGCGTGCGTGCCGATGTCGCCGAGCGAGCCGCCGGGTCCCGATCGTGCGGGGTCGGTGCGCCAGCTCGCCTGCTTCTGCCCCGTCGACTCGAGGTCGTCGGCGAGCCAGCCCTGCAGGTACTCGACGTAGACCTTGCGCACCTCGCCGATCGCGCCGGCCGCGATGCGTTCACGCATCTCGCGCACGAGCGGGTGACCCGTGTAGTTGTGCGTGAGGAGGAAGAGCTTGCCGCTGCGCTCCACCGCGTCGGCGACCTTCGCGGCGAGCTCGCTCGACGTCGTCAGCGGCTTGTCGCAGGCCACGTGGATGCGCGCGTCGAGCGCCGCGATCGCGACCTCGTGGTGGAGGTGGTTCGGCGTGACGATCGACAGCGCCTGGATACGCTGCGACTCGGGCAGCGCCGACTCGCTCGCGATCATCTGTTGCCAGGAACTGTAGGTGCGATCCGCACGAACACCCCACTCGAGCGCGCGCTCACGCCCCTTGACCGGGTCCGAACTGAACGCGCCGGCGACGAGCTGGAACTCGCCGTCCATCTGCGCCGCGATGCGGTGGACCGCACCGATGAACGCGCCGGGGCCGCCGCCGACCATGCCGAGGCGGAGGGGTTGGGTGGGTTGCATGGCGGGAGGGTAGCAGGCCCGCCACCCTCCCGCTCGCGCGACGGCTCAGCGCCGCGAGACGTGCGCCTCGACCTCGATCTCGATCATGAACTGCGGCAGGGCGAGGCCCTTCACCTCGACCCACGTCCCGGTCGGGAAGTGGTCGTCGTAGACCTCCGCGCGGTAACCGCTCGTCGCGAGCAGACCTGCCATGTCGGTCGTGAAGATGTTCTCCACGACGACGTCCTCGAAGGTGCAGCCGTAGTGCGCGAGCACCTTCTCGATGTCGGCGTAGCAATTCTTCATCTGCTGCTCGAGGTCCCCGACGGCGGTCGGGTTGCCGGCGTCGTCCATGCTCACCGCTCCCGACACCGACAGTCGGTTCCCGATGCGCACGGCGTGCGTGTAGCCGTAGGCGTCCTCGACCGCGGGGCGGAGCTTGAACCACTCCGGGCGGTCGTGGTGGTGGGTCGCGCAGCTGCACAACGCGACGGAAGCAGCGACGAGAAGGAGAGCGGAACGTCCGGATGCCAAGGGGGGTCCTCCTGGGAGCTGGGGGGGGGGCGAGCGGCGATCGGCCGCGCGGCGTGCGACCGTCGCGTCCGGCGACGCAGGCCTCGGTCGCGCGAGCGTAGGCGATGGCGCGCCGCGGCGAGCGCGGATCCCGTGCCGGCGTGTCGGTCCCGGACGCAGGGCGCGGCACGCGCCGGTCGAAGGGTGCATCGGCGCGCTCGGGACGCGCCGATGTCGGGATCCGGCGGGTCGCTCAGCTCCCGACGAACAGCTCCTGCCGCGCGCGCTCCACGAGGAGTGCGACGGCGGGGTGTCCGATGCGGCGCTCGACGGAGATGGCGTAGGTGCGTTCGCGCACGTCGTCGAGTTCGGCGATGCGCTTCACGCCGTAGCGCCGTTCGATCGCGTCGGCGACGACCGTCGGCGCGGGGAACGCGCCGTGGCCGCCGTGTCCGAAGACCTTCAGCAGGGCGCTGTCCTCGAAGGTCGCGACGACGGTGGGTCGCAAGCCGGTCTCGTCGAGCCACTGCTCGAACGCGCGTCGCACCGCGGACTGACGCGACGGCATGAGCACGGGCGCCCCGTCGAGGCTGCCGGGGAAGCCGCGTCGCAGGCGCTTCGCGAGCGCGGGCGTCGCGAACAGGGTCGCGGTCGACTCGCCCACGAAGTGGTCGTAGGCCTTCACGTCGACGCTGGGACCGATCGGGACGTCGGACAGGACGAGGTCGAGCTCGTGGACGGCGAGGCTCGCGAACAGTCGGTCCGGCGCTCCCTCGCGACAGTCCAGCGCGAACGGCGCCTCGCCCTCGAGGACCGGCGCGAGCAGGCGGAACGCGACCAGCTTCGAGACGGAGTCGGTGACCCCGACGCGCAGCACGAGCGGACGGTCCGTCGGACGACCGCGCACGGCGTCGACGAGCTCGCGCCCCGCCCGGAAGATCTCCTCGGCGTAGGCGTGCACCATGCGCCCGGTGTCCGTGAGCTCGAGGCTCGGCCCGCGGCGCTCGAACAGCGGCGCGCCGACGAAGCGCTCGAGGCTCTTGATCTGGGCGCTGATCGACGGTCGGCCGACGTGGAGCGTGCGACTCGCGGCCGCGATGCCGCCCTCGCGGACGACCGTCCAGAAGTAGAAGAGGTGGTGGTAGTTGAGCCACTCCACGGGAGTCTCGATTCCGGGCCGAAGGTGGGACGAGCGTCGCTCTGATCGACGCTCGGGGTCGCTTTTTCAAGCCTGACCGAACGGTCGTCCTGCGCCGATCTTGGGTCCGCCGGCGCCGCGTGGTGCGGTGCCCGCCGAGACCTTCGCCATGAACGAACGACTCCCTGGAACGACCCCACGTCACGAGTACCGCGACCCGCGCCAGCTCGTCGCCTGCCGCCGGTTGGACCGTTGGCAGAAGCGCGACCTCCTCGAGGAGTGGCCCTCGACGAGCAGGCTCTGCTCGTCGCCGAGGAGGAGGGCATGGACGGCGGTCGACCGCACCGCATCGACGAGGTGCTCGAAGCCATCGGTTCGATGGAGTCCGCGGACGAGTCCGGCCCGAGGGCGGCCTAGCGAGGCGACCATGCGATTCCAACTCAGGGCCCGCGGGATCGAGCCTTCACCGACGCGCTCCGTGAGCATCGTCGAACGACGCCTGCACTCCGCGGTCGGTCGCCTGACCGACAAGGTGCGGCGGGTGGTCGTCCAGCTCACCGACGTCAACGGACCTCGCGGCGGACGGGACGTCCGCTGCACGATCCGCGCACGACTCACGACGGGTGGAGAGCTCGTCGTCCAGGAACTCCACGACAGTCCGTTCTCCGCCGCGGCGGGAGCGAGCGACCGGATGGCGCGAGGCCTCGCGCGGCGGATCGAACGGCTGCACCAGCGCTGGAGGGGGCGCGCATGAACGGGTGACCCCGCCGGGCGTCGCGCGAACGACGCGGACGGCGCGGGTCCCTCCCCTCGAACCTCGGAGCCTCCGCCGCCGCGACGGGCGGCGGAGGCGGGCCGCGTCGAGCGCGAAGATTTCGCCCGCGACCTGCAACCCCCGCACGTCCCGTGCGGTCGTTCCGCCGGCCGACGTGCTCGCGCCGCATCCGTGGACCAGGAGCGAGTCCGCGTCACTGCACGCCCGCCTGAGCGCGCGTCGCAGCACCGCGCTGTGGTAGGACACCGAGATGACCGACGCCTACGTCTTCGTCGCCGAGTCGTTCGCTCCCGTGAAGGGCCTCACGGGCTTCAAGAAGGGCGTGCACGGCGTGCCGCAGGAGAAGAGCGCGCACGGCGACGCGCTCGTCGCGAGGCTGGCCGAGGGCGAGCTCGCGGCCGAGCGCGAGGAGCGCGCGTCCGCGCTGCGCTCGGCCTTCGGGTTCAAGCGCAAGGAACTCGAGGCGTTCGGCCCGGAGGACGGCGTGATGACGCTCGCGACGCCGCTGTTCGACTACGAGGTCCAGGTCGACGTCGACCCCGACGACTCGAGCTGGCGCGCGCACGCGGCGCCGGTCGCTGCGCGGCGTGAGCTCGAGGCGTATCGACGCGTCGGCTCGCGGCCGCGTTCGGTCGGCTCTTCCTCGGCCTCGAGTTCCGCACGGGCGGAGCGATCGACGTCGCCGAGGTCGTCGACGCGATCGAGGACCGCGACGACGAGTCGATCGACCTCGACTACGACACCGGACTCACGCGTTGCGCGATCGCGATCCGCGGCGTCGACGCGAGCGTGGAGGTGACGCCCGAACTCGTGCGCGTCGCCTCGCGCACGCCCTGCGACCTCGAGGACCTCGTGCGGGCGTTCGCGCGCGTGCGCGAGGTGCTCGCGGGTGCGGCCGGGTTCGCGGGGACGGCGTCGGCGGGGCCGAGTCGGTTCGCGCGGCTCGTGCGAAGCGCCGTGGCGCGCGTCAGCGCTCCGGCAGTCTGCGCAGTGGCGCGACGCGCACGTCGACGCCCGGCGAGAAGGCGACGTGGTCGGGCGCGCGGTCCGGCTCGATCGGCACGCCGGCGGCGCCCGTGAGCGACTGGCGCACTTCGCATGACGCGACGTCGCGCAGCGCATAGGGCTCGTGGTGCACGCGACCGCGCCAGCGCGTGCCGTCGCGCTTCTCGGTGAACAGGAGATAGCGCTCGACGAGGAAGTGCTCGAGCGTGTCGGGCGGAGCCGGTCGCGCCGGTCCGTCGCCGAGCCCTCCGCACGCATCGCGTACCCGCGCGGCGTCGCCGACGCGCGCCGCGGTAGGTCACGGCACGCACGTCGGCGCCCTGCGCCCGCTCCGGCTCCACCGCGAGTTCGAGCCGCGCGCGGAAGTAGGGGAGGTGCCAGAGCGCGCGCGCGACGCGCACGGCGAGCCGCTTCGTCGCGTCGAGGCTGAAGAACCACGCCGCGCTGCCGGTGCGCGGATCGACGACGTACGTGCGCACGTTCGTCTCGAGGAACCACGACACGCCGGGGACCGGAGGCGACCACCAGGGGCGCACGCGCTCCATCGAGAACGGCACGACGCCGATCCACGCGTCGCCCGCGTCCGTGTCGACCTCGAGCCACGCCGGCACGTGCGGGCGGAGCGCGGCGACCGGAACGCGCCAGTGCACGAACGAGGTCGCGCCACGCCTGGTGCCCTGCGGTGCGCGGGTCGATCGGGATCTCGGTCAGCGGCGGCGGGTCGGGCGGCGCTCGCGCGGCGTCGTGCGACCGGGTCGAGCGTTTCGCGGCGCGCCGCGAGCGTACCAGCGCGACTTCGCCGACGGAGGCTAGGCTGACATCCGCGCGGTGCTCGCGCCCCTTCCCCAAGGTTCGTCATGACCGCCACCGTCGGATGCCGCGGCGTCCTCGCCGCCCTCCTCCTCGTCCCGCTCGTCGCCCGCCACGCGCTCCTCGACACCGCCGTGCCACCACGGCGGCCCGGCCCACCACGGCTGCACGACCTGGTCGCGTGGGGACGAAGGGTGCGACGACAAGCCGTGACGATGACGACGCGTGCGGAGCTCGACGAGCGCGACCTCGACGACGACGACCCGCGCGCGGAGATGCTCGAGGACCTCGAGGAAGCGGTCGCGGCGCTCGACGAACTCGGTCGACCGCGAGAGCGCGACGCGGTGGCGCGCGTGCTCGATTTGTGCCTCCGGGACGGCGATGCACGCGAGGACGCCGCACCGTCGGCGCTGCACGCCGAGCCCCGCCGCGACCCGTGGGCGGAGTCGGAACAGCTCGTGCAGGCGCTCGAGGTCCTCCGCCGCACGGACCGCGGCGACCTCGTCGACCTCACGGAGCGCGCGATCGATCGCCGGCGGAGCGGCGGCGACCCGCGCCGAGCCGGCGGGCCCGACGACGGCGTGCTCGCCGAGGCGACCTGGGCGGCGTCGCGCTACGCGCGGTCGTGGGGCGACGTCGCCCTCGCGGAGCGACTTCGCCGAAACGTCGCGCGCGTTCGCGGATCGCTGGCGCGCGAGACGCCGCGACGGCGACCTCGACGAACGCGCGCACCGGCTGGCGATCCTGCGCGACGCGCGCGACGTGCTCGCTCGGTCGGGCTACGAACGGGGCGAGGACCTGATGGCGCGCTTCGTGCACTTCGGCGAGCTCCAGTACGACGGAGCGACCGACGACGCACTCGCGGCCGTGGTCGGCGACGCGCATGCCGCTCGTCGTCGAGACGCTGCGCAGCGCCGTGCGCCTCCACGCGGACCGCGGCGCGCACGACCTCGCCGGCGACTGCCGCCGACTCGCCGATTTCTACACCCGCCGCGAGGCGGAGACCGCCGAGGCCCACGAGGCCGCGGCGGACGCCGACGTCGACGCGCGCCGCGAGATCGAGTCGATCCGCGCGCGCATCGCGGAACTGAGCGCACAGCTCGGCTCGCTCGAGGCGCAGCGCGGCGCGCAGCTGCGCAAGTGACGGCGCGGGTCGAGGTGGTGGGGGCGGTGCCGCCGCGGCCAGCCCCGCCGCTCACTCCCCGAGTGACAACGTCGATCCCGGCGCTCCCGTCGTGAAGCGCACGCCCGTCTCGACCACCTCGTACTCGGTGTTCGGGAGGAGTCCGCGGAGCACGTAGGCTGCGTTCCCGTCCGTCACGACGATGGAGAGTTCGCTCGCGAAGCGCGGCAGCCCGACCGGGAGGAACGAGAAGCAGCACGTCCCGAACTCGTCCGGCGTGCCGCCGAGATCCGCGGCGGTGAACGAGAGCATCGTGTTCTCCTCGAGGTCGAGGTCGAGTCGCGTCGTCTCCGCCGCCGTGGTCGCGACGTCCACGAGCGCCATGTAGTAGGTCGGACGGTTCCCGATCGTCGGCTGCGCCTTGATGAGCACCTTCCAGTGACCGGCGGGCAGGAGCCCGCGGAACTCGACGGGTTCGTCGTCGTCCTCGGAGCGGAAGAAGTTCGTGTTCTCGAGCCAGACCGTCCATCCGCGTTCCACCTCGAACGCGAACGCCATGTGCGGCCAGAAGTCGGTCGACCCATCGGGGACGTCGGCAGAGATCTCGATCGGTGCTGCTTCGACGAAACCGAATTCGAGGGGGACGACCTGCTCGTTCCCGACGAGCTTCACCTCCGTCGTGGAGCCGGGGACGGGACGAGCTGGGGCCCGTCGGCGTCGCTGTCCGACCAGAAGTTCGCACGCGCGTCGACGAGGTAGCGGCCGGCCGTGACGCCGCCGAGTCGGACGGGCGCGTCGAACGAGTCGGAGCCGCCCAGGAAACGACGCAGGTCGAGGCGCTCTCCTTCGACGCGGTCGAGCGGCACCAACGAGGCCGACCAACCCTGTCCCTCGAGACGCGCGCTCATCTCGTCCGCGGAGAGAGGTCCGCCCTCGATCCAGCGCGGCTCGAGGAGCACCGCGAGGTCGCCCGCGGCTCCGCCGTCCCGAGGTCGACCGTTCGACCCTACCCGGAGTGGGACCAGTCGGAGCGATCGGAACAACGTCCCGGACCCGTCGACCCACAGCAGGCTGCACACGTAGTTGCCCGGCGGCGCGTCGCCCGAGTACGAGCCGTCCTCCATCTCCTCGAGCCAGAAGACCATGTCGCCGTTCGTGACCCCGTCGAGCGTGATGTCCGAGGCGAGCATGTCGCAGCCGTCGGGGATCCGGACGGCCACCCTTCCCCTGCGCACGGGGTGCGCGGTCAAGCGGATCGGTGCGCTCGCTCCGATCGTCCCGACCTCGGACCGAGTCGGGTCAGAGCGATCCGGTCGCTCGTCGCCCGAGCACAACGCGACGTGGACCAACGCGTCGTCCCCCTCGTACTTCGCCACTTCGACGTCGAAGGCCGTGCCGACCGGGAGTCGATCGATGGAGTACGGGAACGCGGTGACTTCGACGGTGCGGTCCGCGACGAACCCGGCGACGTCCATCGGACCCTCGAGGCCGACGAGCGCGCTCGACGGTCCTCCTCCTGCGAGGCGGCGCGCGAGCGTGCGTCGACGCTTGACGTCTGTCGCTGCATCGAGGAGTTCGTCGAGCGATTCGACGACGTTGCGCTGACGCGGGTCGGAGTCGCCCCCGTAGATGATCTCGCTGACGATCTCACCGGACGCGCGGGTGCTTCGCCGTCTCGATCTTCAACGTGAGCTCGAACGCGTCCGCGACCTCCGCGTCGCCGAGCGCGACCTCGATCGAGCCCGCGGGAGCGAGTGCGACGCGTCGGGGTTCCGCTTCGCGAGTTCGAGGTCCTCGCCGGCGCGAAACAGCGCGGCAGGTAGCCCCCGGCCCGCAGCACCGCCATGGAGAAGCCGTCGAGCTCGGGCTCGCCGAGCGGCTCGTCGAGCGCGTGCTCGATCAGTTCACCGTCCTTCGCGACGAGCGATCGACGCACCGGCGACCGGTTCGTCGGTCCGGCGTCGACCGGCGCGAGGACGTCGCTCCAGGTGCGCTCGCGCAGGACGTCGGGCGCCGCGTTCGCGACGGTTTCGGTCGCGGACCTCGTTCGCCGCCTGCTCGGCCGATTCCGCAGCCACCGTCGGCGCGTCGAGCCCGCGAGGTGAGGACGACCGATCGTCGGGATGGGCACGCGGCGGCGAGAAGTCCGAGGAGAGCGGTCGCGATCTTCGGCGTGCGTGACATGGAAGGTCTCCGTTGTGCATCGGAAGTCCTATGTCGGGACGGCGCAGCGAGTCGGTCACTCGCCGACGGTCGTGGTGGATCCTGGCCCACCGGTCGTGAACTCGACGTCGGTTCCGACGACGGCGTAGCGCGTGTCGGGCAGGTGAGCCCCGAGACGAGGACCAAGGCATCGGTCTCGTCGTTCTTGGACCGGAGCCATGGGTGCTCGACCGGTGCGACCTCCAGGAAGAACGGGTCGATCCCCAGTGCATCACAGTGGAGCCGAACCGTCGCGGCTCGCTGCAACTCGACATCGACGTCGACGCGCTCCCTCGATGCCCGTCGTGTGCGCGAGACCGACGAAGGACGCCGACTCTCCACTCCCTACGCCCAGGCACCAACAGTTCACGACGACCGTGCACGGTCCGAACGGTTCTCCGAGGCGGTGACGCTGGGTCCACTCCCCGCTGCGCACGTTCCAAGTCTCGCTCGCGAAGTTCAGAACTCCTCCGATGCGCGTCGTGGACCGAGATGTGGACCTTGCGATCGACCTGTCGGAACGAGTCTTCGGTGAACGGCCGCACGCCGAGATTGCATCGCCGTCGCGAACTCGAACGTGACGGGCACGTCGAGGCCCGGCGTACTCGAACTCGACGCTCTCCGGCATCGCCGCGAGCGTGATGTACTCGGACGTCGTCGAGTCGTGCTCCGGGAGGGCCCCGAAATGCGCGCGATAGCGACCGGGAGCGAGCTCGGCGAACGATGCGCCTGCACCACCGCGAGCGACCGACCTCGAGTTCGGTTCCGTCGTCACCGAACTGGTAGATGCCCGGCGTCGCGGCCCGACGGCGGCGAGTCCAGAGCCTCCCCGTCCTCGTCGAGATGCTCGAGTCGAACGCTCCGTTCACCGAATGCTCCGAGGATCCCACTGCTGCGTCCGGCCGTCGGGCGCACCGCCGACGACCACGTTCGTCGTGATCGAGACCGATCCGAGCGTTCCCGGTGTCGCCGGCAACAGCGTTCGCCGATCGCCCGGCGCGAGCTGCAGAGGGAACCACGTGGTACGGCGTGTTCCGTCGCGCTCGCTCCAATCGACTTCCAGCTCGTAGCTCGCCGCTATCAAGTCCACGAAGGAGATGCCCTTTTCGCGCCGCACTCCGACGGGACGATCGTGGGGGTTCCGTTGCGCATCGTCCGCACCGTAGCGGAAGTGGCGGATCCGCGCGCCGTGGACGCTCCCCCCCTCGGGTGCCTCGACGTCGACGCGCGCACGTTCGGAGCACCAGACGTGTGTGGTGAGGACGACCCCGGGACGGACCCCGTCGAAGGACGTCTTGCAGGCGTACATGTGTGGGAAGTCCTGCGGTCGGTGCGTGAAGCCGATGCTGTGGAAGTCGTCGACCCGTCGGCCGTCGGCGATCGTCATCTCGAGTCCTACGACGGGGACGCCTTCGATCGTCGCGGGGAGCGAGACGTACCTGCGCCGCTCCATCACCGGGGTCCAGGCGATTCTCTGGATGTTCTGTGCTCCGTACAGCGTTCCGCTCGCGGACGCGCGGACCAGGACGGCTGCATGTCGGACACGTGCCTCGTCGTCGAGCGTCGCGTCGAGGAGGGCGTACGTCGCGCGGTCGATCGCGACGTACTCCTCGTTGCGGACCCAGGCCGTCGACAGGGTCGCTTCGAACGACGGGATCGGCGAAGGGGACTCGGGGCACGGTCCAGGACGAGCGTCCAGGTCGAGACCATCGGCACGGGGATCGCACCGGAACCCGGGGCGAACAGCTCGTCGGCGAGCACCACGCGCGCGACGTGGTCGTCGTGCGAGAGGACGATCACCGTTCCCTTCGCCCGCTGCGCAGTTTCGATCGGATCGTCGAGCGTCGCGTCCGTTCGATCGCCGAGCGGGTCGACGACCGTGAGGCGCAGACCGGAGGTCACGGACTTGCGCGAGAGCCAGTTCGAGGGGCGGATGGCGTCGCTCCAGACGACGAACTCGTCGCCGTCCTGGTCGGCGGAGACGAGCGTGTCGTGCGTCAACGCACGATCGGCCGTACGCGCGTCCGCTCCTTCGAGCGTTCCATGCACTGCGGCGAGCGAGAACACCGCAGCGATCGGGGCAAGGATCCGAAGCACGCTCTCTACCTCCCTCTCGGTTTCGTCGCGGTGTCGCGCACGGCAGGCCTCAGCTCGAACGCGAGCTCGATCGGCGCGCTCGACACTTCGAACTCGATCGGCGCCGGATCGACGAACGTACGGGACGCGTCGTCGCCGTCCTCGTCGACCGCGGACGCGAACGACAACCGGTAGCGTCCCTCCGCGAAGCCCGCGAGGTCGATCGCGCGACCGTCGTTCGGCACGCGCTCGTCGAGCAGCACCATCGCGCTGTCGTCCGCGAGGCGTTCGAGGCGCAGCACGAACGCGCTCGGCGCGGCGTCGCCCTCGACGCTCCACGCCACGGCGACGGAACGCGCGTCCTCCGGACCGAGGTCGTCGAGCGTGCGCCGGTCGCCGGCGGCGACGTCGATCGAAGCCAGCGTCCGACGCTCCGTCCCCGCCGCGTCCGTCCACTCGAGGTCCATGACGTAGTCCGCCGGCAGGAGCCCGCGGTAGACGAGGCCCTTCTGCGTGCGCGACGGACGCGGCGCGAAGCGAGCGCGGCGACCCTGCTCGACGTCGTAGAACGCGATGCGTTCGAGTTGCGCGCCGTCCGGCGGCTCGAGGTCGACGCGACCGCGCACGAGGCACCACAGGTCGATGCGATCCGTCGCGCCGGCAGCGCCGGGTTCGACCCAACCGACGGTGGGGTACTCGAAGGCGTTCGTGCGGCTCTGCGTCTCGAAGCCGAGCGTGCGGTCGCGGTAGTCGAAGCCGCGGTCCTCGACCTCGAGCATCACCGAGCGGCACAGCGGCAGTCCCTCGATCCGCACCGGCAGCGACTCGACGTGGCGCGCACCGAACAGGTGCGACTCGGTCTGGTCCGGCACCTCGTCGAGCGGGCGGAACGAGCCGCGTCGGTGCAGGGCGCGCAGGGACCCGACGAGCTCGCGCGCGCGCTCCTCACCGGTTGCGGCGTCGAGCAGCTCGGCCGTCGCGCTCGAGGCCGCGATGCGGTCGGCGAGCTCGGGCTCGATCGGCGAGTCGCGCCGGCGTCCGCGCGTGCTGAGGTCGAGGTCGAACGCCGGCACGGGCGACGGCGAGTAGGGCGACGCACCGATCTCGAGCGTGAAGGTCGGGCGCAGCGCGACGGGCACGGGGTGCTCCGCGAGGATCAGGTCGTCGACGAGGAACGCGCGCGGCGCGTGGTCGTCGCAGTCGACGACGACGACGGTCCCGATCGGACAGCGCGCGGCGTCGAACGGTGCGTCGAACGCCACGTCCGAGCGCGCGCCGTCGGGGTCGACGAGCGTGAGGCGCGCGGCGTCGAGCGCCGCGTCGCTGAGTCCGTCGCGCGGTGCGACGAGTTCGTTCCAGCGTTCCGCGCGCGGCACCGATGCCTGCGCCGTCGCCGGTGTCGCGGCGAGCGCGGCCGCGACCAGTACCGGTGCGACGAGCAGCGCCGCCGCCCGCCGCGCGAGCGTCCTCGAGGTCCTTCGATCCATGGCTTCCCTCCCGCCCGCGGCGCCGACCGCCGCGAACGGGACACCTACGCTACCCTGCTCCCATGACCTACCGCCCGCGCCAGGACAACCGTTTCTCGTTCGGCCTCTGGACCGTCGGCAACCCGGGTCGCGATCCCTTCGGCGCGCCCGTGCGCGCGACCCAGGACCCCTGCCGGATCGTGACGAAGCTGGGCGAGATCGGCGCCTACGGCGTCAACCTCCACGACGAGGACCTCGTGCCGTTCGGAGCGTCGGCGAAGGAGCGCGACCGCATCGTCGCGGACTTCAAGGTCGCGCTCGAGGACGCCGGCGTCGTCGTGCCGATGGCGACGACGAACCTCTTCTCGCAGCCCGTCTTCAAGGACGGCGCGTTCACGTCGAACGACCCGCGCGTGCGCGCGTTCGCGCTGCGCAAGACGATGCACGCGATCGAGCTCGGCGTCGAGCTCGGCGCTTCGACCTACGTGTTCTGGGGCGGTCGCGAGGGCACCGAGGCCGACGCGTGCCGCGACCCGCGCACGGCGATCGCGCGCTTCCGCCACGCGCTCGACTTCCTCGCGGCCTGGGTGAAGGAACAGGGCTTCGACCTGCGTTTCGCGCTCGAGGCCAAGCCGAACGAGCCGCGCGGCGACATCTATCTCGCGACGACGGGGCACATGCTCCACTTCATCTCGACGCTCGAGCACCACGACATGGTCGGCGTGAATCCCGAGGTCGCGCACGAGACGATGGCCGGCCTGTCGATGACGCACGCCGTCGCGCAGGCGATGGAGGCGGACAAGCTCTTCCACATCGACCTCAACGGCCAGCGCATCGGGCGCTACGACCAGGACCTGCGCTTCGGCAGCGAGGACCTGAAGCAGGCGTTCCTGCTCGTGCGTCTTCTCGAGGGTACGGCGGGCGGAGCGC
>JAWKUH010000049.1:0-34610 GCA_041398665.1 Planctomycetota bacterium | reverse complement strand
GGGGATCGCCAGATCCAGGTCCGCGTTCTCGGTGACGACGATGGCGTTGTTGCCGCCGAGTTCGAGGATCGTGTGTCCGAAGCGCGCGGCGACGCGGCCCGCGGCCATGCCGCCGACCTTGCAGGAGCCGGTGAAGCTCACGAGCGGCAGGCGCTTGTCGTCGATCAGCCGTTGACCGACCTCCTCGTTGCCACCGACGACCAGGGTCAGCAGCGCGCCGAACCCGCCCTCCTCGAGCACGCCGCGGCAGACCTCGGTCATCGCGATGGCGGTGAGCGGGACCTTCGGGCTCGGCTTCCACACGCACGCGTCGCCGCAGATCAGGGCGAGCATCGAGTTCCAGGCCCACACCGCGCTCGGGAAGTTGAACGCGCTGACGATGCCGACGACACCGAGCGGGTGCCACTGCTCCTTCATGGAGTGGCCGGGACGCTCGCTGTGCATCGACAGCCCGTAGAGCATCCGGCTCTGCCCCACCGCGAAGTCGGCGATGTCGATCGCCTCCTGCACCTCGCCGAGACCCTCCTGGAGGATCTTGCCCATCTCGAGCGTGACGAGCGTGCCGAGCGCGTCCTTGTGCTCGCGCAGACGCATGCCGATCTTGCGCACGTACTCACCGCGCACCGGCGCCGGCACGGAGCGCCAGCGGAGGAAGGCCTCGTGCGCGGCGTCGACGGCGCGGTCGTACTCGGCGGCTGTCGCCTGCTTCACGCGACCGATCGTCTCGCCCGTCGCGGGGCACTCCACGTCGAGCACCGGACCGCTCGTCGCGATCCACTCCCCCGCGTAGGTGCCGCGGTAGGTGCCGTCCGCGTCGGGACGGACGCCGAGGGAGGCGAGGAGGGCCTTGGGATCGATCGCGGACGTCATGGTTCGGGTCGGTCGGGGAGCGTCGGGATGGTTCGGAGGGAGCGGCGCGGCGCGTGCCGTCCGTGGGCGCGGGAGGGCGTCCGCGGGCGGCGACGAGAGTGTAGGGAGTGGCCCGCGCGGAGGCGCGCCGTTACCCTCTTTCGCCTCGAACGCGAACCGCGCCGCGCGGAGCGACCCGCTCCCGCTGCGCTCCCGTCGAACGCTCCGCCATGTCCGAACGCATCATCTTCCAGCTCCAGGAACTCAAGAAGTACTTCGGTCAGCGCGAGGTCCTGAGGGGCATCACGCTGTCGTTCCTCGAAGGCGCCAAGATCGGCGTCATCGGACCGAACGGCGCCGGCAAGTCGACGCTCCTCCGCATCATGGCGGGGGTCGACAAGCAGTTCGAGGGCGTCGCCAAGCCGATGGCCGGCCTGTCGATCGGCTACCTCAGCCAGGAGCCGCCGCTCGACGAGACGAAGGACGTCGCGGGCAACCTCGAGGAGGCGGTCGAGCCGCTGCGCAAGATCGAGGCGCGGTACAACGAGGTGCTGGGTCTGCTCGGCAGCGTGAGCGGCGCCGAGGAGGAGAAGCTCAACGCGGAGTACGAGCGCCTCAACGACGAGATGACGCACCGCGGCATCTGGGACCTCGACAGCCGTCTCGAGCAGGCCGCGACGGCGCTGTGCCTGCCGCCGATGGACGCGAACGTCACCAAGCTCTCGGGCGGTGAGCGGCGCCGCGTGGCGCTCGCGAAGCTGCTCATGAACCACCCCGACCTGCTGCTGCTCGACGAGCCGACGAACCACCTCGACGCCGAGACGGTGGAGTGGCTCGAGCACCACCTCGCGGAGTACGAGGGCGCGGTCATCCTGATCACGCACGACCGCTACTTCCTGGACAACGTCGTGGGCTGGATGCTCGAGGTCGAGCGCGGCCAGGGCACGCCGTACGAGGGCAACTACTCCTCGTACCTCGACCAGAAGATGAAGCAGCTCGACGCCAAGCGTCAGAGCGACGCCAAGCTGGCGAAGTTCATCCAGAAGGAACGCGAGTGGAAGTCGCGCACGCCCGCCGCGCGCACCACGCAGAACAAGGCGCGTCTCGCCCGTCTCAAGGAGATGGAGAACACGCGCATGGAGGACCAGCTCGAGTCGATCGACCTGCGCATCCCGCCGGGTCCGCGGCTCGGCGACAAGGTCATCGAGGCCAAGGACCTGTGCAAGAGCTTCGGCGACCGCACGCTCATCAAGGATCTCACCTTCACGCTGCCGCCGGGCGCGATCCTCGGCGTCGTCGGCGCGAACGGGATGGGCAAGACGACGCTGCTCAAGATGCTCCTCGGCAAGGAGGAGCCGGACAGCGGCACGGTCGCGATGGGCTCGACGGTCAAGCTGACCTACCTCGACCAGTCGCGCATCACGCTCGACGACCAGCAGACGGTCTACCAGAACATCACCGAGGGCAACGACCTCATCCCCTTCGGCAACGCCACGATCGACGGCCGCGCGTACGTCGCGCGCTTCAACTTCAAGGGCGAGGACCAGCAGAAGCTGCTCGGCGAGTGCTCCGGCGGGATGCGCAACCGCGTGCTGCTCGCGCGCATGCTGAAGACCGGCGCGAACGTCCTCATGCTGGACGAGCCGACGAACGACCTCGACCTCGACACCCTGCGCGTGCTCGAGGACGCGATCGAGAACTTCCCGGGCAGCGCCATCGTGGTCAGCCACGACCGCTACTTCCTGAACCGCATCGTCACGCACATCCTCGCCTTCGAGGGCGACGGCTACGTGAACTTCCACCACGGCACCTGGGAGGACTACGTGCCGTGGCGCGACGAGTGGCGCAAGAAGGTCGGCCTCGGGCCGGAGTCGCGCGCGGGTCGCTACCGCAAGCTGCTGCGCGACTGATGCGCGGCGGAGTGCTGCTGCGCGAGGGCGCGAGCGCGTTCGGCGGCGGCGCCGGCCTCGAACGCGCGCGCGCCGTCGTGGCGAGCTACGAGCCGCAGGGCGAGGCCCAGGCGCGCGAGCGCGAGCGCATCCTCGCGTTCTGCGACGCGCACGCGGACGCGCTGCTGCGGAGCTGCGTCCCGGGTCACCTCACCGCGTCGGCGCTCGTGGTCGACTCGGCGGGCGAACGCGCGCTCCTCACCCACCACCGGAAGTTGGACCGGTGGCTACAGCTCGGCGGCCATGTCGACGGCGACGGCGAACTGGCGCGCTCCGCGCTGCGCGAGGCGATCGAGGAGTCCGGCATCGCGAACCTCGCCGTCGACCCGCGCGTCGTCGACGTCGACGTGCACGCGATCCCGGCGCGCACGAGGAAGGACGGCAGCGTCGAGCCGGAGCACCTGCACCTCGACGTGCGCTTCCTCGTGGTCGCGCCGGAGGGCGCGCGCGAGGTCGTGAGCGACGAGTCGCACGACCTCGGCTGGTTCGGACCGACCGAGCTCGACGGCATCGACGTCGACGAGTCGGTCCTGCGGCTGTTCCGGATCGCTTTCGGGAAGGGCCGATAGGCCCTCCAGAGCGCGGCGAAGGGCGCGCGCACGGCCCGGTCGCCACATGACGGAGCCGTATGGCGGCGCCGCGCGGGAGCCGGATAGGTTTGGACGGCATGAAGCGTGTCCTCGTCCGTGCGCGTGGGCTGGTGAACCCTCGGGTTCGCCGCGGTCCTCCTGGCCGTCGTCCCGGCACTGGCTCGGAGCCGTGCCCATCGGAGCGGTGCCCCACGAAGGCACGCACGAGACGATCGGAGCGGCTCACGCAGGAGATCGAGATCGCGCCGTGGTCCGCCGGTTCACTCGCGCGCGCCGCAGCGCTGCGGCTGCACGGCGACCTCGATGCGTGCGAGCGCGATCTCGCGCGCGCCGCGGAACTCGCGGGTGGCGACGGGCTCGGCAGCGACGGGCTCGGCGGCATCGAACTGGAACGCGCGGCTCGAACGCGACCGCGGTCGACTCGAGGAGGCCGGCCCGCGCGGACCGCGAACTCGCGCGCGAGGCGTGCACCGCCGGGCTGCGCATCCAGTCGCTCGAGCTGCGCGCCGAGGTGCTGACCGAACTGGGCCGCAGCGGCGAGGCCGTCGCGACCTGGGACACCCTGATCGCGTACCACCTGACGCCGCGCAGCGACTGGTTCCTCGCGCGCGCCGCGCTGCAGGAACCCAAGGCCGCGCTCGCGGGCGTCGAGGTCGGCATCGCGCGATTCGGGAACGCGG
This sequence comes from Planctomycetota bacterium, assembly GCA_041398665.1. Classification (GTDB taxonomy): domain Bacteria; phylum Planctomycetota; class UBA1135; order UBA1135; genus Rohdeia. The sequence continues at coordinate 30,542 of JAWKUH010000049.1, read as the reverse complement.
TCGCGCTTCGTCGTCGCCGCGGCCGACCTCGAGGAACGGTTGGCCAGTGTCGACGGCGCGCGCGCCGACGTCCGATCGCGGCGAGCCCGCGCGACGAGACGTGGCTCGCGAGACAGGGCGACGTGCTCGCGCGCGCGGGTCGCGCGGACGAGGCACGCGAGCGCCACCTCGCGGCGCGCACGGCGCTGTGGAGCCTGCCGCGGCGGCAACGGCTCGCGCCCGCGATGCTCGAGCCTCGCGGCACACCTCGACCGGGTGCTCGACGTCCGACGCGAGAGGCGTCGCGCGATGACGACACCTGACTCCTGGCGGCGCTCCTCGCCGCCACGACCTTCGCCCCGTCGCCTCGCGCAGACCGTCTTCGTCCCGCGGGCGCGACCTGGAGCTATCTCGACGACGGCTCGACCAGGGCACCCAGTGGACCGCGCCGACCTTCGACGACTCCGCCTGGGCCGTGGGTGCGGCGCAGTTCGGCTACGGGCGACGGCGACGAGGTCACGGTCCTGGCTTCGGCAACGACCTGAACCTGAAGTACGCGACGACCTACTTCCGCACGGAGTTCCAGGTCGCGAACCCCGCCGCCGTCCCCCACCTCGCGGTGCGGCTCCTCGTGGACGACGGCGCGGTCGTGTACCTCAACGGCGTCGAGGTGCTGCGCGTCAACATGCCGAGCGGTGCGATCGACTCGCAGACGTACGCGCTGGTCCCGGTCGGCGGCGCGCTCGAGAGCCTGTTCGCGTACCACGCGATCGACGAGACGCTGCTCGTCGCGGGCACGAACACGCTCGCCGTCGAGGTGCACCAGGCGAACGGCACGAGTTCGGACCTCGGCTTCGACCTCGTGCTCGACGACACGTCGCCCTACGACGTTTCGCGCGGACCGTACCTGCAGATGGTCGGCCCGACCGCGCGACGCTGCGCTGGCGGACGGAGACGCCCGTCGACACGCGGGTGCGGTACGGGCTTCGCGCCGGGCGCTGTTCAACGTGGTCGCCGACGTCGCGCCCGCGCTCGACCACGAGGTCGAGCCTCACGGGGCTCCAGCCCGGACGACCTACTTTACGATCGCGATGCCGCGCACGTGCACGTCGGCGACGACCAGGAGCACCACTCAGCACTGCCGCCCACGGGTTCGGCGAAGAAGAGCCGCTACTGGCTGCTCGGCGACTTCGTGGCACGGCGAGCCTGCAGCGCAGCGCGTGCGCGACTCCTACCTCGCCTACCGCGGCGACGCCGACGGACCTCGTGCTGCTCCTCGGCGACAACGCCTACGACGTCGGCACGGACGCGCAGTACCAGGCGGCCGTGTTCGACATGTACGCGGACACGCTCCGATCCACGCCGATGTGGTCGACGCGCGGGAACCATTGTCGAGACGGTCGCGAGCGACTACTTCGACATGATGTCGTTCCCCCAGAATGGCGAGATCGGCGGCTGGCGTCGGGAACGGAGGCCTACTAGCCATCGTTCGACCACGGGAACGTGCACTTCCGTGTGCCTCGACTCGGAGGGCCTGAGCGACCTCCGCGAACGGTCCGATGGCGACGTGGCTCACGGCCGACCTCGCGTCGACCCTGCAGCCCTGGATCGTCGCGTTCTGGCACCACCCGCCCTACACGAAGGGCTCGCACGACTCCGACGCGACGACGGTCGACGGTCAACTGATGACGGGCGATGTATCGGTCTTCCTGCCGATCTCTCGAGGACGGCGGCGTCGACCTCGTGTCTTGCGGGCACAGCCACTCGTACGAGCGCATACCCGATCGACGGACACTACGGCTACTCGACCAGCTTCGACCCCCAGGTCCACGTGGTGGACGGCGGCGACGGCAGCGAGCTCGGCGACGGCGCGTACGCGAAGCAGGACGGCGCGCACGAGGGCACGGTCTACGTCGTCGCGGGGAGCTCGGGGAAGACCTCGCCCGGCACGTACACCCACCCCGTCATGCTGCGCGGCATCGAGCAGCTCGGTTCGGTCGTGCTCGACGTCGACGGCGACCGCTGCGACGTGACCTTCCTCGGCCTCTTCGGCGCGGTGCTCGACGAGTTCACGCTGTTCTCCGGCGATCCGGTCCCGACCCTCGGCGTCACGAACCTCACCGCGGGCTCCACCGCCGTCTTCGACGTCGCGAACATGGTCCCGGGCGAGGCCGTCGTGATCGCGTGGTCGGTGTGGGGCGGCGGCCCGATCCCGACGCCCTTCGGGACCGCCTTCGTCACGCCGCCCTACTTCCTGCTGCCGACGGTGTTCACGGGTCCGACGGGACACGCGACGCTTCCGACCGCGGTCCCGAGCGGAACGAGTGGACTGCGGATCTGGTTCCAGGGACTCGTCGTGGGTCCCGGGGGAACGGCGGAGCTCACGACGCCGCTCGACGTCGTGGTGCAGTAGCCGTCGCTCGGCGGACTGGGTGCGGGAGGAGCGCCGGCGGGGCGCGCGTCGGCGGGTGCGCGCGCGCTACCCTGCGCCGATGCACGGCGGCTTCGAGTTCCGCTCGGCGGAGCGGCGGGGACGCCGCGACGTGTTCGAACCGGCGCGCGGCGGTGCCGCGAGCGCGCGGTCCGCGGCCGCCGTCGGCCGCTCGGTCGGGGCGAGCGCCGCCGAGTGCGGTCGGGGCGCGCGCACACACGCTTCGCGGGCGGCGCGGTGAGCACGATGCTGCGGGTCGGCCTCGACGCCACGTCGCACATGAACCGCGTCGCGGGCGGGATCCAGCGCTTCGTCGCGAACCTCCTGGAGCGCGTCGTGCCGGAGGACGCCGAGGTCTCGCGGGGACTCGACGTCCGGCCGCTCTACCGCCTGTCGCGCTTCCGTCAGCGTGCGCGACGCCACGCCGGCACGCTCGGGCGCGCGCGCTGGACCTGGCAGCACGATTCGGTGTTGCGACGCTACGACGTCGCGCACGGACTCGACGTCCGCGTTCCCGGACCGATCGCGAAGGTGCGCGTCGTCACGCTCCACGACCTGTTCTCGCTCATGCTCGCGGGGTACTCGACGAAGAAGTTCGTCGAGGGACGGCTGCGGCGCTACGCCGACGTCGCGGCGCACGCGGACTTCGTCACGTGCGACTCCGACTACACCCGGCGCAACGCGATCGAACTGCTCGGCATCCCCGAGGAGCGGACGCGGAGGATCTGGCTCGGCGTCGACGAGCGCTTCCGGCCCGAGGCCGCCGCGACGGCGTGGCGCCCCGAGTTCGGCCGCGAACCGACGGGCGACTTCGTGCTCGCCGTCGGTCCGTGGGACGACCGCAAGAACACGCACCGACTCGTCGAGGGCTTCGCGCGCTCCGAGCTGCGCGGGCACGCGCGCCTCGTGCTCGCCGGCAAGATCGACCCGAATCGTCCCGACGTGCGGGCCTGCCTGCGCGACAACGGCCTCGAGGACGAGGTCGACCTGCTCGGCTTCGTCGCGGACGAGGCGCTGCCGACGCTGTGCGCGCGCGCCCTCGTCCTGTGCGTCCCCTCGCGCGACGAGGGCTTCGGCCTGCCGGTGCTCGAGGGCATGGCGAGCGGGACGGCGGTCGCGAGTTCGCGCGCGGGCTCGCTGACCGAGGTCGGCGGCGGGCACGCCGCGCTGTTCGACCCGGACGATCCGGACGAGCTCGCCGCCGCGCTCGCGATCGCCGCGCGGCGCGGCGGGGACGCGCTCGACGCGGCGCGTCGCCACGCCGCGAGCTTCACGTGGGAGCGCTGCGCGCAGGAGCACGTCGCGCTGTGGAAGGAACTCGGCGGCTGAACGTGCGGAGCCCCGCGCGACACGCTCGGTCCCGCTCCGTACCATGACCGGCGTGTCCACCACCACCGAAGCAGCGCGCACGACGCTCCCGACCGTGCTCGACCTCGGCTGCGGTCCGCGCAAGGTGCCGGGCAGCTACGGCGTCGACCGCCACGCCTACGACGGCGTCGACCAGGTCCTCGACCTCGACTCGCCGCCGTGGCCGCTGCCGAGCGACCACTTCACCGAGATCCACGCGCGCCACGTGATCGAGCACGTGCACGACGTCGTCGCCTTCATGCAGGAGGTGCGGCGCATCGCGGCGCCGGGCTGCACGGTCACGATCGAGGCGCCGCACTTCTCGTCGCTCAACGCGTTCCGCGACCCCACGCACAAGCGCTACCTCGCGAGTTCGTGGTACGAGCCGTTCACGCAGGCCTACCTCGCCGCGCAGAACCCGGGCTTCGAGCACGCCTCGACGAGCATCAAGCACTCGAGCGGCCTCACCGGCGCCATGTCGAAGGTGCTGTGCAAGCTGTTCGGCGTCGAATGGTGGGAGAAGCGCATGGCCTTCGTCCTGCGCGCCCGCAACTTCACGACGGTCCTGCGCGTCGTCTCCTGACGCGGCGCCGCACGCTCCCCCACCGCCATGCGCAGTCCCGTCAACGAACACCTCGGCATCGAGACGATCGATCACGAGGACGGCTCGGTCGAGCTCCGCCTCGCGACCGGACCCGAGCACCGCAACGAGGTCGACCTCGTGCACGGCGGTATCGTCAGCTTCCTGCTCGACGGCGCGATGGGTCGCGCGGTCGGGCTCGGGCTCGGGAACGGCGGGCTGTGCGCGACGGTGCAGCTCTCCGTGCAGTTCCTCGCCCCGGCGCGCGGCACGATCGTGGCCGTGGGCCGAGCGACGAAGCGCGGCCGCCGCGTCGCGTTCGCCGAGGGCGAGTGTCGGCGCGAGGCCGACGGCGAGGTCGTGGCGCGCGCGCACGGCACCTGGGCCGTGCGCTGACCCGCGGCGCGCGTCAATTCGGCGGCGCGAGCAGCTCGTCGAGCAGCCCCGGCACGACGTCCGCCGCGCGACCCTGCACGAAGCGGTCGCCGCGCACGAGGTTCTCGGCCTCGAGCGCCTGCACGAAGGTGCGCGCGCCGAACTCGCGCGCGGCGTGCAGCATGCCGGCGGCGGGCCAGACGACGCCCGACGTGCCGATCGCGACGAAGTCCGTGCAGTCGACGAGCGCGCGCTCGATCGCGTCGAGTCCGCGCGGGACCTCGCCGAACCAGACGACGTCGGGTCGCAGGCGCGGCGCTCCGCACGACGGGCAGGCGACGAACTCGTGCGCGTCGACGTGCTCGCGGTCGCGCACGACGGCGCGGCAGGTCTCGCACGCGAGGTCCAGCAGCTGGCCGTGCATCGACAGCACGTCGGCGCCCGCGCGCTCGTGCAGGTCGTCGACGTTCTGGCTGACGAGCAGGAACGAACCGCCGGCGGCCCGCACCTCCGCTGCGCCGCCGTGATCGCGCGGTGCGCGGCGTTCGGCCGGACGGAGCGCAGCGCCGCGCGACGCTCCTGGTAGAAGCGCCAGACCTTCGCCGGGTCGCGCCGCCACGCCTCGGGCGTCGCCACCTCCTCGAGTCGGTGCCCCTCCCACAGTCCGTCGCCGCCGCGGTAGGTGCGCACGCCGGAGTCGGCCGACACGCCGGCTCCCGTGAGCACCACGAACCCGCGCGTCGCGAGGTGTCGGTCGTCGGCGGGCATGCCGCGAGGATAGCTCGGTTGGTACGCTCGCCGCGTGGAGGCGCACGCGACCGACGAGGACTGGGAGGTCGACCGCGACGTCGCGGTGCCGCGTCTCGTCGACCGCTACGCCGGACTGCTGCACGGACTCGCGCGGCGGCTGTGCCGCTCGCCCGAGGAGGCGGAGGACCTCGTGCAGGAGGTGTTCCTCTCGGCCTACCGCGGGTGGGACGGGTTCGAGCGGCGCGGCGACCCGTCGAGCTGGCTCTGGACGATCGCGTCGCGCGCGTGCCAGCGCATGCACCGCAAGCGGTCCGGCGAACCCGAGCGCGTGGAGACGCTCGAGCCGGAGCGCGACGCGTTCGCGCAGGACGAGCTCGGGGCGGCGCCGGTCGACGGGCTCGACGCGGCGGAACGAAAGGAGTTGCTCGAGCTCTTGCGTGGGGAGATCGCCGGGCTCCCGCACGAGTTCCGCATGCCGCTCGTCCTCAAGGAGGTCGTCGGGCTGCCCGTCGGCGACGTCGCGGACGCGCTCGGCGTCCCCGTCGGCACGGTGAAGTCGCGCCTCCACCGCGCGCGCGTCGCGCTGCGCGAGGCCCTCGAGAACGGCCTCCCGAAGCGCGGCGTCCCGCCCGCCGCCTACGACCGCGCGGTGTGCCGCGACCTGCTCGAGGCCAAGCAGGACGCGCTCGACCGCGGCGCCGTGTTCCCGGTCGGCGACGAGGTGGTCTGCGAGCGCTGCAGGACGGTGTTCGAGAACCTCGACCTCGCCTGCGAACTGGTGCGCGGCATGGCCGGCGAGCCGCTGGCTCCCGAGCTGCGCGAGCGCCTGCTCGAGCGGGTCCGCCGGGCGGGCTGAAGTTTTCGGGAACCGGTCCCCGGACCGTGTCTCCATCCCTGCGGAGGCCGCCCTTCGGCGGCCGCGAACCCGTGGAGACAGAGATGAACACCGGAGCCCGACCCGAGCCCTCGCTGCTCGCCCGTGCGCGCTGGTCGCCCTACGCCGTCGGCGCGGGCATCGGCGCGCTGTCCTGGGTGACCTTCGCCTTCATGGACAAGGCGCTCGGCACCTCGACGACCTTCGTCAACGCGGCCGGAGCCGCGCTCGCCACCGTGGCGCCCGACCACGTGCGCGAGAACGCGTACTACGCGAAGTACCTCGTCGGGAAGCCCGCGTTCGACTGGCAGTTCGCGCTCGTGCTCGCGCTGTTCGTCGGCGCGTTCCTCGCCGCGCGGCTCGCACGGCGCGGCGACCCCGCGGCGCCGGCGCCGCCCGCCGTCCCGCCGACCTGGGCGGCGCGCTTCGGGAACTCGCGCGCGCGGCGCGCGATCGGCGCGCTCCTCGGCGGCGCGCTGCTCCTGTTCGGCGCGCGCCTCGCGGGCGGGTGCACCTCGGGGCACGGCATCTCGGGCTCGCTGCAGCTCGCGGTCAGCTCGCTGACCTTCGTCGTCGGCGCCTTCGGCGTCGGCATCCCGTTCGCGCTCCTCCTCTACCGCCGCCGCTCGAACTCCTGACCCGGAGGGAACCGTCATGTTCGACACGAACTTCTTCGCCGATCCCGTCCAGCTGCTGCTGGGCGCGCTGACCGGCCTCGTCTTCGGCTTCCTGCTCGTCAAGGGCGGCGTCTCGCGCTACGAGACGATCGTCGGCCAGTTCCTGCTGCGCGACTTCACCGTCGTGAAGATCATGGCGACCGCGGTCGTCGTCGGCGGGCTCGGCGTGTACGGCCTCCAGGCGCTCGGCCTCGTCGAGCACCTGCACGTGAAGGCCGCGGCGCTCCCCGCCAACGCGGTCGGCGGCGCGATCTTCGGCATCGGCATGGCGACGCTCGGCTACTGCCCGGGGACGGGCGTGGCGGCGCTCGGCGAGGGTGCGCGCGACGCACGCTACGGACTGCTCGGCATGCTGCTCGGCGCACTCGTCTACGCCGAGGTGCACGTGCCGCTCGGTCGCATGCTCGCCGACGTGTTCGGCACGACCGACGACCTCGGGAAGGCCACGCTGCCCTCGCTGACCGGTTGGTCGCCCTTCGCCTTCCTCGTGCCGGCCGCCGCGCTCGGCCTCGTCGCCCTCGTGATCGCGGAGCGGCGCGCGAAGACCTCGCACTGACCTCGCACCCGCGGCGACGCGCCGCAGGGAACCACCGGCCCCGGTCGTCGCTCGCGCGGCGATCGGGGCTCCTGCGTCCGGGGCACGGTCCCGGGATCGGTCGATCCGGTCCCATCGCGGACACGACCGCGCGCCGACGGGATGCGCCGAGGGCTCGCCCGATCGATGCTGTCGGGTCGAGCCGTCTTTCGCGGCCGCTGCGGCGGCGCAGCGCGGGGCGGACCCTATCCTGTTCGCCCGAAGCTGTGCCGTGCGCGCCACCGCACCCTTCCCCGCGATCCCGCCCGATGGACCACAGCGCCCCGTCCCCGCCGCCGATCGGCAGCCTGAACCTCGCCTTCGCCGAGGAGCTCTACGCCGAGTACCTCGCGGACCCCGAGTCCGTCGACCCCGTCTGGCGGCGCTTCTTCGAGGAGACGGAGGGACAGGGAGCGCTCGCCGCCGCCACGCGGATCGGCCCGACGCGCACGTCCGGCGGCCTGTTCCAACGCATGGCGGCGCCCGACACGAACGGGCACGCGCCGGCCCGCGGCGCGGCCGACGTCGCGGTGCTGCAGGACCGCGTCGACCAGCTGATCCGCGCCTACCGAGTGCGCGGTCACCTCCTCGCCGACCTCGACCCGCTCGGCCTGCCGCGTCCCGCGCAGCGCGAGCTCGACAACTCCTACTACGGCCTGACCGAGGCCGACCTCGACCGCACGTTCTCGTCCGACACGATCCACGGGACCGGGTCGATGACGCTGCGCGGCATGGTCGAGCGGTTGCGCAACACCTACTGCCGTTCGATCGGTGTGCAGTACATGCACATCGACGACCTCAACGTGAAGAACTGGCTCACGGAGAGGATGGAGACGACGGAGAACCGCACGCAGCTCACGCGCGACGAGCAGGTGCGCATCCTCACGCGGCTCACGGACGCCGTCATCTTCGAGGACTTCCTCCAGAAGAAGTTCCTCGGCGCCAAGCGCTTCAGCCTCGAGGGCGGCGAGAGCCTGATCCCGCTGCTCGACATGGCGATCGAGGAGGCGGCCAGCTACGGCGTGCGCGAGATCGTGCTCGGCATGGCGCACCGCGGGCGCATCAACGTGCTGTCGAACATCCTCGGCAAGCGCCCCGCGCACATCTTCAGCGAGTTCGAGGACACCGACGGCGAGCAGTTCAAGTTCCGCGGCGACGTCAAGTACCACCTCGGCTACTCCTGCGACCGGCCCACGGCGGCGGGGCACGACGTGCACCTCACGCTGTGCTTCAACCCGAGCCACCTCGAGTTCGTCGACCCCGTGGCCGTCGGGCGCATGCGCGCCAAGCAGGACTACCACGGGGACGCCGAGCGCAAGAACGGCATGACCGTCCTGATCCACGGCGACGCCGCGTTCGCCGGACAGGGCGTGGTGCAGGAGACGCTCAACCTGAGCCAGCTCGACGGCTACGGCACGGGCGGCACGCTGCACATCGTCGTGAACAACCAGGTGGGCTTCACCACGTCGCCGCACGACGCGCGCAGCTGCACGTACCCCACCGACATCGCGAAATTCCTCCAGATCCCGATCTTCCACGTGAACGGCGAGGATCCGGAGGCGGTCATGCAGGTCGTGCGGCTCGCGCTCGAGTTCCGCGACGCGTGGAAGCGCGACGTCGTGATCGACATGTGGTGCTACCGGCGCTACGGGCACAACGAGGGCGACGAACCGGCCTTCACGCAGCCCGTCATGTACCAGGCGATCCGCAAGCGCAAGAGCGTGCGCGAGGCCTACCTCGAGCACCTGCTCGGCATGGGCGGCATCTCCTCCGAGGAGGGCGACGAGATCGCGGAGAGCCGGCGCGCCGCGCTCGAGTCCGACCTCGAACGCGCGCGCAGCGAAGGTCGTCCGCCCGCCGAGGACGCCATGCGCGGCGTGTGGTCGGGGTACCGCGGCGGTCGCGACGCGGAGGCGCCGCGCGTCGAGGCGAAACTGCCCGTGCGGCGGATCGCGCAGTTCGTCGAGGCGGGCTGCGACGTGCCGGAGGAGTTCGAACCGCACCCCAAGGTCGTGCGCCTGCTCGAACAGCGCCGCGAGATGGCGCGCGGCGAGCGTCCGCTCGACTGGGCGACGGCCGAGCTCGCGGCGTTCGCGCACCTCCTCTCGGAGGGACACCCCGTGCGCCTCTCCGGTCAGGACAGCGGCCGCGGCACGTTCAGCCAGCGCCACGCCGTGCTCGTCGACCACAGGAACGGCGAGCGCTGCGTGCCGCTGGCGTCGCTCGCGAAGGGTCGCGCGCGCTTCGACGTCTGGAACAGTCCGCTCAGCGAGGTCGGCGTGCTCGGCTTCGAGTACGGCTACTCGCTCGACACGCCCCACGGACTCGTCGCCTGGGAGGCGCAGTTCGGCGACTTCGGCAACGTCGCGCAGGTCATCGTCGACCAGTTCATCGTGAGCGCCGAGGCCAAGTGGAACCGCCTGTCGGGCCTCGTGATGCTGCTGCCCCACGGCTTCGAGGGTCAGGGCCCCGAGCACAGCAGTGCGCGGCTCGAGCGCTTCCTCTCGCTGGGCGCCGAGGACAACATCCAGGTCGCGAACGCGACGACGCCGGCGCAGTACTACAACCTGCTCGTTCGCCAGGTCGTGCGTCCGTGGCGCAAGCCGCTGATCGTGATGACGCCGAAGAGCCTGCTGCGCCTGCCGCAAGCGACGAGCTCGCTCGAGGAACTCGCCGCCGGCGTGTTCCACCGGATCCTCCCCGACCCCGGCCGGGTCGGCGACGTCGCGATCGATCCGACGGAGGTCGCGCGCATCCTGATGTGCAGCGGGAAGGTCTACTACGACCTCGCCGCGAAGCGCGAGGAGCTCGGTCGCACCGACGTCGCGATCCTGCGCCTCGAACAGCTCTACCCGCTCGACCCGAACGACCTCGCGAAGGCGCTGTCGCCCTACCCCGACCGCACCGAGATCGTCTGGGTCCAGGAGGAGCCGGAGAACATGGGCGCGTGGCCCTACCTCGTCACGCGCCACGAACGACTGCAGGCGACCTTCGGCGACCACGAGGTGCGCTGCGTGTCGCGTCCGCGCGCCGCCGTGCCCGCCACGGGCTCGCACTCCGCGCACGCGCTCGAACAGGCCGAGATCCTGGACCGGGCCTTCGCCTGATCCCGCGTCGCAACCGCTACGACCGTCTGGTTCCAACCATGCCCACCGAGATCAAGATCCCGTCCGTCGGCGAGTCCGTCACCGAGGTGCAGATCGGCAATTGGCTCGTGTCCGAGGGCGACGGCGTCTCGGCCGACGAGACCCTCGTCGAGATCGAGTCCGACAAGGCGACCGTCGAGCTGCCGGCACCTGCGCAGGGCACGATCGCGAAGATCCTGGAAGAAGGCGTGGCGCAGACCGCGAACGTCGGAGAGGTGATCGCGCTGCTCGAGGAGGGCGCGAGTTCCGGCGGTTCGAAGGAGGAAGCGCGCGAGCCGCAGACCGCCGGCGCGAAGGGCGGCAGTGCGCAGGGCGCGACGAACGGCGGTCCGCAGGGCGCGACGAAGGGCGGCGGGAACGCCTCGAAGGGCGGCGACGCGACGCGCGGGTCGAAGGACGGCGGCGGCGACGGACGCAACGGCTCGGGCGGCCACGTCATGCCGGCCGCCGCGCGCCTCGCCGCGGACACCGGCGTCGACACGTCGAAGGTCGAGGGCTCGGGCCCGGGCGGCCGCGTGCTCAAGGAGGACGTGCAGCGCGTCGCGGCGTCGAACGAGCAGCCCAAGGCGGGCTCGCCCAGCAAGCACGCCGTCGTCGGCGGCGCCCCTTCGTCGAACGGCGCGGCCCGCGGCTCGCGCGACGAGGAGACGGTGCCGATGACGATGCTCCGGCGCCGCATCGCGCAGAACCTCGTGCAGGCGCAGCAGAACGCGGCGCTCCTCACGACCTTCAACGAGATCGACATGTCCGCGGTGATGGCGCTGCGGAACGAGCACAAGGACTCCTTCGAGAAGAAGTACGGCGTGAAGCTCGGCTTCATGTCGTTCTTCGTCCGCGCCGCGGTCGACGCACTGCGCCTCGTCCCGGCGATCAACGCCGAGGTGCGCGGCACCGACATCGTCTACCGCCACTACCACGACGTCGGCATCGCGGTCGGCGGCGGGAAGGGCCTCGTCGTCCCCGTGCTGCGCAACGCGGAGTCGATGAGCTTCGCCGACATCGAGGTGGCGATCGGCGACTTCGGCCGCCGTGCGAAGGACAACAAGATCTCGATCGAGGAGCTGACCGGCGGCACGTTCACGATCAGCAACGGCGGCATCTACGGCTCGCTGCTGTCGACGCCGATCGTCAACCCGCCGCAGAGCGGCATCCTCGGCCTGCACGCGATCCAGGAGCGCCCCGTCGCGATCGACGGGAAGGTCGAGATCCGACCGATGATGTACGTCGCGCTGACCTACGACCACCGCCTGGTCGACGGCCGCGAGGCCGTGACGTTCCTCAAGCGCATCAAGGACTGCATCGAGAACCCGAGCCGCATGCTGCTCGAGATCTGACGCTCATGGGCAACGACGAATCGAAGGCACGCTACGACCTGCTCGTGATCGGCGCCGGGCCCGGCGGCTACGTCGCGGCGATCCGCGCGGCCCAGCTCGGGCTCCGCACGGCCTGCGTCGAGAAGGAGGAGCGCCTCGGCGGCACCTGCCTGCGCGTGGGCTGCATCCCGAGCAAGGCGCTGCTCGAGTCGAGCGAGATGTACCACCTCGCGAAGTCCGAGCTGTCGCAGCACGGCGTGCGCGTCGAGGCGGCGAGCCTCGACCTCGAGACGATGCTCGCGCGCAAGGACTCGACCGTCGACGGCCTCACCAAGGGCATCGCGGGGCTGTTCAAGAAGAACAAGATCGAGCGCTTCTCCGGCACGGCGACGTTCGAGGCGCCGGGGCGCGTTCGCGTCGCGCGCGAGGACGGTTCGTCCGAGGTCGTCGAGGCCGAGCGCGTCCTGATCGCGACGGGCTCGAAGGTCGCGAGCCTGAAGGGCGTCGAGATCGACGGCGAGCACGTCGTCACGAGCACCGAGGCCCTGTCGTTCGAGCGCGTGCCGAAGCACCTCGTCGTGATCGGCGCGGGCGCGATCGGCCTCGACCTCGGGTCGGTCTGGGCGCGGCTCGGCGCGAAGGTCACGGTGCTCGAGTACGCCGACCGGATCCTGGTCGGCATGGACACCGAGATCGCGAAGGAGACGCAGAAGATCCTCGCCAAGCAGGGCCTCGCGTTCACGCTCGGGGCGCGCGTCACCGGCGCGCGCTACACCGGCCGCGCGTGCGTCGTCGAGACCGAGGGCTCGTCCCCGATCGAGTGCGACAAGGTGCTGTGCGCCGTCGGGCGCGTCCCGAACACCGACGGGCTCGGTCTCGACGAGATCGGCGTCGGACGTGACGCCCGCGGGCGCATCGAGGTCGACGCGCACTTCCGGACGAGCGTCGAGGGCGTCTACGCCGTCGGAGACGTGATCGCCGGACCGATGCTCGCCCACAAGGCCGAGGAGGAGGGCGTCGCCTGCGTCGAGGGCATCGTCACCGGCCACGGACACGTCGACTACGCCGCCATCCCGGCCATCGTCTACACGAACCCCGAGGTGGCCTCGGTCGGTGCGACCGAGGAGCAGCTCCAGGAGGACGGCGTCCCCTACCGCAAGGGCAGCTTCCCGTTCATGGCGAACGGCCGCGCGCGAGCCCTCGCCCAGACCGCCGGCAAGGTCAAGCTCCTCGCCCACGCCGAGACCGACCGATTGCTCGGGGCGCACATCGTGGGTCCGCGGGCGGGCGACCTGATCGCCGAGCTCGCCGTCGCCATCGAGTTCGGCGCCAGCTCCGAGGACGTCGCCCGCGCCTGCCACGCGCACCCCACCCTGGCGGAGTGCGTGAAGGAGGCGGCGCTCGCCGTCGACGGCCGAGCGCTGCACGTCTGACCCGTCGCGAGCCGGGGCGCCGCGCCTGGTCCCGGACGGGGTCGGTCGCTACCCTGGTGCGCCCGAAACCGCGTCGACAGGCTCGACGCGCGTCCCTCCGTATCTCGATCCGAAGAGCCTTCCCTCCGTGGACGTCCAAGTCGCCAAGACCGGCCCCTGCGCCGCCAAGGTCACCCTCACCGTCGCGAGCGCCGAGTTCCAGCAGCAGTTCGATCGCGACCTCCGTCGCATCGGGAAGCAGGTCCGGCTCAAGGGCTTCCGCGCCGGCCACGTCCCGGCGCCGGTGATCGAGAAGATGTACGGACCGTCGGTCGAACGCGAGACGATCGAGAGCTTCCTCAAGGACGCGCTCGCCAAGGCGGTCGCCGACGAGGGCTTCGAACTCGCGATGCAGCCGCAGGTCGACGCGGAGGGCTTCTCCTTCGAGCGCGGGAACGACCTCGAGCTGAAGATCGACCTCGACCTCAAGCCGAAGTTCGAGCTCGGCGACTACAAGGGTCTCGAGGTCGAGCGCAAGCCGATCGAGATCGAGGACGGCGAGGTCGAGCGCACCATCGAGGACGTGCGCCGCCAGCAGGCGCGCCCCGAGGTCGCGGGCGACGACGGGCTCCCCGCCGAGTACGGCATGGCGATCGGCAAGATCGAGATCGTCCGCGACGGCGAGGTCGTCGCGGGTCGCGAGGGCCTGCGACTCTCGGCCGAGAGCGCCCCGAACGGCGTCGACGCCGAGAAGTGGAAGGCGGCGACGGTCGGCGCCCAGGAGGGCTCGACCGTCGAGGTCGAGATGAAGCTCCCCGACGACTGGGACCAGGAGGAGCTCCGCGGCAAGGACGCGACCTGCCGCGTCACGTTCGGCCAGGTCTACAAGCTCGAGCTTCCCGCGCGCGAGGACCTCTACCAGCAGTTCGGCGTCGACGACGACGCGGCGTTCCTCGGCAAGGTCGAGGAGCAGCTGCGCGCCGCGAAGGAGGACGCCGAGCGCAACCGCGTCGAGACCGCGCTGATGGACCTCCTGGTCGAGAACCACCCCTTCGACCTGCCCCAGCGGATGCTCCAGCACCAGATCGAGTCGCGCGAGGCCGCGGCCAAGCAGCAGATGGAGCAGAACGGCGCGTCCGAGGAGGAGGCCCAGCAGCACGTCGACGGGCACCGCGACGCGACGCGCGAGGCCGCCATCAAGTCGCTGCGCGCGTACTACCTGGTCGAGGCCATCTCGCTGGCCGAGAACGTCGAGGTCAAGCAGAGCGAGATCGCCGAGGAGATGCGCCGCATCGCGATGCGCAACCGCGCGAGCTTCCAGCAGGTGAAGGACTACTACGAGCAGCAGAAGCTCGTCCCGCAGCTCGCCCTCGAGCTGATGGAGCGCAAGGTCCGTCGCATCCTCCACGCGAACGCGAAGGGCGCCTGAGAAGGCGCACCCGCGAAGACCGGCGGCGCGTCCGCCGGCGCCGAGCGACCGTCCCGGCCGGGCCCGCGGGCCCGGCCGGAACTGTTTTCCGACGCGGCCCGACGCGCGGCGACGCCTCGGCGCACGAGCGGGACGACCGCGTGCCGGGTGCGGAACGAGCCGCACCTTTGGTCTATTTTGGCCCGTTCGAGGACCGACGAGTGGATCTCGAACCCTGCGCCGCGCCCGGCTCGCCCGTCGCGCCCGCGCCGCGCAGGCACGGCTCTCTCCCCGCACCGACGATCCAGGCACGCCCACGGCTCGACGCCCACCGCGACGCGCCTCCAGGCCGGCCGCCGACCCCGCATCCAACCATGACCGCCCACGGCTTCACGTCCATCCCCTACGTCATCGAGAAGTCCGGCCAGGGGGAGCGCAGCTACGACATCTACTCGCGCCTGCTGGTCGACCGGATCATCTTCATCGGTTCGGGCATCGACGACGCCGTCGCGAACGCGGTGATGGCGCAGCTCCTGTTCCTCGACAAGACGAACAAGAACCAGGACATCCACATCTACATCAACTCGCCGGGCGGCTCCGTCACGGCGGGTCTCGCGATCTACGACACGATGCAGTTCGTGCAGCCCGAGATCTGCACCTACTGCCTGGGTCAGGCGGCCTCCATGGGCGCCGTGCTCCTCGCGGGCGGGACGAAGGGCAAGCGCTACGCGCTGCCGAACTCGCGCGTGATGATCCACCAGCCCTGGGGCGGCAGCCAGGGGACGGCGCGCGACATGGAGATCCAGGTCGCCGAGATCCTGAAGATGAAGCGCAACCTCGAGGGCATCCTGGCCCACCACTCCGGGCGGACCCCGGAGGAACTGGCCGTCGCCTGCGACCGCGACAACTTCATGAGCCCCACCGAGGCCAAGGATTTCGGACTGATCGACCACGTGGTCTCCCGCCCCGACGCGAAGGGGTAGGATTGACGGCATGACGAGATCCCAAGGCCGCGGGCGCCACGTGGAGCGCTGCACGTTCTGCGAGAAGACCCGCCACCAGGTCCAGAGTCTCATCGCCGGTCCGCCGGGGATCTACATCTGCAACGAGTGCATCGACATCTGTAACTCCATCCTCCAGGAGGAGCAGCGTCGAGCACCGGGTCGCGGCCGGGAAGCCGCGGACGGCCCCCACGCCACCGTGGGCGGCGGCGTCCTCGGCTCCCGCGGCCTGCCCACGCCGATCGAGATCGCCCGCCGGCTCGACGACTACGTGATCGGGCAGAACCGGGCCAAGAAGGTCCTCTCGGTCGCGGTCTACAACCACTACAAGCGCCTCCGCCACCAGGCCTCGAACCCCGACGTCGTCCGCGACGTCGAGATCGAGAAGTCGAACGTCCTGCTCGTCGGCCCGACGGGCTCGGGCAAGACGCTCCTCGCCCGCACGTTGGCGCGCATGCTCGACGTCCCGTTCGCCATGGCGGACGCGACCACCCTCACCGAGGCGGGCTACGTCGGCGAGGACGTCGAGAACATCCTGCTGAAGCTGCTGCAGGCCGCCGACTTCGACAAGGAGAAGGCGCAGCAGGGCATCGTCTACATCGACGAGATCGACAAGATCGGTCGCACCACCTCGAACGTCTCGATCACGCGCGACGTGTCGGGCGAGGGCGTCCAGCAGGCGCTCCTCAAGATCCTCGAGGGCACGGTCGCCAACGTGCCGCCCCAGGGCGGACGCAAGCACCCCGAGCAGGCCTACATCCAGGTCGACACCTCGAACATCCTGTTCATCTGCGGAGGCACCTTCGCGAACATCGAGGACGTCATCGCCAAGCGCATCGGCAAGGACGTCCTCGGCTTCTCGCGCTACCTCGAGGCGAACGCCGGCAAGGCCGTCGTGCCCTCGGCGTCGGAACTCGAGAAGGACCGCGAGGAGCTGCTCCGCCACGTGTCGCCGCGCGACCTCATCGAGTTCGGCATGATCCCCGAGTTCATCGGGCGACTTCCGATCACGGTCAACCTCGTGAAGCACGACCGCGCGGGTCTCGTGCGCATCCTGACCGAGCCCAAGAACGCGCTGGTGCGGCAGTACCAGAGCCTGTTCGCCATGGAGGGCCGGACGCTCGAGTTCACGCCCGACGGCCTCGAGGCGATCGCCGACGTGGCGCTCGAACGCGAGACCGGCGTGCGCGCCTTGCGCTCGATCCTCGAGGAGATCCTGCTCGACCTGCTCTACGAACTCCCCAACCGCACCGACACGGACGCCTTCGTCGTGGACGCGGACGTCGTGCGAGGCGTCACGCCCCTCGCCCACGGGATCGTGACGGACGAGCGCGACGGCTCGGACGCGGACGGATCGGGCGAGGACGAGGGGCTCGAGCGCGAGAGCGCCTGAGCGCCGCACTCCACGGCGTCCCGCGACCATCGGCGCGGGCGGGCCGGGCGCCCGCCCGCGCCGAAGTCGTTGGTGAGCGGGGCGCGCGCGACCTACACTCGGGGTCCGAGCGGGAGAGGGGCCCCGCCGACCCGATGCTCGAGATCCGTTACCACCGCGACTTCGACGGCATGTGTTCCGCCGCGCTGCTCGCCCACCTCCTGCGCACGCACCGCGGGGAGGAGGTGTCGCTCTCCAGCGTCAACTACGACCAGCGGACGGACTGGGAGGCGTTCGGCGAGGGGACGCGGTTCGCCGTCGTGGACTTCCACTTCCACCCGCGCGCGGAGTACTGGTTCGACCACCACCAGACGACGTTCCTGACGCCGGAGCTCCGCGAGGTCTACGCGCCGAGCGACCGTTGGCGCTGGGATCCGGAGTCCCCCTCCTGCCCGCCGCTCATCATCCGTCACGCGAAGGAGGCCTGGGGCATCGAGGTCGAGCCGCGCTTCCACGACATGGCTCGCTGGTCCGACGTGGTCGACGCCGCGCGCTTCGAGTCGGTCCACCAGGCGCTCTTCGGCGAGGAGCCCGCGCTGCGCATCACGCGCGCCCTCCACGTCCCGCCCGATCCCGACTGGACCGACACGCTCGCGGAGGCCCTGACGTCGGACACGCTCGAGGAGGTCGCGGTGCGCGAGGACGTCGAGCGCGCGTACGAGCGTGCGGCACGCAACCGCGACAAGGCCCTGCGGCAATTCCCCCCCACCGTCGTCGGCATCGAGGACGGCGTGCTCCTCTACGACGCGTCGTCGAACAAGATCCGACGCGAGCGCTTCGCGCCCTTCTACCACTACCCGGAGATCGTCTACGCGGTCGGCGTCATCCCGACGCGCGCCGGCTTCCACGTCACCGCGGGCGAGAACCCCTGGAACAAGCCGGACCAGGGCGTGCACGTCGGCGAACTCATGGAGCGGTTCGGCGGCGGCGGTCACCGCGCGGTGGGCGGCGCCAATCCCGAGTCCCTCGACGCGGCGCGCCGCCGCCGACGAGGTGGCCGGGACGATCCGGCGCGTCGTGTCCGCCGGCGACGCCGCGCGTTGAGCCTCCGTCGAGGCCGCAGCCCTTGGACGCTCCCCGATCCCTCCTCGCGGCCACGCCCGACGAGACACGCGAGGTCGTCGTCGCGTCCGGCGGGAGACCGTTCCACGCGAGCATCGCGCGCCGTCACGTCTTCGGCTCCGGACTGCTCGACTACGCCGCGATGACGGATCTCCCGGCGGCGCTGCGCGAACGGCTCGCCGCCGAGTTCCCGATCACCACCGGCGCCGAGATGGCGCGCAACGAAGCGCCCGACGGCGCCGTCAAGCTGCTGACGCGCTTCGGCGAGCGGGACGCGGTCGAAACCGTGCACATCCCGGCATCGAAGCCCGGCCGCGACGCGACGCTCTGCGTCTCCACGCAGGTCGGCTGTCCCGTCGGCTGTCCGTTCTGCGCGAGCGGCATCGGCGGACTCGATCGCAACCTCACGACGGCCGAGATCCTCGAGCAGTACGTGCGCGGCCGCGCGGTCGGCCCCATCTCGCGCACCGTCGTGATGGGCATGGGCGAGCCGCTCTTCAACCTGCCCGCGCTCCTCCCCGCCCTCGAGGTCGTGCGCGAGGAGATGGGCGTCGGCGCGCGCTCGATCACCGTCTCGACGGTCGGCTTCCCGCAGCGCCTGCGCAAGCTGGCCGAGTCCAAGCCGCGGTTCCAGCTCGCGATCAGCCTGCACTCGCCCTTCGACGGACAGCGCGCGGCGCTCGTCCCCCTCATGGCCGACGTGTCGGTCGAGGAGGTGCTCGAGAGCGGCGACCTGTGGTTCCGCGCGACGGGGCGCGAGGTGACGTACGAGTACGTGCTCCTCGGCGGCGAGAACGACTCGTCCGACCACGCCCGCGCCCTGGTCGAGCGCCTGCGCGGGCGGCGCTGCACGGTGAACCTCATCCCCTACAACCCGGTCCCCGGCGACCGCTTCGCGCGCCCGAGGCAGGGCGAGCCCGAGCGGTTCCGCGAGGCCCTCGCGACGGGCGGTGTGGTGGCGACGGTGCGCTGGTCGAAGGGGCTCGGGGCGGACGCGGCCTGCGGGCAGCTCCGTCGGCGGGTCGGGCGGACGGGCTGAGGCGCGGCGGGCGGCGGAAGTCGCCGCCCCCGAGGCCCGCCACGCGACGGCGTGCGGGGGGGATCGACGGATTCGCGCGGTTCCTGTGCAGGTCCGGCGAGGGCGAACCCGAAACCGGCCCAGAGGTTTCGTTCCGCCCCGACCCGGCGGGACCGCCGATGTCGTACCGAGTCCCTCCTTCCGACGCCCTCGGGCGCGCTCGCACGCGATCGCCCCGGAGCGGCATGACCTTGCTCGAGGTGGCGATCGCCGCGGTGATCGTCACCGTGATCCTGTTCGTCAGCAACGCGGCGTTCGTCTCGAGCTTCGCGGCCACGAACCGCGCGCACGACAACCGTCGTGTCGCACGGCTCCTCGACACCGTCATGGAGGACGTGTCGGCGCAGCCCTACAGCGTCCTGCTCAGCCTCAACGGCAACACCATCCTCGAGGGCGACACCGAGGGCTCGTCGCAGTACCAGGTCGACCTCGAGACGTTCCAGGCCGACGTCGACCTGATCCAGGTCCGCGCGGTCGCACGCGAGATCGAGTCGGGACGCGAGGTCGGTCGCGTCGTCACCCTGAGGAGCGATCGATGAGGACCACCCGACGTGAACTTCGCGCCGCCGCGAGCGCGCGAGGCACGACCCTGGTCGAGATCGTCGCGGCGACGGCGATCTTCGCCGTGATCGGTTACGGGATGATGCGAGCAGCCTCGACCGGCATGCAGTCGGAGCGGGCCGTCTCCGAACTCGTCGTCGAGAACCGGTCGCTCTACGAGGCCTGCGAGAAGCTCGAGGAGGAACTCTCGAACGCGTGCTACGCCGACGTCGTCCACGAGGTCGACGAGCAGGGCTGGAGCTCGCTCGAGTTCCAGGTCCTGGTCGAGACCGACGACGGGCTCGAGTGGGGAGCTCGCGATCGCGCGCTCGGCAGCACCGCCGCCAAGCAGTCGCGCGCAGACTGGAAGATCCGCTACGAGGCCGTCGCGATCGGCGGCGGCGGCCATGCGCTCGTCCGTCGCATCTACGACGAGGACGAGAAGCTGCAGTTCCAGGAGGAGCTCGTCCCCGAGCTCGCGGAGAACGGTGGACCGGCGTTCACCGTCGAGGACACGGGCGCGGTGTGGGTCGTGACGATCCGTTACGCCGAGGGGCGCCGCGCACAGGCTCAGGAGGCCGTACTCCATGTCACGTCGAAGAACTGATCGGGGACTCGCCCGTCGTACGACGGGTTCGAGAAGGGGCATGGCGCTGGCCGCCACGCTCGTCGTCTTCACCGTCATGGTCGGACTGACCGTCGCGACGCTCGCCATGTCCGGTGTCGAGGTCCGCGACTCGAAGAACTCGATCTCGGACGTGCGGACGAAGTACCTCGCCGAGGCCGGCATCGAGAACGGGCTCGCCATCGTCTCGTCGGCGATCGAGAAGGGCGGCACCGCAGCGCCTCTCGAGGCGGTGAAGGAACTGTTCGACGAGAACGGTCTCTACCAGCCGCTCCCGGGCCAGCCCCTGCTCGACGGTGACGCGACGGTCGGCGGCTACGCCGTGTCGCTCACGCTCGTCGAGAACGGCGCGGACTCCATCTCGATCCGGATCGACGCGACGGGCTACCTGCCCGACGCCCCGGCGAACCTCGCACCGGGGGAACACATCTCCGACTGGTACGCACTCTCGACGACCGTGAGCTACTCGCTCGAGCCCAGCAAGGTCTTCGACTACGGATACTTCATCAACAACTGGGGCTGGTACTACGGCAACACCATCTACACCTACGGGAACGTCCGCAGCAACGGCCAGTTCGACGTGGGCGGCTACGCCCCCACCATCACCGGCCAACCGACCTACGACTCGCTCGACATGACGGGCGGCGTGGCGACGCTCTCGGGATACCGTGACGACAACGACGACGGACTCTACGACGGCGAGGACGGCGGCGTCTGGTCGGGCTGGGACCTCGTCAACGCGAAGAAGCTCAAGGGCAACGGCGGCGACGCCGCGAACCAGCACGAGTACGCCGACCAGGTGCCGATGCCGAACCTGTCGGATCTCTCGACCTACGAGGCGAAGGCGCTGGCGAGCGCCTCGTCGATCACGATCGGCGGCGTGGTCATGACCGACGCGGTCTACGGCGACACGCCCTCCGACCGCCCGAACCTGTACCTGATCGGCACCGAGGACGACCCGATCGTCATCGACGGCCCCGTCGTCGTGCGCGGCGACCTGATCATCGGGGGCTACGTCACGGGTCAGGGCTCGATCTACACCGAGGGCAACGTCTACGTGCCCACGTCGATCACGTACGTGAACGGTCCTTCGTCGCCGCGCCCCGACGACAACACGCAGGAGGCCACCGAGGAGTGGCTCTCGGAGAACTGGGACAAGGACTTCCTGGGGCTGTTCAGTGCCGAGAACATCGTGATCGGGGACCACACGCACAAGACGTGGAAGAGCTACGTCTCGAGCTGGATGTCGAACGACCTCAACAAGTCCGAGGAGGACGCGGGCGAGGACGGCATCCCGAACACGAAGGCCGGCCTCGACGGCATCCTCGGCACGGCCGACGACGACGTGCTCGAGGACGACGGCATCTTCACGACCGAGGTCTACACGGAGGCGGACGAAGCGCTGGGACTGATTCCCGACGGCTTCGACGTGGGTGACGTGATCCCGGGCACCGGCGAGGACATCGACGGCGACGGCAGGTACGACGCCGGCGCGTCGATCACCGACGTGTCGCTCGACGAGAAGAACCTGAACCACGGCCACTGGGGCGGGAACATGCCGATCAGCGGCATCAAGAAGTACGCCGACATCGCGACGCTCTACGCGTACCACATGGACGCGACGTTCTACACGAACCACTCGTTCTGCTGCGGTCCTCGGGAGCGACGAGGCCGTCGTGAACGGGACCATCGTCAGCCGCAACGAGAACATCGTGTACGGCACGCCGAAGTTGAAGATGAACTACGACTGCCGCCTGCTCGGCGGCGTCACGGGCATCGCGGGCGACTTCCTCCCGAAGGTCGTCGGATCGCCGGACATCCTGGTGTGGCGCCGTCTCGACGAGGATCCGAACAAGCAGGTCGAGCCGTGAGGACCACCGTCGCGGCGCTCGCGCTGCTCGCACTCCTCCCCGCGACCGCTGCGGCGCAGGACGCCGCAGGAACGAGCGGAGGACCCGCCCTTTCGCCCCCGGCGCGCGAGGGTGTGAAGAACCAGGAGATCCCGCCGAAGCCGCCGGAGATCGTCCCGAAGGAGGTCGAGCAATTGCTCGACGAACGCATGCGCGACCGCATGCACCCCGGCGACCCGCTCGACATCGTCGGCATCGACGAGGGCGCACCGGGCTTCCGCGCGAAGACGCCGAGCCTCACGCGCAACGTCGGATCGGCGGTCGAGATCGACCTCGACGAGCTCCACGACCAGCGCATCGCGATGTACCACGAGCGCCAGGCCACGACGCGCGCGCCGCGCCGTCTCGGCGGCGACGATGGGACGGATCGGGTGCCTACCGTCGCACCGGCGGCATCGGAGAGCGGAGTGGAGGAGTCCGACCTCGGTCGGCACGTGCTCAACGCCCTCGGTCCCGCCGCGCTCGTCGCGCTCGCGGCGGCCGCGTACTGGGTGCTGCGCAAGCGCTTCTGACCGCCGAGGGCGAGGCGCCTCCGCGAACGGCGACGGGCGCCGCCCCGAGGAATCGGGGGCGGCGCCCGTCGCGCGTTCGCGCGTGTTGCGCGGCGTCAGGACGCCTTCGCGGCGGCCGGTGTCGCGGCGGCGACGCGCTCGACGATCTGCTTCGCCTCGTCGGCGGAGAGCACGAGCGGCATGCGCAGTCGGATCGACCTGGGACCGGACGGCAGCGCCAGCAGGAAGCGCTCGCGCATGTCCTTGAGCATGGCGTTGCGCGCCTCGGGCGTCTCGCAGGTGTACGCGGCCCACGACCCGATGCCGCGGACGTTCGAGATGCCGCCCTGGTTGCGGGCGACGTCGCGCAGGCCCGCGACGACCTCGCGACCGCGCGCGGCGACGTTCTCGGCGAGCTTCTGCTCCTCGATGATCTCGATGAAGCGCTTGCAGCGGACCATGTCCGCGAGGTTGCCGCCCCAGGTCGAGTTGATGCGGCTCGGGCGGTGGAAGACGTTGTCCGCCACCTCGTCGACGCGCGTGCTCGCGTAGATGCCGCAGACCTGAGTCTTCTTGCCGAAGGCCACCACGTCGGGTGCGACGCCGATGTTCTGCCACATCCAGGGCTTGCCCGTCCCGAAGAAGCCGGTCTGGACCTCGTCGAGCATCAGGAGCGCCTCGTTCTCGTCCGCGTAGCGACGCAGGCGTTGGAAGAACTCCGGACGGAAGTGGTTGTCACCGCCCTCGCCCTGGATCGGCTCGATCAGGATCGCGGCGACCTTCTTCGGGTGCTGCTGGAAGGCGGCCTCGATCTCGGCGAACGACTTCGCCTCCTCGGCCTCGACGTCGTTGGCGATCTTGCCGTCGTTGTCGAAGACGATCGTCGGGTTGTGGACGCGCGGCCAGGGGAACTTCGGGAACAGGCCGACCTTGTCCGGCACCGTGTTCGTGACGCTCATCGTGTAGCCGGAGCGCCCGTGGAAAGCCTGACGGAAGTGCAGGATCACGAGGTCCGACACGTCGTCGGTCATCTGGGTGCGGCCGAGTTTGCGTGCCTTCCAGTCGAAGGCCGTCTTCATCGCGTTCTCGACCGCGAGCGCTCCGCCCGACACCCAGAAGTGGTGCGGGAAGTCCTTCGGCGTGACGCGCGTCGAGAAGGCCTCGACGAACTCCGCCATCAGCGTCGTGTAGAGGTCGGAGTTGGCCGGGTTGTTCTTCGACGCGGTGAGGAGGTCGCGCGTGAAGGCCGGGTCGTCCATCCCGGGGTGGGCGTAGCCCAAGGGCCACGAGGCGAAGGACGTGAAGCAGTCGAGGTACTCCTTGCCCGTCACCGCGTCGTGGAGCCAGACACCGTGCGACTTCTCGAGGTCGAGCACGAACGGGAAGCCGTCGGCGAGCTGGTGGCTCTTCAGCACGCCGTGGACACGATTGGGTTGCAGCATCGCAGTTCGGGAGGCGGTCGCCCCCGGGGTCAGGCGCGCCCGGACCCTTGCCGGGTCGTGAGCGGCGCGCTGGCTTGGGCAAGCTGGGTCGGCCGCCGTTCGGGCACGGTGAGGAACGGCAGCCCCCGCAGCGCCTGCCCGGCTGCGGGATCGGATCGCCCGAAGGTCATCGGCCGACCCGATGGGCGCGCCGAAGGACCCGAGCCGGCCCGCGGGGGGCGGCTCTCCGCCGAGAATTGTAGGGGCTCGGGACGCCCCGGTGAACCCCGCGCCCGACCGCCGTCCGAGCGCCGGAGCGCCGTCAGGGCACGCGCCGCACGCACAGGAGGGGCACGCACGAGGGCTCCCGCACGGCGTCCATGCGGAGTTCGGCGTTGACCGCGAGCGCCGGTCCGAAGACGACCTGACCGCGCTCCTGCCGCGCGGCGACGAGCGTGGCGCCCTGGTCGAGCGTCGCGCGCAGGAGCGCCTGGAAGCGCCGCTCGGCCTCTCGGTCGACGGGTGGAGCGGTGGCGTCGCCGCGGTCGACGAGGTCGACCAGCGCGCGGACCCAGGCCGCATGGTCGCGGACCGGGATCTCGAGCACGGCGGTCCGTCCCGGCAGTTGGCCGCCGAAGGCCTCGCGCGCGCCGAACGCCGAGGCGTAGGCGGCGGCCGGGTCGCCCGCACCGTCGCTCCCCGCGCGCCGCACGGCGCCCGTCGGCCAGTCGAGCGCGATCCTCCGCTCCCCCGCCGACGGGCGCAGGGCGCGGGCGGCCGCCGCGTCGTCGACGGTCATGCGGACGCGGTCGAGGCCGGAGGAGCGCTCGATCAGCGCCCGGTGCTCCAGCCCGTGGAGCAGCGCGAGGCGCCCCGCCGGCAACCCGGCGTCGAGCAGCACCTCCGCGACCGCGTCGGCCGCTCCGGGGCAGCGGACGTCCGAGGCGAGCAGGATCGCGGAGCCGTCGAGCAGCGGACCCGCGAGGCGCCGCAGGAGCTCCGCCACGCCGTCCGTCCAGTGCGCCGCGAGCGCGACCCGGCGCGGCGGCCGTCGGCGGCTCCGCGCGTCGAGCACCCGGTCGAGGTCGACGAACCGCGGCGGCAGCGAGGCGCGCGGGACCGACAGCGCCGCCGCCAGCTCGTCCTCGTGCAGCGGGTCGTCGCCGAGGTCGTCGATCGCGTCCTCGAGGACCTCGCGCAGGAAGCCCTCGGGCCGGGTCGCGGGCTCGAGGGAGGCGAGTGCGGCGTCGAGGTCGGCGTCGGTGGCGCGCGCGAAGCGCAGCGTGCCGCCCGAGGGGGCGGGCACGTCGAAGCCGCCGCGCCCGTTCCTCCGCTCGCCGTCGAGGAGGTGTCCGATCACGCGCGCATCCTACGTTCCGCGGGCGGCGGTGGAACGCGGACGCGCCGCGGTCCATCCTCTGTCGCGTGACCGACGCCTCCCCCACGCCCGCGCCCGCACCGACCCAGAGCGGGGCGCGCTTCCATCGTTGGATGCGCCTCGTGCGCGGGAGCGACTTCGCCCGCGTCTACAAGCAGGGCAGCCGCGCGCGCGGCGACCTCGTCACGATCGCGGTGCTGCCCAACGGCGGTCCGACCACGCGACTCGGACTCTCGGTCGGCCGCAAGTGCTGGAAGAGCGCGGTCCGTCGCAACCGCGTGCGCCGCGTCTTCCGCGAGGCCTTCCGCCTGGAGTACGCGAAGCTCCCCGCCGGACATGACATCGTCGTCATCGGCTCGGTCCCGCAGGTCGAGCCCGAGCTCTCCGCGGCGCGCCGCGAACTCGTCCGACTCGCGCGCAAGGCTGCGACGCGCGCCGCCGAACGACGGGGAGAGCGCCCGTGACGGCGATCCCGTTCCGACCGCCCGGGGGGACGCACCCCGTGATCGTCGTGCTCCGTCGCGCACTGGTCCTGCCGATCGTGTTCTACAGGCGCTTCGTCACGCCCTACACTCCCGCGACCTGTCGTTTCCGACCGACCTGCAGCGCGTACGCCGAGGAGGCCGTCCTCGTCCACGGCGTCCTGCGCGGGAGCTGGCTCGCCTTCCGCCGCATCCTGCGCTGCCACCCCTTCGGCCCGCCGCCGGGCCCCGATCCCGTCCCCCCGCCCGACAGCCGCTCCCACGACGACCATCGATGTCCGCACGAACGTTCCTGACCGCGCTCGCCCTCCCGCTGATCGCCGCGCTCCACGCCTGTGACGACGGAGCGTCGTCGACCCACGCGCCGTCCGCCGCGAAGGGGGCGACGAGCGACGCGCCGCCGTTCTCGTACCTCGAACGCGTCGACGACCTGATCGAGGACGGCGAGCGGCACTTCGCCGAGCTCTACCGCATCACGCGCGGCGGCGAGAACGCCGAGGCGTACTGGAGCTTCGCGGGCGACCGACTCGTGCTGCAGCGCCGCGAGTCGCGCGAGACCACGGACTGCGACCGCATCTACGTCACGACGGAGCACGGCGAGCTCCGGCGCATCTCCGACGGCCGCGGCGTGACGACGTGCGCGTACTTCCTCCCGGGCGACCGCGAGGTGCTCTACGCGTCGACGACGCGCGAGCACGAGATCTGCCCCAAGATGCCCGTCGCTCCGGCCGGCGTCACGCGCGGCTACATGTGGGCGCTGCACCCCGAGTACGACATCTACGTCACCGACCTGGCGACGAACGAGACGCGCGCGGTCGTGACGGGAGCGGGCTACGACGCCGAGGCCACGGTCTCCCCGCTGGGCGACCGCATGGTGTTCACGTCGACGCGCTCGGGCGACGTCGAGCTGTGGACCTCGAACCTCGACGGCACGGGCCTCACGCAGGTCACCGACGCGCCGGGCTACGACGGCGGCGCGTTCTTCTCGCACGACGGTCGGCGCCTCGTGTTCCGCGCGACGGAGTTCCCCACCGACGAAGCGGAGCGCGCGGCGAGCCTCGAGGACTACCGCAAGCTGCTCGACGCCAACCTCGTGATGCCGTCGCGGATGGAGCTCTACACCTGCGCCGTCGACGGAAGCGACCGCCGCAAGATCACGGAGCTCGGAGGCGCGAACTTCGCTCCGTTCTACACGCCCGACGACTCGCACATCCTGTTCTCGAGCAACTACGACGCGGTCGACCGCCGCGGCCCCTTCTTCGACATCTTCCGCGTGCCCGCCGAGGGCGGCCCGCACGGTCCGGACGCGCTCGAGCGCATCACGACGTACGATGGCTTCGACAGCTTCCCGATGTTCAGCCCGGACGGGAAGTGGCTCGCGTTCAGCTCCAACCGCGGCGGCAGCGTCGACGGCGAGACCAACGTCTACGTCGCCCGCTGGAAGGACTGACGCGGCGAGGACGACGCAGATGCACGACGACGACCACGACGACTGGATGTGGGAGCGCGCGCGCGCGTTGCTCGAGTCGGCCGAGCACCTCCAGCGCCGCGTGTTCGGTCTCGTGCCCGCGAGCGGCCGCGCGACGGCGTGGTCGCCCCAGGTCGACGTGTTCGACACGGGCCGCGAGCTCTTCGCGCTCGTGTCCCTGCCCGGTGTGTGCATCGAGAACATCGTCGTGAGCGTCGCGGACGACCACATGGTCGTCGAGGGCCAGCGCACCCTCCCCGGCGCCTTCCGCAACGCGCACGTGCACCGTCTCGAGTCGCCCTACGGGCGGTTCTGGCGCCGCGTCGAGCTCCCCCCCGGGACCTACGAATTGCGGCAGAAGGAAGTCGTGCAGGGCTGTCTGGTCCTGCGCCTCGCCAAGCTCGCAACGAAGTGATGCAGGACGACCGACGCCACGACGACGGGAAGGACGGGGACGAGCGGGAGCGTCGCGAGGACGACGCCCCGACCGCGCCGACCGCGACCGAGGAGAAGGGACCCGGTGCGGAGGACGGCGACGACCACGAGCTCCCCGTCGCCGCCGACCCCGTCGACCTCGGCAAGCTCTTCGCGTCGTCCATGGGCTCGAAGCTCGAGCGACGCGAGGACCCCGACGACCTGCCGCCCGACCAGATGATCGTCGTCGCGGTGCACGGGATGCTCCTCTTCCCGGGCGTCGTGCTGCCGGTGCTCGTCAGTCGGCCGCAGTCGATCCTCGCGCTGCAGGCCGCGATGAAGTTCGAGCGACCCATCGGGCTGCTCCTGCAGAAGGACGCCGAACAGGACGCGCCGTCGCCCGACGACCTCTACCGGGTCGGCACGACGGCCGAGGTCGTGCGCTACGTGACGACGCCGGACGGCTCGCACCACGTCATCGTGCAGGGACTCGAACGCTTCCGCGTGAAGCGCTTCGTGCGGACCACGCCGTACTACGTCGCCGAGGTCGAGCAGCTCGCCGACGTCGAGCCCGGGAAGGGACGCGGGAAGGCCAAGGCGCAGCGCGACCTCGAGGCGCGCACGATGCACCTCAAGTTCCAGGCGGGCGAGGCGCTCTCGCTCCTCCCCGAGACGCCCGAGGAGCTGCTCGGCGCGATCAACGAGGCGAAGTCGCCGTCGGCGCTCACCGACCTGATCGCGACCTTCATGGAACTGCCGCCGCAGGAGAAGCAGGAGATCCTCGAGACGCTCGACCTGCCCACGCGGATGGATCTCGTGAGCGCGAAGCTGGCGCACCTCATCGAGGTGCTCTCGCTCTCAAAGGAGCTGCGGCAGAAGACGCGCGGCACGATGGAGAAGGCGCAGCGCGAGTACTTCCTGCGCGAGCAGCTCAAGACGATCCAGGCCGAGCTCGGCGAGGAGGGCTCGCCCGAGCTCGCCGAGCTCCACGAGGCGATCGAGAAGGCGGGCATGCCCGAGGAGGTCGAGAAGGAGGTCCGCAAGGAGCTCTCGCGCCTCGAGCGCATGCCCGAGCAGGCCGCGGAGTACGGCATGCTCAGGAACTACCTCGAGACGGTGGTCGAACTCCCCTGGTCGAAGGGGACCGAGGACCGCATCGATCTCGCGCGTGCCAAGCGCATCCTCGACGAGGACCACTTCGGCCTGCCGAAGGTGAAGCGCCGCATCCTCGAGTTCCTCGCGGTGCGCAAGCTCAAGCCCGACGGCAAGAGCCCGATCCTGTGCCTCGTCGGTCCGCCGGGCGTCGGCAAGACGAGCCTCGGTCGGTCGATCGCGCGCGCGATGGGACGCGAGTTCGTGCGCATCAGCCTCGGCGGCGTGCACGACGAGGCCGAGATCCGCGGCCACCGCCGCACCTACGTCGGCGCCATGCCCGGCGCGATCGTGCAGGGCATCCGTCGCGTGGGCACGAACAACCCGGTGTTCATGCTCGACGAGATGGACAAGCTCGGACAGAGCTTCCAGGGCGACCCGAGCTCGGCCCTGCTCGAGGTGCTCGACCCCGAACAGAACAAGTCCTTCCGCGACCACTACCTCGGCGTCCCGTTCGACCTCTCGCGCGTGATGTTCGTCGCCACGGCGAACGTGCTCGACCAGATCCCGGGACCGCTGCGCGACCGCTGCGAGGTCATCGAACTCACGAGCTACACCGACGAGGAGAAGCTCGAGATCGCCAAGCGGTACCTGGTCGCGCGCCAGCGCGAGGAGAACGGCCTGTCCGAGAAGGCGTTCCGCATCGACGACGCGGCGATCGTCGAGGTGATCCGACACTACACGGCCGAGGCGGGGTGCCGGAACCTCGAGCGCCAGATCGGCGCCCTCGCTCGGCACGCCGCGACCCTGGTCGCGTCGAAGAAGAAGCGCACGGTCGCGATCAAGCGCAAGGACGTCGAGGCGGTGCTCGGCCCGCGCAAGTTCGAGGACGAGCGGCGCATGCGCACGGCGGTGCCGGGCGTCGCGACGGGACTCGCGTGGACGCCGTTCGGCGGCGACGTGCTCTTCATCGAGACGACGCTGATGCCCGGCAAGGGCGAGCTGATCCTCACGGGCCAGCTCGGCGACGTGATGAAGGAGAGCGCGCGAGCCGCCATCAGCGTCGTCAAGGCGCGCTTCGACGAGCTCGGGATCCCCGCGAACGCGTTCGAGGGCAAGGATCTCCACATCCACTTCCCCGCCGGCGCCATCCCGAAGGACGGCCCGTCGGCGGGCGTCACGGTCTTCACGGCACTCGTGTCGCTGCTGACGGGCAGGCGCATCGACCCCGAGGTCGCGATGACGGGCGAGATCTCGCTGCGCGGCCTCGTACTCCCGGTCG
>JAWKUH010000048.1:0-34776 GCA_041398665.1 Planctomycetota bacterium | reverse complement strand
CGCGGCGACGGCGCAGGGGCGCGTGGTCACGACGATCGAGGGGCTGATGCCGGCGCACCGCGCGAACGGCGGCGAGGGCGCCGACCCCGTGCAGGAGGCCTTCGACCGCTGCGGCGCGCTGCAGTGCGGCTTCTGCCAGCCCGGGATGATGCTCTCGGCCCGCGCCCTGCTCGCGAAGAACCCCGCGCCGACGCGCGACGAGATCCGCGAGGCGCTCGCGGGGAACCTGTGCCGCTGCACGGGCTACACGCAGATCCTCCAGGCCGTCGAACTCGTCGTCGCCGAGGCCGCCGGCGCGCGACCGGATCCGCCGAGCTGGAGCGAGCGCGACCCGTGGATCCGCGACGGCGCGGAGGAGCGGAGCTGATGGGCGCGCGCGACGTTCGAGGCCCCGGCGCTCCCTGGGGGCGCGACGGGGGCGAGCCCGGCGAGAACGGGAGCTCGGCGCAGGACTTCCGCGTCATCGGTCGACCCAACCGCAAGGTCGACGGCCTCGCGAAGGCGACGGGAGCCGCGGTGTACGCCGACGACATCGCCCTGCCCGGCATGCTGCACGCGAAGTTCGTGCGCAGCACGCGCAAGCACGCGCGCGTCGTCCGGGTCGACGCGAGTCGCGCGCTGGCGCTGCCCGGCGTGCACGCCGTCATCACCGGCGCGGACCTGCCGATCCGCTACGGCGTGATCCCGTGGACGCCGGACGAGAACGCGCTCGCCGTCGAGAAGGTGCGCTTCATCGGCGACGAGGTCGCGGCCGTGGCGGCGATCGACGAGGAGACGGCGATCCGCGCCTGCAAGCTCGTCGACGTCGAGTACGAGGACCTGCCGGCCTTCCTCGACCCCGAGGAGGCGCTCGCGAACCCGTCGCCGCAGATCCACGAGACGCCCGACAAACCGCAGAAGGGGAACGTCAGCAAGCACGTGCGGCTCGAGTTCGGCGACGTCGACGGCGTCTTCGACCGGGCCGACGTCGTGTGCGAGGCCGAGTACTCCTTCCACGGCACGACGCACGCCGCGATCGAGCCGCACTGCGCCGTCGCGACGTACGCGCCCGACGGGCTCCTCACGCTGTGGTCGTCGACGCAGATCACGCACTACGTGCACCGCGCGCTCGCGAGCGTGCTCGAGCTCGACCCCGCTCGGATCCGCGTCGTGCAGCCCTGCCTCGGCGGCGCGTTCGGCGGCAAGTCGGACCCGTTCGCGTTCGAGTTCTGCGCGGCCAAGCTCGCGATGGTGACGGGCCGGCCCGTGAAGATGCTGCTGACGCGCGAGGAGGTCTTCTACCTCCACCGCGGTCGGCACCCCATGAAGCTGCGCTACCGCACGGCGGCGAGCGCCGACGGCACGGTCGAGGGCGTCGACGCGAAGATCTTGATCGACGGCGGCTCGTACTCGTCGTTCGGTCTCGTGACGACGTACTACTCGGGCCAGCTGCTCGGCGGTCCGGTGCACCTGCCGACCTACCGCTTCGACTCGACGCGCGTCTTCACGAACAAGCCGCCCTGCGGGCCCAAGCGCGGACACGGTTCGGTGCAACCGCGCTTCGCGTTCGAGATCCAGCTCGACGAGGTCGCCGAGAAGGTCGGGCTCGACCCGATCGAGCTGCGCCGCAAGAACTTCCAGGGCCAGTTCGTGAAGACCGTCAACGGTCAGCGCATCACGAGCAACGGCTTCCTGCAGTGCCTCGACGCGGTGGAACGCGCGAGCGACTGGCGGAACAGGCGCGGCAAGCTCCCGCGCGGGCGCGGACTCGGGATCGCGGGTTCGATGTACATCTCGGGCACGAACTACCCGATCTACCCGAACGACATGCCGCAGGCCGGCATCCAGCTCAAGGTGGACCGCTCGGGCCTCGTCATGGCGTTCACCGGCGGCAACGACATCGGCCAGGGCTCGAACACGGTCGTGCGCGACATCGTGGCGGAGGAACTCGGCATGGAGAAGGCGCACGTGCGCGTCGTCGCCGCCGACACCGACCTCTGCCCCGTCGACCTCGGCGCGTACTCCTCGCGCGTGACCTTCATGGTCGGCAACGCGACGATCGACGCCTGCCGCAAGCTGCGCGCGAAGATCGTCGAGGCGGTCGCCGAGAAGTGGGAGGTCGAGCCGCGCCGCATCTTCATGGGCGGCGGCAAGGTCTTCGACCTCGAGGACCGCGAGAAGCAGGTCCCGACGCGCGAGGCCTTCCAGATCGCCGAGGCGCGCTTCGACACGCTGGGCTCGACGGGCAGCTACAACACGCCGACGCTCGGCGGCGACTACCGCGGCGGGACGATCGGCGCCTCGCCGGCCTACAGCTTCACGGCGCACGTCGTCGAGGCGTCGGTCGACGAGGAGACGGGTCGCATCACGGTCGAGAAGTGCTGGGTCGCGCACGACTGCGGCCGCGCGCTCAACCCGATGCTGGTCGCGGGGCAGATCGAGGGCTCGGCGTACATGGGTCTCGCGGAGGCGTTGCTCGAAGTGCACGACGTGAACCGCTTCGGACTGCACTCCGGCCCCTCGCTGCTCGACTACCGCATGGCGACGAGCGTCGACACGCCCGAGCTCGCCGCGCTGATCGTCGAGAGCCTCGACCCCGAGGG
Organism: Planctomycetota bacterium; assembly: GCA_041398665.1. Taxonomy (GTDB): domain Bacteria; phylum Planctomycetota; class UBA1135; order UBA1135; genus Rohdeia. The sequence continues at coordinate 32,194 of JAWKUH010000048.1, read as the reverse complement.
TCCCTACGGCGCGAAGGAAGCCGGCGAGGGTCCGCTGCACCCCGCGCTGCCCGCACTGTCGAACGCGGTGTACGACGCGATCGGCGTCAGACTGCGGCACCTCCCGTTCACGCCGGGTCGGGTGCTGCACGAGATCGAGGCGGCGCGTGCGCGCGAAGCCGTGTCGACGGGAGGCGAGCGATGCTGAGGATGCAGGGCTTCGACCTCGCGACGCCGACGAGCGTCGAGGAGGCCGTCGCGCTCCTCGCCGAGGAGGGCGCGCACGCGATGGCGGGCGGCACCGACCTCCTGCCCAACGTGAAGCACGAGCTCGTCGAGCCGCGGCGCGTCGTCGCACTCGCCGGCATCGCGGAGCTGCGCGGCGTCGAGCGCGCGGCGGACGGCGGCCTCTCGATCGGCGCGATGACGACGCTCGACGCACTCGCGAAGCACGGCGACGTGCTCGCGAACGCGCCGGCACTCGCGCAGGCCGCGTCGCTCGTCGCCGGGCCGCAGCTCCGCCGCATGGGCACGCTGGGCGGCAACGTCCTGCTCGACACGCGCTGCCAGTGGTACAACCAGACCTACTTCTGGCGCGAGGCCCTGGGCTTCTGCCTGAAGAAGGACGGCACGGCCTGCCACGTGGTCGAGTCGGGAAGCAAGTGCGTCGCCGCGGCGAGCAACGACACGGCGCCCGCGCTGATCACGCTCGACGCGGAGCTCGAGTTCGCGAACGCCGACGGTCGTCGCCGCGTGGCGATCAAGGACCTCTACAAGTCCGACGGCGCGGCGAACCTGACGATCGAGAAGCGCGACCTGCTCGTCCGAGTCCACGTCCCCGCGACGCCCGCCGGGCACCGCGGCGCCTACGGCAAGCTCCGCGAGCGCAACTCGATCGACTTCCCGCTGCTCGGGATCGCGGCGCGCCTCGACGTCGGCGACGACGGCGCGATCGCGCGCGCCGACCTCGCGGCCGTCGCGCTCCCGGCCAGGCCGCTCGCGCTCACGAAGGCCGCGTCCGCACTGGTCGGCGCGCGCCCCGACGACGCGTCCTTCGACGAGGCCGTCGCGAACGCCGTGGAGTTCGCGCACAAGCAGCTCCACCCCGTCGAGAACGTGCCGGGCGACGCCGCGTGGCGCCGCGCGATGGCTCGCGTCTACGTGCGCGAGACGCTGCGCGCGGCGGCGACCGGGTCCGGGCCGGTGCACGGTCGCTGACGCGGACGTCGACCGCTCGTCCGCGCCCCGACGGAACCTCCGACCGCTCCACGTGATCAAGCCCGCGACGCAGTTCGAGCCGCGCCACTGGGGCCTGACGCCGGCCGAGCGCACCGCTCGCGCCCGCCGCGCGTCGATCGCGGGCGCCGTGCTGGTGGGACTGTTCCACGCGGCCGCGACGACACCCGTGGGCTTCCTCTGGCCCGTCGCCTTCGCCGCGGGACTGTGCACCCTCGGCGTGCTCCCCTTCTGGGCGATGGGGTTCCTGCACACGCTCGGGATGCGCCGTCGCTTCGGCGGACGGTCGGCGGACGCCGCGCTCGCGTGGTGGCTGCTCCCGTGGGTCGCGCTCGGTGCATTCGTCGCCGTGCAGCTCGCCGGGATCCCGCAGCGCTTCGGCGTCGCGCTCGTCCGCGACGCGCTCGACCGACTCGAGCTCGAGACGCGCGAGATGCCGGAGGTGCTGACGAAACTGCCCGACCGTCTCGTCGGTCCGTACCCGTGCGTGGACCTGCGCCGCTACCCCAACGGGACGCTGCGGGTCGAGTTCGCCGGCACCGGCCTGCTCGACGGTCCGATGGGACTCGTGCGCGTGCCCGAGGGCGCACCGTTCCCCTACGGACTCGAACGGCTCGGCGATGCCGTGTACGAACGGTGGTACCCGTTCCTCGACACGGAGCCGCGATGAGGACGCTCGTGCTCGTCCCCACGGCGTTCGAACGCGAGAAACTCGAGCGCGAACTCCGTGCGCTCGGTGCCGACGGTCAGGAGATCGCGACGTGCGGCTTCGGACCGATCGCCGCCGCGGCGCGGACGCAGCACCTCGTCCGAACGGCGTCGCCCGAGCGCGTCGTGCTCGTCGGCATCGCCGGCACGTTCGACCGCGACGCGTTCCCGATCGGCACGGCGACGGCGTTCGCGCGCGCGACGTGCACGGGTGTCGGCGCGCACGGCGCGCGCGGCTTCCTCGGTCCGCGCGAACTCGGCTTCGCGCAGCTCGACGCGGACGAGCACGGCCGCGCGGTGTTCGACGAGGTCGCGCTCGCGCGACCCGAGGGACTCCCGTGCCTGGACGTCGTCCTGTGCGCCCCGACCGCGAGCGCGGACCCGGCCGAAGCGCGTTCACGCGCCGCGCTCGAACCGCCGCCGGCGGCGGAGGACATGGAGAGTTTCGCCGCGGCGATCGCCGCGCGTCTCTCGGGCGTGCCGTGCGCGGTGCTGCGCGGCGCCTCGAACGACGTCGGAGACCGCGACGTCCGCTCGTGGCGCGTCGACGAGGCGATCGCATCGGTCGCCCGACTCCTCCGCGACGCGCTCGGGGCGACGTGGAACACGAACCCCGAGGCGGAGCGATGAAACCCCTGCGCGTCGGCATCTCGACCTGCCCCAACGACACCTTCGCGTACGGCGCGCTGCTCGAGCGCGACGGCGGTCCCTACGAGTTCGTCCTCGACGACGTCCAGGCGCTGAACGAGCGGGCGCGCGGCGGCGACCTCGACGTGTTCAAGCTGAGCGCGGCCGCCGCGCTCCGCCTCGCCGACTCCGTGGTCGTGCTCCCGGCCGGCGGCGCCTTCGGTTTCGGCGTCGGCCCGGTCGTGCTCTCGGCCGCGGACGAGCCCGAGGCCGACGACGCGCGCGTGCTGTGTCCGGGCGCCGACACGACGGCGCACCTGCTCTGGCGCGTGTTCCATCCGGAGAGCCGCCGCGTCGAGCAGCGCGTGTTCAGCGACATCGTCCCGGCGCTGCTGCGCGGCGACGCCGACCTCGGAGTCTGCATCCACGAGGCGCGCTTCACCTACCGCGAGAGGGGCCTGCACCTGTGGGGCGACCTCGGTTCGCTGTGGGAGCGCGTCACGGGTCTGCCGCTCCCGCTCGGCGTCGTCGGCGCGCGGCGCGACGTGTGGGAGGAGCGCCGCGACGACGTTCGCACCTTCGTACGCGAACTCCGCTCCTCGATCGCGTCGGGACACGCCGATCCGTCGTCCCGACTCCCGGTCATGCGGCGGTACGCCCAGGAGTTCGACGACGCGGTCCTGATGAAGCACGTCGAGCTCTACGTCAACGCCTGGACCACGGACCTCGGTCTGGAGGGTCGCGCGGCGCTGCACGAGCTCTTCGAGCGCGCGCGCGACGCGGGCTTCACGTCGCAGCTCCTCCCGCCGACCGTGGTGGAGGTCCCGTGAAGCGACTCTTCCACGTCGTGCTCGAGGACGCGTTCGGAGCCGCGCGCGAACGCGGCGACGTCGAGTGGCGCCCGAGTTCGCTCGCGAGCGAGGGCTTCGTGCACCTCTCCTACGCGGAACAGGTGCCGGGGACGCTCGCGACGCACTACCGCGAACACGCGCGCGTACTGCTCCTCGAACTCGAGCTCTCGGACCGCGCGGAACTGCGCGACGAGATCTCGCGCGGCGGCGCCCTCTTCCCCCACCTCCATCGCGCGCTGCGCCTCGACGAGGTGGCGCGCGTCCACGTCCTCGAGCGACCGGCCGGCGGCTGGGAACGCGTCAGCGTGCCGCCGCGCTGACGCCGTCGAGCCGCGGCGGACCCTGTTCGGGTCGGGTCGCGTCGAGCGTCCGCGCGAGGAGGGAGGCCTCACCGCGCCGCGTCGTCTCCGCCACCGGACGCCAGCCGTCGTCGCCGAGCTGCCACAGCCCTGCCCACGACTCGCCCTGTGACCCGCTCGGGAGCAACCGCGCGCCGTGCGCCGCGAGGGCGTTCGCTCCACGCCGCCCACGCGTCGGGCTCGAGAGGCCCCAGCAGTCGGTAGACCGCGAGGATCGAACCGGTCCCGAGTCGGTCGCCGAGTCGCTCGAAGCTGCGCGCGAGTTCCGCCGCGTCGTGCACCGCGCCGCCCTCGATCGTGCCGTCCGCGCCGAGTGCGGACCAGCCGAACGGTGCGGACACCATCTCGACGTAGGTGGGTTGTGCGATCGGACGCCGTCCGTCGTAGAGGCCCGGGACGAGGTAGCCCCGCTCGAAGTGCGGGAGCCCGGTGAACTCGCCGCACCCGGGACCGCTCCCGACCACGATCGCCTCGAAGATCCGCCGTTCGGTGCGCGGACGCTCGAGGTCGCGACCGAGCGCGACGAGTCCCGCGGCGGCGGCGACGAGCGCGAGCGCGAGGAGGTGCGGTGCGATCCTCACGGTGCGGCGAGCGTCGCCTCGAGGTCGACGTCGGAGAGGTTCCGCGGCGCGTCGGGAGCGAGCGGGACGATCTCGGGCCGAGCCGGTCGTCCGGGCTCGAGCACGAGGAGGAGCGCGCAGTCGCGCGGGTTCTCGAACAGTCCGTTCGCGGCGAAGAGGACGCCGGTCGAAGGGTCGCGGTGGACGAAGAGCGGCACGGAACCCTTCCGTCCGACGTCGCCCGAACAGACGACGACGTCGCTCCTGCCCCGCGTCCGCTCGAGAAGTTGCGCGAGGAAGGGACCGAAGTCGGTCGTCCCGTCGAACCCGTCCGCCGCGTTCGCACGCATCAGCACGGGGTACCAGCGCTCCTCGGCGAGCGCCCAGATCAGCTTGTGCACGCAGACGACGACGTGGCTGACGCCGCGCGCGAGCGCGTCGTCGACGAGCTCGAGCGCCGCCGCCGACTGTTCGTCGCCGAGGTGCCAGGGGTGCGTCTCCGCCTGGAGGAGCAGCACGAGCGCCGGGCCGATCTCGATCGCTCCGAACGGTCCGCCGAAGCGCTCGCGGTAGATGCCCACGTCGGAAGCACGCTCGTGGTTCCCGATCGCGTCGAACACCGGCGCTCCGATCTCGGACAGGGCGTCGAGGGTCGGGTCGAGGAAGTAGGGCTCGAACTTGTACACCGCGTCGCCGAGCAGGACGACGAGGTCGGGGCGTGCCGACGCGATCCGACCGGTCCCGTCGACGAGCGACGCGGCGGGACCCGGCGACTCCACGCGGTTCACGAAGTCGCCGTAGACGTGTCCCAGGAGCACGAGCCGCAACGTCTCGTCGCGCGCGAAGGTCCGCGGGAGATCGCCGACCCACGGCTGCACGCGCGGCTCGGGACCGAGCACGCGCACGGGGTCGCCGGCGCGGCACCCGAGGAGCAGCGCGCCGGCGAGCAGCGCGAGGACGCTCGCTCTCACCATCGCTCGAGGACCGACGGGATCGGTCCGGCCTCCTCGTCCGTCGCGAAGGCGTACTTGGAACAGCGACCGCGCGAGGCTCCGAGCGACTGCGCGACGCGACGGACCGACTCGGTGGCGGCGACGAGCGCCTTCACCTCGACGATCCAGAGGTCGGAGCGGACCGAGGGTCGGCTCGACGACAGGCGGACGCGCTCGAACTGCGACGCGCACACGAGGTCGCGGTCGAGCGTGACCCGGACGTCGCCGTCGGCGTCGGAGAAGTAGCTGCGGCGGTAGACGATCCACTGCGCGGGCTCGAGGTCGCGCGCGAGGATCGCACGCGCCTCCGGCGGGAGCGTGCTCTGCAACCGCTTCACGAAGTCCGCGCGGAACGCGCCCTCGACGTCGAGCGGCGTCGGGACGTCGACCACGGCCTTCGTCCCGCGCTCCGCCCTTCGCGACTTCACCTCGAGTCGCGCTCGCACGCCTCGTCCGCCCTCGCCGTACCACCGCAGACGCACCTTCTTCCGATCGCTCGCGCCGGAGAGGTTCTCGTCGAACCCGGTCAGTCGGTGGTCGTCGAGGTTGAGCGTCTGGACCGTGCGGTCGGGGAACAGCGTGGAGAGTCCGAGGAGTCGCAGCCGCAGGTCGAGACCGGCGGCACGGGCGTGTCCGCCCTCCACCGCGAACTTGAGTTCGTAGCGTCCGTCGCGATCGATGGTCCTCTCGCGGTCCTCAGAAGCCACGGTAGATCTCCTCGACGTCGAGCTCGCGCGCGGTCTGTTCGACGCCCTCGAGGACGACGGTCGACCCGATCTGGACGAGCGCGCGCTCGGCGATCCCCTCCCCGAACACGACGGAGCGCGCGTCCATGCTCGCCGGTCCGTACTCCGGCTTCTTCTCGAAAGCGGCCAGCGCCGCGAGGCCCACGCGATCGAAGCGCGCCCCCTCGACCGTGACGACCGAGCGGTCCTTCGCGACGATCCCGAGGCGACAGTCCTGCGCCGCGAGGTTCGCGACGGTGACGGTGCTCGCCTCCCCCGCCGAGACGCACTTGTCGCCGATGCGCTCGAACGTGCAGTCCGCGACGAGGAACTCGGAACCGCTCGTGTCGACGCCGTCGGCCGTCACGTCGCGGAACACGCAGCCGCGCGCGCTGCCGTGCACGAAGTCGCCGTCGAACGCGTCGGACGCGACGCCCTGGAAGACGCAGTCGCGGAGCTCGACCGCGACGCCGAACACGTTGAGCGCGTCCTCGCCCGGTGCGGACTCGAACCGGCAGCGCGTCGCGACGAGCGGCGAGCGGTAGAACGTCACGCCGCCGGTCGTGCGCCAGCCGCCGCGCTCGACCGGTCCCGCCCCGCGCACGACGACGTCGACGAGTCGGCTCTCCACCTTCGCGTCGAGGACCTGGAGACCCTCGAACGCGCCGCCGTCGCGACCGCGCAGCTCGACGCCGACGAGGTCGAGCGGCCCGAACGCGACGAGACACGCACGCTCGGCGAACTCGAGGACGACGGGCCCGGCCGTCGGCTCGTTCGTGAGCGCGAAGCCCTCCGGGAGGACGAGGTCCTCGTCGACCCGGTGCACGCCCGGCGCCAGGACGAGTCGCCGGGCGTCGAACGACGCGGTGACGAAGGGGTGCGCCGCGAGGAACGCGTCGAGCGTCGGCGGCACCGGTGCGCGCGGCGTCTCGGCGGAGCGCACGGCTCGACCGACGACCTGCAGGCGCCTCGGGACGTCCTCCGTCGCGACGTCGTACTCGAGTTCGAAGTCGAGCGATCCCGCGTTCGCCGCGTCCTCGCCCGAGGAGACCCGTCGGATCAGTTCGCGGACGGAGCTCAGGTTCACCATGCGCGGATCGACGTCGAACTCGATCGTCGTGCGACCGTCGACGGAGTCGACCCAGCGGTCGAGAGGGACCTCGCCGTCCCGAAGGAGCGCGCGCGCGGGTTCGACGACGGCTCCGTTCTGGGCGCGCAGGCGCGCGAACCGGACGGGGACGGTCGTCGTGCCCCAGAACTCGAGACGCAGCACCGCGGCGAGCGACGCGCCCTCGTCGTTCACGACGAGTCGCGCCTCCGCCGCGGCGCACGTCGGAGGGTGGACGATCCCCGACAGCCGGATGCGCTCGAGCTCGAGCGCGTTCCAGAGCGCGGCGGGCGCGTCGACGGGCGCCAGTCCGTCCGTGCGTTCGAGGAGCGCCGCGCGACGCTCGAGCTCGACCCCGACCTCCTCCGAGAAGTCGGCGAGCCAGTGCGGGTCGACGAGGCGCGCGTGGCTCCGGGCGACGGCGACGCGGTAGTCGTCGGAGAGTCGACAGACGTCGACCATGGGGAAGGTCTGCGTCGGGTCGTCCGTCAGGCCGACGGGGTCGAAGCGCACGGGATCCGCACCGACGTCCGCGTCGAACAGGATCGGTTCGAGCCGCGACGTCACCGGATCGTAGTAGTAGCGGCGGTTGTGCCAGGCGAGCGCGTGGTGGGCGCGGAACACGCTCGCGATCGCGTCGAAGCGTGCGAATGCGTCGACGTCGAGGAGGCGCTCGATCTCGTCCCCCACGGCGAGTCGAGCCCGCGCCGAGGCCGCAGGGTCCGCTCGACTCCTCCAACGTTCCTCGATCAACGGTGCGAGTCGCTCGAGCGACGACAGCGCCGCGTCGAGCAGCGGCGCCAGTGCCGGGTCCGACTGGAGTCGCGACTGGTCGAAGCCCGAAGCGGTCGCCGAGAACGGGAGCAGCGCCTCGCGCAGCGTCGTCGGCAGGAACGACAGCGTCGCTCCGTAGCCGCCGACGTACTTCCAGAACGTGTCCTCGTCGAGGCGCACGATCGGTCCCTCGCGGCGCCCCTGCGACTCGAGCAGCGGGACCTCGAAGTGCTCCTCGTAGAAGTAGACGGCGGGAGGTCGACCGGAGATCGACACCTCGACGAAGTCCGAGCGCGGGGCGAGCACGCCCTCGTGTCGCGCCGCGCGGTGCACCAACCACTCGCGCAGGTACCCGCGCGTCTTCGGGTGCTGGATCGAGAACGTGCGCATCCCGCGCCACGCTCCGGAGTCGAGCTCGATGCGCAGCGACAGCCGATCGCTGTCGACGTGGTCGAGCTTGTCGCCCTTGAGCCGGACGTGCGCCGGCAGGGCGCGACCGTCGAAGCGCACGACGGCGGGACGCATGACGTCGGAGTCGATGTCGACGACGCCGCTGCGCACGTAGGACGCCGCTTCGGCCTCGAGCGCCCGCAGCTCGTCCGGCGCGAGGTCGACGGCGAGGTCGCCGCCCGGCGTCGGCTCCGCGGTCACGGGCGGCGAACCGGAGGGCGGTCGCACGGTGACGCTCCCGCCGTCGTCGCGCAGGACGACGGGGACGAGCAGGGCGACCGGGATCGCGAGGAACGCCAGTGCCTGGAGCACCGCCGCGAGGCGGCCCTCCCGCTGCGTCGCGATCCTCACCACCCTGCGACCCCGTCCGCGACCGTGGGCGCGGTCAATCCAGACCCTCGCGATCGACGACGCTGTACGTCGTACCCGGGAAGCGCGCGGCGATCCCCGCCAGCAGCGCGTCGAGCTCCGAACCGTCGCGCAGGTCGAGCAGCACGGTCCCGTGCACGGCCTCGCTCGTGCGGTCGAGGCGGCGCAGCGACGCCTCGCGGGCGGCTCCGCCGACGAACGCGATGAAAGCCGAGGCGAGTGCCTCTCCGCTTCCCTCTTCGCGCACCGGGATCTCGACCTGCAGCAGGCTCCGCGTCGACGTGTCGCGCGCGATCATCCCGTTGCGGAGCCCGAGGTAACCGAGGATCGTCGCGACGACGACGACCGTGACGACGCGCTGGTCGGCGCCGATGCCGATCCCCGCCGCGATGACGAGGAACAGGTAGGCCAGCTCCTCCGGCTCCTTGACCGGCGTCCGGAAGCGCACGATCGAGAGGGCGCCGACGAGGCCCAGCGAGAGGGCCAGCGACGTCTTCACCACGCTGATCATGAGCATGGTCGTCGCCGCGAGGAGCGCGAGGACCCGACCCAGCCGGCGACGGTCCGTGAGGACCCTGCCGTAGCGCTGGTAGTGCCAGGCGACGATCTGACCGAGGCCGAGCGCCAGGACCACGTTCAGCAGGGTCCCGACGACGCCCAGGTCGCCCAGCGCGGATTCGTCGAAGAGCTGCGGCATCCTTGGATCATCCCCCGGAGAGCGCGGCGGTGCCTCGCGTGAAGAGCCCGAATCGCAGGATCGGACCCGCGGCGCGCGCGGCGCCGTGCGTTCGACGGCACGGCGCTCTCGACGGAACGGCGCGCGGGTCGCCGCGGAACCGCGGCCGAGACGCACGCGGAGGCACCGCCGGCCGAGACCGACGGCGCCTCCGATCGCTGAGAGCCTCCGTTCGCCGGAGGCCTTGGTTCGCTGAAGGCCGGGGGCCTTGGTTCGCCGAGGGAGGTGGCGTCCGTTCGGAGCGCCCCGCCGTCGGCCGAATCAGTTGCCGCCGGCGTCCCGCAGCTCGAGCATCTCCTTGCGGATGTCCTGGGCCAGGTTCTTGACGTCCTGCATGGCCTTGCGAACGCGCGTGACGGCGGCCTTGTTGCCGGCCTTCGCCTTCTCGATGTCCTCGCGGGCAGCGTTCACGGTGGCGACCAGGTTCTCGTAGTTCTGGGTCATTCGACGGAAAGGGGCTGTTGGACAGGTCCCGGGGAAGGTCCTCCATCCGACCGGCTGGCCCCGGGAGCCCTCCGGACGCGCCCCAGTCTACGGATCGCGGCCCCGCCCAGAAGGGCCTGCAGCGGCGGGGATGCCGGTTCCTGCCCTCGCCACGGGGGTCCGAGCGCCGGGAAAGGGCTCAGATGGGGTCCAACGTCGGTCCAGGTACGGGCTTCGGCGGGTCCTCGGGTCAGGCCCGGGCTCCGGCGAGTTCCAGGACGATCTTCCACTCCGCGGGCGTGACGGGCTGCACGGAGAGCCGCTGGCCCCTCCGCAGGACCGCCATCTCGACGAGGCGCGGCTCCGCGCGGAGGTCGGCCAGGAGCACCGGCCGGGGCAGGGCGCGCTTCGCGCGCACGTCGACGGCGCTCCAGGTCGGCGACCCAGGGTCGGCCTTGGGGTCGAAGTACTTCGACGCGCGGTCGAACTGGCTCGGGTCGGGATAGCCCGCGCGCGCGACCTCGGCGAGGCCGTAGATCCCGGGCTCCGCGCAGGACGAGTGGTAGAAGAGCACGCCGTCGCCGACGCGCATGCCGTCGCGCAGGAACAGCTTCGCCTGGTGGTTGCGGACGCCGTCCCACACCGTCGTGCGGTTCGCCTCCGCGAGGAGGTCGTCGAAGGAGTAGACGTCCGGCTCGCTCTTCAGCAGCCAGTGGTTCTTCGTTCGCGGCACGGGACTCCCGGTGGTCGGTGACTCGGAGCGGAGCGGTGGAGCGCGGTCACGCCTCGAACGACACGCCGCCGGCGCCCGACCGGCGCAGCGCGACGGGCCGCCCGAGGACCTCGGAGAGGACGACGGCCCGCCGCAGCGAGTCACGGTCGGTCCCGAGCCGCGATCGGATCGGCGCGGCGCGTTGCACGTCGGACGGCATGGAGGGCGCGTCGAGTGCGGAGCTCGACGCGATCCCGGCGCCGGTGCGCGCGGAGGGCAGCGACGCGAAGCCGCCGCGCGCAACGGGGCGCGGCGCGACGGGCGCCGTCGCCGGAGGTGCGCCGCTCTCCACCACGTCCTCCGGCGGAAGCGGCTCGAGCACGTCGCGGACCCTGCGCTCGGCCCGCGCCGCGCGTCGGGCCGCCCGCTGCGCCGCCCGCTGCGCGGCCGCGACGTCGGGGTCGTGGAGCGGATCGGCGGGTCGGCGCGGCGGCGCGACCTCGACCTCCTCGGCTTCCTCGACCTCGACGGCCGTGTCCGTGCGCTCGAGCTCCATGAGCTGGCGCCACAGGTCCTTGCCCTCGACCTCGGCCTGCGAACGCTCGCGCGCGGCGCGGCGCGCAGGCGGCGCTCCGCCGGGCCGTTGCTGCTCGTTCGCGGACGCGCCCTGGACCTTGAGGACCTTCATCAGGATCCGCAGGACGACGGGTCCGAAGAAGAACAGCGCGAGCAGCGCGAGCTGGATCAGTTCGCGCGCGTCGAATCCCTGCTGGGCGAGCAACGGGGTCACGACGACGGGTTCGCGTCGCCCTTGGGCCCGCCGTCGGTGCCGAGGCTCGTGCGCATGCGCGTGTCGGACTCGATGTTGCGCAGGCGGTAGAGGTCCATGACACCGAGGTTGCCGGAGCGGAGCGCCTCGGCCATGGCGCGCGGGACCTCGGCCTCGGCGAGCACGACCGCGGCGCGGTTCTCCATCACGCTCGCCTGGAACTCCTGCTCGGCGGCGACGGCCATCGCGCGGCGCTTCTCGGCGTTCGCCTGCGCGACGCGCTTGTCCGCCTCGGCCTGGTCGGCCTGGAGGCGCGCACCGATGTTGTTGCCGATGTCGACGTCGGCGATGTCGATCGAGACGATCTCGAAGGCCGTCCCCGCGTCGAGTCCGCGCGCGAGCACCGTCTTCGAGATGTGGTCGGGGTTCTCGAGCACCTCCTTGTGGGTGTCCTTCGAGCCGATCGTCGAGACGATGCCCTCGCCGACGCGCGCGATGATCGTCTCCTCGCCGGCACCGCCGACGAGTCGCGCGATGTTCGTGCGCACCGTGACGCGCGCCTTCGCGAGCACCTGGATGCCGTCCTTCGCCACCGCCGCGATCTCGGTCTTGCCCGACTGCGGGTTCGGGCAGTCGATGACCTTCGGCGTGACCGACGTGCGCACGGCCTCGAGCACGTCGCGACCGGCGAGGTCGATCGACGCGCAGGTGCGGAAGTCGAGTTCGATGCCGGCCCTGTCCGCCGCGATGATCGCTCGCACGACGTTGGCGAGGCGTCCGCCCGCGAGGACGTGGGCCTCGAGGTCGCGGCGGTCGATGCCCTCGATGCGCGCCTGCACGAGCATGACGCGCGCGTCGACGATGGTCGCCGGCGGGACCTTCCGCAGGCTCATCGCGAGCATCTCGAACAGGCCGATCCCGGCCTTCGTCAGGATCGAGCGCGCGTACAGCTTCGCGTAGCGCACGAAGAGCAGGAAGAGACCGACGACGACGATCGCCAGGACGACGAGCATGATCGTCTGGAACATCGAGGTGTCTCCGTCCGCGAGGAGGCCGAGGGGCGAGGCGTGCGCGTGCATGTGGATTCTTGGTTCGTGACGCTCGCGGCGAGCGGCGCGCGAGTGGAACAAGGATGGTCGCAGTCGCGGCGCGCCTCAAGAGCGCGCGCGGAACGTTCAGCTCCCCGCGACGGGCGGCGCGTCGGAGACGCGCGCGACGACGACGCGGTTGCCCCGGACCTCGACGACGACGACGGCCTCGCCGGGTTCGATCGACTCGCCGCGACTGACGACGTCGACGCGGCGTCCGTCGATCCGCGCGTGGCCGGCGGGTCGCAGCGGCGTGATCGTCTCCCCCGCGCGGCCGACGAGTCCGAGGTCGCGGTCGTCCGTCGCCCCGCGGCCCTCGAACGAGAGTCCGGGGTTGATGACGCGCCGCCCGAAGGGACTGCGCGGGAAGACCCAGAAGGCCAGCGCCAGCGTGAGCGGGAGGAGGACCGCCGTCGCGACCAGGAAGCTCATCCCGACGCGCGTGCCCTCGAGGAACGCGAGCACGAGCGAGGCCACGATCGACACGGCCGCGGCCGCGGCGATCAGGCCGGACGCCGGGACGAACACCTCGGCGAGCACGAGCACGAGCCCGATCCCGAGGAGCACGATCGGGAGCGTCGTGTCGACCTCCGCGGAGTCCGCGGCGGCGCGGAGGAGCAGCACCGGGCTCACGCCCGTCCCCCTTCGTCCGCGACGACCTCGACCACGAGCCGACCCGTGCGCGTCGCGACGACGCGGACGCGCTCGCCGGCGTCGACGGCACCACCGTCGACCGAGGCCTCGAACTCCGTCCCGGGCTGGGCGTCGAGCCGCACGCGCCCGACGGGGCGCAGCGCGGTCGCCGCGGTGCCGAGCGCTCCCGGTCGCACCGCGCCGGGATCGACGCGCGCGAGCTCCGACACGGCCGTCGCGAACGTGCCCTCCTCGCGCGGCCCCGTGACGACGAGTCGCCCGAGCGGCGTGCGCGGCAGCCAGCGCGACGCGAGCATGCCGACGACGAGCCCGGCGAGCGTCCACGAGAGCGTGGACAGCGCCGCCTCGACGACGAGCTTGCGATCCATCGAGTACTCGAAGGTGAATCCGGGCCCGAGCTGGGAGGCCACGAGTCCGTAGATCACGAGCAGGGCGCCGAGCACGCCCGCGACGAACGTTCCGGGCACGACGAAGGCCTCCACGAGGATCAACGCACCGCCGAGCACGAGTGCGACGACGTGCTCCCAACCGGCGAGGCCCGCCAACCACCTCGACGCGAGCATCAGCGCGAAGCACAGGATGCTGCCGATCCCGGCGATGCCGAAGCCCGGCGCCTGGAGCTCGACCAGCGCGAGCAGGATCCCGAACACGAGCAGGAACGGAGCGATCGGCGCCAGCAGCGAGACGAGCTCCTCCGCCGCCGTCGGCTCGATCGGCGTGACGCTCGCCATGTCGCGACCGAGCGTGTACTCGACGAGGTCCTGGAGCGAGTCCGAGGTCCCGTCGCTGAACGCGAACTCGAGCGCCTCGTCGGCCGTCAGCGCGACGAGCGTCTGCGAGTCGGCGATCGTGCGTACGAGCTTCACCTCGGCGCCGCGTTCGCGAAGGTCGTCCCACTCCGTCCCGTCGACGATCCGGCGCACGCCGTCCTGCTCGATCAGGCGCACCTCGACGCGCTCGTCGACCATGCCCTCGGCCAGGACGGGCGAGCGACCGTTGCGCTCGGCCCACGCCCGCCACTCCGCACGGAACGCCGAGAGGAACTTCTCCTCGGCCTTCTCGACGCCCTCCATGCCGTAGGTGATCGGCGTCGCGGCACCGATGCGACCCTTGGGCGCCATGTGGATCTCGTCGCAGCTCATGGCGAGCAACGAGCCCGCGGACAGCGCCATGTCGTCGACGTAGGCGACGAACCGCAGGCCGTCGTCGGTGCGCGCCGCGTCGATCGCGCGCGCCATGCTCCACATCAGCGTGACCTCGCCGCCGGGCGTGTCGAGGTCGAGCACGACCACGCGACCCTGCGGCCGCGCCTCCTGGATCGCGCGGCGCAGCAGACTCTGCGAAGCGGCCGACAGCTGGCCCTCGATGCGCACGACGACCGGTCCGGTCCGTGCGGCAGCGCCGCCGTCCTGCGCGACGAGCGGTGCCGCGGCGCCGAGCGCGCCGAGCAACAGGAGGAGGATGGAGAGGAGCCGCGCCACGTGCGTGATGATACGGCGGGATCAGACGATGTCCGTGTCCGCCAGCGTGTACCACCAGTGGTCGCGGAGCCAGCGCGGGTCGTAGCGGCGCGCGAACTGGCGGGAGCACATGGTGTAGCTCGTGGGGTACACGCGCCAAAGCCGCTCCTGGAACCACGCGAACCAGGGCGACCAGTCGGGGACGACGAGAGCCAGGGCGACGGCGCCCTCCTCCGCCGCGAGTCGACGCAGTCCGAGTTCGAGCAGCTCCGCGACCTCGACCTCGTCGGGCGGGACGAGCCAGTCGCAGACCACGCCGAGCTCCTGACCGGCGAACTCCGCGCGGCGGAAGACGGCGTAGCCGCGGAGCACGCCGTCGCCGTCGCGCACGCCGATCGTCGTGTAGCGCGCACCGGGCCGCGAGAACCGCCAGTCGAGGAACGCGTCGTCGCGGATCGCGCTCGCGCCGAACGCGCCCGAGCAGCGGTCGTAGAGCCAGCGCGCCTGCTCGTCGAACCGCTCGATCCGCTCGACGCCCGGCGGCAACGCGTCGGGCGGGTCGACGTGCGTCAGGACGAGCGCGAGCTGGGTGCGCACGACCTCGTACTTCAAGAAGGTGTAGCCCATCTTGAACGCCTGCTCGATGGGCATGCCGTAGTGCACGACGTCGCGGTCCGCGCCGCCGTAGCGGTCGAAGAACTCCATCGCGGTGTTCACGAACAGGCCGGGTCGCTTGAGCCCCGCGCGGTGGCGCGGGTCGGTCATCGAGTCGACGCCCTGGGCGAAGATCGTCTCGCGCCCCTCGAGGATCGTGCGGAACGGCCAGGCCGCGCACTGCGAGACGACGCGCCCCTCGTGCAGCGCCACGAAGATGCGCCACCCCGCGGGGTTGCGCTCGTAGGCCCAGCGCCAGTTCTCGAGGTCGCGGCTGCCGAAGCGACCGTCGTCGCCCGTGAACACGCGGTTGAACGTCTCGACGATCGAGAGCTCGTCGCCCGGACGGTACTCGCGGATCTCGTAGGTGTTGCCCTGCTGGTTCGACATCGTTCGACCGTCAGACGAGATCGGTGTCGGCGAAGGTGTAGTACCAGTTGTCCCGGAGCCAGCGCGGGTGGTGCCGCTTCGCGAAGTAGCGCGCGACCGGGAAGTACTTCGTCGGTCCGACGCGCATGCCCTGGTCCTGCAGTCCGCGCCACCAGGGGTGCGTGTCGGGCAGCACGGCGACGAGTTCCTCCTCCCCCGCCTCGCGGTTGCACTCCTGCGCGAACGCGAGGAGTTCCCCCGCCGCTCCCGGCGCAGCGGTGTCGACGAGCCACT
Organism: Planctomycetota bacterium; assembly: GCA_041398665.1. GTDB lineage: Bacteria > Planctomycetota > UBA1135 > UBA1135 > Rohdeia. The sequence goes on along the minus strand of JAWKUH010000048.1, from coordinate 16,297 downwards.
CGCACAGCGCGCCGCAGGCTCGCCCGTCGAAGGAGGCCGCGCGCCACACGACGAGTCCGACGAGTTCGCCCGAACGACGCGCTTCGGCGATGCGGTAGCTGAACCCCGGTCGCTCGAGGAAGCGCCAGGAGAGCTGCGGGACGTCCCGGACGGCGATGCAGCGCGACTCCGCCGCGACGCGCGCGAAGAGTCCCTCGACGTCGTCCGGGAACGCGTGGACCTCGCGGACGTCGATCGCCGCGTCCGCCGCCGGCGCGAGCGTCCGCTCGGTCCCGAACAGGCGCGCCTGCGTCCGCACGACCTCGTACTTCAGTTGGCTCTTGCCGATGCGCCAGGCCGTCTCGACCGGCCAGCCCCACACGAACGCGTCGCGGTCGGGCGCGTCGCCGGCGTACGCGTCCCAGTACGCGAGGCACGTGAGGACGAACACACCGGGTCGGCGCAGTCCCTGCGTGAAGGTGGGGTCCGCCATCGAGTCGATGGACTGGCTGACGAAGGTCGGACCGCCCTCGATCAGCATGCGTTGGGCGATGCCGGCGCACTGCGCCACGACGCGCCCCTCGGGCGTCTCCGCGATCCACAACCGACGACCCGACGGGTTCTTCTCGAACAGCCAGCGCCACGTCGCCATGTCGCGCGGCACGAACGTCGGGTCGATCGCGGCGAAGATGCGGTTGAAGGCCTCGAGGATCACGTCCTCGTCACCCTCGCGGTAGCCGCGCAGTTCGTAGGGCGCCGGAGTCGACACGGGGATGGAGGATCGTCCCGATCGACCGCGTCGCGACGGTCGATCGGTGGAGGGTGGCGGGAGTGCATGGGAATCGAACCCACCGAGCGCGCTGTTCACGCACCCCTGACCGGCTTTGAAGACCGGGCGGCACACCAGCACCGATCCACTCCCGTCCGGACGGACATGGTCGCTCGCGCGGCGCCGGTTATCAAGCGCAGGCGGCGCGCGGACGCCGCCGCGAGTCAGCGCAGGAGGTCGAAGACGGCGCTCTCCGGGACCCAGCCCTTCGTGCGCCCCGGACCCACGACGCGGACCCAGTCGGGCAACGCGTCGACGCGTTCGACGGTGTCGCCGGCCTCGACGTGCCCCACGACGTTCGCTCCGGCGCGAGCCTCCGAGCGCACGTCGACGCCGCCCGACGACACGACGAGCATCGGGAGTTCGTCGGCTCGCAACTCCTGGGAGACGAGCGGCGCGACGCACGCGAGCGCGACCAGGAACGCCCCGATCGAAGCCCAGGCGAGTGCGCGGCCTCCGCGCACCGCCTCGAACAGGAGCGCGAGCGCGAGCGGACCGAGTCCGAGCAACGCCAGCCAACGCGCCTCGCCGCGCGTCCAGCCCGTGAGGTGCGCGTGCCACGCCGAGGCGACGGGACCGTCGGTGTCCGGGAGCACGCCCGCGCGCTCGCGCGCGAGTTCGAGGTTGTGCCGCGTCGCGGCGTCGCGCGGGGCGTAGCGCAGCGCGGAGCGGTACCACCCCATCGCCTCCAGCCACGCGTCGGCCCGGAAGGCCGCGTTCCCGAGGTCGTGGAGCAGCGCGTGCCGGTCGAGCACGAGCTGGTCGCCGGACGTCGGTTCGACCGACGGTCCGAGCGCGTCGAGCGCCTCGAGCCACAGCTCCTTCGCGCGCGCGTGCCGTCCCTCGTGCCAGGCCGCGACGCCGTTCCGGAACAGCTCGTCGGCGCGCGCCTGCGACGCGTCGGGGCTCGCGAAGAGCACCGGTGCGTCGTCGACGACCGGGCCGCTCTGCGGCGCTGCGACCTCGGGTCCGACCGCCGCGTCCTCGCCGTCCGCGACGATCGGGGGAGACGCGTCGTCGCCGGCCTGGCCGCGCAGCGCTCCGATGGGCAGCGCGGCGAGGACCGCGACGAAGCACACGATCCTGAGAGCGAACTTCACAGGCCCTCCTCCAGCAGGTCGCGCGCGACGCGCAGGACGTCGTCGGCGCCGACGCGCTCGCCGTCCCCGTAGGCCGCCGCCTCGAGGCGTTCGTTCGTGCGCGCCACGAGGTCGGTCGCCACCTCGCCGAGGTCGACGAAGCCGCGGCGCGAGTCGCCGCGCACGTCGCGACCGACCCACGACTCCGCGTCGACGCCGGTGCGCGCCGCGAGGAACGCGGTCCAGGCGCGCAGCTCCTTCTCGGGCGTGTCGGCGCGCGACAGTCCGCGTTCGAGGCGACGCAACGCACCGCGCCGCTCGCCGCTCTGGCCACGCATGCCGCCGTCGCGTCGCGAGGCGAAGCGCAGCGCTCCCCACGCCACGATCACCGCGCCGAAGACGCTCGCGATCGTGCCCTCGCTCGGCGCGTTGCCGTCGGTGCCCGCGGCGCGCAGGCCGCCGGGCAGGACGTCCTCGATGTCGCGCTCGAACTTCCGCTTCGTCGGCGCCGGCTCCTCACCGACCGTGATCGGAGCCTCGGTGCCGCGCGGCCGCACCGAGATGTCGATGGGCTGCGTCGAGACGCGCCGGTACTCCCAGGTCGAGGGATCGAAGGTCTCGAGCGACACCGACGGGATCCGCTCGACGTCGTCGCGGAGCGGCGCGATGTCGTAGACGATCCGTCGACGGTCCTGACCCCGGTCCTCCTTCGAGCCGTAGATCGCGAAGTCGTCGGTGAACTCGGGCGCGAGCGACAGGTCCGGCGCGCCGAAGTCCGCGAGGTTCCCCGCCCCCGTGTAGTCGACGGTGAGCTTGATCGAGTCGCCGGCGAAGAGGTCGCGCACGTCCGCCGAGGCCGACGCGTCGAACGTCCCGACGGCGCCCGTGAACCCGAGCGGTCGGTCCTCCTCGGGCAGCGGCGAGATCGTGAACGCCCCCTCGCCGAGGCGCTTGAAGTACTCCTTCGTCGGGCGGAAGTCGCGACCGAGGATGAGGTTCTCGACCCAGCGACCCTCGACGAAGCGCAGCACCGTGCCCGAGAGATCGATCTTCCCCGAACGCATCGGCGTGGCGAGCAGCCGCAGACGCATGACGCGGAACGCCTCGCCGTTCACCTGCGTGATCTTGGGCGCGGAGGCCTGCAGCGCGGAGCGCCCAACCGTCACCTGCGTCGGCGCGCCGTCGCGAGGGTCGGGTCGCTCGGCGGTCACCGCGCCGCGACCGAGGTCCTCGAGCCACGGCAGCGAGAGGTTCCAGTCGCCGATACGGTCGGCGTACGACGCACGACAGCCGTACTCGATCTCGATCGGGAAGGTCTGACCGACGACGACGCGGTCGAACGGGACGCGCACGTCGACGTAGCCGAGCGCCGCGCCCTCGGTGTCCGGAGTGACGCGCAGGCGCAGCTCGTCGCTCGACACCTCGCGCCCGCCGATGACGGCCGTGATCGGCGGGATGACGTATTCGCCGGCCTCGCCGACCGAGAGGTCGACGTAGTAGATGTAGTAGCGCTCGCGCACCCAGCGCCCGTTCTTGTCCGTGAACGCGTTCTCGCGCACGGACGGACCGCGGAGGTCGCCGTAGTCGACGCCGTCGACCTCGGGGAAGCGAATGACGCCGTCGTCGGGGGGCGCCGAGGTCTCGATCTGCAGGTAGGTGCTGTCGCCGAGCTGCATGTACTCGTCGGCGAGTCGTGCGCGCAGGTGCAGCGCCGGCGCGACCGGCCACGAGCAGCAGCGCGAACGCCAGCATGAGTCGGCGCGCGACGGAGTGCACGGGTGCGGCGAGCGCCGCGCGGATCGGGATCGTCGTCATCACCAGTCCTTCTCCACCCGCCGGTGCAGACCGGCCTGCAGCCGGCGCCGCGTGCGGTCGGCCTGTTCCTCGATCTCGGCCAGGCGCTGCAGCAGGCGCTGGACCTCGACCTCGCTCATGGGGTCGGCCTCGCCCGAGACCTGTTCGGCGCCCGCGGCGCCCTCCTCCTCGCCGCCTGGGTCGGTCGAGTCCTGCTCGGCGTCGTTCGCGGCCCGCTCCTCGTCGGGGCGGCCGCCCCGGTCCTCGTCCTGCGCGGACTCGTCGCCGGACTTGCCGTCCTGGTCGTTCTCGTCCTGCGACGCGTCGCCCTTCTGCTGGTCGCCGTCCTGCGACGCGTCCTGGTCCGCGTCGGAGTCCTTGCGGTCGGGGTCGTCGCCCTGGTCCTGCGACTGCTGGTCCTTCGAGTCGCCCTGGTCGCCGTCCTTCGCGTCGCCGTCCTGCTGCTGGTCGTCCTCGCCGTTCCCGCCCTGCGGCTCCTGCTCCTGCTGCTCCTGCTCCTGCTGATCCGCGCGTTCCTCGATGCGACGGATCTCGGCGAGCCGCCGCGTCACCCACTCGAGGTTCGCGCGCGTGTCGTCGTCGCGCCAGTCCAGACGGAGTCGCTCCACGAGCACGTCGCGCGCGCGGACGAAGGCGCGCTTCGACTCCTCGAGGCGCTGGCGTTCCGGCGACTTCTCGCCGAAGGGCACGGCGCCCGCTGCGGGACCCGTTCCCGGAGCGCCGCCCTGCGCCGCACCGTTGCGCGCGAGCGCGGCCATGGTCACCGCGTCGTGCAGGATGCGCTCGCCGCGCGCGGCGAGCACGGCGCCGGGCGCGTACGAAGCGGCGAGCCGGAGGTCGCTCGGACCTGCGAGGTCGCGCGCGGTGACGAAGCGCGGTTCCGACTCGTCCTCGAGCCGTTGCGCGGTCGCGGGGTCGGCGGGTTCGGCGCCGACGAGTTCGAGCGCGCGTTCCGCGCACGCCAGGCCCGCGTTGTACGCGAGGAGCGCGCGGTCGCGCTCGGTCCAGCGCGACGACGCGACGCCGTCCGCGGCCTCGAGTCCGCGCTCGATCGCGAGCGCTCGATCGAGCGCTTCCTGCGCCCGGCCGTCGTCGAGTGCGCCGGCGACCTCGTCGACCGCGACGCCGGGCGACGGGAGCGTCTCGAGCGCCGGCTGCTCGACGGCGTCGTCCTGCGCCGCGCTCGGCGGCGCGCCCTGCAGGAGCAGCGCGGCGAGGACCGCCGCGAGGCCGTGGATCGAGTGGAACGTCTTCATGCGGGACCGGCCCTCCTCGCGCGACGCACCTCGGCGACCCCGGACTCGATGGTCACGAGCAGCACCGCGAGGAGCAAGGGCCATTGGTAGCGATCGAAGGGCACGCGCGTCGTCCCCTCCTCCACCTCGCGCTGTTGTACGGAGCTGACCGGCCCGCGATAGAGGTCGATCAGGGGTCGCGCGGAGCGCTCGGTGTCGGAGTAGGCGCCGCCGGTCGCGATCGCCATCCGCTCCAGGCTGTCGGCGACGAGGCGCGTGACGACCTCCTTCCCGTCGGGGCCGACCAGGAAGTGCTCGTCGCCGGACGGGTCCGCGACGGGGATCTTGGCGCCCTGCCGCGTGCCGACCCCGACCACGTAGACGCGGATGCCCTTCTCCTCGGCGCGCTCCGCCGCCGCCAGGCCCTCGCCGGTGAGGTCCTCGCCGTCCGTCACGAGCACGATCGCCTCGTGGCGGCCGCTGCGGTCCTCGAACATCCCGAGCGCGTAGTCGACGGCCGCGCCGAGGTCGGTCCCGCCGACGCGCGTCGACGCGACGTCGACGGTGTCGAGGAAGCCGCGGAGCGCCACGCGGTCGCGCGTCAGCGGCGCGATCCGCTCGGCGTCGCCGCCGAACGCGACGAGCGACGCGCGGTTCTCGTCGAGCTCGGAGAGCAGGAGCGAGATCTCGCGCTTCGCGCGCTCGAAGCGCGAGGGCTTCACGTCGCGTGCGAGCATCGAGCGCGAGGTGTCGAGGCAGATCACGACGTCGATGCCGTGCGCGACGACCGGTCGTTCGACCGAACCGACGACCGGACCCGCGAGGGCCGCCGACGCGAGCGCGATCGCGACGACCGCGAACGCACCGCGGGCGATCGACGCGCCGCGGCGCCAGCCGAGGTCGTCGCTGCCGCCCTTCGGCCGCAGTCGCGCGAGTGCCTCGCGTCGACGGCGCAGCGCGCGCACGACGAGGAACAGCACGAGCACCGCCGCCGCGGCGAACCAGAACGCCTCGGGGCGCAGGATCTCGAAGTCCTCGAGCGCGATCACGGCAGCGTCCTCCGCCACCAGGTCGCGGCGCCGACCCAGCCCAGCGCGTAGAGCGCGATGCCGAGCGCGAGGAACGGCGCGTACAGGTCGTAGGCCTCGATGCGCCGGAGGTCCTCGCGCGGCGTGCGCTCGAGCTTCTCGATCTCGGCGTAGATGCCCTCGAGCTGCTCGCGGTCGCGCGCGCGGAAGAACTTGCCGCCCGTGCGCTCGGCGATGGCGCGCATCTCGGAGTCGTCGAGATCCTGGTCGCCGAGCACGGGCTCCGGCGAGAACGGCAGCATCTGCACCTGCTTCGTGCCGGCGAGGATCGCGTGGACGCGGATGCCCTCGTGCGCGGCGAGGTCGGCCGCCTCGAGCGGTTCGATCACCGAGTTCGGATTCTCCTCCCCGTCGGTGAGGAGGACGACGACGCGCGACTTCGCGTCGCTGTCCTTCAGCAGCTGGACCGCCTTCGCGAGCGCCGCACCGATGCGCGTCCCGTTCTCCGCGTCGTTGTCGACGATCCGGAGTTCCTCGGCGAAGCCCGCGAGCGCGTCGTAGTCGAGCGTGAAGGGACACACGACGAGCGGGAAGCCCGCGAACGCGAGCAACCCCACGTTGTCGCGCGCGTAACCGCGGTCGGTCATGCGTCGCTTCGCGAAGTCGAGCGCGACCTCGCGCACGACCTCGAAGCGCGTGCGCCCGGTGTTGGGCGCCCCCTCCATGTCGCGCATCTTCATCGACGACGAGCGGTCGACGACGAGCAGGATGTCGACGCCCTCGCTGATGTCGGCGGTCTCGACGTTCGAGCGCAGGGGTCGTGCGAGCGCCACCGCGAACAGCGCGATCGAGAGGACGCGCAGGAGCGGCGGCAGGAACGCGAGGCGCTGGCGCAGCGTCACCGGCAGGTGGATGCCCGGCAGTCCGCCGGCTCGGACCGCGCCGCGAGCCCGACGCGCGAGGACCATCGCGATCCAACCGAGCGGCGCCGCGGCGAGGAACCACGGTGCACCGAGCGACACGTCGCCGAACAGGTGCAGCACGGGCTGCGCCGCGGTGAGTCGCGGGTCGACGGCGAAGAGCTCATCCACGGGCGTGCTCCGAGGTCGGCGCCGCGCGCCGTGCCGTCTCCTCCTCGACCCGCTGCGCCTCCGCGAGGACGTCCTCCACGGCCCAGCGCGTCGGCAGGTGCGGCGCGAACCGCAGGCTCTCGCTGCGTTCGAGCAGACGTTCGAGTCGCTCGCGTTCGCCCGACGCCAGGGCGTCGTCGGGGAGGCCCGCGACCCACTCGCCGTCGATCGCGGACGGATCGCGCTCGGCGCCGCGCTCGGCGAGGCTCGCGCGCACGATGGCGACGGCCTCGAACGTCGCGGCGCGCACGTCCGCGCGTCCCGCGGCGACGTCGGCGCGCAGGCGCTCCAGCCGTTCGGCCCGCGTCGGCGGCGGCAGCGGCGCCGCACCGACGCGGTTCCCGCGCAGCGCGGTCGCGACCGCGAGCACGAACACGAGCGAAGCGATGCCCGCGATCCACGCGGCGCGTCGCCACTCGACGGAACCGCCGTGCGACTCGGACGGCATCGGCGGCGGCAACGGGCGCGGCGCGTCGTCGTCGGGTCGCAGGACGCTCTCGACGAGGACCGACGCGGGCGGCGCCTCGACGAAGATCGACTCGTCGCCCCGCGTCGCGCGGACGCCGAGTCCGACGAGCGGGCGCTCCGGGCTCCAGTCGACGCCGTCCTCGCCGTCCGAGGGCTCCTGACCCAGACTCGCGACGCGGTACACGACGCGCGTGACGAGCTTCGCGTCGTCGTAGCCGTGGACGCGGTGCACGTCGCCGTCGGCCTTGGCGTCGGGAACGGCCGTCGTGTCGAGGACGAGCCAACCCGCGTCGAGCGTGAGGACGTCCGCAACCTCGTCCGCGGCGCGCACCTCGTAGCTCGGGTCGTGCTCGCAGACGAGCTCGATCTCGAACGGCTCGCCGACGGCGTGCGCCTCGGTCGGGACCACGAGTCGACACGTCGGCGCGTCGCCCGCGGCGCCGAGTCGCTCGGTCTGCGCCGGGAGGAGCACCGGGACGAGGACCGTCACGAGCGCCGCGAGCCACGCGATCACGCGGAACCTCCCCGCGCGCGCGACTTGAAGAACGCCACGATCGGGTCGGTCGCGCCGCCCTCGAGGACCGGCGCCGTCGTCAACTCGATCGTGCGCGCCCGGGCGCGGCGCGCGTCGAGCTGGAAGCGCTCGCGCCGGCGCTCGGCGTCCGCGGCCCAGGCCGCGCGCACCGCTCGCGACGACGTGTCGACGTCGCGGCGCACGCCGGTCTCGGGGTCGTCGAACGCGAGCAGCCCGACGTCGGGGAGGTCCTCCTCGAAGGGATCGGTGATCCGCACCAGGACGAGGTCGTGCCGCCGCGCGAGGCGCGCGGCGACGACGGGCCAGTCCGCGTCGTCCTGGCCGCGGAAGTCGCTGATCACCATGCAGATGCCGTGGCGCGCGAGCACCTTCTCGAGCGCCTCGAGGGTCTCGAGCAGGCCCGCGCCGCTCGCCGGTCGCGAGGGCTCCGCCATGAGCGCGCCGAGCAGTCGCAGCACCTGGTGCCTGCCGGCCTCGGGCCGGACGTGTCGCTCGCGACCCGCCGAGAACAGGTCGAGGCCGACGAGGTCGCGCTGCGACGCGGCGGCGCCGGCGAGCAACGCGACGGCCTCGGCGGCGATCTCGCGCTTGGTCGCCTCGCCGGAGCCGAAGTCCATCGACACGCTCGTGTCGACCACGAGGTGCAGCCGCAGTTGGCGCTCCTCGGTGTAGGTCTTGACGAAGGGCTCGCCGGTGCGCGCCGTGACCTTCCAGTCGATCGTGCGCACGTCGTCGCCGGGCTGGTACGCGCGCACCTCCTCGAACTCGATGCCCGAGCCGCGGAAGCTCGAGCGGTAGGCGCCCGCGACGTCGCCGAACGCGAGGCGCCGCGTGCGCAGTTCGAGGAGTCGGATGCGCGCACGGAGTCGCGGCGAGAGCACCTCCCGCCCGAGCTCGAGCTCGCTCTTCGCTCCGTGCTGTTCGTCTCGCACGGTCACGACGGCGTCAGGGCAGCGACCTTCTCGAGCAGGCGGCGCACGATGACGTCGCTGTCCGCGCCCTCGGCCTCGGCCTCGAAGCTCGCGTGCACGCGGTGGCGCATGACGGCCGGCGCGACGTACTTCACGTCGCCGGGCGTGACGTAGCCGCGGCCCTGGAGGAAGGCGCGCCTTCGACGCCATCGCGAGCACGATCGTCGCGCGCGGACTCGCTCCGTACTGGATCAGCGGCGCCAGCTCCGACAGGCCGAACTCGTCGGGCCGGCGCGTCGCGTGCACGAGCCGCACGATGTAGTCCCTGATGCGCTGGTCGACGTGCGTCGCGTCGACGCGCGGCCGCGCCTCGAGGATCGCGTCCACGCCGCACACGCGACGCACCCGCGGCGGACCCTCCGTCGTCGCCATGCGGTCGAGGATGGCGAGTTCCTCGTCGCGGTCGGGGTAGTCGAGTTCGACCTTGAGCGCGAAGCGGTCGAGCTGTGCCTCGGGGAGCGGGTAGGTCCCTCCTGCTCGATCGGGTTCTGCGTCGCGAGCACGAGGAACGGCGTGGGCAGACCGAACGTCTGTCCGCCGATCGACACCTGACGCTCCTGCATCGCCTCGAGCAGCGCGGACTGGACCTTGGCCGGTGCGCGGTTGACCTCGTCGGCGAGGACGAAGTTCGCGAAGATCGGACCGCGCCGCACCTCGAAGGTGCCGGACTGCGGCTTGTAGATCTCGGTGCCGACGAGGTCCGAGGGCAGCAGGTCGGGCGTGAACTGGATGCGCGCGAAGTGCGCGTCGACGGCCTGCGCGAGCGTCGAGACGGCGAGCGACTTCGCGAGGCCCGGGACGCCCTCGAGCAGGACGTGTCCGCCGGAGAGCAGGCCGATCAGGAGGTGCTCGACGAGCTCGCGCTGACCGACGAGCACCTCGCCCACGGCGCTGACCAGGTCGCGGAGCCACTCGGTCTCGAGTTCGAGGTCGGCGTCGGCGCCGGTCGCTTCTTGGTGCACCATCGAGTCGGAGCGGTGGTTCGTCGGGATGCGCGAGGAGCGCTCGCGGTGGTCGCGAACGAGGGCCGGTGGTACGAGCACGCGCCTCGCGTGTTGGTGCGGGCAGCGCTCCGGCGGTGGCGCGGCGCGGCGCGAGCCGAGGAGCATAGAACCCCGCGCCGGTGCCGCGGAAGGACTCTCGATCGGTCTTCGGAGCGCGCAGACGCCGAGCCGCGAAGGAGTCGCCGGCGGCGGCACGAGCGGCCGACCGAGGCCGAGCGTCGTCGCCGAGGAACCGCGCGCGCGATGCCGCACGGAATCACGGGGAGCCGGGGAGGTCGGTGAGATCGCAGGGGAGTCGCCTCCCGTGTGTTCTCCCCGCCCTCCCCGGCTCCCCGTGGTCCTTCCTTCCCGGGATCAGTGGTCCGCCGCCGGGATGCCCGAACCCGAGCGGTCCGGTGCGGTGGGACGCTTCGGGTCGACGAACGGCGCGCGTTCGAGCTCCTCGAGCAGGAGCGCGACCGCCGCCTCGAGCTGCGGGTCCTCGCCGCGCGCGAGCGCCGACGGGTCGTCCATCACCTCGACGTCCGGCGGCACGCCGTGTCCCTCGATCCCCCAGGTACCGTCGAGCTCGTAGAAGCCGAAGGTCGGGATCGAGTGCGACGTCCCGTCGATCAGCGACGGGTTGCCGGAGAGACCGACGAGGCCGCCCCAGGTGCGCCGACCGACGAGCTTCCCGAGGCCGCTCTGACGGAAGTAGTACGGGAACGCGTCGCCGCCGGAACCGGCCCAGCCGTTGATGAGCATCGCCTTCGGACCGCGGTGTCCGTCCGGCGGCCAGTTCCAGTCCTCGCCGTGGCGGACCGCCCACTTGTTGGTCAGCGGCCGGTTCAGGAGTTCGATGAAGCGCGTCGGGATCTGACCGCCCGAGTTCCAACGCTCGTCGACGAGCAGCGCGGGCGAACGCATCGCGCCCAGGAACTGACGCACGAGCTCGTTCTGGCCGTCGATGCCCGTGCTCGGCACGTGCACGTAGCCGATGCGGCCGCCGGAGAGCTCGGCGACGCGCGCGCGCTTGGCGGCGACCCAGTCGCGGTAGCGCAGGTCGGTGTCGTCGCGCAGCGGCTCGACGAGCACGTCGAAGTGCGAGTCCGGGTCGCTCGGGTCGTGACTGAACGTGAGCTGCGTCGGATGTCCTGCCGTCCCGAGCATCGCGGCGTACACCGCCTTGGTCGGGTCGACCGGGGTGCCGTTCACCGCCAGCAGCGCGTCGCCCGGTCGGACCTCGGTGAAGGCCAGCGGCCCGCGCGCGTCGGCGTCGTAGGCGCCGCCGCCGACGATCCGTTCGACCACGAGGCGCCCGTCGACGACGCCGAAGTCGGCGCCGAGCAGACCTGCGGCGGGACGCTCCGGCGCGTCGGGGCGCGCGCTCGGCGAACGACCGTTGTAGGCGTGGCCGACGTTGAGCTCGGCCATCATCTCGCCGCAGAGGAAGGCGAGGTCGTCGCGCGAGGTCGCGTCGGCGAGCGCTCCGAGGTAGCGCTCGCGCACGGCCGGCCAGTCGAGGCCGTGCATGCTCTCCTGGTAGAAGTAGTCGCGGAACAGTCGCCAGGTCTCGACGAGCATCTGGCGCCACTCCGCGCGCGGGTCGATCTCGACGACGAGTCCCGACAGGTCGAGCGGTTCGTCCATCTTCTGGCCCGGCGCGATGGCGACGACGGCGAGCTTGCCGCGCGACATCACGAGCACCTGGTCGGCCTTCGCGCAGACGGAGAACCCGCCGACGCCGCCGAGCACGGTCTGCTCCTCGAACTCGTCGTAGTCGACGAGCACGAGCGAGCCCGGCCCGCCCTCGCCGCGGCCCGAACCGCGCACGAACAGCAGGCCCTTGTTCGTCGCCGCGAGGTTCGAGATCGAACCGGGTTCGACCGGCAGCAGCACGGCGCGCGCCTCGAAGCCGTCGAGGTCGACGACGAGCTGCTTCGCCTCGTCGTCGCCCTTCTTCGCGTCCGACGCGTCGTCGTCCGCGACCTCCTCGTCCGCGTGCGCCGGCTCCTCGCCCGCCTCGTCGGCGACGTCCTCGTCCTCCGCGGACCCGTCGCCGCCCTTCGCGTCCCCGTCCTCCGAGTCGTCCCTTGCGATCGGTTCGTCGTCGTTCTCGGGAGCCAGCGGCACGTCGACGTCCGCGCGGAGCGGGACGGCGAGGAGCATGCGCGAGTTCGCGTAGATCCAGGTCGTGTCGAGGTCGCCGTACTCCGGCTCGAAGTGGCGCGTCGAGTGGAAGTAGAGGTAGTCGCCCTCCGGTCCGAAGACGGGGTTCGAGTCGTCGAACTGTCCCGAGGTGACGCAGGTCGTCTCGCCGCTCGCGAGCGAGTGGAGGAAGATCGCCTCGAGGTTCGAGGTCGGGTGACGGTGGCTGAACGCGATCCAGTCGGACGTCGCCGACCACGCGCAGTCCATGGGGAAGCCCGCGGGATTCGTGTCGACGATCGACGCGCTCCAGTCCGCGGTCCGGACGAGCCAGAGGTTCCCCGCGTTGTCGGTGAAGGTGATCTTCTCCCCGTCCGGCGACCACTGCGTCCCGGTGCGGAAGCCCTCGCCGATGGACGTCACCGTGCGCTGGCCGGACGCGTCCGCGCCGTCGAACGTCGCGCCGTCGGCGCGCCGGATCGTGAGTTCGTACTCACCGGTGCGGTCCGAGAAGTAGGCGATCCACTTCCCGTCCGGGCTCCAGGCGGGCGAGCGCTCCGCGGCGCCCGACGTGCGCGTGAGGGCGCGCGTGAAGCCCTCCTCCTTCGGGACGGTGAACAGCTCGCCGCGCGCCTCGACGACCACGCGCTCACCCGTCGGACCGGGCGAGGCACCCGCGAGGTTCTCCTCGACGGAGCGGCGCTCCGGACGCAGCTCGGGTCGGTCGCCGGGGACCGTGACGTCGACGGCGACGAGTTTGCGCGCCTCGAGGTCGTAGCGGTACAGCCGGCCGCCGTTCTCGAACACGACGTCGCGCGGCCCGGCGTTCGCGAAGCGCACGCCGAACTCGGTGAAGTGCGTGAGCTCCTCCACCGTCTCGTCGTCGATGTCGTACGAGTAGAGGTTGAGGACGGCGTCGGGGCCGCGGTCCGACACGAAGAGCAGCTCGCGCCCGTGCCACATGGGCTGCGCGTCGGTGCCCGGGAAATCGGTGACGCGCCGCGAGGCGCCGGTCTCGAGGTCGTAGAGCCAGATGTCCTGGGCGAGGCCGCCCTGGTAGCGCTTCCAGGTCCGGAACTCGCGCGACTGCGGCGTGAACGCCAGCCAGCGGCCCGTCGGGTCGACCGCGCCGAAGGTCGCGTAGGCGAGCGGCAGCGCGACCGGCTGTCCGCCGTCCACGTCGACCGTCATGAGCCGCGGCGCGCGGCGGAGTCCGGCCTCCTCGGGGGACCAGTAGAGGAGGCGCTCGCCGTCCGGCATCCAGCCGCACAGGATCTCCTGGGTCGGGTGCCACGTGACGCGCTCCGGCACACCGCCGCGCGTCGGCATGACGTACAGCTCGGTGCCGCCGTCGTAGTCCGCCATGAACGCGAGCCGCGTCCCGTCGGGGCTGAACTGCGGGAACGACTCGTTCCCGGGCGCCGACGTGATGCGCGTCGCCGTGCCGCCCTCGCGCGGGACGAGCCACAGGTCGCCCGCGTAGCGGAACGCGATGCTGTCCGCCGACGCCGCGGGGTAGCGCAGCATCACCGCGTCGGGAACGGTCGCGGCGTTCGGTTCGTTCTGGAAGGGCGACGCGAGGAGCGTCGGAGCGAGGAGGGCGAGGGCGATCTGGATCGACATGCGACTCGTGCGGTTCGTACGTGGAGCGCGAGAGGGTAGCCGATCGGGCGCTCCACGCACGAACGCGCCCCCGATCGTTCCGGGCGATCGGGGGCGCGAGGCTCTCCGCGCGGTGCGGTCGACCGCGCGGGGAGTTGCCGGTGCGGAGGCGCCGCAGCGCCGCTCCGCTGGTCAGGCGTTCAGAAGCTCCGCGGGGAGTACCGCATGGATCGGACGATCCATGCGGGGGAACGAGCGTGGATCAGAAGATCCACGGGAGAACGCGCGTGGATCAGAAGATCCACGGGAGAACGCGCGTGGATCAGAAGATCCACGCGGGATCCGCTCGGCGGCATCCGAAGCAGAGCATCAGGGAGACCGAGTCCAACGTGATCGGTTGGAACCACGGCTGGATGCAGGTGGACGCGAGTCCGCTCACGCCGACCTTGAACTCGACCATGCAGTCGGCGTCGTGGAAGCCGATGGGCGAGTAGATCGAGGTCGTCGCGAAGGGCATCCACAGCTCGTTGCAGATCCCGGGGATCACCACCGGCGGACAGCTGATGGTCGTGCCGAGCAGCAGGTAGGAGAAGCTGCCGGGGTTCGCGCGCACGCCGTAGCCGAACAGTCCCGGCTTGCACGTCGCGAGCGACGCCGCCGACGCGCTCTGGTGGTACTCCGTTCCGCACGGCCACTGGTAGAAGACGTGGCCGTCGTTCACCGAGCCGTAGGCCCACAACCGGCCGGTCGCGTCGACGAGCATCGCGACGTTCTCCTCCGCGACCGGACCGACGGCGAGGGGGAGCGGGATCGGGCCGGGCGAGATCAGGTCGCCGCGCTGCACGCTGTAGGCCTGGACGGCTCCGGCGGCGACGCCCGCGGCCGGCACGAACACGACGAGGTTGCGCCCCGCGGTCATGGTGTGCGGCGCCCCGAGGGCGAGCGTCGCGTTCCACATGTCGCAGCGCTCGTCGAAGGAGTCGATCACACCTGCGGGAGTCTGGTGCATGATCACCGAGCCGGTCCCCGCGGTCGCGGGGCCGACCGGGCCGCTCGCCACCCAGGGCGCCCAGCGCGTCGCGATCGCACGGTCCGCGCCGGTGAGGGCGCTCCGCACCTCGAGCGTCGCGTCGGCGACGAGGATCGTGTCCGCCGGCGTCTTCGGCAGCGGCGGCGACCACATGTTCTTCGCCGGGCGGAACACGTGCAGCGCGCCGCCGGTGTCGACACCGCCGATGTGGTCGGGCGGAGCGACCGGGAGCGGCAGACCGCCCGTGACGTTCGGCTCGGGGACCCAGGGCCCGCCGCAGAGCCCGCTGAATCCCGCCATGTCGAGCGAGATCGGGTCGAACGCGAGCGAGTAGTCCTCGTCGATGTACATCGGCACGAAGTTCGGCGGCAGCGGGTTCCACGTGGCGTGTCCCGCACCGAACGCCTCGACCGGCGCGGCGGCGAAGGTCGCGCCGCCGATCTGCACGACGTTGTCGGTCAGGATCTCGGGCACCGGCACCGGGAGCATCGTCGGCGACGAGACCCAGGCGCCCTCGTACGCGCTGTACGCGCACGGGTGGTACGTGCCCGGGAGCGGCGTGTCCTCGCGGACGTACGCGACGTTGTGGTCGAGCAGCACGGGCGATCCGCCCTGCACCGTCGGCGACTTCGCCCAGCACCCGCGGACGCCGCTGAAGGCCGCGACCGTCGCGATGCCCGTCGGCGTGAAGTCCGCGAGGAGCGTGTTGCCGTCGGCGGAGAGCGCGGCACCGGGGCCGGCGAAGAACGTCGTCCACGCACCGGTGCGCGCGGAGAAGCCGTGGTACGCGTCGCCGTCGCGGACGCCGACGACGAAGCGCGAGATGGCGAAGTCGGCGGGTCCGACCTGGACGCCCAGGGGTTGCGGCACCCAGACGCCGTGCACCGCGCTGTAGGCCCAGGCCGTGAAGGTGCCGATCGCGTCGACCGTGACGACGAAGGCGACGTCGTCGTCGCTCGCGAACAGGATCGGCGCGGTTCCCGCGAGCGTGAGCGTCGCAGAGTTGTTGAGCCGAGCGCTGTATGCGGTCAGTGCCGCCGGCGACGTGGGCTCGCGCACGAACAGGCACCAGTCGCCGCTGCCGATCACGGACGAGCCGGGCGGCGACACGGTGGTCCACTTGCGCGCGGACGAGGAGAAGGCCTCGACGCCGGCGACGCCCTGCTGGGCGACGAGGAAGCCCTCGACGAACAACGAACCGGCCGGGTCGTAGGTGGTCTTGTCCCACGCGGCGCACTGGGCGGAGGCGGAGGGTGCGGAGGCGGCGACGAGGAGCGCGGCGCCGGCGAGGACGGCGAAGGCTCGGTGTGCGCGCGACGACGGGAGGGAGTTGGTGTCGGGTCTCATGGCTCGAAGCGGTGGAACGAGGGGGTCCGTGGCGGATCGCCCGCCGCTCCTGCCAGTGCGAGCACCGGACGAGGTGCACGCGACGATCCCGGGAAATCGAGACGCGGCGCCGCCCCCT
>JAWKUH010000047.1:0-35527 GCA_041398665.1 Planctomycetota bacterium | reverse complement strand
CAGCGTCGTGCGCACCCCGCGCGAACTGCGCGAACGCTGCGAGATGCTCCTCGCGCGCCACCGCCAGGCCGTGCTCGTCGAGGAGTACCTGCCGGGTCGCGAGATGACGATCGGCGTGCTCGGGACGGGCGAGCGTGCGCGCGCGGTCGGCGCGCTCGAGGTCGAGCTCCTCGAGGGAGCGGACGCCGGTGTCTACACGTACCGGAACAAGGAGGAGTGCGAGACGCTCGTGCGCTACTCGCTCGCGGCGGACGCGCTCGCCGCGGAGGCCTCGGCGCTCGCCGTGCGCACGTGGAACGCGTTGGGCTGTCGCGACGGCGGTCGCGTCGACGTGCGCTGCGACGCGGCGGGACGCCCGCAGGTGATGGAGGTCAACCCGCTGCCCGGCATGCACGCGGAGCACTCCGACCTTCCGATCCTGTGGACGCTCGGAGGTCGCCGCTACACCGACCTCGTCGGCGAGATCGTGGCCTCCGCGTCGGAGCGCCTGCGCGCGGAGCGCGCGCGGGGAGTGCCTTCGTGCGCGTCCTGATCGTCCACGACGACGTCTCCGCCGAGGCTCGGCCCGACGAGCTCGACGTGCTCGTGCAGGCCGGTGCGGTGGAGACGGCACTCCGAGCGCTCGGTGCGGAGGTCGCGCGCGAGCGCTTCACGCCGGACCTCGCGCGCAACGCGCGCGCGATCGAGGCGGCGCGTCCCGACCTCGTCTTCAACCTCGTCGAGAGCGTGCTCGGGCACGGCCGACTGATCCATCTCGCACCGGCGCTCTACGAGGCGTTGCGCGTCCCGTTCTGCGGCGCGAGTTCGGACGCGATGGCGCTCTCGTCGAGCAAACTGCTCGCGAAGCGCGTGCTGCGGACGGCCGGGCTCCCGACCCCGCCGTGGCGGACCGCGACCGACGAGCCGACGCGCGCGATCCTGCCCGCGGAGCGCTGGATCGTGAAGTCGGTCTGGGAACACGGATCGCTCGGGCTGGAGCCGTCGTCCGTCGTCGCGACCGACGACGCGGCGGTCCTCGCGCGCGTCATGGGGGAGCGTCGGGACGCCCTGGGCGGCGAGTGCTTCGCCGAGGGCTACGTCCACGGCCGCGAGTTCAACGTCGCGCTCCTCGACGGAGCCGACGGACCGGTGTGCCTGCCGATCCCGGAGATCCTCTTCGTCGGCGTGCCGGAGGGAGCGCCGCGCGTCGTCGGCTACCGCGCGAAGTGGTCGGAGGGCTCGGCGGAGTGGGACGGGACGCCGCGGCGGTTCCTCGAGGGCGAGCCCGGGCTCGAGGACGAACTCCGCACGATCGCCCTCGGGACGTGGCGCGCCTTCGGCCTCGCGGGGTGGGCGCGCGTCGACCTCCGCGTCGACGCGCAGGGACGACCCTTCGTCGTCGACGTCAACGCCAACCCGTGCCTGAGTCCGGACGCCGGTTTCGCGGCGGCCCTGGATCGAGCGTCGATCCCCTTCACCGAGGCGATCGAGCGCGTCGTCGCGCGTGCGATCGCAGGCGGAGCGACCGGCTCCGGGAGCCGGCGTGTTCCGCATCCGCAAGATCGGCGGTGAGTTCCTGCCGGGCGACCGGCGGGACATCGCGCGGGTGCAGGAGATCCTGCGCGAGCGCTTCTCGGGCGTGTCCGAGGAGGAGATCGCGTCGCTGCCGGACCGGCTCCGCGACCCCTTGACGCATCGCTTCCGCGCGATCCTGCTCGTCGCCGACGACCTGCGCGGTCACCTCCGGTCGTTCGCGCTCCTGCTGCACGCGCCGGACGTCGGCTTCTGCTTCCTCGACTTCATCGCGTCGGCGAAGGGGCACGGAGGCGGAGGTCTCGGCGGCGCGCTCTACGACCGCGTGCGCGAGGCCGCGAAGGGGAGCGGCGCCCGCGGGCTCTTCTTCGAGTGTCTGCCCGACGATC
The DNA here is from genome assembly GCA_041398665.1 of Planctomycetota bacterium. Classification (GTDB taxonomy): domain Bacteria; phylum Planctomycetota; class UBA1135; order UBA1135; genus Rohdeia. The sequence continues at coordinate 33,626 of JAWKUH010000047.1, read as the reverse complement.
CGGAGGCGTGCAGCGACCCGGCGTCGGCCAAGGAGAACGCGGCGCGCCTCAGGTTCTACGAAGCCTTCGGCGCGCGCCCGATCGTCGGCACGAGGTACGAGGAGCCGCTGGAGCCCGGAGGCAAGGACCTGCCGCACCTCGTGTACGACGCGCTCGACTCCGACGAGCCGCTCGACGCGGCGTACCTCCGCGAGGTCGTGCGCACGATCCTCGAGCGCAAGTACGGCGAGCTCTGCGGCCCCGACTACGTCGCCACCGTCGTCGACTCGATCGAAGATCCCGTCGCGGTACGGGAACCGCGCTCCTCGAGGCGACCTCCGACGCCGCGCGTCGAGCCGACGGGCGAGCGACTCGTCGCGCTCGTCGTGAACCGCGAGCACGACATCCACCACGTGAAGGAGCGCGGCTACGTCGAGGCTCCCGCGCGCGTGCGTTCGATCCTCGACGGCATCCTCCCGACGGGGCTCTTCTGGGAGCAGGAGCCGCGCACGTACCCGCTCGCGAAGATCGAGGCCGTGCACGCACCCGAGATGGTGCGCTACCTGAGGAGGGCCTGCGAGGCGACGCCCGAGGGCAAGTCGACGTACCCCTACGTGTTCCCGCTGCGCAACCGCGCGCGTCTGCCGAAGGACCTGACCTACGCGGCGGGTTACTACTGCATCGACACGTTCACGCCGCTGAACCGGAACGCCTATCCGGCGGCTCGGCGCGCCGTCGACTGCGTGCTCACCGCCGCCGACTTCCTGCTCGAGTCGCAGCCGCTCGCGTACGCGCTCGTCAGACCTCCGGGACACCACGCGGAACGCGCGCTCTTCGGCGGCTTCTGCTACTTCGGCAACGCCGCGATCGCCGCGCAGCACCTGTCGGAGCACGGCAGGGTCGCGATCCTCGACGTCGACTACCACCACGGCAACGGACAGCAGGACGTCTTCTACCGGCGCAGCGACGTCCTCACCGTCTCGATCCACGGCCACCCGCACTTCGCCTATCCCTTCTTCTGCGGGTTCCCCGAGGAGGTGGGGGAGGGAGAGGGCGAGGGCTTCAACCTCAACATCGCGCTCCCCGAGCGCGTGGACGGGCGCGAGTACCTCGCCGCGCTCGACCGAGCGATCGCACGCGTTCGCGCCCACGACGCGCGCTTCCTCGTGGTGTGCCTCGGCTTCGACACCGGCAAGAGCGACCCGACGGGGACGTGGACGCTCGCGTCGGCGGACTTCGACCTCGTCGCCCGCAGGATCGGCGCGCTCGGACTCCCGACGCTCGTCGTGCAGGAGGGCGGCTACCGCACCCGTTCGCTCGGAGCGCACGCCCGAGCTTTCTTCACGGCACTGGCCGCGTCGCACGCGGCCGCTCGTCCATGAGTACGAACCTCGTCCTGCGCGACGACGTGCGCGAGAGCGACGAAGCGCGCGTCCGCGAGCTGGTCCGCTCGTCCGGTTTCTTCACCCCCGAGGAGCAGGAGATCGCCGTCGAGCTCGTCCACGAACGGCGCGTCCGCGGCGAGCGCGAGAGCGGCTACTCGTTCGTCTTCCTCGACGACGGCCCGACCGCGGTCGCCTACGCCTGCTTCGGCCGGATCCCGATGACGGCGTCGAGCTACGACCTCTACTGGATCGTCACCGACGACGCGCGGCGCGGGCGAGGGCTCGGACGCCGTCTGCTGCGCGAGGTCGAGCGGCGCGTCGCTCGCGCCGGCGGCGGTCGCATCTACGTCGAGACCTCGTCGCGGGCGCAGTACGACCCGACCCGAGCGTTCTACGAGAACACCGGCTACACGCGCGCCGCCTACTTCGAGGGCTTCTACCGCGAGGGCGACGGGAAGATCGTCTACGTGAAGCGCGTCCCCGCGGCCCCGTGACGGGCCCTCCCGCGCACACTCGTCGACGATCGCGCCAAGCGGTTGGCGCCCGGCGCCGTTCGGGGGATCATCGCCGGTCGAACTCGACCGAGAACCGCACGGAACCATGATCGCAGCCCTCCTCCCGTCACTCGCCCTCTCGCTCCTCCCCGCCGCTCCCGGTCGGACCCAGTCGACCGAGGTCGAGAGCCGCATCCTGTCGGTCGACGTCTATCCGAACACCGCGCTCGTCACGCGCGTCGGCACGAACCCGGCGGGCGACGGACACCGCACGATCCGAGGCCTGCCGGGATCGCTGGTGCCCGACTCCGTGCGCCTGCGCGCGCCCGGGGCCGAGATCGTCTCGCTCGAGGTGCGCGAGCGCTTCGAGAAGAAGGTCTCGCCGGTCGAGGTCGACGCCGCGAAGAACGAGCTCGAGCGACTCGTGCGCGCCATCCAGTCGAAGCAGGACGAGATCGGCATCGTCGACGTCCTCGAGGGACACTACCGCACGCTCCTGGCCGAGCAGGCCAAGGGCGACGCCGCGACGTCGATGACGCCGCAGCAGCGCGCGGAGACGCTCGAGTCGGTGCGCGTGCAGCTCTCGGCGCTCGCGAAGCAGCGGCGCGAACTCGGTTGGGAACTCGCCGACCTCGACTCGCGCAAGCGTCTCGTCGAGCAGAACATCAGTCGCTTCGAGCGCGGCGAGACCACGCGCGTCTACGACCTCGAGGTCGAGCTGCTCGACACCGACGGTGCGCCCGACGAGCTCGAGATCGAGTACCAGGTGACGGGAGCGCGCTGGGAGCCCTACTACGACGTGCGCGCCGCCGCCGATCTCTCGGGCGTCGAGATCGCCTACCGCGCTCGCGTGTTCCAGCAGACCGGCGAGGACTGGAAGGGCGTCGACCTCGCGCTCTCGACCGCGCTCCCGCGGCGCGGACTGGCGGCACCCGAGGCGCGCATCCGCTGGGTCGACATCTACGACCAGCCCGCGCGCGGGTACTCGGCGCCTTCGGAGAGCGTCGGGACCGCGTGGGACCGCAAGAACGATCTCGAGCTCGGCGACGACAGCATGTACGACGCGGGCCTGGTCGAGTCGGAGCGCGGGGTGTCGGTCGACGCGCTGCGCGCCGCGAGCGGGCAGTGGGCCGCGATCCTCGCGGACGGCGTGAACCTGCGCTACGCGCTGCCCAAGCCGCAGGACGTCGTCTCGCGCCCCGATCCCACGTCGGTGCTCGTGGGTTCGCACGACCTCGAGGTCGAGATGGAGCGCGTCGCGCTGCCGGAGTTCGACCTCTCGGTGTGGCTGCGCGGTCGCGCGAAGAACACGACGCCCTGGGTGCTGCTCGAGGGCGACGCGTCGGTGTACGTCGGCTCGGACTTCCTCGGCACGACGCGCCTCGCCCGGGTCCAGACGGGTGCGGAATTCGACGTCCCGCTCGGCCAGGACCCCGGCGTGACGGTCGAGCGCGTCCAGACCGAGGACCACTCGGACCGCCCGGGCCTCTTCGGCTCGAAGATCAAGCAGTACGAGACCTTCCGCATCGCGCTCACGAACACGACGCGCTCGAAGCTCACCGTGTTCGTGCACGAGTCGCTTCCGCGCCCCCGCGACGAACGCGTCGAGGTCCGCGTGGACCGCGCGGTGCCGAGCCTCGCGACGGGGGAGCGTTGGACGAAGCTGCGCGACGAGCGCGGACTCGTGACCTTCGAGGTCCCGCTCGCCGCGGGCGAGGCGCGGACGGTCGAGTACCGCGTCGAGATCTCGTACCCCGAGAGCAAGCGCATCTACGTGGACTGACCGCGGTCGGTCCGAGCGTCCGTCGCCGCCCGCTCCCGGTCCGCCGGGGGCGGGCGGCGCACGTTCCCGGCGAAAAACCTGCAACCGGCGCCGTCGAGCTCGGTCATGGGGAGACCTTCACGACGCGCCGCGCACCGCCGCGGCTACTCTCTGCCCATGACGAACGGTCTCCTCGGGCGGTGGCGAGCCGCGCTGCTCCCCGCCGCACTCCTCGTCGCGCTCGGCGCGGTCTCGCCGTCGCCGTCCTCGCCGTCGCCGTCGCAGGAGAGCGAGGCACGCGAGCCGATCCATCTCGTCGTCCTCCACACGAACGACGTCCACGGCCAGGCCCTGCCGCGCCGCGCGACCTGGATCGAGGACCGCGAACTGTGGGTCGGCGGGCTCGAACGCGTCGCGGCGTACGTCGCGAAGGTCCGCGCGGAGCAGGGCGACGACGGCGTGCTGCTGCTCGACGGCGGCGACTGGTTCCAGGGCACGCCCGAGGGGCGCGTGCGCGGCGGGCGCGACTTCGTGGAGCTGCTCGCGCGCCTCGACTACGACGCCATGGCGCTCGGGAACCACGAGTTCGACCTCGGGATCGAGCCCCTGCTCGCGCTGCTGCTCGAGACCGAGGTGCCGTCGGTGTGCGCGAATCTGTACGCGGACGGCGAGCGCGTGGGCTGGGTCCGACCGTACCGCCTCGTCGAACGCTGCGGTCTCGAGATCGCGGTCGTCGGACTGATCTCGCCCGTCACGCCGGACATCACGAACAAGGACGCGCGGCGGCTCGACTTCCGCGACCCGCTGCGCGAGTTCGACCGGGCCGCGAAGGAGCTCCCGGCCGGCGTCGACCTCGTGATCCCGCTGACGCACGACGGGCTCGAGCTCGACCGCGCGCTCGCCGCGCACCGACCCGACCTGCCGCTGATCGTCGGCGGACACAGCCACACCTACCTGCGCGACGGCGTCCTCGTGGGCGACACGCGCATCGTCCAGGCCGGCGACAAGGCGACGGTCGTGGGGCGCGTCGACCTCGACATCGACCCCGTGACGAAGAAGGTCCTGCGGAGCCGCTCGCGCCTCATCGAGCTCGACGAGGACCCGGACCCGAAGTACCGCGACCCGGAGCTCGCCGCCGGCATCGAACGCCTGCGCGAGCGCACGGACCGCGAGATGTCCGTGGTGGTGGGGAGCCTCGCCGTCGAACCCGGCGCACCGTCGCCGTACACGTCGTCGGCGCTCGGCAACTGGATCGCGGACGCGATGCGCGCCTACACGCGGGCCGACGTCGGCGTGCACAACCGCGGCGGGATCCGCAGCTCGCTCGCGAAGGGTCCCGTCACGCGCCGCAACCTCTTCGAGGTGCTGCCGTTCGCGAACACCGTGGTGAGCTTCGAACTCACCGGCGCCGAGCTCCTGGACTGCATGACGAAGGCGGTCGAGAACCGGCCGACCGTGCGCATCGAGGTCTCCGGGATGGAGATCGACGTCGAGCTGCGCGAGGAGGGCCGGATCGGCGTGCGCGCGATCCGCGTCGGCGGGGCGCCGATCGACCCGGAGCGCCGCTATCGCGTGGCGACGAACTCCTTCCTCGCGGACGGGGGCGACTCGATCTTCCGCTTCGATCGCGAGCTCGACACGCTCGACACGGGATCGCTCATCCGCGAGGTGCTCGAACTCGACCTCGCGAACGGACCGTTCACCCCTCCCGCCGACGCGCGCATCGACGTGCGCCGCTAGTCCGATGAAGCCGACGATCCTCGTGCTGCTCCTCGCCCTCGCGCCCCTCGCGCGACCCTCGGCCGCGGCCCCCGTCCGGTCCGCGGCGACCGAGCACCTCCAGGACGGCAAGACGCTCGAGGAGCTCGAGCGCGACGTGCAGGACTCGGACGGCAGGAAGCGTCGTACCGCGGTGCGACGGCTCGCCGAACTCGGCGGCGAGGCCGCGTGGGAACTCGTGGTCGGGCGACTGACGGACGAGGACGCGCAGGTCGCGGACGAGGCGCAGATCCGGCTGGCGCAGCTCGAGGACGCCGAGCTCTGGCGCGAACTCGCGCTCGGCCGCCAGGGCCTCGGCGCGAAGGAGCCGCTCGTGCGCCGACGCGTGGCGGAGGCGATGGGGCGCTGCGCGACGCTGCCGTTCGGCGTCGAGGGTCTGCTGGACGCGCTCGGCGACAAGGACGCCGAGGTGCGTCGGCTCGCGGCGTGGAGCTGCGAACGACTCGCGATCGCCGGAGTGCTCGGCGCGCTCACGCCGGAGCAGCGCGGCGAACTCGGCGACGCGGTCGCCAAGATCTCGCGCACCGACAAGGACGGCAGCGTCAAGGGCGCCGCCGTCGTCGCGAACCAGGCGGTGTGCGCGACCGAACCCGATCGAGTGGTGGGGCGCCGCCGTCGCGGAGAAGCGCCTCGAGTCGCGCGACGCCGAGGAACGCGTCGGTGCGTTGATCGCGCTGGGACGCGTCCGCGACGCCGAGCGCGCGGACGAGATCGCGGGCCTCGTGCAGCAGCTCGCCGAGGACCCCGCGCTCGCCGTGCGCATCGAGGTGGTGAAGTCGCTGGCGGCGATGCGGACGCGCGCCGGTGCCGCGGCACTCGTCGGCGTGCTCGAGCGCACGCAGGAGACCTCGCTCGCGATCCGCATCGCCGAGGAGCTCCAACGCCTCTCGGGCCTGCGGCACCGCACCGACCCGCGCCCCTGGCGCGACTGGGTCGACGGCCTGCCCGAGGGCTGGACGCCCGGGCCCGTCACCGAGCCCGAGGAGATCACCGTCACCAAGCTCGTCGGCCTGCCGATCCGGTCGGAGCGACTCTCGCTCCTGATCGACATGTCGGGATCGATGTGGCAGTCGCGCCCCGACGGGAACAAGACGAAGGACCTCGTCGACGTCGAGGTGCGTCGCTGTCTCGAGGGGCTGCCGAGGACGGCGCGCTTCAACCTCGTGCCCTACGCGACCGAGCCCGACCCGTACGCGAAGGAACTCGTCGAGGCGAGCCCGAAGAAGGTCGAGAAGGCACAGGAGTGGTTCGTCGACAACGACCTGCGCGGCAAGGGCAACGTCTGGGACGCGGTCCTCGTCGCGCTCGACGACCCGGACGTCGACACGCTCGTCGTCATGACCGACGGAGCGCCGACCGGCGGTCCGCACTGGAACCTCGATCTGATGGTGCCGCTGCTCCTCGAGCGGAACCGCTACCGCAACGTCGTCTTCGACGTCGTCCTGACCGAGAGCAAGGACAACCTGCTTCCGCACTGGAAGAAGCTCGCGGCGGAGAGCGGCGGGCGCTGCGTCGAGGTCGACTTCGACGAGTGACGTGATGCGCTCCGACGCCGACTCGAGGCCGCCGCGTCCCGGCGACCCGCTCGCGACGGCGGCGCAGATGCGCGCCGTCGACCGCGCGGCGATCGAGGAGTGGGGGATCTCGGGCGCGGTCCTCATGGAGACCGCCGGACGCGCGTGCGCCGCGCGGCTCGAACGGCTCGCGACGGACGGCGCGTGCGCGCGCGAGGCGCTCGTTCTGTGCGGCCCCGGCAACAACGGCGGCGACGGCTTCGTGATCGCGCGCACGCTCGCGGCCTGGGGCTGGCGGGCGACGGTGTGGTTCGCCGGAGTGCTCGAGCCGCGCACGCGCTTCTCCGAGGAGACGCGCACGAACCTCGCGCTGTGCGAGCGACTCGGTCTCGCGCCGCAGGTGCTCGGGGGCGACGAGGCCGAGCTCGTCCGGTTCGCGACCGCCGCGGAGGCCGCGGCGCGCTCGGGCGGCGTCGCCGTCGACGCGGTGTTCGGGACCGGGCTCGCCCGCGCCGTCGCGGGCGTCCAGCGCGAAGCGCTCCGGCGACTGGCGGCGAGCCACGCGTCGGTTCTCGCGGTCGACGTGCCGAGCGGGCTCGACGCGGACACCGGTGAGTCGCTCGGCGCGGTCCGACCGGCGCGCTGGACGACGACGCTCGCCGCGCTGAAGCCGGGACTGCTGACACCGACCGGACGAGAGCTCGCGGGCGAGGTCGAACTGGCCGAGATCGGCATCCCGCGTCCGCTCCTCGACGCGCTCCCGAGGGCACCGATGCGCTGACGGTCGGGGGGCGACCGGTCGCGGGTCCGTAGAATCGCTCGACATGATCGTCGTCACCGGAGGAGCCGGATTCATCGGTTCGAACCTGCTCGCAGGTCTCGAGGCGCGCGGGAAGGGAGACCTCGTCGTGTGCGACTCGTTCGGCACGGACGAGAAGTGGCGCAACGTCGCGAAGCGCGAGCTCGCCGACGTCGTCCGACCGGACGAGCTCTTCGACCTGCTCGCGCACAACTCGGACGCGGTCGAAGCCGTGGTCCACATGGGTGCGATCTCCGCGACGACCGAGCGCGACGTCGACCGGATCGTCGAGAACAACGTGCGGCTGTCGCTCGACCTCTGGAACTGGTGCGCGGCGTTCGACGTGCGCCTCGTCTACGCCTCGTCCGCCGCGACGTACGGCGACGGTTCGCAGGGCTTCGACGACGACGGTTCGGTGGAGGCGCTGGCGAGGCTCCGGCCGCTCAACGCCTACGGCTGGAGCAAGCACCTCGTCGACCGCCGCGTGGCGCGCATCGTCGCGGACGGCGGCCCGACGCCGCCGCAGTGGGCGGGTCTCAAGTTCTTCAACGTCTACGGTCCGAACGAGGGGCACAAGGGCGACATGACGAGCGTGGTCGCGAAGACCTACGCGCGCGTCGCCGCGGGCGAGCCGGCCGTGCTGTTCCGTTCGCACCACCCGGAGTACCGCGACGGCGGGCAGCTGCGCGACTTCGTGCACGTGGACGACTGCGTCGACGCGGTGTGCTGGTTGCTCGAGAACGAGGACGTGAGCGGGCTCTTCAACCTCGGGTCCGGAACGGCGCGCAGTTTCGCGGACCTCGCGACGGCCGTGTTCGACGCGCTCGGGAAGGAGCCCGTCATCGACTTCGTCGACACGCCGGAGTCGATCCGTGCGAAGTACCAGTACTTCACCGAAGCGCGGATGGAGCGCCTGCGTGCCGTCGGTTGGAAGGCTCCCGCGACGTCCCTCGAGGACGGTGTGCGCGACTACGTCCGGAACTATCTGGCGACGGACGATCCGTACCGTTGACCGGCGGCGCCTTCGGCGCCGAGGGACACGGCGGCCCTGCGGGCCGCGGAAACACGGAGCACACGAAGGAACACGGAGGGTTCCACTTCGTGTGCTCCGTGTGCTCGGTGGTTCCCCGCCCGAAGGGCGGTTCGTGGCGCGGGTCGCGATCGTGTCGCGTCGCCCGAACGGCGCCTGCGGCGCCGGGGACACGCAGCACCCTGCGGGCGCGGAACCACGGAGCACACGAAGGAGCACGAGGGGCTCGACTCCCGGGTGTTCTCGGTGTGCTTCGTGTGCTTCGTGGTTCCCTTCGCGCGGCCGGTAGGCCGCGCGGCACGCAGTGGCGCGCTGCGTACCGCCGCGCGCACGCCTCGCGCGATTCCTCCGGGGCGGATGCCCGGGCTCTTCACCGAACCCCCACCGCCGGCCCCTCCCGATCTGGTAGAACCTTCGCCCCTCGCTCTCGGACGACCCCCGGGGCGCAGGGCCTGGAACATGCCCAAGATCGAGGATCTCTCCGCCCCCGAGGCACTGCCGAACGGGAAAGTCGTCTGGCGCTCCGGCGCCGGCGTCGCGCTGCTCACGCTCACGAACCCGAAGGCCAACGGCTACTCGTACGAGATGATGCGCGATCTCGACGAGGCGATCCTGCGCGCTCGCTTCGACCGCGAGATCGAGGTGATCGTGATCGCGGGAGCGGGCGAGAAGTTCTTCTGCGCCGGCGCGGACATCGGGATGCTCGACCGCGTCGAGCCGAACTTCAAGTACGCGTTCTGCCTGCACGCGAACGAGACGCTGCTGCGCCTCGAGCACACGCCCAAGCTCGTCGTCGCCGCGCTCGGCGGGCACTGCGTCGGCGGCGGACTCGAGATCGCGCTCGCCTGCGACCTGCGCTGGGCGCGCCGTGGATCGGGCAAGTGCGGTCTTCCGGAGGTCGCCCTCGGCGTCCTCCCCGGCACGGGCGGCACGCAGCGCCTCGCGCGCCTGCTCGGGAAGTCCACGTCGATCCGGATGATGGCGAGCGGCGAGCTCGTCGACTACGACGCCGCGCACGGACTGGGTCTCGTCGACGAGCTGTTCGAGGCGGACGACGACTCGTCGTTCCTCGCCGAGGTGCTCGAGCGCGTCGGAGCGTTCCTGCGCCCCGGCACGTCGTCGACCGCGATCGGCATGATCAAGCGCGCGGTCCAGACCGGCGCGGAGGTCCCGCTCGAGGCCGGACTCGCGCTCGAACGTGAACTCCAGGCGCGCCTCTTCGCGTCGGAGGACGCGAAGGAGGGGCTCGCGGCGTTCACGCAGAGCCGCAAGCCGAACTTCACGGGCCGTTGAGTCGTATCCGCACCGAGCGGAGAGCCCCATGAAAGCACTGCGCATCCACCAGCACGGCGGGCCCGACGTCCTGCGCTACGAGGACGTCGCCGAGCCGCGGCTCCGGCGCGGCGAGGTGCTCGTCCGCGTCATCGCGGCTTCGGTCAACCACCTCGACCTGTGGGTGCGTCGCGGCATGCCCGGCTTCAAGGTCGGCTTCCCGCGCATCCTCGGGTGTGACGGCACCGGTGAGATCGTCGAACTCGGCCCCGGCGTCGACGCGCTGAAGGTCGGACAGCTCGTGGTGCTCGAGCCCGGCTACTCCGACGACGACGAGCGCGACGAGGCCGCGATCGAGGGCTCCGACCACCTCCTGCCGAGCTACGAGATCCGCGGCGAGCACAGCGACGGCTTCGACGCGGAGTACGTCGCGATCGACGCGAAGTACCTCTGTCCGCTGCCGAGCGGCGTCGACCCGGTCGAGGCCGCGGCGGTGCCGCTCGTGTTCCTGACGGCGTGGGGGATGATCGAGCGCGCGGACCTCACTCCCGACGAGACGGTGCTCGTGATCGGCGGGTCGAGCGGCGTCGGCTCCGCCGCGATCCAGATCGCGAGCCACCTCGGCGCGCGCGTCCTCACGACGGCGGGCACCGAGGAGAAGCGCGCACTGTGCGAGTCGCTCGGTGCGGAGGAGGCGATCGACCACACCGACCCCGCGTGGCCGAAGCGCGTGAAGGAACTCACCGACGGCGCGGGCGTCGAGGTCGTCGTGGAGCACGTCGGACCCGCGACCTGGGCCGGTTCCATGCGCAGCCTCGGTCACCTCGGTCGGCTCGTGACGTGCGGCGGTACCACCGGACCCGAGGTCCAGGTGCTCCTGCCGCACCTGTTCATCAAGCAGCAGTCGATCCTCGGCTCCACGATGGGGCCGGCGAACGCGCTGCCGATCATCTTCGACCGCGTCGCGCGCGGTCACTACCGTCCGGTCGTGCACGACAGGATCCCGCTCGCCGAGGGCGCGCGGGCGCACGAGCTGCTCGAGAGCCGCTCGGTCGTCGGCAAGGTCGTCCTCGTGCCCTGAACCGACCGGCGCCACGCGCCGCCATCACCATGACGAAGATCGACACCATCGAGAGCGCCGTCGTCCTCGGCGCCGGAACCATGGGCGCGGGCATCGCGCAGGTGCTCGCCGCAGCGGGGATCGAGGCGCGCCTCGTCGACGTCGACGCCGCCGCGCTCGAGCGCGCGACGGCCCGCGTCCGCGCCAACCTCGACAAGGGTGTCGAGAAGGGCAAGGTGACCGCGGCGCAGCGCGACGCGACGCTCGCGAAGCTGCACACGCGCACCGACCTCGCGCAGGCCTGTCAGGGTGCGAACTGCATCGTCGAGGCCGTGCCCGAGAGGATGGAGCTCAAGACCAAGCTGCTCGCGCTCGCCGCCGAGCACCTCCCGTCGACCGCGCTCGTCGCGTCGAACACGTCGTCGCTCTCGCTCACGGCGATCGCCGACGCCGTGCCGCACCCCGAACGCGTGACGGGCATGCACTTCTTCAACCCGGTCCACCTGATGAAGCTCGTCGAGGTGGTGCGCGCCGACCAGAGCAGCGGCGAGGCCGTCGACGCCACGACGGAGCTCGCGCGCAGGCTCGGCAAGGAGCCCATCGTCGTGAAGGACCGTCCGGGCTTCGCGAGCTCGCGCCTCGGCATCGCCATCGGCATGGAGGCGATCCGCATGGTCGAGGAGGAGGTCGCGAGTGCCGAGGACATCGACAAGGCGATGACGCTCGGCTACGGCTTCCCGATGGGGCCGCTGCGCCTCACCGACCTCGTCGGCCTCGACGTGCGCCTGTCGATCGCGGAGTACCTGGCCGAGACTCTCGGTCCGCGCTTCCAACCGCCCCAGCTCCTGCGCAACATGGTCGCGAAGGGCGAGCTCGGCAAGAAGAGCGGCAAGGGCTTCTACACCTACGACGACTGACCCCGGGAGGGGACGCACGAGATGAACGACACGACGACCGTGGAGGACCGCTTCGACGTCACCCTCGAGGACGCACCGCCGGCGAAGGGCGGCGTGCCGAAGTGGGTCTGGGGCTGCGGCGGCGGCTGTCTGCTCGTGATGGTGGCCGTGATCGGTTTCACGATCTGGTTCTTCAACAAGCTCATGGCGGAGATCGGGCCCGAGGCGGCCTGGCCGGTCGTCGCCGAGGTCATGCCGTACGGACCCGAGGGGAGTCTCGAGGACGACGTCGAGGCGCGTCCCGCGGGGTACGTCCCGGCGATCTTCGAGCGGGACAACTTCCTGGTGCGGACGTTCGCGTCGGAGGAGGACTTCGAGGACTTCCCCTTCGACGCCTTCCTCGTGATCACGAAGGAGCCCGATCCGTCGCGTCCGAAGGGCACCGGCGTGAACGCGATGTTGATCGTGTTCGACGGTCTGCTCGACAAGCCCGTCATCGACTTCGTGCGCGACGGCCAGGTCCTCGACGAGGTCGCGAAGGGCGAGCGCATCGAGGAGCGCTCCGAGGGCCGGCGCACGCTCGAGTTCCAGGGCCGCGAGATCGACACGTTCCACATCGAGATCGATCCGGAGCCGGGTCAGCAGAACCCGCTCATGCCCGACGGCGAAGGTCCCGAGGGCGTGCTCCTGCTCGACGTCACGGGCGACCGGCAGCGTTCGGTGCTCCTCATGTGCATCGCCACCGGTGAGGCCGAGGCGTCGGTCGAGGAGATCGAGGCGTTCCTCCGTCCCTTCCGCGTGTGGGACGGCCGGTGAACGACGGAGCCGGGGATCCCGCGGCGACGGAGCCGCGCCCGAAACCCGAGGGCCTCCTCGGGTCGCTCTTCACCTTCCTCGCGATCGGACTCGTCGGAGCGACGGTGATCGCCGTCCTGGGGCTGCGCCTCCAGGGCGGCGACGTGCGCGCGCTCTACGACGAGCTGCTCCCGGACCACGCGACGGCGTTGCCGCTCGGACTCGAGTACACCGGCGGGACCGCGCTCGCGGGCGACCAGCGCTGGGTGCTGCTCGATCGGGAGGGGGAGGAGCGCGAGGACCTGCCGACGCGCGTCGCGATCGCGCGTTACAAGAGCGTCGGCGAGTCGCGGCGCCTGTTCCAGCCCGATGTGCGCGAGAACAACCCTCGCGACCTCGGGATGGAGCTCGAGAAGTGGAAGAAGGAGCCCTACCGCTTCGAGGCGACGACGCGGCGCGGCGTCGTCGTGTTCGGTGCGCACGAGACGGACTGGATCCAGGCGCGCCACTTCCAGGCGGACGGCACGTTCTTCGACGTGATCCGCGTGGACCTCTCCGTCGGGATGACGGGGCAGGTGCTGTTCGCGAACTTCGAGGCCGGCTACGAGGGCGCCAAGGTCGAAGTGCTCGTGCCGTTGCTCGAGCAGCTGCACCTCGCCGAGGCCGGGAAGTAGGGCGCTGGGCTCGGGGGCGTGGGGGCCCCGAAGACCACGCAGGAAACACGAAGGGAACGGCAGAAGGACACGAAGAGCACGAAGGCGCCGCGAAGCGGCGGACGGAGGACCCGCGGAGCGCGTCGCGCCCCGCGGGTCCCTGCGTCCTCTCCGCGCAGTTCCGCCGCCGAAGGCGGCGCCTTCGGGTCCTTCGCGTTCTTCGTGTTTCGATTCGCGTGGTCGCGCGGCCGTTGGGCCGCGCCGCGCCTCGAGAGGAGCACGAAGGTTGAGCTTCGGCGCCTTCGGCGCCGAGGAACACAAGGTTCACAGGAGACACGGGAGAACACAGACATACCGGTGCCGCCGGAGGCGGCGCGGAGTTCCGGGACGGACGCATGCGTCGCGGTTCTCCGACCGAGCGCCGACCATCGTGGTCTCTGTGTCCTCTGTGGCTCCCTGTGAATCTTCCGCGCGGCGCGAAGCGGCGCGCCGCGTTCCCCGCGCGGCCGGCAGGCCGCGCCGCGCCTCGAGAGGAGCACGAGGTGCTGCGATGCAGCCTTCGGCGCCGAGGACCACACAGGAAACACGAAGGGAACGGCAGAAGGACACGAAGAGCACGAAGGCGCTGTAGCGGTGGACGCAGGGACCCGCGGAGCGCATCGCGCCCCGCAGGTCCCTGCGTTCCTCACGCTTCGGTCCGCCGCCGAAGGCGGCGCTTCGTGTGCTTCGTGTGCTCTGTGGTTCCCCCGCACCGACTACTCGACCGTTCGCCCCTCGTAGGCACGCGCGACGAGCTCGGCGAGGTGCACGACCTCGACATCGAGGCCGCGCTCCGCGATGCCGTTCTCCCACTGGAGCTGACACCCGGGGTTGGCAGTGACGAGCGTGCGCGCTCCGCTGCGTTCGAGCGCGTCGAGCTTGGGCGCGAGCACCGCGGCGGAGTCCTTCGGCCGCAGGATCGAGTAGATGCCGGCCGAGCCGCAACAGGACTCGCTGTCCTGCAACGCCTTCCAGTTCGCGCCCGGGATCTCGCCCAGGACCTCGCGCGGCTGCGTCCGGATGCCCTGCGCGTGGCACAGATGGCACGGGTCGTCCCAGGCGAACGGGCCCTTCCACGCGCCCTCGATCGAGCGCTCCGGGGGCGCTTGCGCATGCGCGGCGCGACGAACTCGGCGAAGTCGTAGACGCGCTGCGAGAACCTCCGCCGCCGCGCGATCCGGGTCGTCCGCGTCGAAGAGCTGCGCGAGTTCCTTCATGTGCGCGCTGCAACCCGCGCTGTTCACGACGATCGGCGCCGGGACGCCCTCGCGCTGCTGCTCGTTGCGCGAGGCGCGGAGCATGGCGCGCGCGAGGCGGCGCGCGCCCTCGAGGTCGCCGTTGTGCGCATGCAGACTGCCGCAGCACGTCACGCCTCGCAGCGGTCGCGCCTCGTACCCGAGGTGCGCGACGCCGCGCACCGTCGCACGATTCACGCGACCGAAGAGCACGGGCATGACGCAGCCTTCGAGCACGAGCGCCGGTCCGCGCGAGTCGCCCTCGGGCGGCGTCGACGGCGGGAGCGCGTCGCTCGTTGCGCGCGGCGGCACGTCCGGTGCCTCGGCAGCGCGCGACCGAGCTTCGCCGCGACCGCTCGCGTCGCACGCAGCACACCCGTCACCTGGAGCAGCCGCAGCCCGAACGCCGCGGCGCCGAGGGCGGCGCGACTCGGCAGCACGACGCGGAAGCCGAGGTGGCGCAGGGCGCGCGCGACGATCGATCGCGGCACGGCCTGCGCGAGGTGGCCGCGCGCGTGCTCCATCAACGCGCCGAAGCGCACGCCCGCCGGGCACGACGTCTCGCAGTGACGGCAGAGCAGGCAGAAGTCCATCTCCTCCGCGAAGTCGTCGTCGGCGACGAGCTTGCCCTCGGCGACGGAGCGCATGAGGTGCACGCGCCCGCGCGGGCTCGACGACTCGACGCCGGTCAGTCGGTACGTCGGGCAGGTCTGCAGGCACAGACCGCAGTGGATGCAGTCGAGCGTCTTCACGTAGTCGACGAGACTCGCGCCGTCGAACGTGCCGCTCGTCGTCGCGGTGTGGTCGGCCGCGCCCTGTGTCGCCCGGTCGTGCGCCATCAGAGGCCCTCGTGGATCCTCGGTCCGGCCAGGACGTGCGTCGGGTCGAGCGCCTCGCGCAGACGGCGCGCGAGTTCGGCACCCTCCGGCGACCGAGCGAGTGCGGCGCGCACGGACGGCGGCGCGCCGAGCCAGCGGATCGACGCTCCGCTCGATCGGACCGCGCGGTCGATCGCGTCGAGTCGTTCCTCCGGGACCTCGGCGAACACGAAGGCCTCGCCGACGAGCGGGTGGAGTTCCGCGCGCGACCGACCGACGTCGACGAACGGCGCGACGGCGGCGAGCGCCTCCGTGAGTCGCGAGGGTCGCGTCCGGATCGCGAACAGCGGCCAGTCGCCGCCGCGGCGGCGCGCCTCGCACAGCTCCTCGCAGGTGCGTCGCGCCGATTCGTCGCGCAGCACGTTCACGCGCCCGAGGAGCGCGAGCACGCGCTCGAGCTCGTCCTCGACGACCTCCGCGCGCCCCTCGAGGTCGAGCGACAGCCACCAGCGTCCGTCGGTACCGTCGAGCCGCACGGCGCGCGCTCTCGGCACGCGGTCGAACGCGGCGAACGCGGCGGCGACGCCGTCGGTGACGTCGCCGACGGCGTGGCGGACGAGCGCGCGGACCGGCTGGAGCGTGTGTAGTCGCAGCGAGACCTCCGTCACGACGCCGAGCGTGCCGTGCGCGCCGCACACCAGTCGGTGCAGGTCGTAGCCGGCGACGTCCTTCACGAGCGCGCCGCCCGAACGCACGACGCGCCCGTCGACGAGTGCGAGTCGCACGCCGAGGACCTGGTCGCGGATCGGCCCGTAGCGCAGTCGGTCGGGACCGGACTGCGCCGCCGACACCGCGCCGCCGAGCGTCGCCCGCGCGTCGCCCGGCACCTCGGGCGAGAGGTGGTGCCCGTTCTGCGCGGCGAGCAGCCGCAGCTCGCGCAGCGGCGTCCCGGCCCGCGCCGTCATCACGCCCTCCGCCGGCTCGTACTCGACGACGCCGCGCATGCGCCGGGTGGAGAGCGCGAGGTCGACGCGCTCCGGCACGAGCGCCCAGTCGAGCTTGCTCCCGTTGCCGATCGGCAGCACGCGCAGTCCCTCGTCGCGCGCGACGCCGAGCACCGCCGCGAGCTCCGACTCGCCGCGCGGCGACGCGATCGGGACCTCCGGGCCGCCCCAGTGACCGAGCTTGCCGACGCGTTCGCCGACGAGCTCCTCGATGCGCGCGCTCAGTTGCACGGCGGGATCACGGCCTCCGTTCGAGCAGGTCCGGCGTGGATCTCGGAGCAGCGGCGCGTGGGCAGGAGCTTGCCGGGGTTCATGCGACCCGAGGGGTCCCAGGCGCCGCGCACCGCGGCCATCGCGTCGAGGTCGTCCTGCGTGAACAGCGAGCACATCTGGTCGCGCTTCTCGAGGCCGACGCCGTGCTCGCCGGTGAGCGAACCGCCCGCCGCGACGCAGGCCGCGAGGATGCGGTCGCCCGCCTCGAGCACGCGGCGCACCTCGTCCGCGTCGCGCCGGTCGAAGCTGATGTTCGGGTGCAGGTTGCCGTCGCCCGCGTGGAAGACGTTCGCGAGCTTGAGTCCGAGTTCGGAGCACACCGCGGTCGAGACCGCGACGAGCTCGCGGAGCTTGGTTCGCGGCACCACGGCGTCGGCCACGTACAGGTCGGGCGCGACGCGGCCCATGGCGCCGAACGCGCCCTTGCGTCCCGCCCACAGGCGTTTGCGTTCCAGCGCATCGGCCGCGCGACGCACCTCGAAGGCGCCGCGGCGCTCGGCCGTCGCGACGAGGTCGGCGGCGAGGAGGTCGACCTCGACGGGCGAGCCCTCGACGTCGCACAGCATCACGGCGCCTGCGTTCTTCGGGTAGCCCGCGGCGTACACCGAGGCCTCGACGGCTTCGATCGTCAGGCGGTCGAGGATCTCGATCGCGGAGGGTTCGAGGCGCTGGGCGATCAGGTCGCTCACCGCGTCGCAGGCCTGGTCGAGCGTCTCGAAGAGGGCGAGCAGCGTCTCGGTGCGCTCCGGGACGGGGAGGAGCCGGACGACGACCTCGGTGGCGACGCCGAACGTGCCCTCGCTGCCGCAGAAGTTCGAGACGAGGTCGAGCCCGGACGGGTCGTCGCCGGCGCGGGTGAGGTCGAGCACCTCGCCGTCCGCGAGCACCACGACGAGCCCGAGCAGGTGGCGCGTCGTGTTGCCGTACTTGAAGCAGTGCGGGCCGCCCGAGTTGTTCGCGACGTTGCCGCCGATCGTGCAGGCCTGTTGGCTCGACGGGTCGGGCGCGTAGAAGAGCCCGTGCGGCGCGGCGGCCGCGGTGAGGTCGACGTTGACCGCGCCGGCCTGCACGTGCGCGCGTCGGTCGCGCGGCTCGATCGCGATCACGTCGCGCATCCGCGCGGTCGAGACGATCGCTCCGCCCGAGGTCGCGGTCGCGCCGCCGGTCAGACCCGTGCCCGAACCGCGCGCGACGACGGGAACGCCGGCGCGGTGGAGGAGCGCCATCGCGCGCGCGCACTCGTCGGTCGTGCGAGGCAGCAGGACGGCGTCGGGCGCGTGCTCGAACAGGGCGAAGCCGTCGGCGGCGTAGGTCGACAGCTTCGCCGCGCCGTGGACGATGCCCCTCTCGCCGAGGACGGCGCGCAGTTCGTGCAGGAGTCCCGCCTCGAGCGGCCTCGCCGCATTGTCCGCTCGGAGCGCCGGGAGTAAAGGCGGGGAAAAGGGGTCCCTGTCGTGGGGCGCGTGCGTGAGCCGGGGGGAGCGGCTCCAGGTCCGTGCCCGAAGCACCCGGGGTCGCGGCGGCCCTGCGGGCCGCGGAACCACGGAGCACACGAAGGAACACGAAGGGTTCTTCTTCGTGTGCTCCGTGTGCTCCGTGTGCTCCGTGTGCTCCGTGGTTCCCCGCCCGAAGGGCGTCGGGCGCGTACGCGGATCGCGAGCGCCTCGCGAAGGAAGACGCGAAGTTAGCGCTTCGCCTCGGGATGGACCAACCGGGCGAGGCGCTCGCTGCGGTCCTCCGCGAAGCGGCGGATGCCGACCCACAGGCTCTCCGCGTCGATACCCGCTTCCGCCTTGAGCTCGGCGACGTTGCCGCCGGTGCGCCAGCGGTCGTCGCGGTCCGAGCACATCGCGTACTCCTCGGCGACGTGGTGCGCGAGCCAGTCGTGCATCAGCTTGCGCGCGCCGTTGGTGATCACCGTCGAGTCGAGGCGGTCGTCGTGCGACAGCACGGAGTCGCGGTACTCCTCGCTCTGCATCCGGAAGAGCTCGGGCGAGAGCGCGGCGACGATCTTCACGTTCGGCGCGCTCGCGTCGGCGAGGCGCGGGAGGATCTCGAGCACGGACTCGGTCGTGCTCGTGCCCTGCACGATCACGGTGCCCTGCTTCGGACGCGACGCGTCGTGGTCGCGCAGGACGTAGGCGCCCTTCGCGGCCTCGAGGTGGCTCGGCAGTCCGAGCTTCTTGCGGTCCGGCACGGCGACCGGCGGACGCGTGAGGTGCAGCGCGACGAGCGGGACGTCCGACGCGAACGCGGCGGCGAGCATCGGCGCGACCTCGTTGTGCTCGAACGGGTAGAGGTTGATCACGTGGCCCTGCGGGAAGAGCTGCGTGACGCCCGGCGCGAAGATGCCGAAGTGCGTGCGACTGTCCTCGGCCGTCTCGGGGCCGCTGTGCCCCGCGACCCACAGCACCTTGCCGACCTTCAGCGGGCAGTCCTGTGCGAGTTGGCTGAACAGGCGCATGAGGCCGTACTTGAGGTAGCTGAACGACGCGTAGGTCGAGCAGGCGCCCCAGTAGCCGACGAACTCCTTCTCCGGGTCCGCCGCCATGTTCACCGTCGCCGCGCCCGCGCAGAGGCCGGCGTTCGTGAACTCCGTGATCTGTTGCGGCAGCAGTGCTCCCGCGGTGTTCGAGTTGCGCTCGTACCAGCCGAAGCCCTCGAACTCGCCCCACTTCTTGGCGAAGCCCGAGATGCTCGTCGAGTCGGCGAGGTCGGCCGAGCACGCGAGGACGAGCGGACGGCCCATGCGTTCGTGCGCGAGCGCGTTGATCCACGCGCCGAACTTCCCGAGGCCCTCCTTGTTCGCGATCTTCGTGCCCGGGGCGACGAACAGTTCGGACGGGAGCTTCGCGACGTCGCACCAGTCGCGCTCCTCGTGCATGTTGCGCTCGGAACCGAGGCGGAAGCCCTCGGGCCGCGACGGTACCGACTCCGCGATCTCGACCAGCGTGTCGGTCACGTACTCCAGGAACTCGGCGTCGTCGAACAGACTCATCACGGTGCCGAGCCACGCGCGCGTCTGCTCGCGCCCGCCCGACTCGCCGGGGTCCTTCGTGTCGCCCTGGCCCTCGAACTCGACGCCGTACTTCTTCGCGAACTCGGCGCGGCAGGCCCAGAACTTCTCGCTGTTGCGGCCGTGCGCCTTGCCGTGCGAGGCGGCGTCGTACACGCCGTAGCCGCGGCCCTTGCGCACCTTGAACCACACGCAGCCCGGACGACCCTGCGTGTCCTCGGTGTGCACGATCTCGAGCAGCGCGCGCGTCAGCTGCGCGTAGTCCTCGCCGTCCTCGACGCCGGCGACGCGCCAGCCGTACGGCTCGAACCAGTCGGTCGGCGTGCCGTGCACGACCTCGGAGTTCGCGAACGAGTCGATGCCGTGGTCGTTCCAGTCGAGCAGGTAGACCAGGTTGTCGAGCCCGAGGCCGTAGGCGCTGTTCTTGACCTCGTGGTGCGCACCGGCGCTGTGACCGCCCTCACCTTCGACCGCGAAGACGCGGACGTCGCCGGCTCCGGCGTGCTTGAGCGCCATGGCCTCGCCGAGCGCGGCCGGCGCACCGTGACCGGACGGACCGGTGTTGAACTTGAAGAAGAGCGTCTTGCCCTCCATCTCCGCGTGCCCCGGCAGTCCGCCGTTGTGACGCAGGTCGAGGAGGTGCTCGGGGTAGAGGCCCCACTCGTCCTCGTGGTGGAGCCGGAAGCGCTCGTCGCCGGTCGCCGCGTGGCGTCGACGCATCGCTTCGTTGTAGACGGCGAGCAGCGCGTAGATCGCCGGGTTGCAGTGACCCGCGACGAGCACGAAGCGGTCGCCGAACGCCGCCTGCGGGTTGCGGATGTCGAAGCGCATCCCCGCGCCCATGGTCGAGGCGACGAGCATCGGGACCTTCGACCGCGAACCGCCGGGGTGACCCGACTGGCGCAGGTTGAGCATCAGGTCGATGCACTGGTCCATCATGTCGCCGAGCTTCCGCCAGTGGCCGAAGTTGCGGGCGAGGGCGTCGTAGGTCGGGCGCGTCACGGTCTGCATGGTCGGATGGGGCGTCGGGTCGTGCGCGTCGCGGCCGGGCGCGACGCCGCGCGTCTCGCGGGGGAGCGACCGGGTGCACCGCCTGGTGCGTCGCCCGGTCCGCGTCCGGCGCCGGGTCGGCGGCGCGCACGAAGGGCGAACAGGATACGCGGGGAGTCGCGGCCCGCGGCCCACCACCCCCGCCCAGCCGCCCCTGGACCGCGCCGACGCAGCGGCGGTTACCGGTGGAGCGCGAGTTGTCACGCGCGGCACCGGGGTCGGGGAGGGGTGCGGAGTCGGAGCGGGGCGCGTCGGGGCGGCGCGTAGGGTGGGGGGATGCGCGGGGTGCTTCTGGGTCTGGTCGTGGGGGCGATCGGTGTGGCAGCGGGGTGCGCGTCACCGCCGGAGCGGCGGGGCGGGCTCGCGGACCGTCCGGTCGTCGAGCGCGGCGTCGCGGGGACGTCGGTCGAGGGCCGACCCATCGAGTACCTCGCGGTGGGCCCGGGGCCGGAGGTCGTGCTGGTCGTCGCGACCATCCACGGCGACGAGCCGGCGGGGACGCCGCTGCTCGCCCGGCTCGAGACGGAGTACACGCTCGACCCCGACCTCCTGCGCGGCGTGCGACTCGTGCTCGTCCCGCTGGCCAACCCCGACGGCTACGCGGCCGGGACGCGCACCAACGTCCGGGGCGTCGACCTCAATCGCAACTTCCCGTCCAAGAACTTCACGGGCACGGCGTCGCGCGGGACGGCACCTCTCTCCGAGCCGGAGTCGCTCGCGTTGTTCGACCTCGTCGAGCGCTTCGAGCCGGATCGCATCGCGAGCTTCCACCAGCCGCTCGCGTGCATCGACTGGGACGGTCCGGCCGAGGACTGGGCGCGCGCGCTCGCCACGACCTGCGACCTGCCCGTGAAGAAGCTCGGCGGTCGGCCCGGGTCGTTCGGCTCGTGGACGGGGATCGACCTCGGCATCCCGATCGTCACGATCGAACTGCCCGCGAGTTCGCACCGCCGATCGCCCGAGTCGTTGTGGGCGGACTACGGCGAGCTCGTGATCGCGATCGTGCGCGGCGAGGCGCCCGCTCACGCGAGCTCGCGGTAGCCCTCGGGCGTCGCGAAGCGCGCGAGCGCGAGCCAGTTCGCCCGCGGCGGCGCCACCGCTCGACGCGCGACCTCGAAGCGTCTCGACTCGATGCGTCGCAGGCACCTCTCGACGCCGCCGAGCCAGAGCGCGAGTGCGCGTCCGCGCCACACGCCGGCGAGCTCGACCGCCGGCCACGCGCGCGCGAGGAAGCCGCGGATCCAGCCGACCTGCGACGCGACGAGCGCGGCGATCCGCGCGTCGGTCGGCGACTCGGCGAGGACCGTCACCGCGAGGTTCGCGCGGGCGAGTTCGTCGACCGGGACGACGAGACGGCCCGACGCGAGCTGCCCCGCGGGGTCCGCGGTCCAGCGCGCGAGCCGCTCCGCCGCGAGCCCGGCCTCGATGCGCGTGCGCAGCTCCTCGACGTGTCGCTCGCGTCCGCCCGACGCGAGCCGGGCCCAGGCCGTCGCGGTCCCTCCGCTCCACGCGACCGCGCGCTCGGCGAGCGCGCGGCGCGTCGCGAACGTGCCGCCGTGCTCGAGGGCGCGCGCCGCGCCGAGGGCCTCGTCGAGCGCGGCGCCGTCCCACGCGCCGCGACCGAGCGTGAGCGCGAGCGCCCGACCGAGCACCGTGCGCGCGCCGCCGTCGCGCGCGCGAGCCAGGATCGCAGCGAGCTCACCCACGAGCGGGTTCGACGCTCCGCCGCCCTCCTCGCGCTCGAACCCGTGCTCGAGCAGCGCCAGCCACAGCAGCGGCGCCGCGAGGACGGGCTCGCGCCACGGCGATCCCGGCCACCACGCGAGCGCGTCGCCGCGCATGCGCCGGGCGAGTCGCGCACAGCGCCGCACGATCTCCTGCGGGCTCGCGTCGGAAGCCTCGAGGGCCTCGCTCCAATCGCGTGCGTGGGCCAACGTTCGACGTGTCGCAGCCGTAGCCCGACACTCGGTCCGGCTCGACAAGGGCGACCGCGCGTTTGTAACGTCCCGCCGGGGGCGTGCGAAGATCCGCGAACGCGGCTTCCCGCGCCCGATCGCCCGAACCCCGGCGGCGCACCACCGGCGCGCCCGAACCCGAGCGGACCGCGGAACGCACGCGCCGCGACCACCGTCGAACCGAGAGAGACACCACCGTGGCCGACTTCCGCATCGAACTCGACGCTCCGAACAACATCGTCCTCGTGATGGTCACGGAGGACGACGGCAGCGAGCACGACTACCAGTTCGACTTCGACCCGAGGTCGGGCCGCTGGGAGTTCTCCGAGCGCGACCTGCTCGAACGCGACTTCGGCGAGGAGTGGTGCGACGAGCTCGAGGACTCGATCGAGAAGACCATCCGCGGCGCCCTCGAACAGCGCGGCGGCTGACCCGACGGACGCGACGTGAAGAAGCTCCAGACCCTCGTCCTCGCACTCGCGGCCGCGTCGCTCCAGGCGTGCGGCGACGGCGGCGATCCCGACGGCGGAGCGACGCCGACGACGGACGGACCGATCGTCGCGAGCACGAGCGAGGCGACTCCGACCTTCCCCGCGCTCTACGAGGAGATCGTCGCGACGCCGACGCGCGACCTCTCGATGCTCAACCTGATGCTCGTGCTCGAGTCGACGCGTCGCGTGATGGAGCCGAACATCCGCGACACGTCGCTCTACCCCGACCTCGCGGACGCCGCGCACGCGATCGTCGAGCTCACGCAGGACCCCGTCTTCCAGGGCTACGCACGGCGCGACGACTTCGAACGCGACCCGCGGTCCTTCGAGCGCCTGCGCATCGAGTTGCAGCGGGCCGCAAAGGGCGTCGAGGACGCGGCGCGCGCCGGCGACGTCGAGTCCGTGTGGACCCACTTCAGCACGATCGAGGCGAGCTGCGTCGGCTGCCACAAGCGCTACGGCCCGCTCCACTGAGAGCCGCCGCCAGGACGCGGTCGGTCCCCGGGAGCCCCTGCTAAGCTCTCCCGCGCGGGCGTCGCGCCCGTCGCGATGACCTCCAGCTCGAACGCACACGGACCGCGCGTCTTCTGCATCGTCCTCGACTCCCTCGGCGTCGGTGCGTTGCCCGACGCGGGCGACTTCGGCGACGAGGGCACGCACACGCTCGACCACCTGCTCGCCGCGGCGCACCCCGTGCGACTCGTGAACCTCGAGGCGCTCGGCCTCGGACGCGTCGAGGGCGTCCACGGCCTCGAGTCCGCCGCCCACCCGCGCGGCTCGTTCGGTCGACTCGCCGAGGCCTCGCCCGGCAAGGACACGTCGACGGGTCACTGGGAACTCATGCAGTGCCCGCTCGACGAGCGCTTCCCGACGTACCCCGACGGCTTCCCCGCGGAGATCCTCGACCCGATCGTCGAATGGAGCGGCGTCCCCGGCGTCCTGTGCAACGCGCCCTACTCGGGAACGGCCGTGATCGACGACTACGCCGCCGAGCACCTCGCGACCGGCGCACCGATCGTCTACACGAGCGCGGACAGCGTGCTCCAGGTCGCGGCGCACGCCGAGCACTTCGGGCTCGAGCGCCTCTACCGCTTCTGCGAGATCGCGCGCGAGGTGACGCGCCCCTTCGGCATCGGACGCGTCATCGCGCGGCCCTTCGTCGGCACGCAGGGCGCGTACCGCCGCACCTACGACCGCAAGGACTACTCGCTCGAGCCGCCGCACGACACGACGCTCGACCGACTCGTCGCCGCGGGTCACGAGGTCGTCGGCGTCGGCAAGATCGAGGACATCTTCGCGGCGCGCGGCGTCACGCGCGCGATCCACACCGAGGGCAACGCCGACGGGCTCGAGCGCACGCTCGAGGTCGCGCACGAGCTCGAGCGCGGCTTCTGCTTCGTCAACCTCGTCGACTTCGACATGCTCTTCGGGCACCGACGCGACCCGGAGGGCTACGCGACCGCGCTGCAGGCCTTCGACGACTGGCTGCCGAGGCTCGACGCCGCGCTGCGACCGGGCGACCTCGTGCTGCTCACCGCCGACCACGGCAACGACCCGACGTTCGCGAAGGGCACGGACCACACGCGCGAGTACGTACCGCTCGTGGCCTACGGCGGACACGTCCGCGCGGGCGTCGACCTCGGCACGCGATCGACCTTCGCCGACGTCGGAGCGACGGTGGCGGAGTGGCTCGGGATCGAACCCGGCGAGCACGGGACGTCGTTCGCCGCGGAACTCCGCCGCGGAGCGTGACCGCGTGACGAGCGCGCGCGACATCGTCGTGAGGAAGCGCGACGGCGGTGTGCTCGAACAGGAGCACGTCGACGCCTTCTTCCGCGGACTCGCGGACGGCGACGTCACGGACGCGCACGCCGGAGCGTTGCTCATGGCGATCTTCGTGCGCGGCATGGAGCGCGAGGAACTCCTGCGGTTCACCCGCGGGATGCTCGGGTCGGGCGAGGTGCTCCGCTACGAGGCGATCGGGAAGCCGGTCGTCGACAAGCACTCGACCGGCGGCATCGGCGACAAGGCGTCGCTGCCGCTCGCGCCGCTGCTCGCGAGCGTCGGACTCGCCGTCCCGATGATCTCGGGGCGCGGACTCGGACACACCGGCGGCACGCTCGACAAGCTCGAGGCCATCCCCGGCATGTCCACCGCGGTCGATCCCGCGGACTTCGAGCCGGCGCTGCGCGAGCTCGGCGTCGTGTTCGCGGGTCAGACCGCGCGCATCGCGCCGGCGGACCGGAAGCTGTACGCGCTGCGCGACGTCGTCGGTCTCGTCGAGTCGATCCCGCTGATCGCGAGCTCGATCCTGTCGAAGAAGCTCGCGGAGGGACTCGACGCACTCGTGCTCGACGTGAAGTTCGGCTCGGGGGCGTTCATGCCCGAGGTGGAGCGCGGACGCGAACTCGCCCGCACGATGGTCGAACTCGCGCGCGGCTTCGGCGTCGCGACGACCGCGTTGCTCACGAACATGGAGCGTCCGCTCGGCCGCGCCGTCGGACACGCGAACGAGGTGCGCGAGTCGATCGAGTGTCTGCGCGGCGGCGGGCCCGCCGACCTGCGCGAGCTCGTGCTCGAGCTCGGGGCCGAGGTCGCGGTGTCGGCGGGTGCCTTCGCGGAACGCGGTACGGCGCGCGAGCGCCTGGAGCGCGGGCTCGACGACGGCAGTGCACTCGAGCTCTTCGCGCGCACCGTCGAGCGCCAGGGCGGCGACCGTCGTGCGGTCGACGAGCCCGGGTCGTTGCCCTCGGCGCCCGAGTCGGCCGTCCTCGAGGCCGACCGCGACGGCTACCTCGTCTTCTCCGACCTGCGCGCCGTCGGTGCGGCCGTCGCGGAACTCGGCGGCGGTCGTCTTCGCGTCGAGGACCGCGTCGACCCGCGCGTCGGCGTCGACTGGTGCGTGCAGGATGGCGAGCGCGTCGAGCGCGGTCGGCCGATCTGCGAGGTCGCGCACGCCGGACGCGGACTCGAGCGCGCACTCGCGCTCCTGCGTGGCTCGTTCGCGATCGAGCCGGAGCCGCGGAGCGGCCCGCTCGTGCTGGAGCGCGTGAACTGATCCGCCCGCCGACCGGCTACCCTTCGCGACGATGACCGAACTCCGCGCGCTGATCGGACTCGTCTTCTTCTGCCTCGTCGCCTGGGCGATGTCGTCGAACCGGCGCCTGTTCCCCTGGCGCGTCGTGATCGGCGGCGTCGTGCTGCAGATCCTGCTCGGGATGTGGACGGGGACGACCGAGAGCGGTCGCGCGTTCTTCGAGTCGATCGCGGCCTTCGTGCGCCGGCTGATCCAGATGGCCGAGCCGGGCGCGGAACTCGTGTTCGGACCGCTCGCGAACTTCGGGAAGATGGCCGGCGTCTTCGGACCGGACGACGCGTTCGTGTTCGCGTTCGCCGGCACCGGGCTCGCGGCGATCCTGTTCTTCTCGGCGCTGATGGCGGTGCTCTACCACCTCGGCGTGATGCAGGTCCTGGTCTGGTTGCTGGCGCAGGTGATGAGCCGCGTCCTCGGCGTCAGCGGCGCCGAGTCGATGGCGATGGCGTCGAACGTCTTCGTGGGTCAGACCGAGGCCCCGCTCGTCGTGCGCCCGTACCTCGAGCGCATGACGATGTCCGAGCTGAACGCGCTCATGACCGGCGGGTTCGCGACGATCGCCGGCTCCGTGCTCGCGATCTACATGGGACTGATCGGGAAGGAGATCGGGCCGCACCTCCTCACGGCGTCGGTGATGTCCGCGCCGGCGGCGTTCCTGATCGCGAAGATCGTGCTGCCCGAGACCGAGCGGGCGGAGACGGCGGGGCGCGTCGAGCTGCGTATCGAGCGCAACGCGTCGAACCTGATCGAGGCCGCTGCGAAGGGCACGACGGACGGCCTGCACCTGTGGCTCAACGTCATCGCGATGTTGATCGCGTTCACGGCGCTCGTCGCGCTCGTCGACTGGCCGCTCGGCAGCATGACGCGCATCGGCTGGTTCCAGGGCATCACGCTCTCCGACGTGTTCGGACTCGTGTTCGCTCCCGTGGCCTGGTTGATGGGCGTCGAGGGCTGGCACGACTGCCGTCTCGTCGGCTCGCTGCTCGGAACCAAGATCGCGGTCAACGAGTTCATCGCCTTCGACCACATGCACGGACTCCTGGCGGCGAAGGGTGCCGCCACGTTCGAGCACGCGCGCTCGGCGAAGATGGCGGCCTACGCGCTCTGCGGCTTCGCCAACTTCGCGTCGATCGGGATCCAGCTCGGCGGCATCGGTGCACTCGTCCCCGGTCGGCGGACGGACCTGTCGCGGATCGCCGTGAAGGCCATGCTCGGCGGCGCCTGCGCGTCGTGGATGACGGCGACGGTCGCCGGCATGTTCGTGTGAGGGCTGCGCGAATCGTCGGCCGCCGTCGCGAGTAGGATCGCCGCATGGGCGACTTCCTCGACACGCTGTGGCACTGGGGCCTGTGGTCCCGCATCGACGAGAACGAGCGCCGCGCGGCGCGCACGCGCGCATCCGTGCGTTCGAACCGGCGCGTGCGGCTCGCGACGGGCGCGCGCATCGACGAACTGGAGCGCAAGGTCGACTACCTCGCGCTCGTCGTCGGGACGGTGATGGAGGAGCTCGACTCGGGCGGCGTCGTCACCCGGGAGCGCCTGCGCGAGCGGCTCGCGGAGGTCGACGCGCGGGACGGAGCGGTCGACGGTCGGCTCGACGCGGCGGCGGCTGCAGAGCGGGGCTCGCCGGTCGCCGGCTTCGAGAACGTCCCGAGGCGTCCGCTCGACGTCGAGCGACCGGAGCCCGTCGTCCGGCGCACCGTCGTCCGACGACGTCGGAGCCGCTGATCGGAAGCGCGGGTGCGCGGAGCGCCGTCGCGGACTCCTCGCGGTTAGCCTCGCAGCGTGACGACGCCGACGACGAAGGACCGCGCCGCCCGCGTCGCCGAGGCGCTGGCGAAGAGAGGGGTGCGGGAACCGCGCGTGCACGCCGTTCTCGGGTCCGGACTCGGCGACGCCGCGGCGTTCCTCGAGCGCCCCGTGCGCATCCCGTTCGCGGAGATCGACGGCCTCCCGACGAGCGCCGTCCCCGGTCACCGCGGCGAGTTCGTCCACGGCGAGCACGGCGGCACGTCCGTGCTGCTGCAGTGCGGACGCGTGCACCTCTACGAGGGCCACGACCCGCGCACGGTCGCTCTCACCGTGCGCGCCGCGGCGGCGCTCGGAGCGCGCGTCCTGCTGCTCACGAACGCAGCGGGCTGCCTGCGCACGGAGTGGCCGGTCGGCGGCTGGATGCGCATCACCGACCAGCTCGACCTCCAGGGCGGGAGCGCCCTCCTCCGCGACGAGCGCGGCTCCGGATCGCCGTTCTCCGCACGACTCGGAGAGGCCGTCGACGCCTTCGCACGCGAGCGCGAACTCGGATGGGTGGCCGGTGTCTACGCCGGCCTGCTCGGCCCGCGCTACGAGTCGCCGAGCGAGGTGCTCGCGCTGCGTTCGTTCGGCGCGGACGCCGTCGGCATGAGCACCGTCAAGGAGGCCGCCGTCGGGCACGCGCTCGGGCTCGAGGTCTGCGGCCTCAGTTGTCTGACCAATCTCGCGGCGGGACTCGCGGACGGCGCGCTGTCGCACGACGAGGTCGTCGCCACCGGTGCGCCGGCGGCGGCGGCGCTGGCGGCGGTGCTGCCCGAGTTGATCGACGTCCTCGTCGAGGGTGTTCGGTGACCGTCGCGCCCCGAAGCCGGGAGAATCCGCGCTCGTTCGCGACGCGCGGCCGATGCGGGGTGGGCGGCGAGCGGCGGCGCGGGATAAGTAGTCCGTCCGCTTCCGTCATGCGTCCCGACCAGGAACTCCGAATCATCGCGACCGGCGCGCCGCCGTCGCTCGTCCGCGCGTTCACCGCGTGCGTGTTCGCGGCGTGCGTCGCCGGAGCGGCGCGCTCCCAGGACGGCGGCGATCTGGACCGCGCGTACGACGCCCTCCTCGGCCCGCGGACGGACGCCGCGCCGACCGACGCGCCGACGGATCCGCTCGACGTCGCGCTCGAGCCGGAGCCGTCGGACTGGCACTTCGACCTCGCGATCGGCTTCCAGCAGATCTCGCGCGCCGGGCTCGACCAGGGGCCGGGCGACGTGGAACGGCGCGGCACGATCGTCGGGCTCACCGCCCACAGCGGAGCGGACGAGGACGACTGGCGCTTCACGTACCGGTTCGAGAGCCGCACCTACCGCTTCGACGGCGCGTCCGGACTGCTCCCGGGAACCTCGGAACCGATCGAGTCGACCTACCGGCACCGCTTCGGCACCGCGCGCGGGTTCGACCTGTCGAAGCGACTCTCCGCACGCTTCGACGCCGAGGTCGACCTCGGGTCCGAGGTCGCCTTCGAGGTGAGCGACGCGCTGACCTGGATCGCGATCCTCGGTGCGTCGTGGCGCATCGACGACACGTTCTCGCTGTCGCTCGACGTCAGGGCGCAGGACCGACTCGAGGACGACGTCGCGTTCGTCCCGGTCCCCGGCTTCGACTGGCGCATCGACGACCGGACGCGGTTGCGCGTCGACGCGACGGGCCTCGAGCTCACCCGCGACCTCGAGCGCGGCGCGCGCGCCTACGTCTCGACGCGCTACCAGGACGTGGAGATCCGGCTCGACGACACCGGACCGAACCCGGGCGGCTCCTTCGCCGAGCGCGGGTTCCTGACGCGCGCCGGCATCCTGTTCGATCCCGGTGTCGGCGGACACAGCGTCTCGAGCTCGACCCTCGACCTCTTCGT
Organism: Planctomycetota bacterium; assembly: GCA_041398665.1. Taxonomy (GTDB): domain Bacteria; phylum Planctomycetota; class UBA1135; order UBA1135; genus Rohdeia. The sequence continues at coordinate 3,581 of JAWKUH010000047.1, read as the reverse complement.
GGGCGTCGCCCACGCGCGCGAGATCGAGTTCCGCGCGGGCGGAGTCGAGGTCGGCGGCGACGACGTCGACCCGAGCGCCTACTTCGGTCTCGAGCTCACGCTGCGGTTCTGAGCGCGGCGTCCGCTCGCCTTCAGGTCCGGACCGCGCGCCCGAGGACGCATTCGAGCGGCTCCATGCCGCCGCGTTCCGGCCACTCCGCGCCGTCCTTCGCGAGGAGGAACAGGTACTCGCGGTTGCGCACGTGCGAGACGGTGCCGACGCGCTCGCCGCGCGGACCGTGGATGCCGATGCGGGCGCCGACGTAGCGCCGGTGTTCGATCGCTCGTGCGCCGACGCGGCCGTGCTCGGACAGCAGTGAAGCGAGGCGAGCGAGCGTGACGAAGCCCTCGTCCGAGAACGAGAGCACGACGTAGCGCGCGCGCACCGCCGTCACGACGGCGCGCAGCGCGTCCTCGCAGCGCGCGCGCGAGTTGAACGGGCTCCGGCGTTCGCGGCAGTCCGCTCGCTTGCGCGCGACGCCGTACGCCTCCGGCTCGTCGCCGAGCACGAGCGTCTCCCAGATGTGATAGTTCCCGACGTACTTGTGTTGGTTGTACGGCGGGTCGAGGTACGCCACGTCCGCCTCGAAACGCTTCGCGGCATCGAGCGCGTCGAGCCGGCTCGCCGTTCCCGGACCGTGCTCCGCACGAGGGAGCAGGTCGGGCATGCGCAGCTCGAGGTCGCGCGACGAGCGCGGCGCCCACGACTTGAGGTAGGCCATGTGCACTCCGGTCGTCGAGTCGACCCGGTCGGCCGCCTCGACCAGCGACGTCAGCGCGATCGCCTCGAGCTCGGGGTGGAGTCCGCGCTCCGCGATCTCGCGGCGCACGCGGTCGACCCGCGCGCCGTTGTGCGGTCGGAAGAAGCGGCTCTCCTCGCAGAACGTCCGAGTGAAGTAGCCCGGTTCGCCCGCGAGGTCCGAGAGCTCGGCGAGGAGCCGCTGTGCGGGTGCGAGCCAGCGCTCGCGATCCGCGACGACGTAGCAGCGCGCGAGCAACTCGGCGTAGGCCGCGTCGTCGTTCGCGTGCACGCGGTAGCCCAGCGCCTTGAGGGCGTGTCCGACGCGCGACGTCCCCGAGAACAGGTCGACGACCGACGTCGCCCCGGGGAGCGAGCCGACCAGGTCGACGATCGGTCCGAGGAGCGCGCGCTTCGAGCCCAGGTACTTGATCACCGACCGCGGTTCTCGCACACACCGGCTCCTCCGCGATCCACGGACCGGGCGCGAGTGCCGCTCGCGGTGCCCCGCGATCTCAGCGGACGAGGTGGCGCAGCACCTCGCGGGTGATGCGCGCGGCGTCGTCGTCGACGTCCGCGTCGAGCTCCACGTCGCCGTCGAACGGGCCGGCCTTCCGCGCACAGACCACCGCCCGAAGGATGTCGAGGACGCGCTCCTCGAGTCGGCGGTCGAGCTTCTGGGCGACGAGCAGGACCGCACGGTCGGCGTCGGTGCGCGGCACGATCCGCTCGAGGTCGGGCCAGTCGGGCGCTCGCTCCCCGGGTCCCGCCGAGCCGTCCTCCGCCCGCCGCAGCACCACCTTCAGTCCCCGCGGACCCGTCGCGCCTCGGTGCCGGACGAGCAGCGCGCGGAACCGGCGCCCGTCGCCGGACTCGGCCCGGAGTTCCTCGACCGCGGCCGGGAGGTCGGCGGGCACGTCCTGCGGGCAGACGGTGACCGCGTCGGCCGCGGCGCCGAGGTCGCGGAGCCGCTCCTGCCAGTAGGCGCGGTCGAAGAGGAAGGGCGAGAGCGAGGATCGGGCCACGGAGGCGATGCGTCGGATGCCGGCGGCGGACGCACTCGGAGAGGTCGGACGGTGGGGGCCCCGGGGTTTCGGATGCCGACGCGCGCGTCCGGGGATCACGGTTCGCCGGGGCAGTGGCGGGCCTCTCTTCTGGGGGGGTGCGAGGGTCGCAGCTCCTGCAGGCCGCGACCCCCCTCCCGTTCGCGCGACCCGCGCACGAGCGACCGACCCGGAGCGGCCCGAACGCCGGGACGGTCGAAAACCTGCGCCGGACCCACCTCCGGACCCCCGGTGCGACCCTTCCCCGCCGCCGACCGGGAGGGGACGCAGGGTTCCCCCGGCGTGGGGGCGCTCCCGCCTCACCGCTGGGACGGACCCTTCCCAGATCCGGCGGAATGCCCTAGAACGACGGCCGAACGCCGTCCCATTTCCCGGTCTGTGCACCGCCCGGGCTTGGGAATGCCTCCCCCGGGGTCGCGTAATGCGGCGGTCGGGGCGGGTCTCCCTCCCCGGCGCGGACGCCTCCGGCGGGTCGGTCGAGGGCGGTTCGAGCCGTCCCGGCGGGCACGGGTCGGCGGTCCGTCCCCACGTCCCCGGCTCGGCGCCACGTCCTGCGCACCGCCGTCCCGGCGCTGCGGTCCCACTGAACAGCACGGCGCCGCGTCACCCTCGCGGCGCTCGCACCCCTTCTTCTCGGCCTCGAGCCGTCGACCCCGCACCCAGGGCTCCGCCCTCCGTCGCGGTCGTCGGACCGCGGTCCCTCCTCGTCCTCGTCCCCAGCGACCCCGTCCGAGGGGCGCATCCCCACGCGATGCGATCGTTCGCGACTCCGCTGGCGTCCGCGCTGCTCGGCGCCGGCGCCCTGCTGACCACGTCCCTCGCCCACGCCGTCGCTCCCGCGACGGTTTCTCCCGCGGATCCCCGGCCGGACGCCGCCGCCGCGAGTTTGGCACGACAGGACGACTCGCCGGAGCAGGAGGCACCCGCTCTCGTCGCGATCCGCGCGGGCCGCGTGATCGTCCGCCCCGGGCACGAACTCGAGAACGCCGTGGTCCTCGTCCGCGGCGACCGCATCCAAGCGGTCGGCACCGACGTCGCCGTGCCCGACGGCGCGCGCGTCCTCGAGGCCGCCGTCGTGTGCGCCGGCTTCATCGACGCCTGGTCGGCGGTCGGGATCGACCGCGGCAGCCTGTTCGACCGCGGCGTCAAGCCGTCCACGCGCAGCGCCGACGCGCTCGAGACCTACGACGACGCCTACGTCCGTCGCGCCGCCCTGCGCGCCGGGGTCACGACGGTGCGCTCGCAGATCGGCGAGCCCGCGAACGTCCAGGGGACCGGCGTCGTCCTGCGGCTCCTGCCCGACCCCGAGGACGAGCGCGCGATCCTGTCCGCCGACGCCTGCGTCGCGATGGAGGTGCTCGGGAACGACGCGCTGGACCGCGTCTCGAACGTCGACCGCCTCCTCTCGCAGGTCGAGTCCGGCGCGAACTACCGCAAGGCGCTGCGCAAGTACGAGAGCGACCTCGCGGAGTGGGAGAAGGCCATCGCCGAGAAGACCGAGGAGCTCGAGAAGGACTTCAAGAAGGCCAAGAAGGACCGCGAGAAGGAGATCGAGGACGCGAAGGAGAAGGGCAAGGACTTCAAGGAGAAGTCCTACAAGGAGGACCGCAAGCCCAAGCCGCCGCGCTTCGACGCCGACGGTGAGGTGCTCGGAGCGGTCGCCGACGGCGAGATGCCGCTCGTCGTCGAGCTGCACCGCGTGCCCGAACTGCGCCAGTTCCTCGCGCGCCTGCCCGAAT